>WTGN01000073.1 GCA_011523545.1 Chloroflexota bacterium | reverse complement strand
GGGGCCGGGGGATGGGGGGGAATTGCCCTACTTGCTGAACTCGAATTCTTCGATCGCTTCTTCCAGCGCCGCGCGCGGATCAGCATCCGCCTCGAAGACCGGATCCATAACGACGCGATTGACGATATCACCGAACAAGCCCCAATACGGATCAACGTTGACGACAGCCATTTCGGCGGCCGCCTCGGCGATGAATTGACCAGGTACCTGCCCGCCAAAGTAATCATCCGAGCGCAGCAATTCCTCGCTATCCCAGACCGGTGTGTAGGACGGGAAGAGGTTCATGCGGCGGAAGGCCAGCAGCGAACCCTCGGCAGTGATATTGCAGACGCGGATGAACTCGTAGGACTCCGGCTTGTTTTCGGAGGCGGCGGTGATGCCCATGCCGGTGCCACCATAGGGCGAGGTCTTGGGGCTGTCCGGGCTCCATTTCGGCAGGTGGCGCATCCGCCACTGGCCCTCCATGTCGGGGACGTTCTGCTTCATGAAGCCTTGCAGCCAGGGCGCGGCGTACATACTGACTAGGGCGGAATCGCCCACCAGCCCCCACCAATCGGCGTCCGATACCAGGAACAAGCCGGAATCGACGTGCCCCTTCTGCCAATTCAAGATGTCAACCGCCAGGTCGTCGTCCAGCACTGTTACATTGCCGTCGCCATCGAAAAATTGGCCGCCAGCCGCGTTGAGCACGTTGTTCAATTCGCGCCAACTGCCCGCGCCTCGGTTGAAAGTCGTCAGCGCCGTGCCCGAATCTTGTACCGGACCGCCCACTTGCTCGATCCATTCTTCCCAACTCACTGGCGCTTCGGCGTCAACGCCCAGCTCTTCCATGACGTCGCTGCGGTAGAGCATCAGCAGCGGGTTGACTTCGTTGCCGAGGCCGTAGATATTGCCGCGGACGGTCCAGGGCGCGGTGGCCGAGGGAATTGAAAGGCTGTCCAGGTCCTCGCCCAGCAGGTCATTCATGGCGGCGAAGGGCTCGTTGCCCGGTTCGCGCACGTATTGGCCCGTCTGGTTGATCTCGATATCGACCATATCGGGGATGCCGGCGCCGCCGACAAATGCCGCCGTCAGCTTGGGCCACAGGTCCCAATAGGGCGTCTGCTCGAAGGTGAAGCCGACATTGGGATGCATGTCGGACCAGAGTTCGTCAACCACGTTCTGCATCCATTCGACGCGGTTGCTGGCGAAGCCCCAGAGCACGAGATTGACTTCTTCGTCCTGGGCGCGCACGACGCCGACCGGCAGCGCGGCAAAGCCGGAAGCTGCCAGCGCGGTTGATGCCGCTTTCAGAAAGTCGCGGCGGGATAGTTTCTTTTCGGACATGGTTATCTCCTTCATTTTTGATTCCAGTTCATTACGTGCTGACTGCTTTTTTTGATCGTACGCATTGCACCTCCTGCCCCGCAGGCTTTCTGCGCCATATATTCAATGCGATGATGGCTGCTTCTTAGTGAGTAACGGCCACACCATCAGCCTCCAGTATACGCCCCCAAAGAAGTTCAAGAAGGCAGCGACGCACCAATTGGATGCTGACCCTTTTGCGGTAGGATTGCAACGTACAATGCAAGCATAACCATACCGGTAGAAAAAGTCAAAGATTGGTGCGGGATGCCTGAACCCACGATAATCACATTGCCGCCGGAGCGCTGGCGGGAAGCGAAGCAGTTGCGCCTCGAAGCCCTGCGCGCCGAGCCGACCGCCTTCGCCTCAAGTTACGAAGACGAGCTGGCTTTCGCGGATGAAGTTTGGATCGCCCGCTCAAAATCGGCCTACGAGCGCGATGGCAATGTCACGTTCTTCGCGGAAGTGGACGGGACGCTGGTTGGCATGGCCGGGGCGGGTTGGTCGGCGAAAGCCAAGCTGCGCCATGTGGCGGGCATTTACAGCGTCTACCTGTCTTCGGAGATGCGCGGCAAGCGGATCGCCTCGCGCTTGATGCGGCGGCTGCTTGATGAGCTGCGGTCAACGGGGCAGATCGAGAAGGTGAGCTTGATGGTCAATACTGAGGCGCTGGCGGCGATTCGGCTTTATGAGAAGCTGGGCTTTGAGATCGTCGGCACGGCGCATCGGGAAGAGAAAGTGGACGGGCGCTACTACGACCTGCATTACATGGAACTGCATTTCCGATTGGATGAAAGCTGATGGCTCAGGCGGGCGATTCACAGAATTGCCCCTGTAAGGCTAATCCGCTTTTGCGATTCGCTACCCTAACCCCACCCCCAGCCCCTCCCCGAGGCATCAGGGAGGGGAGCAATCGCAAGTGCGTCCGAGCGTTATCCGCTTCGCCACGTCCTACTTGTCGACCTCGCCGAAACCTTCCCCCCATTGCTATGGGGGGACCGAGGGGGGTTAGAAGCGATGCGCGCATGAATCCACCAGTAGCGGACAAGCCATACAAATCCTTTTCCGACTTACTGCTTGACCGCGCCGATGGTCAAGTTATCGAGGATTTGATTGCGGCCGGCGACGAAGATAAGCACGATCGGCAGCGTGGCGATAAAGGCGCCGCCCAGGATCATGCCGTATTCGACTTTGTACAAGCCATTCAGCGTCGCCAGCCCGACCGGGTAGGTGAATTTCTCCGGCGTGCGCAGGACGATCAGCGGCCAGAGGTAATCGTTCCAGGCGGTCAGGAAGACGAGCACGCATAGAATCGACAGGGCGCCGCGCGAGAGCGGAATGCCGATGCGCCAGAAGAGGCCCCATTCGCTGGCGCCGTCAATGCGCCCGGCATCGAGCAATTCTTGCGGGATCGACACCATCGCCTGCCGCATGAAGAAGGCGCCGAATGCGCTGACCGAGCTGGGCAGGATGACGCCCAAGAAGCTATCCAGCAAGCCCAGCCGCACGATCATCTGAAAGAGCGGCACCAGCGTCACCTGGAAGGGTATGGCAAAGGTGAATAGTAGGAAGACGGTCAAGAAGGTCTTGCCGCGGAATTCGTATTTGGCGAAGCCCCAGCCCACCATCGAGGCGAAGAGCAGCGTCAAGGCGCTCTGGCTGACGGCGATGATGACGCTGTTGCCCATCTGCTGCAGGTAGGGGATCTCCTCGCCGCTCAGCAACCGCTCGTAATTATTGAATGTTGGCTCGGGCGCCAGCAGATTGATGGGCCAAGCGAATAGCTGGCCGTTTGTCTTGAAGGAGCCGGTGAACATGTACAGGAAGGGGATGCCAACCAACAGGGCGAAGAAGAAGAGGATAGCGTAGACGATCGTTGCTTCAAGCAACTTCTGGTAAAGCGATTTGCGCTCGGACGGATCCGAAGGGCGCGATATGGCGAGTCTCATGCCCCTCAATCCTCGCGGAAAGCGCGGATCAGGATCAACTGAATCACGCTCAAGACCAATATGATGACAGCCAGCGAATAACCAATCGCCGAGGCGTAACCCATTTTGAGTTCGCGGAAGCCGCGGGTGTAAAGGTACATGGTCATGGTCATGCCGGCGTTGTTGGGTCCGCCCTCCAGCCCGCGCAACAAGATCGCAGGTTCCGCAAATAGATTGTACGAACCGATGATGGCGATGGTCAGCACGAAAGCGAGGATCGGGCGCAGCAGCGGCAGCGTCACATGCCAGAAGACCTGGAGGCGGGTGGCGCCGTCGACGCGCGCCGCCTCTTTCAGCTCGGGCGGGATATTCTGCAAGCCGACCATGAAATAGATGGCGTTGATGCCGGTCCATTTCCAGGCGCCGAGCAAGATGATGGCTGGCATGACCCAACGCGCCTCGCGCAGCCAGCGCACGTTGTCGATGCCCAGCGGCGCCAACAGCAAGTTGTTGATCAAGCCATATTGCTCTTCGAAGACCAGGCCGAAGATGATGCCGACAACGACGCCGGCGGTGATATTGGGCGTGAAATAAAGAAAGCGGAAGAACTCGCGAAAGCGCAGCTTGGGGCTATGCAGGATCAGCGCAAGAAGCAGCGCCAGGGGAACGATGATGAGGATGCTGCCCAAGGCGTAATAGGTGGTATTGGTCAGCGCTTTGATGAAGAGGTCGTCTTTGGTGACCAGACGGACATAATTGTCAAAACCGATGAAGCGGGGCGCTTTGTTTAAGCCGACCTGGCGGTAGAAGCTCAGTTGCAGCGACTGAATCACCGGATAAAGGAAGAAGATGGCGTAGCCGATGAAGAAGGGGCTGATGAAGAGATAAGGCGCAATCTTACGGCCGCGTCCAAACATGGTCGGTTCTCAGAATGTCTCGAAGGGGCAAGAAAATGCGGTGGCGAGCTTCCGCCCGCCACCACATGGATGAAGCTGATCTAACTATCGAATTCCATCTCGTCGCGGATGGTGTCGGCGATTTCGGTGAAGACCTCTTCCGGACTGCGGTTGCCATCGATGACGTCTTGCCAGGCGGCTGTTCGCAAGCCGTTCAACTGCGAACGGAAGGGGCTCTGCCATTGCGGCGGCGCCTCCGGTCCGACGTCGCTGAAGAGCGCGCCCAGGTCCTGGCCCGAAAAATATTCATCCGCGGCGTGCAGGCGCTCGTTTGCCATCGCCGGAATGTAAGGCGGCCAAAGCGTGGTCAGCTCGAAGCGGCGCACGTTGCCTTCAATGGATAGCATGGAGAATTCGAGAAAGCTAAGCGCTTCTTCGACGTGGTCGCTGGTCTTGACCACCATGGCGCCGGTACCGCCCCAGACGCTGGTGCGCCGTCCGCCTTCTTCAAATGCCGGCAGGGGCGCCGCTTTCCACTTGCCGCTGAGCTCAGGCGCGTTATCTTTGAAGAAACCGCCATACCAGTCGGCGCCGACCATGGAGATCAGCGTGCCATCCTTGAAGGCGGCCCAGAGCGCGTCGCCCGTCGGCGGATCCCCAGCCACGCCTTCGTCCTTCAGCGCCAACAGCCAATCCATCAGCGCGATGGATTCGGCGGAATCAATCGTGACGTCGCCATCGGCGTTGAAATAGTCGTGCCCCTGCTGCCGCAAAAGCAGCTCATGCAAGCCACCGTGAATATGCAGCGGAATGACATCCGGGTTCTCGGCGACGATGGCGCGGCCCGCCTCAACGAAGTCGTCCCAGGTGACAAACTCTTGCGGGTCAAAGCCAGCGCCCTCCCAGATATCAGCGCGATAGTAGAGCACGACCGGCGTCAAGGCATGTTCAATGCCGTAGACTGAGCCCATGGATGTATAGAGGGCTTGCCGCGTCGCGACCAGATTCTCGGTATGTCCGCCTTCGTCCAGCAGGGCGTTCAACTCGATGAAACCCGGATCGCCGCCACCGCGCAAAAAGCTGCCGAAGCGCCCCTGCTCAACATCGGCGATATCGGGCGCGCCGACGCCGCCCGACTGAATCGAAATCAGCAGCCTGTCGTGCAAATCGCCATAAGCGATTTCGATCACATTGAGCGAGAAGTCCGGATTGACCTCGTCGGCGTAGCGTTCCGCTTGCTCGCGGAACCAGCGCGCGTGCGTGTTGACGAATGCCCAGAGCTCAAGCTCCTGCGCCGCCACCGGCGCCACCGCGCTGAACAGCATTAGACCAACCAATAACAGCAGTAAGACTTTCAGCTTTTTCATGACAATCTCCCTATGGTGACTAACAGAATAGAGTCGATCTCTGCGCCGCGCCCAAGCGTCGCTCCAATGGAGAACGATTCGAGCGCGCCCGCAACCCGTTTGATTGTAACGTTGCCAACCTGGCCAATGCAAATCCGCTATCGCCTCAAGCCTTGATCGATCCGCTGGTCAAGCCGCTGATAAACTGGCGCATCGCCACGGCGAAGACGCAAAGCAGCGGAATCGACGAGATGACGTAGCCGGCGAAGAGCGTGCCCCAGTCGGTCTCGAAATCCGACGAGAATTGCATCAGCCCCATCGCCAGCGGCATCTTGTCCTTGTCCGTGATTGTAACCAGGGGCCAGATGAGATCATTCCAACTGCTGATCAGCGTCGTCATCGCCACAGTCGCAATCATCGGGCGGGCGAGCGGCACCGAGACGTAAATGAAGACCTGCCATTCAGCGGCGCCGTCGACGTAAGCGGCGTCAAAGAGCTCTTGCGGCAGCGACTCAAAATAACTGCGCATCAGCCAGGTCGAGAGCACCAGCCCGCCGCTGACCCAAACGGAAATCAAGGCGTATGGCGTGTTGACCAAGCCCAGATCGCGCACCAATACGAAGCGCGGCGCCAGCGTCAAAACGCCCGGCACCATGATCAAGGTGATGAAACCTAGAAAAAGAGCCGTCTTAAAGGGGAAATTGAAACGGGCGAAGACATAACCGGCGACCGAGGCGATGCAAGCGATGAGGCAGATGGTCGAGCCGGAATAGAGCACGCTGTTGACGATGTAACGCCAGATGATGCGGAAGGCCGAAGTGTAATTGCCCGTGTGCAGGGGCAGCTCCGGCAGCCAGAAATTGTGATAGAACTGCGTATTGCTCTTAAATGAGGTGATGACCACCAGCACCAGCGGAAAGAAGGTCACGATGCCAAAGGCGATCAGCACCAGTTGAAAGGGCAGGTCGTGGTTGGCGATGCGGAGGCGTTTGCGCGGTTTAACGATCATGCGCCCATCCTATTGATTTGTCGCGCCGGCGGAGACGCGCAGGTTGATGATGGTCAAGGCGAGCATGGCGACGAATAACACGACGCCGATGGCTGATGCGTAGCCGAACTCCAGAAAGTGGAAAGCCGACTGATAGAGTTGCAGGGCGGGGACCATGCTGCTATAGCCGGGACCGCCATCGGTCATCACCAGGAAGAGGTCGAAGCGCTGCGTCATGAAAAGCATCGTCAAGATCATCGCCAGCGTGATCTGCCGCTTGGTCATGGGAATATCGATATAGAAGAGCCGCCGCCAGAAACCAGCGCCGTCGATGGCCGCGCTCTCGTGCACTTCTTGCGGGATCGTCTGCAAGCCGCCCAGAATGATGAGGAATTGCAAGGTGGGCAGCCAGGGAAAGCGCACGAAGGCCAGCGCCCACATCACCGTGTTCGGGTCGCCCAGCCAGGCATGGGTGTATTCGTCCAGGCCGATCAGCTTCAAGCTTTCGTTGAGCAAGCCGACCTGCGGGTTGTAGATGAAGCGCCAGATCAGGTAGTTGAGGATGGTCGGCACCACCATCGGGAAGACGAAGATGATCTTCCACCAGTAGGACCAGCGGGCGCTGCGCAGGTTGACGATCATCTCAGCGGCGAAGAAAGGCAGCACCGTCTGCATGATGACGCGGAAGAAGACAAAGCCGAGCAGATTTGTGATGGCGACGCGGAAGGTGCGGTCGCTGAGCATGCGCTCATAATGCTCCAGCCCGACATAGAAATGGACCTTGCCGCCATTCCAAATATAGAGCGAGTTGTAGAGCGCGCTAAAGGCCGGCAGCCACTCAAAAATTAGCAGCATCGCGACTGGAATCAACAGCGCCAGGTAAAGCCACCTCGCCCGCCAGACGCGCATCGGCAGCGGACTTTGGCTCGCGCGTTTGCTAACCCTCAGGGACGGGCTTGTGGAAAGACGTCTAAGCATCAGCAGAATCGAACGTAGTTGTACGGGCGACCCGACGGGTCGTCCCTACGAATTTGGATACTTTGGGGCGCATGTAGGGGCGAGTCGTTGACTCGCCCGTTGTGTGAATCGGAAATCGGCCGGACCTACTCCATCTGGAAGTCGCAGGTCCATTCGTTCTCGGCGATGACGACGCGCGCTTCCCGCGTCATCAGGCGGTCTTCTTCGGCGATCAGCGTTTCCAGATCGATCTGATCGGTGAAGTATTCCTGCATTAGGCGGCGATGATCTTCGCCGTAACGGCGGCTTAGGCGCGGGTCCGGATCCTTCAGCGCGCGAATCGGCAACTCAAGGAAGGCCACCGTCGGCTTCAAGGCATCGGGCACATCCAGACCAAACTGCGTCGGAATGCTGCGCGGCGAATCGGTGACGACACGGCCCCATTGCGGCTGGGCAGTCATGTACATGAGGAAGTCGACGACCTGCTCTTCGATGCCTTCCCGCCGGGCGCGGTCGGTCACGGTGAAGCCGGCGGTGAAGCCACCGACCAGATAGGCGCTCTCGTTGTTGGCGGCATGCGCGCTGGTAGTTTCGGTGACTGGCGGGAAGTAACTGATGCCCCAGTTGAAGTCGGCATCGCGCGTTACATTCAGCGTCTGGCTGGCGGCGTTGCCAAGTAGGAAGGGCACCTCGCCGGTGATGAAGAGGCGATAGGCTTCGTCCCAGGTCATGGTGGCGTAGCCGTCTACCCACATCGGTTCGAAATCAGCCAACAGCCCCAGCCAGTCGGCGAAGGCATCGTCATGGGCGCTGATCAAGCCGTTCTGAATGGCGCAGGCGAATTCGCGCTGGTTGAGCGCGTGCCAGCTGGCGCCCGGCTCCCACCAACTCTCGATATGGTCGATGTACATGCTGGTCAGGCTGGTGCCATCGAACCAGTTGTAGGTGTAGGGCGAGGCTGTGGACATGCTCATAGCCAAGGGTTCGAATCCAGCCTCGGCCACTGCGCCCATCTCGGCGATCATCGTCTCCCAATCTTCCCAGAGCGAATAGGAAATGTCGAATTCGGTATCGATGCCAGCCGCTTCCAGCATGTCGATGTTGTAATAGAAACCAACGGCGACAGCGTTGACCGTCACGACATATTGATTGCCGCTGCCGGTATGGTAGGTGGCGTTCCAGACGACATCGGGGATGCTGTCCGCCCAGCGTTCGTGCCCCGGCGTCCCTTCGGGAATGTGAGGATTCGGCGCCTCGATGTAATCATTGAGCGGCACATACCAGTCGTTGCCTTGTTCCTGCCAGACGCGGATGTAATTGTTGACGATGATATGCGGTTCGTTCTGGCCGTTGAAGACGGTGCTGCGCCATTGATCGCCCGAGATATTGGACGGCACATCAACCAGTTCGATATTGACGCCCGGATTGGCCGCCTCGTATTCGGCGACAATCTCATTCATCATAGCCGGCGGATTGGGATTGTTCTCCGTCGGCTCATCGGGATAGTAGGCGCCGACGGTAGCGAAAATGGTGATATCATCCTGCGCCTGCCCGGCAATTGCGCCGAAAACGATGATGAAGAGCGATGCAAGAAGTAACCGTTTGAACATGAGAATCTCCTGTCATTGCTTGAGTCTTCGCTGTATCGACTTTGTGCTGCTTTGCCCAAATATAGCGCGCAGGCAGCCAGGGCGCAAACTAACGCGCGTTTCAGCGCCCGCCCAGGAACGCATGCAAGGCCGCGTTGAATTCGGCCGCTTTTTCGATGAAGGGCGTATGACCGCAATCTTCTATTACGATCTCTTCCACGCTTCCGCCGGCCGCTGCATAATTGTCCAGCACCTGCCGCGTCTGCGCGATCATGGGCTGGGGCGGGCAGACTTCGTCGCCGGGCCAGCCGGGTACGACGCCGAGCTTGCCGAAGGTCGCCAGGTCAAACATGGACATATCGGCGATGACTTGATCGCTGTCGCCGCGCAGCCAGAGCAAGGGCGGCTTGGGCTCGATGGCGTCGAGCCGGCGCGCATCGGGTTGATTATTGGGCGCCATGCCATTGAGCACGCCCCAGCGACCAGGCGCGACGGCGGGCCAATTCTCCGACGCGGTCGAGTCGCCCGGGTAATCGCGCTCGCCAGTATGCGTTTGCAGCACGGACGTCAGCAGGTCTTCTTCGCGTTCTGATGTGTAGGGCGGCTTCCAATAGAAGTTGTTCATCACATGGCGCGGCGTCATCTCGCCGTCGCCGCGTTCGCCGTCTCGCAGCATCTGCGTGTATTGCGGGTTGGCGACGCCGCCGCCGGAGCCGGCTGCATCGGGCGCGCAGAGCGTCCCCTCGGCGTCTTTTGTCCCTCCGAAGCCATAGGGCGAAACCGGCGCGACCAATACAGCGCTCAAGAGGCGTTCGGGCGCATCCATCAGCAGCCGCCAGAGGACGCCGCCGCCCATGGAATGGCCGACCACATGTGCCTTGTCGATGCCCAGCGCGTCCAGCAGGGCGAGTACATCGTCTGACATATCGGCCAGACCGCGCGAGCCATCGACGGCCGCAGCCGGGTCAGCCTCGCCGAAGCCGCGTTGATCCAGCGCAATGCTGCGGAAACCGGCGGGCATGGCCAGCATCGTCTCTTCCCAAAATGTAGCCGAGGTCAAGTTTCCGTGTATGAAAATGACGGGCGTCCCGTTTTCGTCGCCGGCGGAGAGGACGCGCGTCGTGAGACGCGTTGTCGCGACTGTTGCAGCGGTGATGCCGGGCAGTGTTGCAATGGACATGGTGGGGCTTCCTTTCACTGTTTACGGCGGACAAGGGCACTGTAGCGCAGCAATGCGGGGCTTGCCAATACCGCAATCAAAATGGACCGTATTCATCCGTCTGAACCGGATGGGCGTAGACCGTGGCGTCATAGCTGCGGCGCATCAGATCCCATTTTACAGCGGCGTAATCCGGGTCTTCCGATAGATCATTGTGCTCCCAGGGGTCATTCTCCAGGTCATAAAGTTCGCAGATGTTTTTTTGATGATAGACCACCAGCTTCCAGCGGCGGTCGCGGTACATTGTGGCGTGGGTCTTGTCGGGGAAGTTGGTGGCGGCGTAATGCTCGGCGCGGACGAACTCGCGGTGCGGCGGCGACAGCGCATCCCCGGCCAGCAGCGCCGCGGCCGAGCGCCCCTGCACCCAAGGCGGCACCTCCATGCCAAGCAGTTCATACAGCGTCGGCGCGATATCAACGAGCTCGATAAGCGCGTCGGAAACCTGAGCCTTGATATGCCCGGGCCAGGAGATCATCAGCGGCACGCGCGCCAAGCCTTCGTAAAAGCGGCAGCCCTTGAGCACAAGCCCGTGATCGCCCAGCATCTCGCCATGATCGCTCATGAAGATGATGATGGTGTTCTCGCGTTGGCCGGTCGCGTCCAGTTGATTCAGAAGCCGGCCGAATTCTTCGTCGAGAAATTCAATCATGGCGTAGTAGGAGGCTTGGATCTGCTTGTGCTGGAATTCTTCCGGGCGCCGCGCGCGATTTTGGAAGTCGATATCGGCCGCTTCCAGCCGGCGTTGCTGGGCGATGTCGCTCGCTTCAAAGTGAGCGCCGGGCAAGCTGTCCGGGTCATAGCGTCGGTAGTATTCGTAGGGGGCGTCAAAAGGCGGATGTGGATCGAAGGGATTGATGCTGAGCAGCCAGGGTTTGTCCGGCTCGCGGTTGCGACCAATGAATTCAATCGCTTTCTCGCTGCACCAATGCGTCTGGTGCAAATGGGGCGGGACGTTGTCCGCCTCTGCCGTCGGCTCCATCAAGCCGCCGAAGCCCTGCTGCAAATGCGAGTTGCGATAATCGTACAGCGAGGCGATGCCCCGCGGCCGCAAGACTCTGTTGTGATCAATGCCCTGCGCCTTGATCCATTCGACATATTCGTTGCCGGGCTCGGCTCCGCCCTTGTGATCGTGACTGTACTGAAAATAATCGTAGCCGTCGTCCACGCGCTCTTCGCGGCGCAGGAAAGCGCTGGCTAGGTGCAGCTTGCCGATCAAGCCGCTATCGTAGCCCTCGTTGCGCAGCACATGGCTGATGAGACGCGATTCGTAGTGACGCGGGAAGCAGCGGAAGCCGTTGCCGTTGACGCCAAGCGCGCTGGGATACATGCCGGTGAGGAAGCTGGCGCGGCTCGGGCTGCAGATCGGCGATTGGCAATAAGCGTGGGTGAAGACCGCCGATTCCGTGACGAAGCGGTCGAGGTTAGGCGTGTTGATATGCGCATTGCCCAAGGCGGCGATAGTGTCGAAGCGCTGTTGATCGGTGCAATACCAGAGGATATTGGGAGGTTTGGTCATTGGCGTGCTCCTGCATCTTTATAGTTTTGCGATAGATCTTACCGCCTTCCACGGTCATTCGCCGCATTATTGGAGGCGGAGATTTACGGCGAATGGCAGTACAATAGTCCAGATGCTAGCGATTCAAGGAGTGATTCGATGGTGGATTTTGGATTGGGCCTGCTGCACGGGCCGCCAAAGGGGCAGAACGAGACCTTCCTGTCGGAGCTCGACAAGACGCTGCCGCAACTGAAGGGGAGTTTCCGCAGTATTTGGATGACGGATCATTTTCAGTGGGAGGGCCAACCCACGTTTGAAGCCTGGACCGTCTTAAGTTATATCGCGGCGCGCTATCCCGATTTTGAGGTGGGGCCGATAGTCCTGGGGCAGAGCTATCGCAATCCGGCCTTGCTGGCGCTGATGGCGGGTTCGCTGCAGGCGCTCTCCGGCGGCCGCTTCATCATGGGCATCGGCGCCGGCTGGAAAGAAGATGAATACATCGCCTATGATTATCCCTACCCGTCGCCGAGTGTTCGCGTGCAGCAGCTGGAAGAGACGCTGATCATCCTGAAAAAGATGTGGGAAGAGCCCGGTCAGGTCAGCTATGAGGGCGCGCATTACCGCATCAAGGAGGCCTGGTGTGAGCCGAAGCCGGAACCGAAGATTCCAATTCTGGTCGGTGGCGGCGGCTATACCACGATGAAGCACGCCGCCAAATACGCCGATATCTGGAATTATCCCGATTCGCCTCTGGAGCGATACCTGGAACGCCAGAACATCCTGCGGCGCCATCTGGACGAAATCGACCGCGATCCGGCCACGTTGCGCTGCAGCTGGTTTGGGCGCGTCGCCATAGGCCAGACGGAAGACGAGGCGGTTGCGCGCGGCCTGTCCCGCGAGAACAAATGGACGCCCGAGAATTCTTTCGTTGGAAGTCCGCAAGACATCGCCGAGCAGATGAATGCCTTCGTCGAAAATGGATGTGACTACTTCATCATCGATATCATCGGCGCGCCGGATGAAGCCGTCATCGGCATGTTCACCGAAGAAGTGATACCCATGTTGAATGGAGCCTGAGCATGAAGATCAAATGGTATGGACACGCGGCATTCATCATTACCGCCGCCGACGGCACATCGGTCATAACTGATCCCTATACGCCCGAGACATCCGGTTATCAGCCCATTCCCGATGCGCCCGATGTGGTGCTCACATCGTCCTTGAACGACGACTTTCATGACCGCTCTGACTTGATTTTGGGCGATCCCATTCGCATCAACATGTTGGATGTCGCGCGTCAAGGCGGCGAGACTGAAGCGGCCGGCCTGGTCTTCAAGGGCATAGAATCCTCGGAGATGTACGAGCATCCATACCACGAGCCGGACAAATGCGCCATGTACCGCTGGGAGATGGACGGCATCAGCATCGGACACATGGGCGATGTCGGCAACCCCTTCATCGAGCAAGAGTTCGCCTTCTTCGAAGGGCTGGATGTTTTCCTGGTGCTGGCCGGGGATGTGCCCACGATCAGGCTGCCGGATCTCAAGCAGGTGATTGACCGCGTGGGGCCGAAGCTGGTCATCCCCATGCACTTCCGCACGCTGCGCTACAAGCCGCGCAATATGCAGTGGATCACCGCCTTCTTGCATCATTTCAACGAGGCCGATATCGATTTTCAATCGGATTGGGAAGTGGAGCTGAACCGGGACGATCTGCCGGATTCCACGCGGGTACTGGTCTTGACGCATGCGCTGTAGGGGCGAGCCATTGGGTCGCCCGCTTAGCCCGCGTTTCAAAGCCGGGCAAACGTGTCCTTCAGCGTCGGATACAGCGACTGGTAGATCTCGTAGCGCTCGGCATAGGCTTCGGCGTCAGCGCCAACCTCGACAGTTTCGCCCGTCTGGATCATCGCCGCGCAGGCTGACGCGGCATCATCGAAAATGCCCGCTGCCACCGACGCCAGCGTCGCCGCGCCGAAAGCGCCGCCCTCGGTCGTGTTGACGTTGACCAGCGGCGCGCCCAGCACATCGGCGATGATCTGCTGCCAAATCGGGCTCTTGGCGCCGCCTCCGCTGATGCGCACCTCGTATTCGTCCGGCAACCCCGCTTGGGCGATCAGCGTGAATGAATCTTTCAAGCCAAAAGCGACGCCTTCAAGGACGGCGCGCGTCAGGTGTCCGCGGCTGTGCCGTGTGGTCATGCCGATGAAAGCGCCCCGCGCCAGTGGATCGGGATGCGGCGTACGTTCGCCGGTGAGATAGGGCAGGAAGAACAAGCCCTCGCTGCCGGCGGGCACGTCAGCCGCTTCCGCCAACAAGCTGTCAAAATCGAGATCGGGCGCGACGCTGTCTTTGTACCACTGCAGGCTGCCGGCGGCGCTGAGCATGACGCCCATGAAATGCCAGGTCTCGGGCACGGCATGGCAGAAGGCGTGCAAGCGGCCCTCCGGTTCGTAGGCGTAGCGGCTGAGTGGCGCGAATACAACGCCCGATGTGCCGACGGTTACGCCGATCATCTCCGGCTTGACGCAACCCATGCCCACCGCGCCGGCCGCTTGATCGCCGCCCCCGCCGACAACGGGCGTGCCCGGCTTGAGCCCGGTAGCGGCCGCGCCAGCCGCGCTGATCGTCGATGTCACTTGTGAGCCTTCATGCACGGGCGGCATCCAGGCCGCCGGTATCTCCAGCGCATCCAGCACCTCGGCCGACCAGGCGCGCTCGGCGACATTGAGCAGTGACGTGCCGGCCGCGCCAGCTAAATCTGTCGCATAGCTATCGGTCAACTTGTAGCGGATGTAATCTTTGGGCAACAAAACCTGCGCCGCTCTCGCGAAGATCTCCGGCTCATTATCGCGCACCCAGAGGATCTTGGGCGCGGTGAAACCGGTGACAGCCGGGTTGCCGGTCAGCTCAAGCAGGCGATCGGCGCCGATGATCTCGGTCATCGCGTCGCATTGCGCCTGCGTGCGTTGGTCGTTCCAGAGGATGGACGGGCGCAGGACTTCGCCGGCGGCGTCCAGCAGGACGAGACCGTGCATCTGCCCGGTAAGGCCGATGGCGCTGATATCGTCGCCGCGCAAGCCGGCCTCGTCAAGCGCCCGCCGGATGCTCGCGCTGATGCCATCCCACCAATCGGCCGGGTTCTGCTCGCTCCAAAGCGGCTTGGGCTGGCTGATCGGCTGCGGGCTGTTGGCGACCGCGATGACTGCGCCGGTTTCGTTGATTATCAGCGCTTTGGCGCCGGTCGTGCTGATATCAAGTCCCATCAGGTGTGGCATGGTGTGTTCCATTCTCCTCACATTGCAGCACGATAGAATGTGACCACTGTAGGGGCGACCTATCAGGTCGCCCGCAGCAGCATCTCTTAGACAATTCGGGCGACCCAATGGGTCGCCCCTACATCATCCTTGTTTCTGGGACTAGCGCACACCCAGCAGCACATCAAATGTCAACTGGTCGAGCCGCTCGTAGGGCAGGTTGCGCGCGCCCAAGCCGGCGCGGTCAAATGCAGTCGCTTTGAGCTGCTCGGCGGCGGCCTTGCTGTAACCCTCGCTGAGATAGGCGAAGCTGCCGTCATCGGCGTTGATCTCGGCCAGCAGCGCCTGAATCTCGGCATCGGCGTTGAATTGCGCCGCCTTTTCTTTGAACACGAGATAAGAGCGCATGCAGCCGCGCGCGAACTCCACCACGTCTTCATATTGCGAGCTGCGATAGGCGTGGGCGTCGAAGTGGCGGCTGCCATCGTAGCCGACATCCTCGAGGAAGCGCACAAGGTGGAAATTCTGTTTGATCATCATGCTGCCGAAGCGGAAGTCTTGATCGTAGCGGCCGAACATCTGGTCATTCAGATCAATGTGGAAGAGCTTGCCCGCTTCCCAGGCTTGCGCCACCGCATGCAGAAAGTTCAATCCGGCCATGTGCTCGTGCGCGACTTCGGGATTGACGCCGACCATGTCGGGGTCGTCGAGCGTGGCGATGAAGCCGAGCATGCTGCCGACGGTGGGGAAGTAAATGTCGCTGCGCGGTTCGTTGGGCTTGGGCTCGAGGGCGAAACGGTAGCCGTAATCATTGTCTTTGGCGTATTCGCATAAGAAGTTGATGGCATCGCGAAAGCGCTTGACGCCGTCGGCCGGGTTCTTGGCGCTGTCGCATTCGGCGCCCTCGCGCCCGCCCCAGAAAACGTAAACCTTCGCCCCCAGCTCCGCCCCCAGGTCCATCGAGCTCATCGTCTTTTGCAGGGCATAAGCGCGCACGGCGGCGTCGTTGCTGGTGAAGGCGCCGTCTTTGAAGGCAGGGTCGAAGAAGAGATTGGTGGTCGCCATCGGGCAGACGATGCCGGTTTCCGCCATCGCCCGCTTGAAATCAGCGACGATCTGGTCGCGCTCGGCTGGCGTCGCGTCGATGGGCACGAGGTCATTGTCGTGCAGGTTGACGCCCCAAGCGCCGACCTCGGCCAGCATGTGCACGATATCGACAGCCGATATCGGATCGCGGGTGGCGTCGCCGAAGGGGTCGCGCCCGATATTGCCAACTGTCCACAAGCCGAAGGTGAATTTGTGTTCCGGACGTGGTGTGTAATCCGCCATTAGGTTGTCCTTTGCTCAGGTCAAGTTTGGCGGAGATTGTAACAAAAAGGCTGTCGGCGGGCGATAGACGGGTCAAAGGTCGACGTGGCGAAATGTTGATTCATGGGAATGAATAAGATCGGATATCGCAAATCGGGAAAATTGGCACTTGACAAATAGAACATCGGTTCTATACTGGACAATGTCGATCTCTCCAATCGACATCAACTCTGCGAAGTGTCCTGTGTTTCGGCTCCCTCAAGAGCTGATTCACAGGGCGCGCGCGCGAATGCGAATGCAATTGAGGAGGTGGAGAATGTCGAAGATAATGCTGACACCCGGATCGGGCGGCAGCAAGCCAAAAGCGGAACCGTCATCGTATTTGCCTACCTATATCACGGTCTACATCAAGACCCGTCGGCCGCCCACGGAGCCAGCGATTCCCAACGACGTTGTCGCTTTTGTGCCGCCGGCGCCAACAATCTCTACGTCACCAACGCGACCGTCGAATGACGTGAGACCAGGCGGCCGCCCGCCGCAACCCGCGTCAAGCGATCCGCGCGATACAAGCGAGCAGCAAGCGCGCCCGGATGAGCGGCGCGGCGGCAACAGCGCGACCGATAGCCAAGAGCAATCCAAGCCCGACTTTTCGCCGGACGAGGAACAGGAGAGCGAGACGGCCGCTTCCAGCGCGGAAAGGGCCTGGTCCTATGAGGATATCTTCCTAAGCATGGATGCGGTCGATCTGTCCTATTACTCATCATTGCAAGAATATGACCTGGTGCGAAATGTGGCGATTGCTCTACGGCATGAAAAGTTCATTCTGCACTACCTGGATAACCCGGTCGAATATCTCAAACATTTTGCCACCTATACCTGGGATGAAGAAGCCGATGCGGCGGCCGAGGAATTCATTCAGTGGTATGTCGAGCGCTTCAGACCGGAGCTGGAGCGGCAATTGGATATTGACATCTCGGGTCCCGCATTCGGCGATGTAGAAAACAAGATCAAAGACCTAACTGTCGGCGATGTAGAAGACGCGATCAAAGACCCGACATTTGGCGCGGCGGAAGACACGATAACGCGCTGGCACAAAGACCTGACGAACGATGAGCGCGAAGTAGTGATCGCCATTGACCTGAGAACGGGCGAAACTCTGTTTGTACGCTATGGCGATGAAGACTCAGTCGCCTTGCAGGATGAGCAAAAGAAGCTGGTGGAAGACCGCTATATTGCCTTGCTCCACCATCATCCGAACAACAGCGCAGCTTCCCTGGCGGACCTGGACGCGGCCGACTGGCTGAAAACGGAATTCCTGCTTGTCACTAATCCGGATGGCACGCTGCACCGCTACGCGCGCGTCGGCGAGGCAATGATCCCGCTTGAACCCACGCGCAACCCCGAATATGTGGCGCCGGTCGACCCGCTGGAGACGCTGGCGGCAGATGTAGCGTACCTGGCGCAGACGCTTCGGGAGATTGGGGATCCGCCGGAGATGGTGATGCGGCAAGAGCCAAATGAAGACGAAATCACAATCAATACGGACTCCAGGTTAGTGGATGAATTCTTATTGAATCCAGCAACAGTCGTTTTCCTCGATGACGTTGCCAAGGAGTACGGAGTTGAAGATCCGTCTTTCTTCAGCGCGATGGTCGCCACGATCATTTACCGAGAACTACGTGGTTTCGGCAGTTTGGAATTCGCAGGCCATCCTTCAAATCAACACTTCTGGGATTATCTGAAAGTGACTGGAAACGCGATCCCATACTTTTCCAACGATTCCATCGAGATCGGTACATGGAAGCTAGACGGAGATCCGTCGCTTGGAATAGGCGCCTTAAGCAGCAAGGCGGTAGAGCGTATTCTGAGTGATGCAGAAGCAAAAAATTGGGATGTGTATGTTCCGTTACTGGGCTATGATTTGTCCACGACATTTGAGGACGTTCCATTTGAGCGGGATGAGCATAATGTAACGATGCATGCCGGATCTGAACTTTCCCCTATAAAACATAGCTTGCGGGTCATTCCACCGACGAGTCCGCACGGAGCCTGGAGAATTGGATTTCCTGACTCTTACGTACCCGGCTTGCATGGAATCCAATCAAAATACGAGCCTACTCTTGGACTTCTTGCAGCAGAAGTGGCGATAGCGATGCGATCAACTCAATATAAGGATATTGCCGGAGTAGATAGCAACGATGTAGAGGACCGGCAGATTGGCTTTCTCATCGCCAACCACGCCAACCGCAGTGCAATACCTGCAAAGAAGGATTATAATCCTACCAACTTTACTTCAGAGACAGAAGAAGAAATACGTTGGGTTGCGGATTTCGAAGAGTTGATGGATGCGAGAAGAACGGAAATCCAAGGAGGCACGTAAGGCAAGTAGGTTTAGCCCTAGCTGTCTGGTATCTTTAGGCGTAATTATAGGCTTTGTTGTCGCGTCGTCACTGATATTTTCTGACAATTTAAAGATCGGGCCGTCTTTCGAAGAACTCGAACTCCGATCAGTTCTGGAGACGTACTATTTCGGTACCGGTTTGACGGAGCTCAAGGGAGATACCAGATTTTTGGAATATGTAGAGACAGAGCCTGGGATGCAGATGTGGTTAGACACATGCAACAAGGATCGGTGTGATGGTGGTGGCCGTCCGCCTTATGTCATTGGCGAGTACTTCAAAGTTGTCAACAAGACTGAGGAGTTTGCCGTTGTCGAGTTGGAAGAGCGCCCTATCATCTCTGATCAGGATAGAAACCCGGGACACTATATTCGGCGCTGTTTTTCGCTAGTAAGCGATGGTGATGCCTGGCGCGTCAGCGGGAGATACCTCGATTGCGATAGATACCTGCCGGATAAGTATAAGTAATGTCCGTCTCGCGCCAACAAGACAAAATCAATGCATAGCGACAAACATACACGAACGCGGCCAGTTGGCTGGACGCGGAAATCCTGCTAGTCGCCAATCCGGACGGCACGCTGCATCGCTACGCGCGCGAGAATCGCCAATCGGCAAATGAGTCTCCCTCTTCCTCACCCGCATTATATTCTCAACCATCCGAACAAAACGCCCGCCCCCCTCGCTGACCTGGACGCGGCCGACTGGCTGGACGCGGAAATCCTACTAGTCACCAATCCGGATGGCACGCAGCATAGCTACGCGCGCGTCGGCGAGGAAATGATCCCGCTTGAACCCACGCGCAACCCCGAATATGTGGCGCCGGTCGACCCGCTGGAGACGCTGGCGGCAGATGTAGCGTACCTGGCGCAGACGCTTCGGGAGATTGGGGATCCGCCGGAGATGGTGATGGAGCAGGGGGAGGCAGTTCCAAGAGCATCAGATTACGTAATGCAGCCGAGTATGGATCTACCTGCTGGCCCAGAGATTGATCAAGACTTTGCCCGTCCATGGGATACGAATGACTTTAGTCCGTTTTCGCCGCTAATAGCGTGGTATATAGGCAATTCCGCCGAATCTGCCCAATCTAACAATTTATACAATGCGGGCAAGATGCTACTTCACTGGCTGGGCGGTTCCGGTGAACTAGTCGAATTAGATGTGGATGAAATGATAAATGACGTGCCGGGATTTCAACAGCACATAGTGGACACTATTGGATTTAACCTCGGCAAGAGTCCTCCGCCGACAAGCAATCCAAAGGACAGAGATAACGAATTCATAGCGTACCAGTCCGAAAGGTATACTGTTTCGGTCTTCGATCATAGTTGGAAGCAAGTTGGCAAGGGCACGAAAACGCAAGATAATATCTATGGTGCTGATGTTTCATTGCCTTATGGCTACGACATGTTCAAAGACCTTCGACTAGGAAGAGCCCCCGACGGAATACCGCAAGACACATTTGATTGGTATCTTGCCGTCAACAAGTTCCATTATTCACCTCGCGTTGCCGTCGTACTGGATGAAGAAACGGAAGACGTTGAAGTCGCGCTAGTTATTAACGTGAGAGATCACTATGCTTGGTATGTAAACGATGAAACTGGTATAGAAGATCGCATAATGGCTCGCTTGGAACATGGCGGTTATGCGAGAAACTTCCCTATTCACGGCCAGTCATCTGTCATCACGGGCAGATTTAACTTGAATGACCTTACGTCCAAGAATGATAAACCGTACTATCAATTGAGAGACGTCGGATTCGCTGCCACTGAATAGATGATCGTGATGGAGCATGAAACGCAAGCGGAGCAAAAAACGTAGACTTGTTCGTTCAAGTTTTATACAACGACTTGGTCATTCACGTTGGATGAAAGTCTTGGTGATGATTGAGTTAGTAACCTTGGCAGGCGCTGTCTGTTTCTGCCTAGCCATATTGTCATTTCCTTTTGGCAAACCGGGATTCCTCGTCACTCCAACACCGATAGAAGAAACATTAGAAGTCTCATTAAATGACATCAAACCTGTTTATACGAGAAATGAGTATTCGGATTGGGTTTCTATCTCCATCAGCGGAATCGTCGAACTAAATGGCGAAGTCTTTCACGATGCATATTATCATTACAATGATGTGACGCAGGGACCGCAGAGTGAATTTGATGGGTTTTTGATTGACGGGGTTCCCGCTTCGCACGGTCAGGGCCAGCCGGAATATCGTTATGATCACACGTATCGATTCTCGCACTATGTATACCGTTTTCAGGATCCCGCGGCCTCGAAATTGCCCAAAGCTATTGGATTTCAAGTGATCAGTGAACCCGCCGGCGGAATGGATGGCGTGTTCAGAATTGAAATCTCAAGTGATTCGTTCAAACATAAACCTGAAGCGCGCGGGCGATAATTTGCTTTACGTGTTTCGCATTAGCAATTTCTTGAACGTTTGGTAGCGCCCGGTCCACCAGTCCTCCTCGGCGCCGCCTGGCTGGAAGCGGAAATCCTACTAGTCACCAATCCGGATAGCACGCAGCATCGCTACGCGCGCGTCGTCGGCGAAGAATTGATCGCGCTTGAACCCACGCGGAACCCCGATTGTGTGGCTGAGGCCGACCCGCTGGAGACGGCGCTGGCGGTGCGACAGCTAAAGCAATAAGTCTTGCTGCGGTTCCGATTCCCTATTCGCCCTATAGCTTGTGGCAACAGATTTCGGTACACTTCGTGCTTGTCGCTGACCGCTATAGACGAAAGTGAACCGCATGGCATTACCCGCGCGTGAATCGCCAGTCGGCAAGCGAGCCTCACTCTTTGTCACCTGCATCGTCGACATGATCTACCCGGGCACGGGCATGTCTGTGGTCGACATCCTTGAGCATGTTGGCGTCGAGGTCGACTTCCCGCCCGAGCAGACCTGCTGCGCCCAGCCCGCTTTCAACTCCGGTTATCGCGATGAATCACGCACGGTGGCCAAGCACTTCTTCAGGGTCTTCAAAGACGCTGAGCTGATCGTGACGCCGTCGGGCTCCTGCGCGGCGATGCTGCGGCATGAGTATCCGCATCTCTTCACGCCCGCTGACGGCGACGCCTACGAACAGGCACAGCGCATCGCCTCCATCACCTGGGAGTTCAGCGAATTTATGGTCGACGGGCTGGCCATAGCCAATCTCGATTTGAAGCTGCCGGAGAAGCAGTCCTTCGCCATTCATGACGCTTGCCACGGCCTGCGCGGCTTGGGCTTGGGCGCCGCCGCCCGCGAATTGATCGCGCATCTGGGCAACGCCGAGCTAGCGGAATTGAATGAGTGCGAGGTCTGCTGCGGCTTTGGCGGCCTGTTCAGCGTGAAGATGCCCGAGCTCAGCAATGCCATGCTGCAGAACAAAGTGAAGAATATCAACGCCGCGGACGCGGATACGATTGTGACCGGCGATGTCAGCTGCCTGACGCAGATGAACGGCGGGCTGTCTCGCGGCAAGTCAGCCAAGCGCGTGCTGCATCTGGCCGATGTATTGGCGCAGGCGTTGCCCGGAGGCAGGTCATGACGGTTGAGTTGCAATCGAATGATTTCATCGCCCTGGCTGATATCGCCTTGAGCAACCCCGATCTGCAGCATGCGGTCGGCGCCGGCACACGCGGCGCTTATGCCAGCCGGGCGGAGGCGATGTTCGCCCACGGCAATGAGCACGGCGAATTCATGCGGCGGCAAGCGGCCGAGGCGAAGCGCCGCGCCCTGCGCCAGTTGCCCGACCTGCTGGAGACGGCGGAGCGCAACCTGCTGGCGAATGGTTGGGGCGTGGAATGGGCGGAAGACGCCGCCCAGGCGAATCAAATTGTGCTGGATATCGCGGCGCGCCACGGCGTACGCACCGTCACCAAGTCCAAGTCGATGCTGAGCGAAGAGCTGGGCGTCAACCATGCGCTGGAGGCGGCCGGCTTGCGCGTGGTGGAGACGGACCTGGGCGAGTATATCATCCAGCTCAACAACGAGACGCCGAGCCATATCGTCGCCCCGGTCATGCACAAGACAAAAGACGAAATCCGCGATATTTTCATTCGCGAGTTGGGCATGGCGCCGACCGACGACGCCGAGGCGATGGTGGCTTTTGCCCGCAAAATGCTGCGCGAGGATTTTCTCAATGCCGATATGGGCATCTCCGGCGCTAATTTCCTGATCGCTGAAACCGGCTCGATCGGCCTGGTGATGAACGAAGGCAACGGCCGCATGTGCACGTCCATGCCGCGCCTGCACATCGCCCTGGTCGGCATCGAGAAGATTGTCGAGACTGTCGAGGACTACGCCACGCTGACGCAGGTCTTGCCGCGCAGCTCCACCGGCCAATCGCTGACCGTTTACACCAATATCCTCAATGGCCCGGCGCGGACCGACGAAGACGACGGGCCGGAGCACGCTTACGTCATTTTGGTTGACAATGGCCGCTCCGAGATTTTCGGGACGAAGTATGCTGACGCCCTGGCATGCATCCGCTGCGGCGCCTGCCAGAATGCCTGCCCGGTCTACCGCAGCACGGGCGGGCACGCCTATGGCTGGGTCTACGGCGGGCCTATTGGCGCGGTGCTCACGCCATTGTTCGTCGGCTTGGAGAATGCGACGCCGCTGCCCCATGCCAGCAGCCTCTGCGGCAGCTGCAAGCAAGTCTGTCCGGTCGATATCGATTTGCCGCGCATGCTGCTGGATTTGCGCTGGGATCAGGTGCGGGCGGGCCAGTCCAAGGTCGGTTGGGATGCGGCGATGAAAATGTGGGCGATCGGCATGACCTCGCCGACGCGCTATGCCCTCGGCGGGAAAGCGGCCCGCGCCGGCCAGACGATCATGGGCGAATACATGCCCGGCGTATTGGGCAATTGGAGCAAACACCGCGATTTCCCCGACTTTGCGCCCAAGTCTTTTCGCCAGTTGTGGAAGGAACGCAAGCATGTCCGCCCGTGAAAGAATCCTGAGCAGATTGCGGGCGGCGCCGGCGCCATTTAGCGATGTCGCGCCCATCGCCGAACGCCGCCAGATGATCCCGCCGCAGAAGACGGCGTCCGAAGGACTGAGCCAATTCATCGACAATGCGCGAAGCCTCGGCTGTTTTGTGTATCAGGTGGACCGCAGCGAAGCGGTCGAGCAGATTATGGACCTGTTGGACGGCGACAATTCTCTGCTGAGTTGGGACGAGGCGCATCTGCCGCTGGATGGCGCGCATGGTCTGCTGAATTCGCTCGGTGTGGCTGTCGCCCGGCAGGATGACGGCAGCGCGCGCGTCGGCCTTACCGGTGTGAACGCGGCGCTGGCGGCGACCGGCAGCCTCGTGCTGGAGAGCGGCCCGGGGCGCTACCGCAGCGCGTCGCTATTGCCGGACCTGCACATTGCGCTGATGACGGCGGAGCAAATCTTGCCCGATCTTGAGACCTGGGCGGCGGCGCGCGCTCATGCGGCTTTCCGCGAGGCCAGCAATACGGTTATCGTCTCCGGCCCCAGCAAGACGGCCGATATCGGGCATCAACTGGTCAAAGGCGCGCATGGCCCGCGCGAGCTGCATGTGATGATATTGTCCCAAGCATAGAGCGGAGGCCGGCGCGATTTCAGCATATTTCGCCCGCGGCACTGCGACTTCCTGGAGTTGCTGCCTTCCCAATAGGGCGACGCCCCGGTAGTACCGACTGTCGCCCCGCCAGTCGTTGAAAGCTTCAGCCCTCCTCAATCCCCGCCGCCGCCATCAGCCCCCGCAGCGCGCGGACCGCCGCCGCCATGCCATCGGCGCCACTGAACCCGCTGGAATGCCGCGCTTCGAGCAGATGCGGCTCCAATGAGAGCAGGCCCGCATATCCGCTTGCCTTCAGCCGGGTCAGCAACTCCAGCAATTGACCATCGCCATCGCCGGCGACCGTCACCGAATTATCGGCGAGCTTGGCGTCCTTGATGTGGATGTAGCCGATATGAGGGTGCAGATCGTTCCACCAGCGATCGACCTGGTCGACCGCGCCGCACTGGACGAAATTGGCCGGGTCCCATATAAAGCGCAGATGCGGCGAATCGATAGCGCGCATGAGTTGCAGACAGCGTTCCGGCAGGTCGCCCACGACGCCTTTCTCATTCTCAAGCAGAAGCTGCAAGTCGTTCTCGCGGGCGATATCAGCGAGCGTGGCGAGTCGGTCTGCCGACAGTCGCATGGCGTCGGCGTCAACGTCGGCTTCGGGGTAAAAGCTGAACAAGCGGATGTTCCGCGTGCCGAGTTGATGCGCGGTCGCGCCGATGGTCTTGAGGCGCTCGCCTTCGATCGCGATCGGGTCGGCAATGGGCGATTTGCCGATAGGGCTGCCCATGCAACTGACTCCGATGCCATATTCCTGGCACAGATTCTTGATGCGATCAATGTGGTCGGCGCTGAATTGAGAGCAGTTTACGCCCCAGGCGGCGCGAATATCGATAAGCGGAATGTTAAGCTGTTGCAGGCATTGCAGCTGTTCTTCAAAGTCTGCCGCGATCTCATCGCCGAATGCGCTAATCCTCATCATTGGCTTCTGTCGCTTTCTCTGGTTGATGGTCAATTGCTGCGATTCTATCAGAAAGCGCGCTGGAATCGTAAAGTCCGCATGAAAGAAAGAACGGCGCCAGCCGTGAAGACGGCCGCCCTGGGTAAGTTTATGCGGATATTTGAAAGGCCTATGTCTGGCGACTGAACATACGAGCAGCTGACTCGCCCGTATATTTCAATGGAATGCAGGGGACGGGCGATTCGCCGAGCCGCCCCTACACATGGCCTTCTTCGAGGGGGGCATTGGCAGAAAGTTTGGCTGGCTCTACGGCTCGTAATAGGGTCCGAGCGCGCTCAGGAGCTCGGGCAAGTAAGGCGCGTCCTGAAAAAGCAGGCCGTCGTCGCTGGCCGGATCCGGGCGTGCAGGCGCTTCGTATAGACGCCATTTCCCAGCCTGCACCGCCGTCCCGTAGCCATCGCCTTCAAAGCGTTCGATGAGCGTTTCCCGCATCATTCGCAGTTCCTTTTCATAACGTGAATTGCCCGCCCAGTTCTTCGTCTCAGCGGGATCAATCCGCAGGTTGAAGAGCCACTCTTTGTCGTCCGCGGCTGAATAGATGTATTTCAGATCGCGCCGCGCGGCCATGTATAGACCGATATTGCCTTCGCCGACCTGGCTGAAGACCTGCTCCCGCTCGCAGGCGCCCGCTTCAGTCGCGAAAAGGCTGGCGCCTTCGGGGGAGGGCTGTTCGATGTTCAGGCCAGCGGCTTCGACAAAAGTAGGAAACAGGTCCAGCAGGCTGACCGGCAGGTCGACGCGCTCACCCGGTGCAGCGCAATCGGGCGCGCGCATGATCATGGGGACTTTCGCCGCCGGATTCAGCATCGTCCGCTTGCCAAAGCTGCCGTAATCGCCCAGCATCTCGCCATGATCGGAGGTGTAGACAATCAGGGTGTTCTCGCTGTCGTCGCCCAGGGCCGCCAATATTCGCCCGAGATTAATGTCGATGAAGGAAATGCAGGCGTAATACATCGCCTTCATCGTGCGGACGAGCATTTCGTCATAACCCTTGTCCCGATATTTGTAGCGGTTCTGATGGTGGTTCCAGTACGTCAGCATTTGCTCTAATCCGTCAGGTCGATGGGGTGGGGGCATATCGGCCGCGCGATAGAGCTTGTTCCAGGGGACCGGCGATTCAAAGGGCGGGTGCGGCTTTATGAAGCTCGCCCAGAGGAAAAATGGTCGTTCACCGTCGCGCTGCTGCAGAAAGTCGATTGCGCGATCCGCCACCCATGTACTGTGGTGATGTTCCGCCGGCAATTGCGACGGCTGCGGAATATAATACATCTCGCTGCGTATGCCCTGCGGTTCCAGCACATGGCCATAGCCGTTTTCATTGAGATAATCATGAAAATCATTGCGGCCGCCGCGCAGCCTGGCGCCTTCTTCCGAAATGTCCCGACTTTCGAAGCCCCACAGCGCGTCAACTCGGGGATTGAAGTGCATCTTCCCGATGCCATGCGTCTGATAGCCGGCGTCACCGAGGACTTGCATGATGCTTGGCAAGCGCAGTGGCGATTCATTGTTGCCGGTGCAGCCGTTCAGATGGGGCGGCAGGCCGGTGATGGTGGCGCTGCGCGCGGCAACGCAGACCGGCGACGGCGTGTAGCAGTTGGTGAAGGCAGTGCCGTTTTGGACGAGCGAATCCAGGACGGGCGTTCGAATCAATGGATTGCCCAGAGCGCCAATCGTATCGCTGCGCTGCTGGTCCGTCATGATAAACAGGATGTTCTGCCGCTTTTTCATATTCCCGCCTGGCACATGATCATTGCTTCACAATTTGGAAATGGACGGGCGGCGCCCCGAGACAGTTGCGCCATCTGCTTCACCCTGGCTCGTCTTCGGCGACGGCAATCACGACTTTGCCGAAGTGATCGCGCTCTTCGAGGATGCGATGCCCTTCGCGAATATCGGACAGCGGCAGCACACGGTCAATCACCGGCTTCAGCGCGCCTTGATTTGCCAACTCGAGGCAGGCGCGAAGTTCATTGAACGTACCGCCATTTGCGCCCAGAATGCTCAATTGCCGGTGATAAATCTGCGGGATCCGCAGGTCAAAGCTGCGCCCCGAATGCGAGCCGCAGACGACCATGCGCCCGTTGCGCTTCAAGGTCCGCAGCGAATCGGCCCAGGTTGCCGCGCCGACCAGGTCCTGCGCCACATCAACGCCGCGGCCCTCGGTATAGTCGATCACCTGCTCGACCCAATCCGGCTCCTTGTAGTTGACCACGTGGTCGGCGCCCAGCGCGCGCGCCCGCTCCATTTTCGCCGGCGTCGATGTGCTCGCGATCACAGTGGCGCCCGCAAGCTTGGCAATCTGAATGCCCATCGAGGCGACGCCGCCGCCAGCGCCCGGGATGAAGACGCTTTCGCCCGCTTGCAAACGCGCGACCGTGACCAGCATATGCCAGGCAGTCATCGAAACGACAGGCAGCGCCGCCACTTCAATATGCGTCAAGTTCGTCGGTTTGGCGATAAGATTCCGCGCCGGGACAATCGTGTATTCCGCCAGCCCGCCGTTCATGTGCTCGCCAATGATCCGGTGCTGCGGGCAGACGGTGACGTCGCCGGCGCGGCAGAATTCACAGTCGCCGCAGGTGACGAGCGAGTAGAAGGTAACGGCATCGCCGACGCGCCAGCCCGCAACGCCATCGCCAAGCGCGTCGATGACGCCGGACACATCGACGCCGGTGATCAAGGGCAAAGGGACAGCGCCGAATTGCGGACCGCGGCGAATGCCCACATCAAGCCAGTTGAGCGCGCAAGCATGCACTTTGATACGCGCCTGCCCGGCGGCCGGCTGCGGAATGGGTACGGGCTCCACCCGAATCCGATCGCGCTCGCCATGCTCGTGGAAGAGGGCCGCTCGCATCATCTCCATATTGCTATTCCCTTCAACTCCCCGGTTAAAGCGCCGTCATCGGTTGATGATTATAGTTCCCAGCGGAAGGCGGGCGTCGGCCAAGGGTCTGCCATCAACATCATGCGCCGACAGACGCTTCTGGTCACTTGAGCGGTAAAGCCCTGTATACACAGTGTACGCGCCGGGCGCGATGTCTGCCGGGACGGGGACCCTCCAGGTTTCGCTGTCGTGCAGGCCACTGTACCATAGCCGGGTCGGCAGGCGCGCCCCAAGCGGCTGCTGGTCGTAGCCCCATTGCGCGCCGCTCTCCTGGGACACAAAATGCAGAAACTGGGCGAAATCTTCGCTGCTTTCGACCGTTGCGCGCCAGGCAAAAGTAAGGCGCAGGGTCTGGCCGGCTTGGGCGCGCTCAGGCAAATCGACGGCGTCGAGGCTGAAGCCATTATCAAACTTGGCGGCGGCAGCGGTGTCGGGCTGGATCGTCGCTTCGCCTGGAATGACCAGTTCGGTCAGGATGACCTGCGTATCGCTCAGCGTCAGATGATCGCTGGAGACTATTCGTTGTTTCACATAGTCGCCCTCGCCTTCCTTCCACAGCGTCAACACAAGCCATAAGGCGCGGTTGGCGGTCGCTTCTGGCTCAATGTCGAGCGCCAACCACAGCCGATAATCATAGCGGAAGCCCAGCCCTAAGCGCGGGGCGAGGAAGATGTCCCAGTGATCGTCATCGCTGGCGATGGACTGGCCCGTGGCTTGGTCGACAAGATGAAGAGAAGCGCCCTGCCCGAAGTAAGCTTTGTTGCGGGCGTAGAAATAGAGCTGGACGGCGACGGATTCCTTTGTCCTGTCGATCTTGTAGCCATGCAAGAGTATGTCATGATTTGGGCCGGTGTTTTCAAATGTCACCGCGGCCGGCTGTGCCGAGAGCGCCGCGTCCAGCATCAGCGCGGCGGGGTAATGGATAAGCGCCAGAATCCAAAGCGCCGGCAAAATACAAAGAGCGACTTGCAGCTTGCGCCGCATTTTCGATGTTGGGCCGGAGAAGAAGCCGAGCATCGCGATCAAGGTTAGCCAGGCGCCAATAAACTCGAGCGCTTCTTCCACGGCATAGACGCGGCACCAGCCGTTAAAGTTGAAGCCCCATTGGACGCAGAGCGGCGAATATTGGATGACGTCAAAGACGATGGCGCCGAAGGCCATTATGGCCAGGCCGGCCAACAGACAGGCGAACCAAAGTCGTTCCCGCCAGCTTGAGCGCCAAGCCAACAGCGCCGCAACTGAAGCCACCACGAGACCGAGGGCCGCATAGGTCCTTGGCCAGTTGTACCCGGCGGATTCGTGGATTCCAGAGTACTCATCAAGAGCAAAAAACAGGAATATCAAACTCATGGCGAGCAGAAAAAAGCGGTGGCCGGCTGATAGATCCCGCCTGAGCCAGGCCGCCGACAGGGCGACGCCGCTGATCATGGCCAGCTGTACCGACGCCAGGGTGGCGGCGACATTGCGCTCCATGTTCAAATCCCAAAGCCAGCCCGCCCAGGTCCAACTCGAGCGGAAGTTGAGCGCGAGAAGCATCACCAAAGCTTGCGCCGCCAACAGGGCGCCAGCTGCCCGTTTGGAAAAGGGCGACATTTTCGGCAGTAGCCAGCGGTAACTGAAGCCGCCCGCCAGCAGGTACAGCAGGCTGACCAGGATGCGGAGCGTGGTATGGCCGGGAACTGTCAGCTCGCTGCCGTTCATCAGATCCTGTCTCCGATGCTCAGGCCCACGGAGATTCACCTAGTAATCGGTCGAGATGATTATAACGATACAGCGGCAGGGGACATAAGGCCATGCCGCAGGCCGCGGCAATTTCTGGCTGCTGTCACTCCAGGCTTAGCGCGCCGAGCGGAATGCGCGCGTCGACGAAGGTCCCGCCGTCAGCGTTGGTCGCTGGCAGGCGCTCTTGGTCACTTGAGCGGTACAGCCCGGTATACACCGCATAAGCGCCTGGCGCCAACTCTGCCGGGATAGGTATCTCCCAGGTTTCGCTGTCGAAAAGGCCATCGTACCAAAGCCGGGTCGGCAGGCGAGCGAACGCGGGCCCCAGGCCAGGGATCAGCCGGCGATAAACGCCTATGACGACTGTCGCGTAAATCAAGATGACAAGTAGGACGGTCTGCACCATGTCCTGTCAACGAGGCGCGGCCGCGTCGCGCTCTAGCTTGGGCGAATCGCGATGTTCGCCGTAGAGGTGGCATTGCGCTTGATGCGCGCGCTCGTCGGCGATGACGGGCGGGCGGACGCTGAGGCAGGCTTCCATGACTTCGGGGCAGCGCTGCGCGAATGGACAGCCGATGAACTGCTCGGTAGGACGGGGCACGCCCTCGCGGATGCGCAGCGGCGGGTTCTCCACCGTGGGGTCGGGCACGGGCACGGCCGCAATGAGCGCTTGCGTATAGGGGTGCTGCGGGTTGTTGATGACCTCGTTGCTGGGCCCGATTTCGACAATCTCGCCGAGGTACATAATGGCGATGCGGTCGCAGGTGTATTGCAGCAGCGACAAATCGTGCGAGATGTAGACGGTGGCCAGCCCCAGTTCTCTCGCCAGGCGGCGCGTCGTATTGAGGATGCCGGCCCGCACCGAGACATCAAGCATGGACACCGGTTCATCGGCCACCAGGAAGTCGGGATGCAATACCAGCGCGCGCGCCAGCACCACCCGCTGCAATTGCCCGCCGGAAAGTTGATGCGGGTACTTGTCGAGGAAGACCTCCGCCGGGCGCAGGTTCACGCGATCCAGCGTCTCCACCACCCGCCGAGTGCGCTCGTTCTCGTCTTTCCAGCCATGGATGATCAGCGGCTCGGTCAGGGAGCGGTACAGGGTGAAGCGGGGGTTGAGCGCTTCGAATGGATTCTGGAACATCAACTGGACGCGGCTGCGGAAGGCCAGCAGGTCTTTGTCGTCAACGCTGGATAAGTCCGCGCCGGCAAAAGTGATTTCGCCATCGCTGGCGTCAAGCAGCTTCACCAGCAGCTTGCCCGTGGTTGACTTGCCACAGCCGGATTCGCCGGCCAGGCCCAGGCTCTCGCCCCGCCGCAGCGTGAAGGAAATGTTGTTGACCGCGTAAACCGTCTGCTCTTTGTCGCCGCGCAGGAGCCCGGCCAATCCGCCGCCGATTTTGAAGCGCTTGGATACATCGCGCATCTCGAGCAGGGGCGGGGCATCAACCCCATCCGCCGGCGTCGTCTCGCTCTTGTGGGGGTCAGCCGGTGATTGACCGGCCATTGCCAGATGGGAAACATCTGACGGGCGAGCCGTCGGCTCGCCCCTACCGTCATCTGTGAAATCAGGGCGGGGTTGGCCAACTAACTGCGCCACTTCGACATGCTGCCAAAGCGTTGGATCTTCCGCTCTCGCGCGCAAGGCGTCCATTTCGTTTGAGCGCAGGCAGGCGGCCAAGCGATTATCCCCCACGATTTCGAGGCGCGGGTCATGCTCTTTGCAGGCCTCCTGCACAAAGGGGCAGCGCTCGGCGAAGCGGCAACCGGCCGGCGGTTCGCGCAGATCGGGCGGGTAGCCTTCAATTGAAACCAGCACATCACGCGGACGCGCCAGGTTGGGGAATGCTTGCTGCAGGCCCAGGCTGTAGGGGTGCGCCGGCGAGGCGAAAAATGGCTCGGCCGCGGCTTGTTCGACGATGCGCCCGGCATACATCACCGCCACCGAATCACAGACTTGCGCCACCACCGAGATATCGTGGGTGATCAACATGACCGTCAGGTTTAATTCTTGCTCGAGCTCGCGCAGCACTTCCAGAATCTGATGCTGCACGATGACATCAAGCGCGGTGACTGGCTCATCGGCGATCAGCAGGCTCGGCTCCAGGGCGAGCGCCATGGCGATGACGGCGCGCTGTTTCATGCCGCCGGAAAATTCATGCGGGTAGTGCATCAGCCGTTCGGTATCCAGGCCGACCATATCGAATAGATCGACCGCCCGGCGCCGCGCCGCACGTTTGTCATAGCCGCCGCGAACGCGCAGTAGCTTTATGAGCTGGCCGCCCACCCGTTGCACCGGATTGAGCGAGTCCATCGACGCTTGCGGGATGGTGGCGATCTCGCGCCAGCGCAGTTGGCGCATCTCCGCCGCCGGCAGCTGCATGAGGTCCATGCCCTTGAACATGATCTTGCCGCCAGTGACGCGTCCGTTGCGCGGCAGGACCTGCACGATCGCTTTGAGCAGGGTCGTCTTGCCGCAGCCGGACTCGCCAATCAAGCCGAGGTGCTGCCCTTCGGCGACATCGAGTGACACGCCATCCACCGCCTCGACGGCGCCGTCCTGTGTGGCGTACTCGACCTTTAGATCGCGAATGGAGAGGATGGTCATAAGCGAAAACCCGGCCCCTGTTTCACATCCGCCGCAGACGCGGAAACAGCACTTCTTCGTATCCGCGCCCGATGAAGAAACCGGCCATCACTGTGAGCATGATGCAGAGGCCGGGCGGCACAATCCAATAGAAGGCCTCGCGCGAGAGGGCCAGGGAGTTGAAGGCGTCTTGCAGCATGAAGCCCCAGCTGATCGTCTCCGGATCGCTGAAGCCAAGGAAGCTGACGCTCGCTTCGGTGAGAATCGCCCAAGCGATGGCAAAGGAGCCGTACAGGAAGGAGAGGGGCAGGATGCTCGGCGCGATATAAACGAAGATGATGCGCAGGTCGCTGGCGCCGGAGACGCGGGCCGCGCTCACAAAGGCCTGCTCCTTGATCACGAGCACCTGAGAGCGGATGACGCGGCCGGTGTCTCGCCAGAGCAGGACCGCCATCGCCACCACCACATTCCAGATGCTGGGGTCCATAAAAGCGGATATCACAATAATGAAGGGGATGAAGGGGACGCCAAAGGCAACATCGGCCGCGCGCATCAAGATGGCATCGACCCAGCCGCCATAATAACCCGCCAGCAAGCCGACAACCGTGCCGATGACAGCCACCGCCGCCGCCGCCGAGAAGCCAACCAGCAGCGCCGAACGCGAGCCGTGGATCAGTTGGGAATAGATGTCGCGCCCGATGTTGGTCGTGCCCAGCAGAAAGGTATTGCTGTAGCCCTCGGCTTCATCCTCGCCCGGCTCGGCCAGCCAGTAAGGCAAGGCGTCCTTGATCCAATCGCCGTCGTTGTTCTTGAGCGGCGTCAGGGGGTCGTTGGGCGCGATCAGCGGCGCGAATATCGCCACGATGGCGAAGATGGCGAAGACGAATAAACCGAAGAGCGCCATCTTGTCGCGCTGAAAAACCTCAAGGTTGGTCTCCCAAAGCTGGCGGATGGCGGAGCCTTGGCGGAATTGCGCCGTCGCGCCGCCCGCTGCGCTATTGCGAACGCTTGCTTCTTGCTGCATCGTCCGTCCTCCGCGTCAAGAGACCTGCGCCTGGGCTGATGCGCCGACGCGCGGGTCCAACAAGCTGTAAAGAATATCAGCGATAAAGTTCATGAAGACGATGATGAGGGCGATCAGGAAAAATGCTCCTTGCGCCAGCGGATAATCGGCCTGCTGGACCGCCCGCACCAGCGTCCGCCCTAAACCGGGCCAGGAAAAGACATGCTCGATCACCACGTTGCCGCCGATGCTGTAGCCGATGCCCAGCGTCAGCGCTGTCAGCACGGGCAGCATGGCGTTGCGCGCCGCTGTCTGAATCATCACGCGCCACTCGCTGTAGCCGGCCAGCCGGCTCATTGTCACATAATCCTGGTCCAGCACTTCGAGCATGTTCGAGCGCATCAACAGCAGCGGCAGCCCGTGCAAATACAGCGCCAGCGTGAAAGTGGGCAGGATCATGTGCCGCCAGAACACGGGGGACATCAACTTGTCCCACTCGGTCTCCCAACGATAGCGCACCATCGGCGGGCCAATGCCGGACGACGGCAGCAATTTCCATTGAAAGGCGAAAAATGTCAGCAGCAGCATGCCGACCCAGAATTGGGGCGCCGCCCGCGTCATCAAGGTGAAGGTGGTGCCGACGCGCTCGATCCAGCTGCCGCGCAGGGCCGCCATCACGACGCCCCCCAGCACGCCCACAGCGTAGGCCAGCAGAAGCGAAGTCAGCGTCAAATAAATGGTATTGGGCAGGTCAGCGCCCAGGATATCCAGCACTGTCTTGCCCGAATAACTGAAGGTATCGCCCAGGTCGAGCTTGAGCAGATTGACGAGGTAGATGATGTATTGTTCGCCCAGCGGCTTATCGAGCCCGAAACGGGCAAGCAGCGCCGCTTCCTGCTGTTTGGTGAAGGTGGTGTCGATATAGCTGGCCAGCGGATTGCTCGGCGCCAGCCGGAAAAGCAGAAAGAGCAGTGTGACGATGATCCAGAGCACCATCACGCTCTGCAAGAAACGCCCCAGGATGTAATAGGCGACGCCGCGGTTCATGCTTTTTCTACCCCATCCCCGAAGGTCTATGTCTACGTGACCCGGCCCCTTCCCCAGCGAGCTAGGGAAGAGGAGTCTTGATCGTGTTTTCGGGCGACCCACCGGGTCGCCCCTACAGATTTCAATATTTGCGATGTTTGTAGGGGCGACCGATCCGGTCGCCCGCCGCAGTATCAGCATTTGCGGGCGCTATGATATATCGCCCCTACATTGTCTGCGATGATAATCGCTTAGTTCGCCGGGTAATGCAGGCGTCCGTCGTCATCCCAGCTGTAGCCGGCGCCCTCCAGCAAGGCGCGCGCGCCTTCAATGTTGAAGTCATAGGTCGGCAGGTCGTCGCATTGACGCCAGTATTCCAGCGCGGCCGAGACGAAGCTGTCCGCCGGCGCCGCCAGCCCGTTGAAGATGTTGTCGATGATGAACTGCTGCGGGATCGTATGCGCGACCGCCTGACGGAAGGTGACATCGTCGAAGGGGGCGTAACGCACGTTGAATGCGAAGTAGTTCATGCCAATGCTGATCGCCGAGAACAGGTCAAGGTGTTCGTTGTCATCCACGATGCTTTGCAGCACGCCCGGGTCGCCTGGCCATTCCCAGAGGAAGTTCATCTCCCCGGATTGAATCTGGCCCAAGGTCGCTTCCTGGTTCGGCAAGACATTCATGATCCAGGCATCGATATTCGGCCGCGCCCAGTGATCATCGAAAGCCTCGAGGAAGACGAACTCATTCACGTCAAAGGCGACATACTTGAAGGGACCGGAGCCGATCGGCGTTTCTTCCTGGATCGAATCGGCATCAGCGTCATCGCGCGCGAGCAAGTCATTGATGATCGGTTCCCAGATGTGCTTGGGAATCAAATTCAGCTTGGCCAGCGAGCTAGTCTCGAAGGCCGCCGACGGCGTATGCAGGGTGAAACGCAGCGACAGGTCGTCGATGATCTCGATATTGGCGACATTGCGGGCAAAGGGGTGGTAATCGGGCGCTTCAGGGCGGAATTCTTCCTTGCCGTCTTCGTCCGTCTGGGTGGTGCCGGCCAGCGCCGCTTCAAAGGAATAGGCGGCGTCATCCGACTGCACATCTTCGCCATCGTGCCACTTCATGCCCGCGCGCAAGGTGACGACCACATTGAGCTGGTCTTCCCAGACGACGCTCTCGGCGGCCCAGGGCTCGGCCACGCCAATCGGGTTGATGCGCATCAGGCGGTCCCAGGTCATCTCGGTGACGCGGCTGGGCGCGTCGCCGGCGATCTCCAGCGGGTTGAAGGAATTCAGGAAGGAAGTCGTCGAGGTGATCAGGGTCTTGTCGTCAGTGGTCGGCTCGATGCCGATCCAGGTCCAGAAGTTATGCACGCCGATGCCGGCCTGCGTCGTAATGCTATCCGGATTGAAGACAGCCGTATTGACCACCTGCGGCGTCAGCGGGTGAATGAAGTAGGCGTTCACCATGTCATTGCGGATGACTTGCTGCGCTTCACAGATGATATCCAGGCGCGCTTCCTTATCCGCCACTTCGACGCGCTGCGCTTCAGCCAGGGCGTCATAATCGGGGTTGTTGTAGCCGATGAAGTTGTAACCGCCATCGCGTACGCTTGAATGGAAGAGGTTGTAGGTGAATTCGTCCGGGTCGGAACGCTCGGGGCGGCCGACCATGCGCCAGTGCGTCATTTGGAAGGGACGATCGGCGACGGCGCTTTCTTCCGTGCGGCTATACCAGATTTCATCGATCAGCTGCGCCCAGGGGATGGCGCGGTGCTCAACTTCCAGCCCCAGTTCGCGCATGTTCTCAACGACCAGGCGCGTGGTCTCGTATTCGATCGGGCGCTCAGCTTGCGTCACGGAATGGACAATGATCGGCGGCACCATCTCGCCCATCATCTGTGACGATGCCGGCAGCGCCAGCGCCAACAGCATCATAGCCAGGATGGCTACGCTTACAAGTTTCTTGTTCATGATGTGCTTTTCTCCTTCAATTGAACAAGCGGTTATTGATATAGAGAGAATTGAGATTGCAATTGCAATGATTCAATATCACCTCCTCCGCTCCACTATGGCAGATTTTGAATCGCGTGACAAGGTTGCCCCTGTCGCTAGGACAAATGCAAATGCCCCTGGCCGTCACGGAAGCCAATATCAACTCGCGGCGACATCGCATCCAGCCGTTCGATGACAGCGCGCGCCTCGGCGCCGGTGAGCAATTGCGGATTGCCCGCATCGTCCAGCAGCGCCGGCTGAAGGGCATAAGCCAGCTTGCCCTCAGCGCCGATCTCCGCTAGCGCGATAACCGTCTCCGCCCAGTTGCGGTTCCGCCGGTCCACATTCACCGAGTAGGGCGCGCTGCGGCTCACCGGCGTCTCGCGCACCGGGCCCTGGCTGTGATGAAAGATGAAATTGCCCAGGCTGTAGAAGATCGGCTTGCCTCGATAAAGCTCCACCGCCTGCAAGGAATGCGGGTGATGCCCGACGATGACATCGACGCCGGCGTCAATCAAGGCGTGACCGACTTCGATCTGGTAATCGGCCAGGCCATCCTGAAAGCGCGAACGCCAGAAGGGCGGCACGCCCCAATGCAGCGCCAGCACGACAAAGTCCGCCTCCGATTTTACCGCATCAATCGCGGCGATCGCCCGCTCCAGATCTTCCCGCCAGGCGCGCGTGAAGACATAAGGCGCGCTGCCCGGCTGCTCCAGGCTAGCCAGCGGATCAAGATGGTAAGACTCGGCGACGCGGATCGGCGCGACGCCGGGGCGCCCGTCGGCCGCGGCCGAACCCGGCCCCAGCGTCGACGTCCCACCGAGGAAGGCGACTTTGTAGCCCTCGACGGGCAGGATCTCCGCGCGCCAGGCCTCGTCTAGATTTGCGCCCGCGCCGACGTAGGGCAGGGCATGCGCCCGCAAATGCCGGAAGGTATCGAAGAAGGCGACCTCGCCGAAATCCCATAGATGATTGTTCGCCAGCGTCAGGATGTCGAACCCCATATCGGCCACGTCAGTGAGCAGAGCGGGCGGCATGCGCATGTTGATCCACTTGTCTATCGGCGTGCCGCCATCGGAGACGGGCGCTTCCAGATTGCCAAAAGCGATATCGGCGGAGCGCAGCAGCGCGCGAACAGCCGACAGTTCGGCTGACGGGGGCAGCGCCTCCTGCAAGAATATGTCGCCGACCATCGCTATCGTTGGCATTTCTGTCCTGTTAAGACACGCGCGCGCCAGTCCCGCCGCCCACGCAAAATACCCTGCATCTCGCGGCATTTAGCTCCCCCTCCCTAGCTGGCTGGGGAGGGGGAGCTAAATGC
>WTGN01000043.1 GCA_011523545.1 Chloroflexota bacterium | reverse complement strand
AGTTCAAGTCTTGCCAGCCCCACAGCATGGGGATATAGCTCAGTTGGGAGAGCGCGTCAATCGCACTGACGAGGTCAGGGGTTCGAGTCCCCTTATCTCCACTGTATCTCAAGTATTTCCCCGCTTTGAAGTCGTTCTCCGCCGCATCAAATAGAGAAGCCGATCAGAATCCCGCAGCTTGTCCCGCCGGGCCACCTCGTAGGTCTCGCCGAATATCGCCTCAAATGTTTCCTGCGAATAATCTTCAAAAATGTCCTGGCGCGAGATCAACAATGCTCGCGCTTTCTTATCATGCTTGGGCACAAACTCGATGATCAGCCAGGGGGCCAATTGCGCAAAGAATTGTGCGATCCTGCGCAGCGGCACATTGTTGGACATGGCGATATGGTGAATGAGCGCCAGGGCCAGGATGCAGTCGGCATTGCGGCGCTCGCCGAGCGAATCCCTTTCTTCGTTTGCCCAGCCCGCCGCAGCTGACGGATTCGAGAGATCGATCAACAGGGGCAAGAGGTCTTGCTCGTCCCTCGCTTTCATCTTGAGATAATTCTCTTCGACCACCCCGGGGTCACTATCCATCGACACTGTAAAGGCGCCTCGTTCGCTCGCGATACGGCTGAAAACGCCAGTGTTCGCGCCAAGATCCCACACGCATTTCGGGGCGGCAATGTCCAGATAGTCGCTGACTAACTTGCGTTTGTCTTCAAAGCCGGCGTCCTGGTAACTGTCTCCCGCATAATAGCCGGCCCAGGATGTACGCTGATGATCCCAGCGCAGCCCCCGAACTGCGGCCCGCAAACTGTCGGCGATGTCCAGGATTGCCTTCTTGCCCAGTCGTTTCCCGCTCTTGCTAACCTTCACAACTGGCTGGCCGGCGTAGCGGCTGCGGGCGCGCGCATGAAGGTGTATATGCATCGTGATGCCCAACTTGCGGTAAGACTGCTTGGGAAGCAGAGAAGCCGCCAAATCAAGCGGGATGCCGTCCAAGTGAACGCGAAGCAGCTGGCCGAGCCGAACATCCTTGTGGCTCATCAATGCCAGGGGCGCCAGAAAATGCTGGCAGAACTGGTTGTAAGCGACCCATGCCGCGCCTTCCTCATATATTTCAAAGGACAGCGTATCAATGAGCGTCGGCTTTCCAGCGAGAAACTGAATGTTGTATGCGCTGGAGTCCTTGAGGATCATGCCGTATTTGAGCGAGCGCTTCAGAATGTCGAGAGTCGCCAGGGCGGCGTCTTTGAGCTGGCTGAAGCACCACTCGTAGGGATATGAAATAAATGGCGCTTGCTGCGGCAGCAAAATCTTGAAGGCGCCCGGGATGCGATGCGCGCTGGCGTCGACTTCGGAATGTGGCACGAGCAGGCGCCGCTTGGTTAATTCAGCGTAAAGGCCGCTCTCCATGAGATGATTGTAGTGCTCGCGATAAACCGCATTCACCTGCCGGTGAACAGTGCCATCGCGGACAAAAGTGAACCCGCTGGGATCGCGAAACGATCCCCCGACATTCTCATAATTTGACATCTTATTGCTCAGTCGCCGTGGGGCAGCGCCTCGGTATCCGCGTCTTCTTCATCATCTTCCTGGCGGATTCCCAGAAGATTGAGCAAACGCGCTTTCCAAAATCTTAGAGTTGCCAGCGCGCCGACCACGACCGCAATGAGGACCTGCACAATCAGACTGCCGGAGCCCGGGTCAAGGTAGGCGACTAGCGCCCGGCAGCAGACATATAAGATGCCCATCTTGCGGATTGCCTGCAAAAGTCTCATCTGCGGTACTCCCTCAGCCTATCGGCGCCTCTTGCATTCTCAGAAGAATGGTTGCGAAATCTGACGTCCATCTACACATATTCTAGCTTGATTCTGTCAGCGCGCGAAGATGTCCGTCACATCTTTCTGTACAAATGCTGATTCCAATACCTCGTACAGGCGATTGTCATTCAGCTCAAGTCCGGCGTCAAACAAGGCATTCAGTATCAGCGGAAACGCGTTGATAATTGTGTAGGGACGAGGGATCTCCAAGCTGAAAGGGCTTGGCAAGTAATAGGCGGCATAACTGTCGAAGTGGATAAGTCTGCCGTCTTCAGTTCTTGGCGCGCCATATAGCGAGCCGTGATCAGCCTGGAAAATGATCACTGGCGGATGGGCTGATCGACCGAGAATGGTGTCAATCATCTCAAGAAATTTCTGATTGACGAAGCCAAGTTCGGCGAAGTGCTCCCGGGGACCGGGTCTGTTAATCCGGTCTATGATGTCGCCGTCCTCGTTGAAAGTTGCGGGACGATGCGGTTTCAGCAGGTGTATCATGGTGAATGTCGCTTCGCTCATGTCTGCGATGATTCCGACTTCGTCGACGGTGTCTAGGAATCGCTCGGCTGCGTAGTAACCGTAAGGCGCCAAGTGTGACCGGTAGATCATTCTATCCAGGCGGTTGGCAAATGGCTTGAGCAAGGTTGTATCCAAGAAAAGCGGCAGGAACGGCTGTTTGTAAAAGCGGTGCAGATCCTCCGCTTTTGTTACACTTTGAAGCTCTGAATTGTAAAGCGCCAGGGAGAGATCTTCATCGTCAAAACTCAAGTCGATCGTGCCGCTGGGTGTAAATTCCCGATTGATATCCGCAAGGGTGCCGGGAATAAGGTAGCCCGATAACAGCTGAACATAGGTATAACCGAGTTGGCGAAAATAGCGCGCCACGTCATTATTCGCGATGGCAAGGCGCAGATAGTCGTTATTTCTCAGCGGAGACGGATTGGCGTCGAAATAACGCATGTTCAGCGTTGAGGCGAGCGAATTTAGCGATATGCCGTAGTTGCTCTGCGCATGAGAAGCGACAACAAACCCGCGTGACTCCAGGGCCTCGGTGAAGGCCGAATTGTCGTAATCCATGGCGCTCTTCAGCCAGGCATCGCTGGGGTAGGCGTCGGGAATGATGTAATACACGTCAGGGCGCTCGGGGGAATCCTTGATTCTCTGCTTGGCTTCGTACTTGCTCAGCTCCTCCCTGTGCATCAACGCCGATAGCCCATCAACGTCTCGGTCGGAAAGGCGCCCAGCCAGTGTAGCGATCTGCAGCAGAAACGCTGCCAGGGCGATCAGATTCAGCGGCGGCGTGATATCCTGGAAGATTTGGTTCCTTGCGCGCCTATGCACCTCCACCATGACGATTAACAGGAAAATCAATACCGCCAGCGTCCATACGGGAAGCGGCTCGCTTTCATGCAGCAGGCTGTGGATGTGGCCGCTGAGGGAAAAGCAGAGGACGATGGTTGAAGTCAATACGGCAGTCTTGTGCCAATTGCGAACGATGGCATAAATCGCGAAGAAGCAGGCCGTCGTGGCGGCGAACATTCCGAAGATGGCAAGCGGGACTTCTTGGTCGATAACCAGTCCAAAGTTTACCGAATACAAGTGAAGGATCGGAACGGCTGCCAACAGCCAGGGATGGAAGGGGAGTCGCAGGAAACTCAGCGGCAAGTGTCGCACAGAGACATTCCGAATGAGCTATTGGACAGCGGGCGTCAGATCACAGACAAAAGATACTATATGCGTATGAATAGCGCGACGAAAACTGTAAGGCATCTGCTCGGCTATTTCGGGTCAGCACTCCGGTATCAAGGGTCATTCAAGAATTCTTTTGTCACGTCAACTTGCTCAAAAGGCGCGTCGTACTTCTGTGGATGTTCAATCAGCCTGTCAGTCTGCAATTCATAGCCGGAATCGAAGACGGCATTCATCACGAGCCGAAACGAGTTGACCGCTGTAAATGGTTTCGGAAACTCTATTTGATGTTGCGCTGGAAGATGATAAGCGGCATAAATGTCAAATAGAGTCAATCTTCCTTCACCCGGTCCGTCTCCCAGAATACTGCCGTGGTCCGCCTGAAAAATGATCACAGGCGGATGCTCTGAGTTGCCCAAAATCGAGTCAATAAGGTGCAGGAATTTCGAATTGATGAATCGCAGTTCGGCAAAGAACTCGTCGGGACTCGCCTCGTAGTTCCAGGGAATTGGCTCTCCGCTCTCGTCAAATACAACGGGCTGGTGCGGCTTCAAGAAATGCGCGATGGTGAAAGTGGCCTCGGGCATGCCGCTGATCTTCACAACTTCATCGATTGTGTCCAGGAAGCGTTCGGGCGCTGAGGTATGATAGGGTATGCTGCGCGCTGCTTGAAGCAGGTGTCGGAGCCGAGAGTGAACCAGCCTCAATATTGTTGTTTCCGCATAGGCTTCGAAAAAGGAATGCTTGTACGAGCGTTCGATATATGCTGGATCCGCATCGAAGGGCAGCGTTCCCGCAAGCAGACCTTTTGAAATCGCGCTGTTGTCAACATTAATGTCGACCGTACCCTGCGGCGTGAATTCCCTGACGATGTCCGCCAGCGGGCTCGGGACAAATGAGCCGGAAAGCAACTGTATGTAGGTATAGCCCATATCCGCCAAGAGACGCGCGACTTCGCTGTTTGCCGCTTCAAGGCGCAAGAAATCTAGGTCGCTATAGGGAGATGGATTGGATGGATAATATCGCATGTTCAGGACTGAAGGCAGCGACATTCTCGTATTCGCATAGTTGCTCCGCGCATGACCGATTACTGTGAATCCGCGATCTCTTAAGGCTTTGCTGAATGCGGAGTTATCGTAGTTCTCAGTCGATTGTAGCCAGGAGTCGCTAGGGTAGCCGTCGGGAATGATGTAGTAGATATCGGGCCGGGTTGGCGAGTCCTTTACTTTTGACGCCTGAGAGGTATTGGGAATGTTTTCGGCATAAATGTGGACATACTTCGCCGACTTGACCCATACTTGGGCCAAGCTGAGTAGTTGAATAAGCAGCAAGGCGAGCGCGATCAAATTAAAGCTGGGAGTTGCTTGGGCGAAGAACGCATGTGATCGCATTCTTTGCAGCGCGAAAATGATTATGGCGAGGCCCAACAATATCATCGCCGTCCAGATGCCCAGCGATTTCGGCATAAAGACCAGAACGTAAATGTGCCCGCTAAGCGAGAAAGCGATGCTGCATGCGCTCGTGATAAAGCCAGCCAGGTGCTCGTTGCCCACCATTCGATTGAATAGGTAGAAAACCATGCTCGTGCCAAATAGCAAGAGCAGGATGCTTGGCATCACCTCCGAGTCGATCACCAATTCGATGTTTTCGCTGTAGAGATGGAGTATGGGATAGACACCAACCAGCCAAGGATAGATGGGAAGCTGCAAAAGCGCGCCTATTGTCCTGAACATAAAATCCGAGATCTTCTGACTTAAATGAACTGACGCATGCTGCAATTCATCATTGTTAGCTGTTGCCGGCTGATTCGGAAGTTTGTAGATTGTACACATTAGCCTGGAGCTATTGTATACCGCGCTGGGAAATGGCCTGCGCATCAACCGGCGCTTCACGCAAAACTCAGGAATTGGGACTTGATTCCAAGCCCGGCATGTCTTATAGTGGCTGACGCTGCGAAGTTAACGCGGCGAGTGCGTCTTAACAGTAGAATAATCAACGCGAAGGTAATACCTATAAGCGCGTGCCAAGAGAGCCGGAGACTCCGTACGATAGTACGGAAAGCGATTAAGGGTACACAGTGGATGCCTAGGCATCTCGTGCCGATGAAGGACGTGTTATACTGCGAAAAGCTTCGATGAGGTGTATAAGACCGTGATAGTCGAAGGTATCCGAATGGGGAAACCCGGCGGTGTTCAAGCGCCGTCATGCCGAGATAATCGGTAGGGGAACCGTCCGAACTGAAACATCTAAGTAGGGCGAGGAGCAGAGAGGATTCTGCGAGTAGTGGCGAGCGAAAGTGGAGAAGCCCAAACCAGGCGCTACGGTGTTTGGGGTTGTAGGACTGGCGAGATATTTCGCAATTGGAAGCCGAATGTACTGGGAAGTACAGCCATAGAGGGTGAGAGTCCCGTAGGCGCAAGAGAGCGGGGTTAGCCAGAATCCTGAGTAGCACGATAGACGCTAACATTGTGTGAAGCAGGGGGGTCCACCCTCCAAGGCTAAATACGCGAGATGATCGATAGCGCAGTAGTACCGTGAGGGAAAGGTGAAAAGAACCCCGGCGAGGGGAGTGAAATAGAATCTGAAACTGTGTACTTACAACCGGTCGGAGGTTTGAGAGATCAAACTGACGGCGTGCCTTTAGGAGAATGAGCCAGCGAGTTAATGTGCGTGGCGAGCTTAAGACAGAGACAGTCGAAGGCGTAGGGAAACCGAGTCTGAAGAGGGCGGATAAGTGGCGCATATTAGACACGAAACCAGGCGAGCTATCCATGGCCAGGCTGAAGTTACGGTAACACGTAATGGAAGGCCGAACCCACCGATGTTACAAAATCGGGGGATGAGTTGTGGATAGAGGTGAAATGCCAAACGAGCCTGGAGATAGCTTGTTCTCCCCGAAATAGCTTTAGGGCTAGCGTTGTGAGTTGGGTATCGGAGGTAGAGCACTGTATGGGCTAGGGGGCGTCAAGCTTACTGAACCCAAACAAACTCCGAATGCCGGTATGCCGATCACAGCAGTTGGACTGCTTGAGATGAGTTAAGTAGTCGAGAGGGAAAGAGCCCGGACCCTCGTCTAAGGTCCCGGAATGTATGCTAAGTGTAAAACGAGGTGAGTGTGTTGAGACAGCTAGTAGGTTGGCTTAGAAGCAGCCATCCTTTAAAGAGTGCGTAACAGCTCCCTAGTCAAACGCATTTGCGCGGATAATGTAACGGGTCTAAAGCATACTACCGAAGACAGGGATAGCGTCCGTGAAAGCGGGGGTTATGGTAGGGGAGCGTTCCATTTGCGGAGAAGGCGGTCTGTGAGGGTCGTTGGAGCGGATGGGAGTGCGAATGCTGGCATGAGTAGCGAGAAATAGGTGAGAACCCTATTCGCCGGACGTCTAAGGTTTCCGACGGAAGGTCAGTCCGCGTCGGGTTAGTCGGACCTAAGCCGAGGCTGGGAAGCGTAGGCGATGGACAACGGGTTAAAATTCCCGTACCGGTAATTGGAGATTTTGCAGTAGCTTGTGGCGCAGTCAGCCTCTGAGTGGATTGAGGTGGCAAGCGGGGCGATCCCGTGAAGCCGTGCCCTTAGGGCAGGAAGTGACTTCCCCCATGGGACGAGAAAAGCTGCGGAGTTGTTGAAGATTGCCGTCCGTACCGCAAACCGACACAGGTAGACGAGTAGAGAATACGAAGGCGAA
>WTGN01000039.1 GCA_011523545.1 Chloroflexota bacterium | reverse complement strand
GGCGAGAAAAGTCTCCCCCTCCCTAATGCTTTGGGGAGGGGGTCGGGGGGAGGGGTTGGCATGTCTAAATGCTCGGGCCAACGCGATGAATGGCGAAGCTGTTGTTATCGCGCAGGGCCTCGGATTTCGTCAGATAGCCATTGCAGACGCGCTCGACCTCGTCATAGACAATTTGCCCCGCCTCCGCCAGCGTGATCTCGCCGTAGAAGACGCCGCTGACATCGACATCGACCGTATCGCGCATCAGCTCGAAAGAGCCGCGATTGCCCGTCACTTTGATGGTCGGCATGATGGGGTGATTCGAGGTGTGCCCGCCGCCGGTGCAGAAGGTCAGAACCTGACAGCCGGCCGCCGCCATGCTGCTGATGCTCTCCGCGCCCATGCCCGGCCCATACATGACATAATTGCCCGCCTCTGTTTTGACAGGCGCTTCGGCGATTTCCAGATATTCGATGATGGGGCTGTCGCCGATCTTCTTGACCGCGCCCATCGACTTCTCTTCGATCGTCGTCAGCCCGCCGGCCATATTGTCGCCGGTCGGCTGGGAGCCGCGGATGTCCTCGCCGCTGGCCAGAGCGCGCGCTTCCATGTGCTTCACGCCGGCCACAATCGCCTCGGCCACCGCCGGGCTGGCCGCCTTGTCGGTCAGCCAATTCTCGCAGCCCATCCATTCGGTGCATTCGGCCATCAGCATGCGGCCGCCCTGGGCGATCAGAATCTCGCCGGCGAGCCCATTGGCCGGATTGCTGGCCAAGCCGGAGGTGGTATCGCTGGTGCCGCATTCGGTGCCGAAAAGGATGTTGCTCATCGGCGCCGCCTCGCGCTGATGGAGGCTGATCTGGCGGGCGAAATCTTGGGCATAGCGGGTCGCCTTATCGACCGCGCTGATGAAACCGCCGTCGCCGCGGATGTTCACGGTGGCGACCGGCTTGCCCGTGGGCGCGATGTCGTCGGCTAAGTCTTCGGCGGTCATGCCTTCTTCCTTGAAGTGGTCGATGATAACGACGGCGCCGACATTCGGGTTCATCGCAGTGCCGGCCAGAAAGCGCCGCGTCACGCGCAGATCAGGCGCCACCTGGCAGCGGCCGTTGGCATGCGTGATGGGCACGGCGCCATGGATGGTATCGGCGACGCGCTCGCAGACGCCATTGGCATAAACCGTGCCCGACAGAATCAGCAGGTGATTGCGAATGCCGACATCGCCGTTGGGGCGGATGTAACCAAGAAATTCTGACATGGTGTTGTTCTCCTTGTGACGCTTGTGGGCGACTCACAGAGTCGCCCCTACACTCTTGCTATTCGGCTGCCACCGCGTCGCGCTCGGCGAGGTCGCCGCGTCCGCGATTGCTCTCGACATTATGCGCGTGCACGTGTTCGCCTTCTTTGATATCGCGAGACGCCGTGCCGATGCTCAGCCCGTACTTGAGCACGGTGTCGCCCGCGGCGATATCCATCAGCGCGATCTTGTGCCCGTAGGCGATATCGTCCAGCGCGATGACTTCGAGGTCGCTGCGTTCGCCGTTGCAGCCGACGTGGTCGCCGACTTGAATTGAATCAAGCACGGCGGTGCCGACATTGTCAGTCGCGTAGACGACGAATACTCTTTTCATGGCGCGCCTTTCTGAGCAGCGGGCTCCGGCCTGGTTTCACCGCGCCAATCATCAGCGATTGCGCGCGCCCTGTCAATATCCGTCGCTGGCGGGCAAGCAACAGACCGATTATAGTTAAGCGCAAATGGAAGGAATTGTTGTGCAAAAAGAGAAAGCCAAGCGCGAGCCCCATTGGAGACCGAGCCTTGCCAAATTCCTCGTTGGCTGGGTGCTTATCTGGTGGCTAGCCTTACTGGTTTTCTTCTTCTTTGACTTTTCGTCTCGGTACTTATCACCTGATAACGCCATTGAGTTTGCGCTTTACAAAGCCGTCTTCTTTGCCTTCCTTTCGGCGCTGCAAATGCTGTGGGTTCGGCGTCAACTGCGCGTACGCCTGCAATACTGGATCCCGCTGGCTCTCCTCGGCGCGCTAGCCGGCACAATCGCGTTCCTGCTTCTGGACACTTATGTCCTCGGCCCTCATTTGCCCGCTTCCACGAGTCAACTCTGGGGCCGTCCAGTGCCTGAGGTGGTGCGAATCATTCGCCTGGAGTATGCCGCGGATTACGTCGCCCATGGGACTTTGCTTTGGTCCCTGCCGGTGATGTTCCAGTGGGCGGTATTACGCAAGCATTCACGGCGCCATGCGCTTTGGTTGCTGGCCGCATTGGCCCACAACCCACTCGCCACCGTCACGATTATTCAGTTTCTTGAGCTGCCGCATGTTGTCCAAGTTCATCGCGAACTGGGAATCAGCTACGGTTTCCTCCCGGATCCCCCCGATGCGGCCTTGCTGCTGGATCTTGCGATCCCGAGTCTTGTTACGGGGCTGGCGCTGTATTGGATTCTGGCGCCGCGACAGAACACAGGCCCAGCGCTGGGACTCCACCTGTTTCGTCTCGGTCGCCGCGATCACGATGCCGCCGTAGTGCCTCCTGAAGTCACAATGCGACCTTGATGATCTCCAAGCCCGGCTGCGGTGAAGGCTCACTCGTTGGCCCGTTTGAGCCGCGCCTTCAAGCCGGCCAGCGCCTCGTCGAGACTGAACTCGCCGGCGAAGTATCCGCGTAATAGCTCGTTCGACGCCTCGTAATAGACCGGCGCCAGCGGATGCAAATCCAGCGCGATCGCCTGATCCTGCAGATTGGGTACTTCACCGGCGAAAGCATTCAAGGCGGCGGCGATGCTCTCGTTTTCCGTGTCGTAGTCGATCCTCGACGCCGCCACCTCCAGGTGGGCCGGGATGGTGAGCGCGCGCGCGGAGAACTCGGCGATCAGCGCCGGCTGCGCTAGATAGTCCATTACCTTGGTAACCGCCTCCGGATGCGCGGTGTCTTTCAGCGCGACCAGCGCAGTCGCCTTGACAACGCCGGTTCCCGCGCCCGGGCCGGAGGGATTGGCGACGATCGCCCAGTCGAAGTCTGCGCCCACCTGGGCCGCCACTTCTTCGACCTTCCAACTGCCGCAGATGTACATCAGCGTTTCGCCGCGCGCGAAGTAGTCTTGTGATTTGCCCGTGCCAAGCAAGGTGTCCGCCGGTGTCCTGCCAAGCTCCAGCAATTGATTGAGAATCTCCAGAATTGCGCGCAGGCCTAAGTCGTCCGCTAGCGTCAAAGCGCCGTCCTCGTCGAAATAGCGCGCGCCCAGGCTCATCGCCGGTCCAACCAAGCGGTGATCCTTGTTGTCCACGGCAACTAAATAAGGAACCCCGGTCGCCGCCTTGACCGCCTCAAGCGCCGACAGCCACTGAACCCAGCTGCTGTCTGCGCTGGGCAGGGGCAGGCCGGCCTCTTCAAACAAGCTGACGTTGACGAAGGGCGCGACCATGGCGGCGGCATCGGGGAAACCATGGATGCCGTCATCGGCGTCGGCGCGCATCGCTTCCAGGAAGGGCGCCTGAAAGCTAGCGGCAAATGAATCCGCATCGGCAAGCAGCGGACGCAAATCGAGATAGCGCCCGGCAAAGGCGGGATAATCCGCAATCCGCGCGATATCGGGCCCGCCGCCAGTATCGACAGCCTCGCTCAAATGCGACGCGATATCGGCCTCGTCCATCACCTCTACGGCAACGGCAATGTCGGGATGCTCTTGCGAAAAGCGCGACAGCAAGTCCGCATAGATTTCGCATTCATTGCCTTCGTTGAAGCAGAGAAAGCGCAGTTCAATCGTCTCTTGCGCCAGCGCGGTCAAGCGCCCCCAGAAAAGCACAACGCAAAGCAGAATCAAACAGGTACTGCGTTTCATATTGTTTTCCACCTATTTGTCAATGAGCAACAGTGATTCATCACCCTCATCGTATCATATCAGCGGCGCAAAACAGAACGAGGCGGCGCATAGGCGGGCGACATAAAAGCGGCAGGTCCGGTGCAGAAACGCGTTTTATCTTGATTGCTCCTTCATCAGAATCCTACGGAAGTCTGCGGTCTCCATGACCGCCCGGCCAAATCGTCCAAGAATCACAGGCGTAAAACGGACAGACCCAGCATGCGCGCCAGCGCTTCCAACACATCTTGATGATCGCCATAGCTGAGGGAGATGTGATGCTCCAAGCCCTCGCGCATGATGGCGTCCATCACCGCCACAGCGCCCGAATCGAAGCGTATTCTTCCGCTCGTTCCCGTGAATGCGGGCGGCGCTTTCAGCATCTCGCCGCCGCCGATGACCAGCCGAAATTCGCCCGTCGCCTCGCTCAAGCGGGCGATGGTGACGCGCCCCGGCTTCAGCGGAAACTGCATCAGCAGGGGCTTCCGCCGGTTCGAGTGGATGGTCGCCTCCGGCTGCGCATCGGGGTCAGCCATCGAAAGCGGCGCCAAGCCACAATGCCAGAGGACGGCTTCGTCCGCCTCAATGTCAAAGTCGACCACATCGGCGCCGAAGGCCGGCTGGCCGCTGATCCAACCCAGGATGAGCTGCGTGATCGTGCCGTTGACATCGGCTTCACAGCTGGCCGGCGTCATCGTATCGCTGAGCAGGGACATCGCGCCGCAAGCCGAGCAGCCGAGATCGGTAAAGAACTCGGGCCAGCAGCGCACCGCCATGCCGCTGAGTTTCTCTTCGCTCGCCAGCTCATCCAGCGCGACATAAGCGCTCAGCGTACCGTGCGTCGCTTCCGGCTCCATCACATCGAAGCCGGCCAGCCGCGCCTCAAGCGCCGCCCTGACCGCCGCCACTTTCTGCTGATCAGCCGCCCGCGCCCGCGCGAAAAACGGCGCCAGTTCGAACTGCGCCACATCGACGCCGAGTTGTGATTTCAGCGCCGCATGACTCACACGGCAGGTGTCGAAGCCGTCCGGATGCTCCCCCAGCCGCCCGATGCGCGTACCCGCCAGCTGCTTCCTGACGCGCGCTGCAATGGCGAAATCCCGCAGCTTCCTGTGGGCAGCTTCGTCATCCGGCGCGGCATAGATATAGTCGTAGCCGATGCCCGCCCGCCGCAAGCCATGACCAGCCAGATTGATGCCGCAGAAAGAATTGATGCGCAGACGCCCGCTGACCCGCGCCTCCGGCAGCGCCCAGAGCAGCAGCGGCGTCGCTGGCAGCGCCCGCGCCAATTGCAGGATCATCGTGCTGTCGGCGAATGACGCTTGCAGCATGACGGTCATGTCGATGTCGGCGGCGGCCAACTCCGCGATGCGGGCGTCAATGGCGGCGCCGTCCATGATCAGCTCGCGCGAGCCGAGCACATCGTAGCGCTGCGCGAGCCGGGCATGAAGCTGCGCCGTCATCCCATTGGCCAGGTCGAGGTCAAATGTCGGCCGGGCGATGGGCGCGAAGCCGATGCGGATGTCGGTGGGCTTCATGGCATACCTGTTTTCTCGCTGAGCGGCTCTTGGGGGCGCCCCTACATCTTTTGCGCATTGGCGGGCGACTTCTCTTACGCTCAAGATTGCTCAAACGGCGGCAAATCTCCCCTCCCTGATGCGTCGGGGAGGGGCTGGGGAAGGGGTTGAACAATGCATAATCAAAGCAGATTCAGCGTCATCAAGCGCAGCTCGGTCATGTCTTCAATCGCGTATTTGACGCCCTCGCGCCCATAACCGGAGGCTTTGACACCGCCGTAGGGCATGTGGTCGACGCGAAAGGTCGAGACGCTGTTGACATGCAGCCCGCCGACCTCGACGCGCTCCCAGGCATCCATGACGCGCTTGATATCGCTGGTGAAGACGCCGGCCTGCAAGCCGTAGGGGCTATCGTTGATGATTGCGACGGCATCGTCCCAGCTTTCGTAGGGGCTGACGGTGACGACAGGCGCGAAGACCTCTTCGCAATTCACGCGCATGTCCGGCGCCGTCTCCGTCATCACCGTGGGCGGGAAGAGCGTGCCAAACCGCTCGCCGCCGACCAGCAGCGACGCGCCCGCAGCTTGCGCTTCGCTCACCCAGGCTTCCGCCCGTTCGGCATCACGCAGGCTGATCATCGGTCCAATATCGACATCGGGGTCGCGCGGGTCGCCGACCTTGAGCGCTTGCACTTCGTCGACGAACAGATCAGTGAATTCCTCGAAGACATCGCGCTGTATCAGCAGGCGCTGCACCGAGATGCAATTCTGCCCGGCATTAGCGAAGGCGCCGGCCGCCGCTTGCCCGGCTGCATCGGCCAGGTCGGCATCATTATGCACGATGACGCCGGCGTTGCCGCCCAATTCCAACGTCACCCTTTTCTGGCCCGCTTTGCTCTTCAGCATCCAGCCGACGGCGCCGCTGCCGGTGAAGCTGATCATCTTGACGCGCGGATCGGTCACCATCATTTCAGTATCCGGTCCCCAGGCATTCAACATGCTGAATGCTTCCGGCGGGAAGCCGGCTTCCAGCACGATCTCCGCCAGAATCACCGATGAAAGCGGCGTATGCTCGGCCGGCTTGATGATGATGGGGTTGCCGGCCGCGATGGCCGGGCCGATTTTGTGGCAAGCCAGGTTGACCGGGTAGTTGAAGGGCGTGATGCCGAGCACCGGGCCAACCGGCATCCGGCGCGTGAAGCCCTGCCGATTCTCGCCGGCCGCCGTCCAGTCGATGCTGAAGACCTCGCCGCCGATGCGCCGCGCCTCTTCCGCCGAGATCTTGAGCGTCTCCAGGGCGCGCGTCGTCTCGCCGACGGCGGTTTTGCGGTTCTTGCCGCCCTCGAGGATCATCGCCTCGACGACTTCCTCAAAGCGCTCGCGCAGCAACGTTGCCATCTTGCTCAATATTTCCGAGCGCCGGTGGCTGGGCAGTTTCCGCGTCAGCTTAAAGCCGTCGGCAGCCGCCGCCATCGCCGCTTCCATATCGGCCGCGCTGGCCATCGACACCGCGCCCACCAGCGAGTCATCGTAAGGAAAGCGCACTTCCAGGACATCGTCGCTGCCGCGCCATTGGCCACCGATCAAGTTTTTCCGCGTCATAGCATGTCCTTTCCAGCAGCGGTCTTGCGCCGCCTCTCTTAATCGTAAGCCGGCAGAGTGTCTCCGTGCGCCTCGATCAGCTCGTCCACCATTGACCAAATCTCATCCAGCGTCAGTTCGGCGGCCGTATGCGGATCGAGCATGGCGGCGTGATAGATATGCTCGCGCTTGCCGGTCAGCGCCGCCTCAACCGTCAGCGACTGCACATTGATATTGGTCTGCATCAGCGCGGCCAGATGAGGCGGGATCGCGCCGACGCGCGTCGGCTGAATGCCGTTGCCATCCACCAGGCAGGGCGCCTCAACGCAGCAGCCGGCGGGCAGGTTGTCGATGATGCCGTCGTTGGCGACATTGCCGTAGATCGTGCGAGGCTCGCCCGTCTCCATGCTATGGATGATCAGCGATCCATATTCAACGCTGCGCGCGACCTCCTTCAAGCTGAGGACGCTTTGCACGGTCCACTCTTTGCCGTCAGTCTTGACATCGCGCAAGGCATGAAGGATCTCCTCCCGCGTCGGGATGCGCCCGTCCGCCTCCGCCTTCTCCAGCAGCTGCCAACTGATGATGCCGGCTTTGCAGCGCTCGATGTATTCATCCAGCGGGATATTGAATTCGGCGATCAATTCCGGCGCGCTCGCTTTGATGAACCAGGGCACATATTCGCTGAAGTGCTCGCTGGATTCGGTGACGAAATAACCGAGCCGCTTGAGCATCTCGTAGCGCACGCGATTATGCGGCGGGTAGCGCCCTTCTTCAAGCACCTGATGCAGCAGCGGATAAAGGTCTTCGCCGCTGTCACGCCGTTCCAGCTTGAGATAGAAAGCCATGTGGTTGATGCCGGCGACCAGATAGTTGATGTCCGCATAGGGCAGGCCCATGTCGCGGGCCAGTTCATGGGCGGTGCCGGGCACGCTGTGGCAGAGACCGACGGTAGCGATGTCGCTGGCGCGGCTCATAGCCCACTGATTCATGCACATTGGGTTGGCATAGTTAATGAGCAGGGCGCCAGGGCAAAGCTCCTCCATGTCGCGCGCGATGTCGATGAGAACGGGGATCGTGCGCAGGCCGCGCATGATGCCGCCAATGCCCAGCGTATCGGCGATCGTCTGGCGCAAGCCGTATTTCTTGGGAATCTCAAAGTCGATGACGGTGGCCGGCTCATAACCGCCGACCTGGATCATGCTGATGACATAATCGGCGCCTTTTAATGCCGCGCGCCTGTCGCTGGTGACCTCCACTTTCGGGCTGTTGCCCAGGGTCTTGATGATATGCCCGGCCACTTGTTCCGATTGCTTCAAGCGCTTCGGGTCGATATCCATCAGGCAGATGGTCGCGTCGGCCAGCTCGGGATAACTCCAGATATCGCCCATCAGGTTTTTGGCGAAAACCGTGCTGCCGGCGCCGATGAAACTCACTTTGGTCATGGATGCGTCCTCTGTTGCGGCGAATGAAGCTGATTTAACCACAGAGAGCACAGAGGACACAGAGTGTTTTGCGCCATACGGTATACTTGCCGCATGCTTACCAGCCCCGAACTCACCGTCATCGGCATCATCGCAATTCTGTTGGGATTGATATTCTTCACGCGGCTGCGCGTCGATGTCATCGCCTTGCTCGTCTTGCTGATGGTCGCGCTGGCCCGGCTCGTGCCCGCCGACGCCGCCCTTTCCGGCTTCAGCAGTTCGGTGGTCATCACCATAATCGGCTTGCTGGTGATCACTAGCGGCCTGGAGCAGACGGGCGTCATGCAGTGGGCGGCGCGGCAGCTGCAAACTTATGGGCGCGGCTCCGAGGCGAAGTTGATCGCACTGGTCATGACGGCGGGGGCGGCGGTATCCCTGCTGATGAACAATGTCGCGGCGGCGGCGGTGCTGCTGCCGGCTGTGCTCCAGGTATCGCGCGATGGCGGCGTCGCCGCTTCCAAGCTGATGATCCCGCTCGCATTCGGCGTCACCGTCGGCGGCATGGCGACTTATTTCACAACGGCCAATATCTTGATGAGCGAGCTGCTGATCACGCAGGGCATCGCCGGCTTGGGCATGCTGGATTTTATGCCGGTGGGCGGCCTGATAGTGGCAGCCGGTTTGCTCTACATGCTCTTGTTCGGACGGCGCTTGCTGCCCGACCGCGCGTCTTTGACGCATGCCTTCAATCAGGCCGACCTGCGCGACACCTATGACCTGGCCGAGCGGATGTGGCTGGTGCGCGTCTTGCCCGGTTCCCGTCTCGCCCAGCAAACCGTCGGTGAAAGCGATATCAATGCCGAGCTCGGTTTGACCGTGGCCGCCGTCTGGCGCGGGCGTGAGACGATCACCATACCCAAATCGAACCAGATGATTTACCCCGCCGACAAGCTGCTGATTGTCGGGCGTGAAGAACGCCTTCAGCAGCTGCTGGCCTGGGGCAACGAATTGATCGAAGGCGGCGCCAAGGCGGTAGCGGGCGAACTGCCGATTGAGCCGATCGAGATCACGATCGCGCCCCGTTCCGACGCCATCGGCAAGACGCTCTCGCAGATGAAACTGAACCGCGACGCCGGCCTGCTGGCGATGGCGCTATGGCGCGACGGGCAGAGCTTTCACACCGATGTGCGCAAAATGCCGCTCCAAGTCGGCGATGCCATCCTCGTTGTTGGGCAAAGCGCGGACATTGAAAACTTGTCGCAGAACAGCAATTACATTCTGCCGGCCGGCGAATACTCGGCCCAAGCCATTGATAGCACTAAAGCGCCCTACGCCGTCGGCATCACCGCCACTGTATTGACGCTTGCCTTCTTGAACCTCCTGCCCACCGCGATTGCCATGTTGGCGGGGGCGGCCGCCATGGTGCTCACGCGCTGCCTGCGGATGCAGCAGTTTTACGCGGCGGTGGACTGGCGCACGGTCTTTCTGGTCGCCGGCATGCTGCCGCTCAGCCTCGCCATCAGTGAGAGCGGCCTGGCCGACCGCGTCGGCGCCTTCCTGGAATTGAGCATGATGAACGCCAGCCCGCTGCTGCTCTTTGCCGTCATCGCCCTGCTGACGATGTTGGTCGTCCAGGTCATCGGCGGGCAAGTGACGCCGCTGCTGGTCGGCCCCATCGCCATCAAAGCGGCGCTGCAAATGGGCATTGACCCGCGGGCGATGGCGCTGGCGGTCGCCATGGCTTGCTCGCTGGCCTTCATCACGCCCATATCGCATCCGGTGAATATCCTGATGATGGGCCCCGGCGGCTACAAATTCAGCGACTTCTCCACGGTGGGCATCGGCATGACCGTCGTCACCCTGCTGACGATGTTGCTGGGCTTGGCGCTGCTTTGGGGGGTTTAGGCGGGGAGTGGCGGCAGGGTCTCGAGCTTGGCGAGCCAGCGGTCGAAGAGCGGGCATTGCTGGCGGATTTTGGGCAGGCCTATTGCCTTTGTCGCAGTCTCGCCCATCAAAGGTTTCTCATATCCAGGGAACAAGGCCAGTATTCGCTTGGAGGGAGCCGTGACAGAACTGTCATCAATATGTTCGGGTGTCTCGAATTTCTCACGTATCTCTGCAAGACCGCTTTGTAATGCCGGCCGCCCTATCGCGTCGGCAAAGACAACAGTATCGCTAAACATGAGCGCCTCAAATTCGTGCATCTGTATATAGGGGATGAATCGAAGCAGCGGCTCCTGTTCGATGGTTCCACGTAATGCGGTGACAAAGCCTTCGGAAACCGCCCTGGCTTTTGCTCTGAGATCTGCAGTGGTCGATGCAATTTCAAGGCCGGGAAAGCTTGAATCAAGTCCGTAGTAATCTACGAGTGTTGTGCAATATGACTTCCGATTATTGTATAGCTGGCGTCTAACATTCATATAGAGCCGGTCGAACGTGACGTTTCCACCTCTCGTTCGCTGACTGCCGATTGTGACAGGATGCAGAAATACACCCAGACTACCCAGGCTTGGCGCTAGTACGTTTTTGACGAAACGAACCTCGGTAGGGCCCTCGCATATAATGTACACATCAGGCACTACGGAGTGCCTCCACCCAACACATTCTTGGACCAGAGTTCCCCAACTGAAAAGTCCTTCAGCCACTCATTGAAGTCCTCTTCCTCAAGGCGTTTGAAGACCGATACGCCATTTTCAAGTTCGACGACAATCAAGTCCTCGACATCAAATTCGTCTAGTAACAGCGTGGATTGCGTTGCGACAATGACTTGCATTCGCTTAGACGCCGACCGCAGAAGCGCTCCAAGTAGATGGATGGCATAAGGATGTAGGCCGAGCTCAGGTTCATCAATAATAATCGTAGATGGAGGGTCAGGCTGCATTAAAGCCGTAACCAAGCAAATAAAGCGCAGCGACCCGTCGGACAGTTGGCTGGCTCCGAACGGAATATCACTTTCTGGATGCTTCCACAACAGCAGAATCGTATGTTCGTCTGGCCGGATCTCTCTTGGTATCAATACGAAATCGTCGAAGAACGGCACGGCAAGTTGCACAGTCTTGACAATGTCATGATACGTATCTTCATGGAATTTGCTAATCATGTGCAGATAGGCTGCCAAGTTATGTGCATCAGGTCGCAAAAACCGGTCGTCGAACAGCGATTGTGTTTGCTTGAGAAGCGCTTTGTCCCCAGTATCACGGAAATGGTAAAACCGAAATCTGCTAAAGGCATCATATGCGAAGTCAGCCACTCGCGGATTTGCTGCATTTGGGCGGGCATTTAGGCGCAAAATTGCTTCATCATGTCCACTCCCAAATGAGTACATGTCACGTTCTTCCATTCCATAAATGAGGAATTCTTCTGTGAATACGAATCTGTCAGCAGAAGACGAGTGTTTCAACGTGAAAGCATAGGAATCGCTTCCGAACCAGATTTCAGTTGTGATTACACGGGCGTTTTTCGCACCGTACGTCATCACACGATTGGCTCCGCCTTGGCTCCCCGTCCAGATTCGCAGGCGGCCCCCAACCATCTCCTGAAGCATGTGAAAATAGCTGACCAAATTACTCTTCCCGCCCCCATTCGGGCCAATCAGCACATTGAGCTGCCCCAACTCAAGTTCCACATCCTGGAGGGTTTTGAATCCCTTTATCGTTAGCTTGTCGACGGAATGCTTCTCAACCACAACGCTTCGCCTGACACTTCCCTATCGCCATCTGCCCGCCAATCATACCATAATGCCCGGGCCGTCGATGCCGCCGCCGCATTGCGCGATTCACCCCCACATTCGCCAATACACAACATGCCCGGCCACACAGCAACGCAACTTGGCGCGCCATTCGTTACTGCGGCTTTGCACTCTAATGTATACTTTCTATAGGGTGGCTATAGATTCTTAATGCCACACCGGATGACGGAGCGCCTTTATGACAGCGACAGCATCAGCCGACAGTCAACCGCAAGCCTCCGCCTTGAGCGCCAATCAGCGTTTCATTTTGCGCGGCATCCTGCTGGCGATCATCGTGGGTTTTTTCATGTCGCTCGGCAACGTCAACATCGGCGCTATCGGCCAGGGGCTGGGTTACGCGCTGGCGGGCGTCACCGTATTCATGACCTTCCGCGTGCTTGGCTTTGTCGACCTGACGGTGGACGGCGCTTTTCCCATCGGCGGCGCCGCCTGCGCCATCCTCATCGTGAACGGGCACAGCCCCGAGTTCGCCATTGTGATGGGCTTCGTCGCCGGCGCGCTGACCGGCCTGGCGACCGCGCTCATCGACATCATCTTCAAAATTGAAGGCTTGCTGGCCAGCATCATCGTGATCACAGCCGCCTACACCGTGACCCTGCATGTGATGGAAGGCAAGAGCAACATCCCGCTGCTCGGCCAAGAGACGCTCATCAGCCGTTACTCCAAAAGCTTTCGTACCTGGCTGGTTGAGCAATTCGGCGATCAAATGCGCCGGCAATCGACCAATCTGCTTGAAATCATCCTCTTCGGCATAATCGTTTTCATTGTGCTGGGCATACTTTACTGGTTCCTGCGCACGGAAATCGGCTTGGCCATCCGCGCGACCGGCAAGAACCCGCAGATGGTTCGGGCTACCGGTTTGAATCACAATATAATGATCATCATCGGCCTCATGGTGGCGAACGGGTTGGCCGGCGTAGCGGGCTCCCTGGTGGTGCAGCAATTCGGCTTTGCCGATGTCAGCCTCGGCTTCGGCTTGATCGTACGCGGGCTGGCGGCGGTGATCATCGGCGAGGTGCTGCTGCGGCCGCGCAGCGTCGGCCAGTTGTTGATCGCGGCGGTCACAGGCATGTTGGTCTTTGATATCTCGCGGGCCTGGATCTTCAGCGCGCTGGACCTGCCCACCACCGACATTCAGTTTGTGAGCGCGCTGGTCGTGCTGGCGGCTTTGGGCGCGCCGAGGCTTTACGACCGTTGGAAGGCTTATCAACAGAGACACAGCGGATAGGTCAAAATATGTTGTCACTCGATCATATTTCAGTAAGCTTTAACACCGGCACGCCGAACGAAGTGCGCGCCTTGCAGGATATCTCGCTCTCCGTCGCCGAGGGCGAATTCGTCACCGTTATCGGATCGAACGGCGCCGGCAAGAGTACGCTCTTCAATGTGATTTCGGGCGCCGTCGAGCCCGGCAGCGGTCATATAACCCTGGAAGGACGCGATATCACTTACTGGCCCGAATACCGCCGTTCCCATGATATCGGCCGCGTCTTTCAGGACCCGCGCCTCGGCACCTGCCCGGGCTTGACCATCCGCGAGAATCTGTCGCTGGCGGCGATTCACGGGCGCAGCGCCAGCTTCCGCCGCGATGTCAAGAAAGCGGACGACGCCTGGTTCTTCGAGCAATTGCAGCATCAGCAGCTTGGCCTTGAGCACCGCCTCGACGCCGATGTCGCCCTGCTCAGCGGCGGCCAACGCCAGGCGATCACACTGGTCATGGCCACCTTGACCAAGCCCAAGCTGCTGCTGCTTGACGAGCATACGGCGGCCCTTGACCCCAACGCTGCCGAACAGGTCATTGCCCTGACGCAAGAATTGGCCGCAGCAAATGACCTCTGCGTCGTCATGATCACGCACAGCATGCAGCAAGCATGCGATTTGGGCGATCGCGTGATTATGATGAATCGGGGCCGGATTGAGTTTGAAATCGAAGGCGATGAGCGAGAGAATCTGACACCGGGAGATTTGATCGATCGCTTCCATTCCCTGCAAGACGGGACCGAGCTCTCCGACGCGCAGTTGCTCAGCTAGGCTGGAGGATCCGCATGATAAAGAAGACCTTGCTTTGGCTCGCCCTTATTTCGCTGCTGGCGGCCCCCGCATCGTTTGCCCAGGATGATGACAAGCCGACTATCGCCTGGCTGAAATGGGGCGATTCGAGCAATGTCGCTCTGGCGGAAAAAGCCATCCTGGATATGCTGCAAGTCTATGGCTTCATCAACGAAGACGAGCGCGCATTATTGGATGAGGAACGCTCAATTGAAGGCGAGCGAATAAACGTCATCTATGGCGACTCCCTGTTTGACCGCATGGAGGCGAACGCCATCATAGACGAGGCGCTCGACAAAGACGCCGATGTCTTCATCACGTTCACCACCCAGATGACCCAAATTGCCTATTATGCCATTCACGAATTCATCGACCCGCCCAAATTGATTTTCACCGTGACTTCAGGACCCTATATCACGGGGGTTGCGCAATCTTCCTGCTTAAAGCCCGACTTTGTCATTGGCACCGTGCCCGTGACCAATTATGAAGACATTGTGCCCCTGCTGCGGATGCAGAACCCGGACATGAAAGTGGCGGGCGCGATTTGGTCGCCACAGCAGCGCGCCAGCGAAGTCGGCGTAGCCCGCATCAAGGCGATTGCGGCGGCGTTTGACCCGCCCTTGAGCATCGTTGACGAGACCATCATCGTCACGCCCGATCTCTATCAGGCGGTCGACAATCTGTACGACAGAGGCGCCGAGGCGATCATCATCCCGATCTTCACCTTTCAAGGCTTCAGCCTGCTCCTGTCGCTGACTTACGACTATGGGCTGCCCGTGGTCTTTTCCGCGCCGCCAAACGCCTATCGCGGCGGGACGATCGGCGGTGGCTTCTTCGGGCTTTACAAGCAAGGGGTCATCGCCGGCAATATGCTGATCGGGCATCTGAATGGCGACATCGACATCGCCGACACCGCCATCTACGAAAGCGATGATTTTGCCTTCGCCGTCAATCTCGACGCCGCCGACTTGCAGGATGTCGAAATCTCACAAGCCCTGCTGGACGGCGCCGCTTACATCGTTGAGAACGGGGAGACCGACCAAGGCGTCACGCGCCAATACCCGGAAGTCGAGATCAGCCTGCCCGACATGTCGCTTGAAGAGCGCCGCGCCGCCGACCAAGAATTCCTCGCCAGTCTCGAATGCACGCCGGAAATGATCGCCGAGCAGCAGGCGGAGCTGGACGCCAGATCCGAATAAGTTTAGACAAAGGCGCCAGCCAATATCATGCTAAGCACTCGGGGTTGTCTAAAATAGCATACTGCCAAGATTTTCCACACGAGGATTCCACAATTCACAATTGCTTTCGGTTATGATGAATTGAGCGGCGCCAGGCCATGGCGCGTTGTCGAATGATTGAAGTATTCAACTGTAGGAGGAAAGCGATGTGCATTAGATTACTGCTCGGACTGCTGATAGTGGCGCTTTTGCTGGCGGCGCCCGCGCTGGCGCAAGATGATGAAACGCCGACCATCGCCTTTCTGCGTTACGCCGGCACCGCCCCGGTCGCGGAGGCTACCGACGGTATCCTCGATTCGCTGGAGGCTTACGGATATCTCAGCCCTGCCGAACGCGCCGGGCTTGACGAATCCTTTGATCTAAACGGCCAGAATATTAATCTTCTCTATCGGGATGCCGGCTTCGACCTGCCATCGGTCAATCTCATGGTCGAGGAGGTGATTGACAAAGGCGCGGACGTCATTGTGACCATCACCACGCAAGTCGCGCAAATCGCCGTAAATGCAACGCGCGACATGGAAGACCCGCCGGCGATTCTATTCAGCCTGGTCACCACGCCTTTCGGCGCCGGGATCGCCGATTCCACCTGCATCAAGCCGGACCACGTAACGGGCACACAGCCCTTGATGTCATTCGCAGACTACGTGCCGCTTGTCCTGGTTCAAGATCCCGATATCCAGGTCATTGGCACCATCGTTTCACCGGATCAACCCACGAGCGTTATTGGCGCCCAACTGATACAAGATATTGGCGCATCGCTTGGTCTGACGGTCGAAGTCGCTTCCGCCATTACCCTGGCCGACCTTGGCGTCGCAACCGAAAGCCTGTTGAGCAAGGGCGTCGAGGCCATTGTCCTGTCGGTCACGCCTTTGACGCTGCAGGGCACGCCCGTCCTGGTCCAGATGACGGCGGAATTCGGCATACCGCTCTACGCGCCGATCATACAACAGGTGTATCGCGGCGTAACTGTTGGCGCCGGCTTTCACGGCTTTTACCAAGAGGGCGTTATCGCGGCTACAATTCTGAACGCTCACCTCAGCGGCGACGTTGACATCGCCGACCTTGCCATCAATCAGTCGCGCAGTTTCGGTGTCGCGATCAATCTGGACACAGCAGCCAATCAGGGAATCGAAATCTCAGAGGACCTGCTGGCCAGGGCGAACTTTGTGATTGAAAGTGGCGAAAGATCCGAGGGCATGGCGTCTGACGTGGCCGAAACCAGAAGCATGATGCAAGACAGGTCATTGGATGAACGCCGCGCCGCAGACGCGGAATTCCTCGCCGGGCTGGAATGCACGCCAGAGATGATCGCCGAGCAGCAGGCTGCGCTCGACGCGGCGGAGGGATAAAGGGCGGCCAGTCGCGCCAGAACTGTCGACAATTACAGCCCCTAAACCGGCTCCAATTCAGCGCCGCAACGCCACGTCCCGCGGCTGATTCCCAAAACAAAACCGCGCCCCCATTTCGGAGGCGCGGCCGTTTTTCGGCGCCTGACGCGAACCGCCTACGTGCCCGACAATAGATCACTCGCATCCGGAGCGGGCGGCGCGCTCGAGTTCCAGGCAATGCAGTTGCCATAGTCATCTATTTGCGTACATCCGCCGGTAGCCAAGACGCCAATAGCGAGGACGGTCAACAGCGCCAGGACGGCGACTATGACCGCAAACTTGTTCTGCCACATCGTAAGTAACTTCATGAGATTTACACTCCCTCCAGCCTGCGTCGATCGCAACTCGCAAGTCTGAAAACTAAGCCCGCTTACTCGCGGGTTCGTCTTTGCCTTCATGTTTAGCGTACTGAAACATTGCCGGCTTGTCAATAACTTGTGCGTTTTTCACCTATAAACTATACTCTATCGTGTACTTGATGGACAAGACTATCGATACTGGCCGGTTGCCTTAACGAAGGGAATACTCAAAATGCGACGGATCTTATTCTTTCTACTCATACTGGCGTGGGTCTGTGGGCCGGCGGCCGCCCAATCGCCCGAGAAATCGAGCGTCGCCTTGCTAAGCTTCGGCATCGCACCGGGCGCCACGTCGGTCACCGTTCAGGAAATCCTGCATCAACTGCACCTGGATCGCTTTCTGAACGCGGCCGAGCTGGAAGCGCTCGGCTCGCAGAAGGAGCTTGACGGCGAAAACATCCAGATCGCGCTGCTGGAGGCGGGCTGGCAGTATGACCGCTTGGGCATCATGGTGGACGCGGCCCTTGATCGCGGCGTCGATGTCATGGTCGCTTTCACCACACCCGTCGCCCAAGCCGCCATTCAATCGACGCTTGACCTGGATGACCCGCCGCCGGTGATCTTCGCCTCGGTCTTTTATCCATTCGCCGCCGGCCTGGCTGAGGCGCCTTGCCTCAAACCGAGCCACGTAACCGGCTCGCAGATCGTCCCGCCTTATGAACTGCTGGTCGACCTGGCGCTGACGCAGCAGCCGGACCTCGCCCGGCTGGGTATCGTATTCAGCGCCGATCAGGTCTCCGGCGTCGAGGGCGCGCGCCGAGTGGCCGCAATTGCCGAAGCGCGCGGACTTACGGCGCTCCAGGCCGCGGTGACGCAGCCGGTTGACTTCATCGCCGCGGTCGATGGCTTGGCCAGCCGCGGCGCCGAAGCGCTGATCCTGTCGATTGATTCGATCACGTCACGCGGGCTGCCCGCGGTGGTCGCGACCGCCAGCGAGAACCTGATGCCGGTCTATTATCCCAGCCTCGGCGGCGTCTTGAGCGACGCGATGATCAGCGCCGGCTATTACCTTCAGGATGCGCAAGGCATCAACACGGGGCGCAAGCTGGTCGCCTGGCTGCGCGGCGAGCTGGATATCGCCAGCACAGCCATTGACGCGCTGAGCGGCGACGGCGTTGGCGTCAACCTAATCGTGGCGGACTCCCTTGACCTGGAGATCGCGAGCGAGATTCTGGAACGGGTTGATGTCGTCGTGAGTGAGGCAGGCGAAGGCGTATCCAAACGGGTGAAAGAAGCGGTGGCGGAGGTGAGCGCAATCGAAGCAGGACCCGAGCGGGAAGCGGCGGCGCGCGCCTATCTGGACTCGCTGCATTGCACAGCCGAGATGATCGCCGAGCAGCAGGCGCAGTTGGACGCTGACGGAGAATAGCGCCACAGGCGGCGCGTATGATCCAGGCCGAGGGCAAACGCTGCTGGTCGCTCGTGTTCTGTTAGCGCCGCAATCGCTTTCTGCAATACGCGCCTAATTTTGTGATATTCTTTATAAAAGGAGCGTCGATTTGCGTTGCGCCTGTCCGTGAGAAGCAGCAAAGAAAGCAGGACCACCGATGACCGCCAAAACGCTGATAGGACTTCTGCTCGTGGCGTTTTATGTCGCGGCCCCGGCCCTGGCGGGTGATGACGGCAAGCCGACCATCGCTATCCTGCGCTATGGCGGCACATCCCTGACGGCGCTGGCCGAAAAAGGCATCCTGGATATGTTGGAAGCTTATGGCCTGGTCAGCACGGAAGAACGCGCCATTCTGGACGAGTCGGAAGACCTGAGTGGCGAGCGCATTAACATCATCTACGGCGACGCGGACTTCGATATTCCGGCGGCCAACATTATGGTGGAGGACGCGCTGGACCGCGGCGCCAGCACGCTCTTGACGCTTTCCACGCCCGTGTCGCAAATCGCCGCCAACATCACGCGCCAAATGGACGACCCGCCGGCAATCATTTTCGCTATCGTCACCGCGCCCTATTTTGCCGGCATCGCCGACGCCCCCTGCGTCAAAGACAGCCACATAGCCGGTACGCAAACCGAAGTGCCCTACGAAGAATTTGTGCCGCTGCTGACGGTGCAAGACCCGAATATAAAGTCGATTGGCGCCGTCGTGAACCTGGCTGAAGCTAATAGCGTCTTTGGCGCCGAACGCATCACGGAACTCGCTTTGGAACTAGGGCTGCAGGTCGAAATCGCGCCGGTCGTCTCCGTTGCCGATCTGCCAGTTGCCACCGCCAGCTTGATTAGCAAAGGCGTCGAGGCGGTCGTCCTGCCCGCCGGTTATACCACCTCCACCGGTTTGCCCGCTATTGTGGAAACGGCAGCAGAGTACGGTGGAGTTCCCGTCTTCTCCATTAGCGCGCAGCACGTTTATCGCGGCGCTACCGTGGGCGCCGATTTCTACAGCCTGTATCGCGAAGGCGTCATCGCCGCCCGCATATTGATTGGTCACCTCAACGGCGATATCGACATCTCCCGCCTCAGCGTCAACCTCAAGCCCGGCTTCACCATCGCGATCAATCTCGATGCGGCGGAAGACGCCGGCGTGGAAATCGCTGACGACCTGCTGGCAATGGCGGATTGGACGATTAAAGATGGCGCAAGCAGCGAAGGCGTAACGCCTGATTTGCCCGAAGTCGGGACTGAGCTTGAAGAAATGCCGCTGGACGAACGCCGTGAAGCTGACCTGGAATTCCTCGCTGGCCTGTATTGCAGCGACGAGATGATCGCCAAACAGCAGATGGAACTGGACGCCGCCGGCGACTAGCCAAGACAGATTCCCCAGCAAGCAGTTCAACAGAAGGACGGTTGCCGGCTTTCGTCCTGTCGACTTGACTGCTTGATCAACAAGACAAATACATTGATATTAATCCTTATGACAATCTGATCTGAATTCGGTATTACTTCACGCGTCACCGCTAACTGGCGTGCCTCGCTTCGCGATTGCTGTCCGCTTTCGTGTTAAGATGAATATAGTGGCGTTACCTTGAATTGCGTTTATCGATTGAAAACAGCCTGACTAGGAGAATCAAGACATGTATACAAGATTACTGATTGCGGTGCTTTTGGTTTCGATGTTTGTCGTCGCGCCCACGCTGGCTCAAGACGACGACAAGACGACAATCGCGTTCCTGAGATATCGAGCCAGCGGAACAGAAGATATCGCTAAACCCGGTATATGGGATGTCTTGCAGGCTTATGAACTGATTGCGCCATCCGAGCGCGAATTGCTGGATGCGAACGAAGATCTCAACGGCGAGCATATCAATGTCTTTTGGCTGGACGCGGCCAGCGACGTAACCAACATCAATGCCATGGTCGAGAAGACGCTGGATCGGGGCGCCGACATTCTTCTGACATTTTCAACGCCGGTCACCCAGATTACCGCCAACATCACAAAGGAGATGGACGACCCGCCGGTTCTGCTCTTCGCTATCGTTAGCGCCCCCTATTCCGCTGGCATCGCAGATTCGCCGTGCATCAAGATGCCGCATGTCAGCGGCACACACTTGACGATTCCTTACGAGCAATACGTGGGCTTGTCCAAGATCCAACTGCCCGATGTTCAGACTATCGGCACCATTGTCGATCCGGCGCAATCGCAAAGCGTTTATGGCGTCAGCCAGATCACTCAATTCGCGGAAGCGCTCGGCTTGAATGTTGAAGTCGCCTCCATCGCATCGGCGGCTGATCTGCCCCAGGCGACAGCAAGCCTGGCCGACAAAGGGGTGGAGATGGTGATGATAGGCGCAGGCTATACAGAGTCGAGGGGTATACCGGCGGTACTCGGCGTGGCGAAAGATTACGGCATTCCCGTCTTCGGCGTGTCCCCTCGCATGATTTATCATGGCGCGCTGGTCGGCGCCGGCTTTGATGATTTCTACGGCGAAGGCGTCACTGTCGGGCGGATGATCGCCGCTTATGTTGACGGCACGCTGGATATCAGCACAACCGGAATCAGCTCCAGAGTGAACCTCGGCGTGGCCGTCAATCTCGATACTGCGGAGGAATTTGGCATTACCGTTGCCGATTCCATTTTGGACGGGGCCGTCATGGTGATCGAAGACGGAGAGCTCAACGTCTTAAGCGAGCCGCCAAGTTTGCCGGAGATGTCGCTGGAAGCGCGCAAGGCCGAAGACGCCGCTTTCCTCGCCGGGCTTGAGTGCACGCCGGAACGCATCGCCGAAGAGCAAGCGGCGCTGGACGCGGCCGCGGAATAGGCGACGCCCAAACTCAAAGCACCGAAATTCACTGAAGAGGGCGGTCAACTGCGACCGTCCTTTTTTGCTATCGGCCATTTTCGAGTATGATAATTAATATGCAACAGCCTAGAATGGCCGACTGTCGAATAGAGGTGACAAATGTTTCAAAGATTCATGCTACTTTTAGCGGTATTGGCGCTCAGTGTGGCCCCGGCCCTCAGAGCGCAGGACGATGACAAGCCCACTATTGCGATGATGAACTTCGGCTATTCCGCCGGACAGACATTGGCGACCAAAGGCGCATTCGATGTTTTGCAGGCTTATGGTTATTTCAACGCAGAAGAGCGCGCTCTGCTGGATGAGGGCGACGACCTCGTCGGCGAAAATATTAATGTGCTCTGGCGCAACGCCGGCTCAGATACGCCAACAGCCAACCTCATGGTTGAAGACGCGCTTGATCGTGGCGTGGACGCCATGTTGATTGTGACGACACAAGTGACGCAAATCGCCGTCAATGCCACGCGGGAAATGGAAGACCCGCCGGCGATCATGTTCAGCCTCGTCGGCTCGCCGTATTTTGCCGGCATCGCTGATGCGCCCTGCATCAAGCCAAATCATGTCGGCGGTTCCCAGTATCATCTGCCCTATGCGGAATCTGTGGCGGTTATGCAGCTGTGGAATCCCGACATAAAGATCATCGGCATGATTGTCGCGCCCGGCGAACCCGTTAGCGTGTCCGGCGCCAGGAGCCTTCAGAATGCAGCGGAGGACCTTGGCTTGACGGTGGAAATCGCCACCGTCGTCACCCTGAGCGATCTCAATCTAGCCGCCGAAGCCTTGGTCAACCGCGGCGTGGAAGCGCTCATCAATCCCATCAGTTCCATTATCTTGTCGGGGACAACGCTGCTGCAAACCTTGACCGCCGAGTACGGCATTCCCTTGTTCGGGATCTTCCCCTATCACGTCTATAACGGCGCGACAATCGCGGCCGGCTTCAATAACGTCTATGGCGAAGGCGTCATTCAGGGTCGCATGCTCGTCGCGCATCTCAATGGGGATATCGATATTTCCGAAATCAGCATCAACCGGACCGAGGACTTCGGCATCGCCATCAATCTGGATTCGGCTGAAGCGCAAGGCGTCGACATCCCGGACGACCTGCTGGCGATGGCGGACTTTGTCATTGAGGGCGGCGTCAGCAGCACTGGCGCCACGCGCGAATTGCCCGAGGTCGTTACCACCTTGCCTGACATGTCAATTGAGGAGCGCCGCGCCACCGACCTGGCCATCCTGGAAACCCTTCGCTGCACGCCCGAGATCATCGCCGAGCAGCGCGCGGAATTGGAAGACACCTGGGCGGACGAATAGCCGCCAGATTTCAATTAGCGCCGGCTTCAAGGAGGGCGGTTGATAACAATCGCCCTCTTTTTGTTTCCCTATTAGTCATTTAGCGATACAATATAGTTTGTGGTATGTTCATCAACAAGTTATACCAAACATGAGGTGAATTATGACTCAGAGATTTTTGCTTCTAATTGCAGTATTGGCCCTGATCGCCGCTTCTGCGCTGGCGCAGGACGATGACATCCCCACAATCGTCTTGATGAGGTTTGGCTATTCCCCGGGACAGACTTTGGCAGCCAAAGGCGCATTGGATGTTTTGCAGGCTTATGGCTTTTTCAACCATGAAGAACGCGCCTTGCTGGACCAAGGCGAAGACCTCGTCGGCGACAACATGAATGTGCTCTGGCGAGACGCCGGTTCAGACATACCTACTGCCAACATCATGGTTGAAGAAGCGCTCGATCGTGGCGTGGACGCGATGCTGACAGTCACGACGCAAGTGACGCAAATCGCCGTAAACGCCGCGCGGGAGATGGCGGACCCGCCGGCTATCATGTTCAGTCTTGTAGGCTCCCCTTATTTTGCTGGCATCGCCGATGCGCCCTGCATCAAGCCCGACTATGTGGGGGGCACACAGATTGTGATACCTTATGCGCAGTCGGTATCCGTATTGCAATTGTGGAATCCCGACGTCCAGGTCGTCGGCATGATCGTCGCGCCCAGCGAACCAATTAGTGTCGCTGGCGCCAGGAATCTACAGCGAGCGGCGGAAAATCTCGGATTAAAGGTGGAAGTGGCCACCGTCGTCGCCCTGAGCGATCTCAATCTTGGCGTCGAAGCCTTGGTCGACCGGGGCGTGGAAGCGCTCATCAATCCCGTCAGCTCCATTATCTTGTCGGGCGCGCCTGTTTTGCAGGCTTTGTCCGCCCAGTACGGCTTTCCAGTCTTCGGTATCTTACCCTGGCACGTTTATGACGGCGCGACAGTGGCGGCCGGCTTCAAGGGAATCTATGGCGAAGGCGTCATCCAGGGTCGCATGCTTGCCGCTCATCTAAATGGAGACATCGATATCTCCGAAATCAGCATCACCCAGACCCGCGAATTCGGGATCGCCATCAATTTGGATTCAGCCAAAGCGCAAGGCGTCGTGATACCTGAGGAACTATTGGCGATGGCGGACTTTGTCATTGAGGACGGCGTCAGCAGCGCCGGCGCCACGCGCGAATTACCGGAGGTCGTTACCACCTTGCCCGATATGTCACTCGTGGAACGCCGCACGGCTGACCTGGCTTTCCTCGAAACGCTGCGCTGCACACCGGAGATGATCGCCGAACAGCGGGCGGAAATAGAAGATACCTGGGCGGAGGAAGAAGACTAGCTTCCAGATTTCATCTTAACGCTTCCGACAGGAGGGCGGTTGATGACAATCGCCCTCTATTTGTTTCCCCCCGATAATGCTAGATTGAAAGCGCAAGCCAAACCAAAGACCGAAGGAAACGACTGATGCAAGCCGCCCGCCTCCATGGTCCGAAGGACATTCGCATCGCCGCCGAGCCGCCGCCGCCGCCGCCAGTGCCCGGCGAGGTCACGCTTGCGGTCAAGACCGTCGGCCTCTGCGGCAGCGACCTGCACATGTACGAGACCGGGCGCATCGGCTACACCGTCGCCAGCCAGCCCTTCATCCTCGGCCACGAATTCATGGGGCTGGTCGCCGCGGTCGGCGAGGACGCGCTGGATGGGGCGCATCAGCCGCTGCGGGTCGGGCAGCGCGTCGCGGTCGAGCCGGCCGTGCCCTGCTGGCGCTGCGAGCTCTGCGAACAAGGCCATCCCAATCTATGCCCCAATCATTATTTTTACGGGCTCTTCCCCGAAGACGGCGCCCTGCGCGAGCGCATGAACGTCAGCGCGCGCAATTGCTTCCCCCTGCCGGACGCCATCAGCGATGAAACCGGCCCCCTGCTCGAGACGCTGGGCGTCGCCATCCACGCCATTGACCTGAGCAAGATTCGCGTCGGGGCGACGGCGGCGGTTATCGGCGCTGGTCCGGTCGGCCTGTTGATTGCGCGGCTGGCAGTCCTGGCCGGCGCGTCCCAAGTCTTCGCCTTTGACAAGCTGCATTGGCGCCTTCAAAAAGCGCGCGACTGGGGCGCGACCCAAGCCATCAATGTCGACGAATGCGATCCGGTAGACGCGCTGATGAAAGCCACCGGCGGCCGCGGCGTCGATGTGGCGATCGAAGCGGCCTGGTCCGACCATTCCGTCCAGCAGGCGGCGGAGATGGCGCGCCATGGCGGGCGGCTGGTCATCGTCGGCATCGCGCCCGATGACAACCTGCGGTTCCAGCATTCGACCGCGCGGCGCAAGGGCCTGACGATTATGATGTCGCGCCGGATGAAGCATACTTATCCGCGCGCGATTGAGCTGGCGCGCTCAGGAAAGGTCAAGCTGGAAGAACTGATCTCGCACCGCTTTGATCTGGCGCAGACGGCGGCCGCCTACGAGAGCAACGCCGCTTATGAACAGGGCATCAACAAGGTGATTTTGCGCGTAGGGGCTTAGCTGGTTTCAAGCGCGGGGAAGATCTCGCGCACGGGGATTTCGAAGCCAGGCAGGACATCGCCGCCGCTGAGTCTGTCGTCAGCCTCCAGGGTGATAGCGCCTGACTGCGTGTGAACCTCGACCGTACCTGTTTCCGGGTGCACGATCCAAATCAGGGCTGTGCCCGCGGCTAGCAGTTGCCGAATTTTGCGGTGCATATCCGTTACTTTGTTGCTGGGGGAGATGACCTCAACAGCCAGATCGGGCGCCACTTCCACCAATTTGTCAGGAAGTACGGCGGGAACGCGTACCCTACTCAAGAAGGCGATATCCAAAGCGCGAACTGTATCTCTGCCATCGGGATTGCGCTCTAATATGTAGCCAGTCTCGGCCGCCGTAACAACTCCAAGTCTGTTCTCGACGACGTGATTCGCAATCTTGAGACTTAGCAGCATGGTAATCTGCCCATGCAAGCCCGATGGCTTCGACATTTCAACAATCTCTCCTTCCACAAGTTCGATACTGCGGTCTTCGTATGCCGGGCTGTCGACAAGTTCAAAGAAACGCTCCGCGCTCATCTTTTGCAGTTGTTGTTCGATAACCATAGCAATCCGCGACTTTCACTCTTCGCTTGGGCTAGTCCCATTGTAACAAACTGGCCAGTGGATACAATCTGCCGCGCCAGCGTCCGGGCTTCAATTCCAATGCCAGATTCGTAATTTCGCCCGAAATTCATTATCATAAGCGCAATGTAGCAGGAGGAAGAACATGCACATTGAAGGCACTTACGACTTCGACTTCGAGCGCGAGCTGGTCTGGGATGTGCTGATGGACATTGACGTCCTCGGCAGCATCATCCCCGGCTCGAAGGGCTTGGAAGCGATCGGCGAGAACAAATACGAGAGCAAACTCTCGGTGCGCGTGGGACCGGTCAACGGCAAATTCGAAGCCCAATTCGAGCTTGCCGATATCGACGCGCCAGAGAGTTATCGCCTGATCGTGGCGGGCAAGGGGCCGGCCGGGCATGTCACCGGCGAAGGCACGATCCGCCTGGAGCAGGACAACGGCAAGACGGTGATGCATTACGCCGGCGACGCGCGCATCGGCGGCAAGATCGCCGCGGTCGGCCAGCGCTTGCTCGATGTGGCGGCCAAGCAGATCGCCAAACAATCGCTGAAGAAGCTGAGCAAACAGGTCGAGATGCGCCTGGAGACGGCGGGGTGAAGACTCAAAGCGACATTTCCGCTCAGAAAAACTGTAGGGGCGAGGCGGTGACTCGCCCAAATCAACATGCTGAAAACGAGGGCGTCTCAGCGAGACGCCCCTACAGACGCTGCTCTGGTTAGCCAATATGAACCAGTCGTTTCTTGAAGCCCTGCAAAATATCTTCCCTGCCGACCGCCTCCTGACGCGCGATGTGGAATTGCTGCCGTACGAATCCGACGCGCTGACCGCATTTCAGACGAAGCCGGCCGCCGCCGTCCTGCCGGAAAACGACGAAGAAATCATCGAGACCGTTCGCCTCTGCCACCAGCACGCTGTGCCATTTGTGGCGCGCGGCAGCGGCACGAGCCTGTCGGGCGGCTCCCTGCCCATCGCTGACGGCTTGATCATCGGCTTGAACCGCCTGAACCGCATCAAAAAGCTGGATCCGCAGCAGCGCATCGCCGTCGTTGAGCCGGGCGTCATCAATCTCAGCATCAGCGAGGCGGCGCAGCCTTATGGTCTATACTACGCGCCCGACCCATCGAGCCAGTCAATCTGCACAATCGGCGGCAACATCGCCTTCAACAGCGGCGGCGCCCACTGCCTGAAATACGGCATGACCAGCAATCACGTCCTCGGCATGAAGGTGGTGCTGGCTGATGGCACCGTCACGCAATTTGGGGGGGAGAGCATCGAAGGCGTCGGCATCGGGCCGGACCTCGTCGGGCTTTTCGTCGGCTCGGAAGGGCTCTTTGGCATCGCGCTGGAAATCACCCTGCGCCTGATGCCGCAGCCCGAGCTGTATCGCACCGTGCTGGCCGCTTACGACGATCTGGGGCGCGCGGGCGATGCGGTGTCGATGGTGGTCGCGTCCGGCTTGCTGCCTGGCGCGATGGAAATCATGGACCGGCTGGCGATTAAAGCGGCCGAAGCCTCGGTCAATGCCGGTTACCCCGATGCGGAAGCCCTGCTCATCGTCGAGCTGGAAGGCGAGGCGCTTCAGGTCAACGCCGAATTCGAGCAGCTGCATGGCATTATCGAGGAATCTGGCGCCTTTGAGATACGCGTTGCGGAGAGCGAGGCAGAGCGGGCGCGCATCTGGAAGGGGCGCAAAGGCGCATTTTCCGCCGTCGGCCGCCTCAGCCCCGATTATATCGTGCAGGACGGCGTCGTGCCGCGCAGCCGCCTGGGCGAGGCCCTGGTCGAGATCGGCGCGCTCAAAGAAAAATACGCGCTGGACGTGGCCAACGTCTTCCACGCCGGCGATGGCAACCTGCACCCGCTCATTCTCTATGACGGGCGCGAGGCCGGCGCCTTGGAAAAGGCGGAGGCGCTGGCGGGCGAGATCCTCGCGCTCTGCGTCAATCTGGGCGGCTCCATCACCGGCGAGCACGGCATCGGCATGGAAAAGCGCGATTATATGCCGGCCATGTTCAGCGAAGAAGAACTCTATATCATGCAGGCGCTGCGGCGGGCCATCGACCCCAAGGAAATCGCCAATCGCGGCAAGATGTTCCCCGGCGGCGAGGCGCCCGCCCTCAAACAGCATGGCATGCACCCCCTGGAAAAAGCGGGGGTGATCTCACGCGAATGAGGGGGAGCGCGCCCGGATCCATCGCCGAGATTCAGTCGCTGGTGCTGAACAGCGACCGCGTTCATGTCGTCGGCTTGGGCAGCAAGACGGCCCTCCACCATCAAACGGACGGCGCCGCTATCGTTGACCTCGCCGAAATGAGCGGCATCCTCGAATATCAACCGAGCGAATACACCGTCACCGTCGGCGCGGGCAGCCCGGTGCGGGACCTGGCCGCGGCATTAAAGCAGCATGGCCAGTATCTGCCCTGCGATCCCTTGCTGCCGGGCGCCGCCAGCATCGGCGGAACCGTGGCCTGCAATCTGGCCGGGCCGCGCCGTTTCCGCTACGGCGGCGTCCGCGATTTCATCCTGGGCGCGCAGCTGGTCGATGGCATGGGGCGGGCATTTCGCGTCGGCGGCAAAGTGGTCAAGAACGCGGCCGGCTTCGACTTGAGCAAGTTCCTGGTCGGCAGCCTGGGCCGCTACGCCATCATGACCGAGTTGACCTTCAAAGTCTTCCCCGATGCGCCTTGTTTCCGCAGCTTGCGTTTCAGCTACGCGCGCCTGGAAGATGCCCTGTCCGCCATCTATTTCATCAATCAAAGCGCTTATGAGCTGGACGCGCTCGACCTCATCCCGGCCGCCGGCGGCTGGTCCCTGCTGGCGCGCCTGGCCGGCTTCGAGGAAACCCTGCCGCGGCGCGTCGAGCGATTCGCGGCGAGTATGGAGCGTGAAACCGCGCCGGCCGATATCGATAAACTCCCTGAGACGGATGACCTTTGGGATCCGCTGGCGGATTTGAGCGGCGAGGTCCTGGTCAAAGTCGCGCTCGCGCCCAAGCAGATCCCCGCCTTCGACCGCATGATACATGCGGCGCGCAGACGTTATGGCGTCGGCGGCAACCTCGCCTGGCTGGCGGCTGATGATGTCGAGGCGCTGGCTGCCGCCCTGCGGAAATGTGGCTTGCGCGGCCTCTGCCTGCGTGGCGCCGTCGACTCGCCTGTCATCGGCGCGCCGGCCGATGATGCCTTGGCGCAACGCGTCAAACAGGTGCTGGACCCGCACCACAAGTTTGTCTAGGGGATCGACGTGTTAAAGACAATATGTTTCTCTACTGGCGTATTCTGTAGGGGCCACCTATCAGGTCGCCCGCTGCCCTACGATTTCTAAGTCGGGCGACTTGGTAAGTCGCCCCTACAGAAACCTGGTTTTTCGAAATTGCTAATTTATGTCCGCGACATCGCGGGATGGTAAACCCGACATGCGACATCAAATAGAAAGCGATGACCTGAGAGCGCCGGAAATGGCGACCGCCATCGAAAAATGTGTGCATTGCGGTTTCTGCCTGCCCGCTTGCCCGACTTACAGCCTGCTCGGTGAAGAGATGGATTCGCCGCGCGGGCGCATTTACCTGATGAAAAATGTGCTGGAAGAGAACCTGAGCGCCGCCGACGCCCAACCCTACATCGACCGCTGCCTCGGCTGCATGGCTTGCGTGCCCGCCTGCCCCTCCGGCGTCGAATATGGCGACTTGCTGGTGAGTTATCGCGCGCTGCAAGAACGCGAACGCCAGCGCTCGCCGCTGGATGCCCTGGCGCGAAAACTGGTGATCGAGACGCTGCCATATCCCAAGCGCTTCCGGCTGGCCGTTCAAACCGGGCGGATCGGAAAAGCGCTCCGCGGCGCCTTGCCGGAGGCCTTCGCTTCCATGCTGAACTTGCTGCCGGAGACGCTGCCGCCGCCGATGCCCACGCCGCCCCTGTTGCCGGCCAGGGGCGAGCGACGCGCGAAGGTGGCGCTGCTGCCTGGCTGCGCGCAGCAGGTGCTGGCGCCGGAGATCAATTACGCCGCCGCCCATGCCCTGGCCGCGAACGGCGTCGAGGTGCATAACCCGCCCGCGGCCGGCTGCTGCGGCTCCATATTGTTGCATGTCGGCGCGGAGCAGCAAGCGATCGAGCTGGCCCGGCGCAACTTTAGCCGCTTCCCGGATGACATCGACGCGATCATCACGACCGCGGCCGGCTGCGGCTCCGGCATTCATGATTATGAGTTGCTCTTCAAGGATCAGCCGGACGCGGACCGCGCGGCAGCCTTCGCGCGCAAAGTGACCGATTTCAGTGCTTTTCTGTCGTCATTGGGCATGCGCGAGCCGACGGGTTTCGCAAGTGAACGGCGCCTGGTTTATCAGGATGCCTGCCACCTGCTGCACGCTCAAGGCCAGCACAGCGAGGCGCGCGCGCTTCTGAATCAAGTGCCCAATTTGCGCCTGCTGCCAATCGCCGATGCCGGCATGTGTTGTGGATCGGCCGGCACCTACAACATCGACCAGCCCGCCATCGCCGCCGAGCTCGGGCGGCGCAAGGTCGCGTCCATCCTGGCGGCCGAACCCGATCTGGTTGTCTCGGGCAATATCGGCTGCATCACCCAACTGCGCCAGCAACTGAAGTCAATCGGGAATCCGCTGCCGGTAAGGCATATCGCCGAGCTGCTCTGGGAAGCCTGCGCGGGCTCCGACTAAGCGCGCGCGATCTACTGCCGCGTCACGCCGCGGAACCTGCCTTATGCCGCCGCTTAGCAATTGCCAATGTTGTCAACGTACTTGCCGCCGATCCAGCCGCGGCGCCCCTTATAGTTCACGAAATACCAGTAGGCCGTGCGCCTGACAACGCCGACAGTCGAGCCACGCAGCACGACCCCGATCTTCTCGGCATCCAACGACGGCTCCATGCGGAAATTGATATGGCCTGTCGTTCGGGCCGGGCAGCCATCAACAGCCGGCTGCTGGACGACCGGCTGGCTGGCAGGCGATGTCGTCACCGGCTGAGTGACCACAGGTTTAGTCTGGGTGCTCGTCGGCTGGCCATAAACCAGAACAACCACGCCCGGCCGGTTCGCCGAGGCGCAGGTGTTATGACCGGTACTGTAAGAATGCAGCGCGCTGGGACTGCGCGTCTTCGAATCCAGAAAGAGCGTGGCGCCAATCCGGGGGAAGCAGACCTCGACGCCCTGCTCGACATAGCCCCACAAATCAACGGCGTCAATGAAGCCCCGGCTGAGCACATAATGATTCCCAATGCCGTTTGCCGACACATGCTGGCATTGAATGCCGCTACCCAGGCCGTAGAAAGCGCTGACCGTTGCGCCGGCAAGCATCGCGCAGGTCTCGGGCGGGCGCGGTGGCGGCGGCGGGGTGAACCATGCGCTGATTTCTGCGTTCGTGTGGCCGCAGATGTTGTTCTCGCCATGCATCTCAAGCGTGCTGTTTGTCACGCTGATGACGCCCGAACAATTCTGGAATAGCGTGTTGATCAAAATCAACCGGCCATTGATGACCCGCAGAACATCCTCGTCATTCTTGCGCTGGAATCTGATCCGCAGATTCTTGAGCGTGAGCGTCGCGCCGTCCACCTCAAAGGCGGGTTCGTTCCGCTTCTTGAACGTAATTTTGCTGCCATAACCTTCAATGGTGATATTGCTGTCGATGTCAGGCAGATTGCGCGACAGCCGTATATCTTCGGGCACGATGATCGTATCATGTGGGCCGATGCCGGAATCACAGCCGCTATGCCTCGAATCCTTGTTGGCGGCTTCAATCGCATCGTACAAGTCGCAGGGGCCTTTGACCTTGATATCATCATTGGCCTGCGCCGGCAGGCTTACGGCAACCAAGAGGCACAGCGCAATTACTAAACTGAGTCGCTTCAACAAGTTATACATGGCGCGCTCCTATCCGCACGTTGAGTTAACTGGTATCTCAATGATATAAACTCCCAAGACAGATTTCAAATTCTGGCGCATGCGCCCCGTCTTGGCCAGCGGCGCGTCGCCCGTCCATGCGCGTCCGTGCGCTCACCAGGCATAAGCCTTCGGCGCCTCGCCACCGGGCCCGGGGAAAATCTCGTCGAGCTTTTCCAGCGTATCAGCATCGAAGCCGATCATGGTGGCGCGCGCGGCGCTTTCCAACTGCTCCATCGTGCGCGGGCCGATTATCGGCGCGCTGACAGCCGGGTTATGCATTAGCCAGGCCAGGGCGACCTCCCCCGGCGGATGCCCGATTTCGCGGCAGAGCCCCTCGTAAGCCTCAAGCTGGCGCCGCTTGGATTCGATCCGCGCGATCATTTCCGGGCTGCTGCGCCGTCCGCTTTCCGCTTTTTCCAGCGCGCCGCCCAGCAGGCCGCCGCCGAGCGGGCTCCATGGGATCAGCCCCAAGCCATAATGACGGCAGGCGGGAATGACCTCCAACTCGATGGCGCGGTTGTCGAGATGATAGATGCTCTGCTCGCTGACCAGGCCGAGCATATTGAGCCAGGCGGCCTCGTGGCAGGCGGTGGCGATATCCCAACCGGCGAAATTGCTCGAGCCGACATAGACCACCTTGCCCTGCCCGATAAGGCTGCCGAACGCGGTCCAGGTCTCTTCCCAGGGGCAATCACGGTCGACATGGTGCATCTGATAGATATCGATGCGGTCGGTTTGCAAGCGCTCCAGGCTGCCGTCGCAGTGCTTATGAATCTTGTAGGCGGACAGGCTGCGGATATCTCGATTGGGCTCGGGCAAGTATTCCTGGCGGCTCACCGGATTGTATACTTTGGTGGCCAAAACGACGGCGTCACGGCGCCCGCCGCCTTGGGCAAACCACTGGCCGATGATCTCCTCCGTCAGCCCATATTCAACCTGCCGCCCGTAGACATCGGCCGTGTCGAAGAAATTGATGCCCAATTCCAGCGCCCGATCCATAATGGCGAAGGCGTCTTCTTTTGCCGTCTGATGCCCGAAGTTCATCGTGCCCAGGCAAAGATTGCTCACCAGCACGCCGTGTTTTCCCAACCGTCTGTGTTCAATTGCCATTCGCTTGCCTGCTCCTCGTCGTCTGCTGTGATCGCGGACAAGTATAGTAACAAGTTCGCGGCGCTTGTGCCACACTTGCCGGCCAGCGTAACTGTGTACCGGTTGCGAATTGCGCCATGACATAAATCGAAGCTGTTTTCACCACAGCCCGCGCGCGAGAAACATCAAGACATTTCCCGCGATTTGAACTATAGTACCCGCAGTCAAGACGAACAGAAGCCGGGAGCATACGATGGAAGCCAAAGCGACAATCGAAGATCTGGAGGCGCGCTGGGCGCAGATTGAGCCCTCGCCGCAAGACAATGGCTCGGTGGCCTTGATCGCGCGCCGTCCCGCGCCCGACCAGCGCGAGCTGCTTGATCGCGCGACCTTCACCGCTGAGGCCGGTCTGCTGGGCGATGACTGGCTGCGGCGGCATGGCGACGACATTGAAGCGCAGATTACGCTGATGAACAGCCGCGTGATTCAACTGCTCGCCGGCGACAAGTCCCGTTGGGCGGAAGCGGGTGATCAGCTCTTTGTCGATCTCGACATCTCGCAACACAACCTCCCGCCCGGCGCGCGCCTCCAGCTTGGCGGCGTGGTTATGGAGATATCGAAGCGGCCCCACACCGGCTGCACCAAATTCGCGCGCCGCTATGGCGGGCATGCGCGCAAATGGACCGCCACCGAAACGGGCGAGCGTCAACGCCGCCGCGGTGTCTACGCCTTCGTCGTCCAGGACGGCGAGGTCAAAGTGGGCGACCGCATCCGCAAACTGTAGGCGGGTCGCCCGCCACTGTGCGTCTCAACCCCCCTCGGTCCCCCCATAGCAATGGGGGGAAGGTTTGGTCCGGAGCCTCTCTCGTGTTGAGATACAGGGTGCAATGCTCTATATCGCCTGCGCTTGCTCCCCCTCCCTGACTCGTCGGATGCCCGCCATAGAGATGGCGGGAGCGGGCCGGGGGGTGGGGTTGGCTTTCCTGAAACCACACCAGTCAACGATTTAGAAAGACAAAAACATGATCGACGCGAAACTTATCCACCCGCAGATCTTGAGCGCCCTGGGCTCGGCCGGCCACGGCAGCACCATCCTGATCCCGGATGGCAATTATCCCTTCGAAACCGGCGCCAACCCCATGGCCGAGCGCGTCTATCTCAATCTGGCGCCCGGCAACGTCACGGTCACCGATGTGCTCGAAGCGGTCTTGAGCGTGACGCCGGTTGAAGCGGCCCAGGTGATGGCGCGCCACGACGGCGCTGAACCGAGCATCTACGCCGAATTCCGCCGGCTGCTGCCGGATGACCTCGAGTTGACCCCGCTGGAGCGCTTCGCCTTTTATGACGAAGCCAAGAGAGAGGACTGCTGCCTGGTCATCGCCACCGGCGAGCAGCGCATCTACGCCAATATCCTGCTCACGATCGGCGTGGTCGATCCGCCGGCCGAGCAAGCCCTCTAACCTCAGAATCAGAGACTTGTTGGGGCGTGCCCGCGCGTCGTCCGCCCAAATCGTGATTTCGTAGGGGCGAGCCGGCGGCTCGCCCGTACAAACATTCAGAAGAAGAACGTTGTAGGGGCAACCTATTAGGTCGCCCGTCGAACCACGTGGAGAAAACCACCATGCCCATTGAAGCGGTCATATTCGACATGGACGGCGTCCTGGTCGATAGCGAAGTGTATTGGGACAAAGCCCGCGTCGAATTCGCCGGGGACCGCGGCAAAGCCTGGACTGATGAGTTTCAACGGCTGGCGATGGGCCGCAGCACCGTCGGCTGGGCCCGTGTCATGCAAGACAAGCTGGCGCTGGATGAATCCACTGACGCGATCATCGCCGAGATGAAAGCGCGCGTGATCGCCCTGTACGAAACGCGCATGCCGACCCGCCCGGGCGCGCTGGAATCGGTCGCGCTTATGAACGAGCATTTTCGCGTCGGGCTGGCTTCCGGCTCGCCCACCGAGATCATCAAAGCCGTCCTGCGCATCACCGGGCTCGATCAGATTTTCGAGGTGATGATATACGGCGATGAGGTGCCGCGCGGCAAACCAGCGCCCGATATCTACTTCGAAGCGCTGAAGCAGTTGGCGGTCTCGCCCGCGGTCAGCCTCGGCATCGAAGATTCGGCCAACGGTTTGCGTTCGCTCAAAGCGGCCGGCATGGCGGCGGTGGCGGCGCCCAGCCCCGATTTTCCCTTGCCCGAGGAGGCGCTCAAGCTGGCCGACGCCCACATCAGCAGCCTGGAACAATTCAACCTGGAGCTGATTCGACAAATCGAGCGCCAGCGGAACGCATAGATCTCCGCCGGACAATCGCATCAAAATGAACATCTACATCTATGAAGCTAGATCAAATTGAAAATCTACTACAGAGGACACAGAGAGCACAGAGAAAAAGCGTTTGACAGAATCGCTCAAGCCTCGGTGCCATAATCCTTTGGACTGCAAGCAACCTTTTCGACAAACTAGAGCGTAGATATGCTGTATGAACGGCAGATTTGGAAGCAGATTGTCGAAGGAATTTCACCTCTGTGTCCTCTGCGCACTCTGTAGTTCAGAAAAATTGGAGTACATCGTCCTGGCAGCGTCCGCATTCTATGTGACAAAAGGCGCCAAGCCGTCTATAATTGCGGATGTTCTTTTCTGACCATAAATGGCTTAGAGCAAGCATTCCAGCAGGCATGATGTTTGAACCTCGATGTAGTAGCCTGAGCCTGTTTTCCATGCGGGCCGCCCTTCGGCGAGCGAATCGAAGGCGGTGCAGCGCATGAGCGCCAGGCATGTGATCGCCATTGACCTTGGCGCGACATCGGGCCGCGTAATGGATGCCGCCTTTGATGGCGAACGGCTTCAGCTAAGCGAGATCCACCGCTTTCCCAATATCCCGGTGCAGACGCCGACGGCTCTGCATTGGGATGTTTTGCGGCTCTGGCATGAGATCACAATCGGCATCAGTGCTGCCAGCGAGGCGGCTTCCATCGGCCTGGATTGCTGGGGCGTCGATTACGCTTTGCTCGATAGCGCCGGCGAGTTGCTGGCCAACCCCTACCATTACCGCGACCCAAGGACGGACGGCGCGATGGAATGGGTCTTCGAGCGCATGCCCCGCCGCGAAGTCTTCGCCCGCACCGGCATCCAGTTCATGCCGCTCAATGCGCTTTATCAACTGGCGGCCGGCATCCGCGACGGCAGCCCGCTGCTCGATCATGCCGCCTCCATGTTGACCATCGCCGACCTCTTCAATTATTGGCTGACGGGCTCAAAAACTTGCGAGTTCACCGAAGCGACGACGATGCAGCTGTACAACCCGGCGCTAGGCGATTGGGACCGCGAGATTATGGCGGCGGTCGGCATTCCGACAGCGCTCTTGACGCCGATCGTCGAGCCGGGCGCCACCATCGGCCGCTACCAGGGCATCGATGTGATCCTGCCCGCCTGCCACGACACCGGCAGCGCCGTCGTCGCTGTACCCAGCACGGAAGCGAACAGCGCCTATCTCAGCAGCGGCACCTGGAGCCTGCTCGGCCTGGAGTTGGCGGCGCCGATCATCAGCGATGCCGCCTACGAAGCCAACCTCACCAACGAAGGCGGTTACGGCGGCAACTGGCGCTTGCTGAAAAACATCATGGGTTTGTGGCTGGTCGATCAGTGCCGGGCGACCTGGCAAGCGGCGGGCAAAGATTACAGCTACGCGCAATTGACGGCGATGGCGCAAGCGGCCGCGCCCTTTCAAGCTTTCATCGAGCCGGACGACCCGTCCTTCCTGCCGCCCAGTGACATGCCGGCGCGCGTCATTGATTACTGCCGGCGAACGGGCCAGCCAAGTCCGGATCGCGACGCTGACATCATCGCGACCGTTTACGTCAGCCTGGCTTACAAGTATCGCTACGTGCTGGAGCAGTTGATCGACGTTTCCGGCCAAGCGGTTGACAAGCTGCATATCATCGGCGGCGGCGCGCAAAACGCCCTGCTCAACCAGATGACAGCTGACGCCACCGGTCGCCCGGTGATCGCCGGCCCGGTCGAAGCCACCGCGACCGGCAACGCCATCGCCCAGCTGATCGCCCTCGGCGAGTTGGGCGGCGTCTCTGAAGCGCGCGCGATGCTCAGTGGCGCGGGCGATCTGCTTCATTTCGAGCCGCGGGACAGCGCCGAATGGGACGCGCATTACGGGCGCTTCCTCGCTCTGTTGGAGTAGGTCAATTGATTTGGCGAAATTCTATGGCAAAGGCATCAAAATGGTGACGCTTGGGATAACGAATAAACGCGCTGGCATTTAACCACCGAGTACACCGAGTTAAATTGAGGACAAAGAGATATTGGAATTCTTCGCGCTTTTCTTAACTTCAGTCGCCGTCCGCAGGCCTATAAGGTCGCTGCCACCTTTCTATTCTATGCAGATTTTCTCTGTGCTCTCTTTTCTCTCGGTGTCCTCGGTGGTAAGAAAATTAATGCCTTGAACGTGGCGAAATCCCATATAATGTACCGGACAGCCACATGAGCGAAACCCTGCTGGAACTTAGCGGAATCGACAAGGTTTTCCCCGGCGTGCGCGCGCTGAAGGAGGCTCAGTTTGACGTCCGCCGGGGCGAAGTCCATGCCTTGATCGGCGAGAATGGCGCCGGCAAATCCACCCTGATCAAGATCGTCTCCGGCGTCTATCAACCGGACAGCGGCGAGATCCGGCTTGATGGCGCGCCCGTCAAATTCAGCGACCCGCGCGAATCACACAGCGCCGGCGTCGCCACTATCTATCAGGAGCTCGGCCTCTACCCGGAGCTCTCGGTCGCCGAGAATATCTTCATGGGTCATGCGCCAAGCAAAAAACGGTTCGGCTTCGAGACGATCGATTGGGAACAGATGGAAGCCGGGGCGGAAGCGCTGCTGGCCGACCTCAACATCCACAATCTCGATGTCGGCGCCAAAGTCGGCGCGCTCAATGTCGGCAATCGGCAGCGGGTGGAGATCGCCAAAGCCCTGTCTCTCAATGCGCAGATCCTGATCATGGACGAGCCGACAGCGGCCCTGACCGAGAGCGATGTCGAGCAGCTGTTCAGCATCGTGCGCCTGCTGCGCGAGCGCGGCGTCAGCATCATTTACATCAGTCACCGCCTCAACGAAGTTTTCGAACTGGCGGACCGCGTCACCGTCCTGCGCGATGGCGAGTACATCGGCACGCACAATGTCGCCGATACCAGCGAAGCCGAATTGATCAGCATGATGGTCGGGCGCCGGATCGAGAATCTCTTCCCCAAGCAAGCGGCGAAAATCGGCGAGGTTGTGCTGGACGTGCGCAACCTCAACCGCCCGCCGCTGACGCGCGATGTCTCTTTTACCGTGCGCGCCGGCGAGATCGTCGGGCTGGCCGGCCTGGTCGGCTCCGGCCGCAGCGAGACGGCCCAGGTGATCTTCGGCGTGCTGCCGGCGGAAGCGGGGGAAATTCGGCTCAACGGAGAGCCAGTCAAGATCACGCGGCCCTCAGAAGCGGTCGATTACGGCATCGGCTACGTGCCCGAAGACCGCGGCCATCAAGGCTTGATCCGCGAGATGACCATCCGCGAGAACACCTCCATGGCCGTGCTGGAATCCGTCTCCCGCAATAGTTTTGTCAGCCGCAGCAAAGAGCGGGCGCTGGCCAACCGCGCGATCCAGCAGCTGAGCATCCGCGCCACCGGGCCCGACCAGATTACCAACAAGCTCTCCGGCGGCAACCAGCAGAAAGTTGTCGTCAGCAAATGGCTGGCCAGCAATCCCAAGCTGCTCATCATGGACGAGCCGACGCGCGGCATTGATGTCGGCGCCAAGGCGGAGATTCACCGCCTCATGAGCCGGCTGGCGGCCGAGGATGGCCTGGCGATCCTGATGATTTCCAGCGAGCTGCCCGAGATTCTGGCCATGAGCGACCGCATCCTGGTGATGCGTGAAGGGCGCCTGGTCGGTGAATTCAGCCGCGAGGAAGCGACGCAGGAAATCATCGCCCATGCCATGATGAGCGCATCGGCCACCGCGAATTCTGTAGGGGCGCCTCTGTGAGCCGCCCGCCGAAGGTCCAAACTATGCTGCAGCTGGCCACGCCGCCCGCCGCAGCCGCGTGGGCAAGAAACTCGATGAATCAAGTGATCGCGGGCTTTAGCTCCCCTTCCCCGCGCCACCGGGCCCGACCAGATTACCAACAAGCTCTCCGGCGGCAACCAGCAG
>WTGN01000066.1 GCA_011523545.1 Chloroflexota bacterium | reverse complement strand
GGCTTTACCCCATCCCCGGCCCTTCCCGAAGGTCAATGTCTACGTGACCCAGTCAACTAGGGAAGGGTGACTCTGAGACAGAATGTGGTGACTTAGGCGAACTGACAATGGAGGCGTTGTCGCACCAGGCATTCGCCGTATGCGCTCCCCCTTCCCTAGCTCGCTGGGATGCTCGCCATAGAGATGGCGAGAGGGGGCCGGGGGGATGGGGTAGAATTTGGCAATTAATCGCGCCAGTTGCGGACAAGCCTTGCAGGGGCGGCTCAACCGGTATTCCTGAGTTCGAGCGAACTGCCGCCCTTGGCTTTAAAGCCGAACTGGCCGTAGAAGCTCTCCAACTCGGTCGCGCAATCCAACATGATAATCTCGACATGCTGCAGGCGCTTTAGCATTTTATCGAGCATTTGCGAGGCGATGCCCTGGCCGCGATAGGCGCTGTCGACAACGACATCGTCGATGAGGGCGCGATAGCGGTCGTCCGTAATCACGCGAGAGAACCCGATCAGCCGGTCTTCATCCCAGACGCCCAGCGTGAAATGACTGCGATCCAGCATCAATTGAATATCCAGCGGGCTGCGATTGTCGGCCCAACTGGTTTGCTCAAAGAGCGTTCTTAATGCCTCGGGACTGACCGGCTCAGTAAATGAGAAGATGAATGGTCCAGTCATTTCCTGCCCCTTGCGCTGTGTCATGCAGCGCTGCGCTTCGCGTTCGCCGCCGGCTCGATTGGCAATCCGCCACGACAATACCACATCATGATACAACAGACGGGCGGCCGGCGCGCAGGATTTGTACGCATTGTCCAGCCATGTGACAGAAGCAGCGTCACAGGGGCGGGCTGTTAGAATCATGACAGGCGTCTTGTTCATTTTTGCATAAGCGATGCCGGTGCTAAAATGTGACTGTCGCTGCCGTAGCGGCGAGGAGGGCGCAGCTTGGCTTCATCCAGATGGAATTCATTCATCCAGTTCTTGTGCGAGATTTATCAGACTCCGCCGGATGAACGCCAAGGTCTGGTGGATGAACTGCTCTCGACCCAGGATGAGTGGCCTTGGGTTGAGCGGAGCAAGGCGACCTTTGTCTTCGACTCATGGACGGCGCGCAATGTGGCGCTCAACATCGACATCGTCAAGCGCGATCCACCCTTTGAGAATATGGTTCGGCTTGAGGACACATCGCTCTGGTATTTTCAGCGAATCTTCGAGCGCGACGCCTTGATTGATTATATGTTTGCGATTGACGATCCGGGCACGCCCCTGGCGCAAGAGCTTGATCTGATGGATCGGGTCGGCCGCTTTTGGCAGGCCGATGCGCGCAATGCTCTGTCTATCAGCAGCAATCAGGTGCACACGTCGGTGTTGCAGATGCCGCGCGCGCGCCCATTCCCGAGTTGGAGCGCAATGAGCGCGGTGGCGCGGGGACGCGTCTACCGGCATCAATTCAGCTCAGCGCAGCTCGGCTTCAACAGCCGCAGCCTCTGGGTGTATACGCCGCCGGGCTATGACGCCAACGATGGCAAGAATTACCGCCTGCTCATCCTGATGGACGGGCAATGGGCGATGGGCGCGCTGGAAATCCCGTATATCGCCGACGCGCTGATCAAGCACGGGCGGATGGAGCCGATCATCATCGCCATGCTCGCCAGCGGCAATCAGTCGGAACGGGTCGCCGAGTACGTGGGCAACGATAAGCACTACGCCTTGATCGCGGCTGAGCTGCTGCCCTTTCTGCAGGCCGAACACCGGATTGAGCCGCTCGAGCTGGGTTTGGGCGGTGTGGGCGAGGGCGCGGTGGCGGCGGCGCATGCGGCCTTGAAGAACCCGGCTATCTTCGGCCACTTGATTATGGTATCGCCGCCTTTGGGCCGCGAACCGGCCGTGCATTTGCTGAAGGAAATCGCCCAGCGCTTCCGTGACTCGCCCCTATTGCCCAATCGCATATTCCAGTCGGTGGGCCGTTATGAACAGGACCTGCGCTTCTATCAGCCGGCGCTGGCGCTGCGCGGCATCCTGGAACGGCGCATGAGCCATGACCCGGACTTGAATTACCGCTTCGTTGAGCTGGGCAGCGGTCACAGCCTGGCCGCCTTCAAGAGCGTCATGCCCGAGGCGCTGGCGCATGTCTTCCCGGCCTAATGGCGTCTAAGGAAACGAGCGATATGGGCGCGCTTTACATCGTGCCGACACCGATCGGCAACCTCGAAGACATGACCCTGCGCGCCCTGCGCGTATTGCGGGAAGCGTCGCTGATCGCGGCAGAGGATACGCGGACCTCGCGCGTGCTCACGCGGCATTACGACATCGACACGCCGATGACCAGCTATCATGAGCACAACAAACTGGCGAAGCTGGATGCCATATTTGCCGCCTTGAGCAGCGGCGATGTGGCGCTGATTTCGGATGCGGGTACGCCAGGGATCTCCGACCCCGGTTATGAGTTGATTGCAGCGGCGATCGAGCGCGGGCACGATGTGATTCCGTTGCCGGGCGCCTGCGCGCTCACAACGGCGCTGGTCGGCTCGGGCATGGCGGGCGACCGCTTCATTTATCTGGGCTTCCTCCCGCGCAAGGCGGCCCGATTGAGAGAACTGCTGCTGGATTTGTCCGGCCGCGGCGAGACCTTGGTCGCTTATGAAAGCCCGTACCGGCTGGCCGAGTCGCTTGCCATGATCGCCGAGGTGCTGGGCGGGGGGCGGCCTGTTTGCGTCGCGCGCGAAATCAGCAAGAAGTTCGAGCGCTTTTATCGCGGCAGCGCGTATGAATTGCAGGACTACTTCGCCAATGACAATCCGCGGGGTGAGGTGACGTTGGTCATCGCCGGCGCCGAACCGGGCGCGGCAGTTTGGTCCGAGGCGCGGGTGAGAGGAGCGCTGTCAGAGAGGCGGGAGGCGGGCGAGAAGCTTTCGCGCGCCGCCAGCGAAATCGCCAAGTTGGCTGGCTGGAAGAAAAAGGCGGTTTATCAGCTGGGTTTTGACGATTGATGAGCCGGCCCGGCGAAGCTAGCCGGAAGCCTCGCGCAAGCGGCTGACATCAACATCGATGCCGTTTTCGACGAGGCTTGCGCGCAGCGGCTCCCACTGATCGGGGCGGACGGCGCAGGCCATCGGCCCCAGGCGCGCGCCCAAAAAACGGCGGAAGGCGGGCGCCGCGAATATCTTGTCCAGGCTCTCTTCTGATGTTGTGCGCAAGACAATGGCGGATTCAAGCGTCACCTCGGTTTGGGCGCCGGCCTGCCAGTTGCGCAGGAGTTTGATGATCGGCAGCGGCAGTGGATTGCCCTCGAGATGGCGAATGATGAAGGACTGGATGTGCTTGGCCTGGATGTCTTGGGCGGCGGCGCGCTGAATGCTGGCGGCATCAATGCGATAGACATAGGGGTCGCCTGTTTGCAAGCAATGAGCGAAGCGCGCCAGTTGAAAGCGTTCGAAGCGATTGACCCGGCGCGACGCCAGCAGCGTGCCGTCGTTTTGCACGTCGATGCCGGCTTCGGGCTCGTCCGGCTGCGGCCAATCGCTGATCTCCAGGAAGGCGCGCCCGTACGCCGTCAGTCGGGCGACATCCTCGCCGATATCCACCAAGCCCAGCCAGTGCATCGGCCCGACCAGATAGAACTCGATGAGCGAGCCTTCGACGGCGTCCCAGCTTTCGAAGCCGGTGAGGAATTCGCCGGCGTCATTGCGGATGTACCAGCTTTCATAATCGCCATCGAGCCGCTGGAAATCCGGCTCGAATTCTTTGATGATGTCGATGAGATCATTGATGGAGACCCAGCCATGATCCGGCAGCAGGTCCGCCAGCAGGTTCATCACGGCCCGGCGGGCGGCGGCGGCATCGTAGGACCAGCCTGAATCTTCCGGCTGCAGGCCCGGGATATGCCACATATCGCGATAGCTTGCGCTCTCCAGCCAGGCTGTCGCCAGCGTTTGGATTTGGCGGGCGCGGGCCGCTTCCAACCAGGCGCGCGCGTCGTCGCGTTTGGGGCGCGCCCCCCCGTCTTGGGTCGCAATCAGATTCGCGCTGATGGCGACCGCCAGCATGAAATTCAGCCTATTGTCATCCCGCTGCAGCAGATAGGGCGTGATGGTGGCGGCGGAGTCAGGCGCGATTCGTTCGCCAACGAGCTCGGCCGGGCGCGCTTGCAGCAGGGCCAGCAGCGTCGCCAGATCATCGACGACGGAGGTATCGGCGCGGCTGACCTCGTCGACGGCGTCAATCACACCCAGCGCGGGCAATTCATCCACCGCGATGTCCGCGCCTTCATCCAGCGTTTGGTAGCTGGTCTTGTGCAGGGGCAGGGCGCTGATGAGATCAGTAGGCACGAAGATAAAGCCGATGAGATTGCCATCCACATTGTCGAAGCCTTCGCCGACGAGGCCGCGGTAGTAGAGCGTTTCAGCGATGGTCTGCCCGGCGATATGCGGCTGTTCGCGCGCGATTTGCGCCCGGCCCAGTTTTCTGACTTTGCCGTAGAAGCGCTCGAACTGGCCGACCTTCATCCGAGATTGGGCGCTGCTGACCAGGAGCTGCAGGGCGGCGCGGGCTGGCTCATCAAGATTGTCCCAGACGGCTTCGGCTGTTTCCTGATCCAGCATTGTCGCTTGCAGCTGCCGGACCATGTCGTCGTCGGCGCGCCCCTTGCTGTCGATGCGCCAGGTTTCCGCCAGGGCGGGAAGCATGCCGGGGTCATAATCGCGCAATGTCGCGAACAGGTTTTTCATGTCCGCTGTTTCCCTTCGCCCACCAGCGCCGCATAGATATCAAAGTGATAAGCGATCGCGGTGTAATCGTGCGCGCTGAAGATGACACGCGTCGGCGCGCTGCAGGTCGGGCAATGAAAGTCAAGGAAGCCTTGCTCGTCGCTGGAGAGGGCCGGCGTCATATCATCGAAGCAGCGCCGCAGATTGCCTTTGAAGGCGGAGCGGTCGTCGGCTTGATAGAAGCTGCGCCAGCGGAAACGAATCTGGTGGCGGCAGCGCGGGCATTGGTAAACGCAGGCGCCGGCCACGCGATTGAGGTAATTGTCGCCATCCAACAGACCGCGGAACACCGCGCGCGGGTCATAATGGTCAATTTGCGCGCTCAGCATCTTCCTCGCCACCGGCTGTTTTCGGCTTCATTCTAGCATAAGTCGGTCCAGGTCAACGCACAGCGTGCCGTAACCGACATATGCGCATGCCCCGCCGACAGCGACCTCGCTGAAACTGTCTCCCTTAGGACGCAGCGCTATGCGCAGAAAACTGGGTCGGCCAATTTCGAAGCCCTGTTCGCTGACCATGTCACCGGATTGAACCAGGCCATATTTCAGCAAATAGGCCCCGAGCGGCCCGCTGGCGGAGCCGGTAGCCGGATCCTCGTTGATGCCAAGCGCCGGCGCGAACATGCGGCTGTGCACGGTGGAGTTTTCCTGCACGGTCTCGGTCGTGGTCGCGAAGATGTTTTCGCCCGGTTTGCCCGCCAGATGCGCGGCCCATTTGTCCTGGCGAAGGCGGATCCTGCGAATTGCGTCCAGGGAGTTGACCGCGACATAGAGAAAGGGCAGGCCGCTACTGAGGACTTGTATGGGCGCGTCCGCTCGCAGGTCCTCAGCGCTCAATGATAGCATCTCGGCGATCAAGCGTCGGTCGTCGTGGATATCAAGAAATTGCGGGATCGGCTGCTTCATCCAGACCTCGGCCGGCTCGCTGTCTGCCTGGGCGCGGATGGTCACGGTGATGGGTCCGACGCCTTCTTCGAAGATGATCGACCTTTCGCCGTCGATGCGCCCCAGCGTCCCCAGCCGCGCGAGCATGTAGGCGCTGCCGATGGTGGGGTGGCCGGCCATGGGCAGCTCGGCTGCGGGCGTGAAAATGCGCAGATGGAAATCGTTGCTGCGGTCATGCGGCGGGAAGACGAAGGTAGATTCGCTCAGGTTGAGTTCTTTGGCGATCGCCTGCATGGCGCGCGCCGGCAAGTCTCGCGGCGGGTCTGGGAAGACCGCCAGTTGATTGCCGCCGAATTGGCGCTCGCTAAAGACATCAAGCAGATGATAATTCAGGCGCATGCGTCGATTCCTCCCCCAAAGGCCTGGCTTCCAGCTCAACCATAATGCGCACGCGCCGTGCTGTCATGCCTGAATCACCGTGAATTCTTCAGCGGTCGTCTGCTTGTTCCGGCGGCGCCCGGTGGACGAAGCCCGCCCGCCTGGACTACAATCATATTGGATACGACAGCGAGGGGAGGCAAGGTCTGTGACAATCGATTTTTCGGCGCGTTTGGATGATCTGCTGGGGCGGAGCGGCGCCGATCTGGTCGCCTTTGTGCCCGGCGAAAACATGGTCTACTTCACCGGATTGCACTTTCACTTGTCTGAACGCCCCATACTGGGTCTCTACAGCAGGCAAGGGCTTTCGTTCATCATACCGGAGCTGGAAGTGGTCAAGCTGGAGGCGCGGCCCGAGCTGGAAGCGCGCCGCTTTATGTGGACGGACGAGAGCGGCTTCGAGGGCGCCTTTCGCGAGGCGGTAGCGGCCTTGGCGCCGGCGGGCGCAAGCTGCGCCATGGATGGCCAGACGCTGCGTTACTTCGAGTGGCGGGCGCTGGAAGACGCGGGCTTGTCTTCGGAGAATGCCATTGACGCTGGCGAGCTTTTCCTGAACATGCGCGCGCTTAAGGCGCCGGAAGAGATCGCCAATATGCAGCGGGCCATCGACATCAGCGAAGCGGCCCTGGAGGCGACGATGAATTGGGCGCGGCCGGGCTTGACGGAACGCCAGATTGCCGACCGATTGTCGGCGGAAATGGTCGAGCGGGGCGCGCAGGGCTTCGCCTTTATGTTGGTCTTGACCGGTGATAAGAGTGGCCAGCCGCACGGCGATACCGGTGACCGGGTTTGGGGCGAAGATGAGTTTCTCTTGATCGACTTCGGCGCGCGTTTCAACGATTATCCGGCCGATATTACGCGCACGTTTTGCCTTGGCGAGCCGACAGCGCAGATGCGGGCGATGTATGACGCCGTTTATGGCGCGAACAAAGCGGCGCGCGAATTCGCCCGGGCCGGCGTCAGCTGTGAAGCGGTTGACCGCGTCGCGCGCGATGTGATCGAAGCGGCCGGCTTGGGCGAATACTTCATGCATCGCCTGGGCCACGGGCTTGGCTTGAGCGTGCACGAGCTGCCCAATATCGTGGCCGGCAACAAGCAGCTGCTGCAGCCGGGCATGGTTTTCACGATAGAGCCGGGCGTCTATATTCCGGGCGTCGGCGGCGTGCGGATCGAGGACAACGTGGTCGTCACGGACAACGGCATTGATGTGCTCACGAGCTATCCGCGCGAACTTTAGCGAAACTGGTCGAGAATTTGCGGGTCCCTGTTTACATTGCGAGCAACCAACCCCACCCCC
>WTGN01000068.1 GCA_011523545.1 Chloroflexota bacterium | reverse complement strand
TCTACGCCAGCTTCACCAAATGGGGCATCATCGGCGAACCCAAATGGCGCGGGCTACAGAATTACAACAAACTACTCAACAGCGAAATCTTCATTGAGTCGCTGCAGAATACGCTATATTTTGTCGTCTTGGCGGCCATTCCGCTTATCGTTCTAGGCTTTCTGCTGGCGCTGCTGGTGAATCAGAAGCTGCGCGGGCGCAACATCGCGCGCGCCATCGTCTTCCTGCCCCATGTCGTCAGCGTGGCGGCGGTGGGCATTATCTTCCAGTGGATACTCGAGCGCAGCTCGGGCTTGCTGAATTATTATCTGGGCTTGTTGGGCGTCAATCCGCCGATCAACTGGCTGGGCGATCCGGAATCGGCCATGCCGGCCATCGCCATCACCACCATCTGGTGGACGGTCAATGGCAATATGATCATCTACCTGGCCGGCTTGCAGGATATCCCGGAAGACTTGTACGAGGCGGCCAGGATTGATGGCGCGGGACGCTGGCAAGAGCTGCGCTATGTCACCATCCCCATGCTCATGCCGGTAAACGCCTTCGTCATCCCGCTGACGGTCATCGCTTGCTGGCGCGTTTTCGGCCAGGTATTTGTCATGACCCGCGGCGGACCGCAAGGCAGCACCTTCACCGTCGCCCAATTCATTTATGAAACCGCCTTCGTAAGGTTTGACATGGGTGTGGCATCGGCCGCCGGCGTCATCCTGATGCTGATTACGCTCAGCTTCACGGTCATTCAGTTGCGCGCGATGAAGGTGATTTGACATGAGCGTATCCTGGCGCAAAGACAGCGTCTACCGCGATGGCTCGCTCAACTATGGGCGGATCGCGCTCTATGCCATCATGATCTTCGTCGCCATCATCTGGGGCGCGCCCTTCATCTGGATGTTCGTCACCTCAATCAAGCCGGATAATGAAGTCTTCAGCTATCCGCCCACCTGGTGGCCCGACCAACCGACGCTTGAGTTTTACACGCGGCTCTTTGAATCCTTCCCCATGCTGCAGTGGTTCCGCAACAGCCTCATCGTGGCGACCATCACCACCGTGCTGACCCTGGCCACAAATATCCTGGCCGCCTATCCATTGGCCAGGATGCGCTTCCGCGGCCGCAGGATCGTGCTGCTCATCATCTTGTCGACCTTCCTGCTGCCGGGCGAAATCCTGCTGGTGCCGCTCTTCCTGGGCATGATCAAATTCAAGCTGGCCAACACCTATTTCAGCATCGCGGTGCCGGCGGCGGCCAATGCCTTCGGCGTCTTCTTGATGACGCAATTCTTCCTGACTATCCCGGTCGAGCTGGAAGAGGCGGGCCGACTAGACGGCTGCAGCCGCCTGGGCCTGCTGTGGCGCATCTTCATCCCGCTGAGCAAGCCGGTCATCGCCACCGTCGCCATCTTCACCTTCGTCCGCAGCTGGAACGACTTCTTCTGGCCCCTCATCATCAGCAACACTGACGCCACCCGCACCGTGCCGGTCGGCCTGGCGGTCTTCGTTGGGCGCGGGCTATCCATGCGCTTCGGCGTCATCATGGCGTCGGCGGCCGCCGCCACCATACCGGCGGTGATCTTCTTCCTGCTCTTGCAGCGCTACTTCGTCCGCGGCATCTCGACCACGGGCTTGCAAGGTTGATTTTTTCGCCCTATCCATCGAGTGTTGTAGGGGCGAGGCGGTGACTCGCCCGTTGACAAATCTGCGTTGTTGTAGGGGCGTCTCGCTGAGACGCCCACATTACCAGCCGTACACTCGGGCGTTTCAGCGAAACGCCCCTACACAATTCGATATGATTGCAGATGGAATTGAGTAAGCCCAATACAATTGAGGCAAACAGCAGAAGGGCAGGGCTGATGCCGCAAGCGGTGACGGCTGAAACCATGAAGTTCCATGGCTGGGACGGCATCCGACTGAGCAACGGCATCATTGACGCCGTCTGCGTGCCCGAGATCGGCGGGCGCTTGATGCAATTCAGCCTGGGAACGCATGATTATCTATTCATGAATCCCGAGCTGTTGGGGGTGCGATTTACTTTCGAAGAACTTGCCGGCGATGGCGAGCTCATCAACTGGAAGAATTATGGCGGCGCCAAGACCTGGCCGGCGCCACAAGGCTGGGATGGCGATGGACAATGGCCCGGCCCGCCCGATCCCGTGCTTGATTCCGGGCGCTACGATGTCCAGACAAGTGACGCGTCCGTCCTGATGATCAGCCCGCCCGACGAGCGCTCGGGGCTGCGCATTCGCCGCCAGCTTACGCTGCGGCCGGGCAGCTCGCGCCTGCAACTTCGTCTATTCTTCGAGAATGTCTTGAACCGCCCGATACGCTGGTCGATCTGGGATGTGGCGCAGATGGCCTGCGTCACTGCCGATGGCGCGCTCAATGACGACTGCTGGCTCTATATCCCGACCGATCCCGCGCGCGACCATCCCTACGAGATTATGTTCGGCGCTGACAATCCGCAGTATCAGCTTGACGCGGCTAGCGGCCTGCTGGCGGTGCAGTATCAGGGCATCGTCGGCAAGATCGGCGTGCACAGCCCGGCCGGTTGGATCGCCTTCGCCGATCGACAAGCGGGCTACGTGCTATGCATGCAATTCCCTTACGAGCCCGCTGCCGAATATCCCGACAATGGCGCGACGGTCGAATGCTGGACGGAGGCGCCCGGCGCGCCCTCCCCGATTCCGATCCGCTCGCCCGGCTACATTCTGGAAGCGGAGATCCTCAGCCCGCTGCATAGGCTGCGGCCACTGGAGATCAAGCTGCAGCAGTTGACCTGGTCGGCGGCAGCTTGCCCGGCGCCGATCGTCGATGTTGTCGATGTCGGCTGCGTGCATCAGCCGCTCTCGATTGACCTCAGCGGCGGCCAGGCGCGCATCAGCGGCGTCTTCGGCTGTTTTCTGGCCGGTCGCGCGGAAATCGAATGCCTTGATGAGGCGGGGCAAATATTGAGCGGCATTGATCTCGGTCCGGTGTCGCCCTTGCGCGCGCTTTATGTCGATGCGTGGGCGGAAATTCCTGACGGCGCTCGTCTGATGCGTCTGAGAATAGTGGATGCCGACGGCGCCGACGCCGGCACGCTTGCGAGTAAAATGCTCAATGGTTGATAGACTAGGGCGACCCACCGGATCGCCCGTACACACTGTGCAGGATTGCGCGGACACCCAACAAATCATAGTCTTCGTACGGGCGAGCCGTCGGCTCGCCCATACAGGTATGCGGGGACTGGAGAAATCGAAATGACCGAACAATGGACGCCCGAAAAAGCCAATGACTGGTACGCCGCCATCGAGCCCATCCGCGGCTGCAATTACTTGCCGCGCAGCGCCGTCAACTCGACCGAGATGTGGCAGGCGGAATCCTTCGATCCCGACACCATCGGCGAGGAGCTGGCCTGGGCGGCGGCGGCCGGCTTCAATGCCGCGCGCGTCTTTCATCAGTTTCTCGTCTGGCAGAGCGACCCCGATGGCTTGAAAAACCGCATCGATCAATTTCTCGATATCGCGGCCGGGCAGGGCATCAAGGCGATGTTCATCCTGTTCGATGACTGCGCCTTCGCTGGCAAAGAACCTTATCTGGGAAATCAAGACGATCCCATTCCCTACACGCACAACAGCGGCTGGACGCCCAGCCCCGGTTTGACGCGCGTGACAGACCGCGCCGTCTGGCCAGCACTGAAGGATTACGTCACCGACCTTGTCGGCAGTTTCGCCGCCGACGAGCGCGTACAAGTTTGGGATTTGTACAACGAACCGGGCAACAGCGAAATGGGCGAGGCGAGCTTGCCGCTGGTGGAAGCCGCATTCGCCTGGGCGCGCGAAGCCGGCGCCCAACAGCCCCTGACCACCTCCATCTTTCGCCTGCATGACGACTACGAAATGGAGGAACGCATATTGGAATTGTCGGATGTCACGTCCTTCCATCACTACGGCGAGACCGGCGTCGAAGCGGTCATTCAGCGCTGTCAGAAATATGGCCGGCCCGTGCTCTGCACCGAGTGGCTGCGGAGAGTGGTCGGGCAGACGGTCGAACTAATTCTGCCGATCTTCGCCCGTGAGCGCATCGGCTGGTACAATTGGGGTCTGGTCGCCGGGCGCACGCAGACCTATCTCGATTGGCGGCGCGAATTGAATAGTCCTGACAGCAGGACCTGGCAGCACGACATCTTCCACGCCGACGGCTCGCCGTACGATGACGCGGAGATTGAGTTGATTCGAGCATTTGCATTTGACTAGCGGCGGATGGTCTTGCCCCCCAATATGTTATAGTGTCCTAAGTTGACGGTTGAGGACTGTGCAAATGATGGAAAACGTTGTTCTTTCTCATGCGCTGACGAGCAATGGCTTTGCGCTTTCGACGGCGCCGAATCGCCTCGGCTGGCTGACACCGTCGGACCCCGCGCAATCGATGGATTCACTGCGAGAGCAGTTTGACGAACAGGGCTATCTCTGGCTCAAGGGCATCCTCGACCGCGATGATGTGCTCGATTTCCGCCGCCGCTACTTCGCCGCCTTTGCCGATACCGGCTTGGTCCGCCGCGATATCGAGCCCGGCGATGGCGTCTACGACGGCGCCGACGCGAACAAGAACCTGGTCCTAAAGACGCAGATGGAAGCCCATCGCTGGGCCGCTTACGAAGCCTTTTGCCTGGCCAAGCCCATCTATCTATTCTACGAAGCCTTCTTCGAGGGCGCCGTCTACCTGCACAAGCGCAAGCTCATCCGCCACGTCCCGCCAGGCGATGTCAGCACGACCGGCGCCCATTACGATCTCGTTTACCTGCGCGCCGGCACCGATGCCGTCTGCACCAGCTGGATCCCCATCGGCGACACCCCGCCTGAGATGGGCGGCTTAATCTACCTGGAGAACTCGCATCACTTCGGCCGCCGCAAAGAAGCCGAGTTCAGCAAGCTCAATGCCGATTTGCCGCCGGAAGAACGCATCAGCGCCTACAACAAGAATATGAGGCTGGGCGGCTGGCTGACCAAAGACCTGCCCTCGCTCGCCGATAAGCTCGACACCCGCTGGCTGATGGCTGATTATGAAGCGGGCGACATGATCGTGCATGGCGCTTACACCACCCACGCCGCCACCGCCAACGCATCGCCCGAGGGCCGCATTCGCTTATCGACCGACATCCGCTACCAACGCGTAAAAGAAGAAATTGACATCCGCTGGAGCAACCACTGGTCTTTCGATGACTTCAAATAATCCACAACGCCACACAATTATGGGCCAAATGATGGGTGTACGGGCGAGCCGGTGGCTCGTCACGGCTGACCAAATAGGAATCTGCAGGGGCCTGCCTTGGCTCGCTCACCCGCGCCGTCAGCCGCATATCATGCGCAAGGAGGTGACTACGACACATTCCCATAGAGGTTCACAGAATCGGCCAACCTATTGTATTAACGGAGAAACCTCATGACTCAAAACAAGAAGAGCGGATTATCACGCCGTGACATGCTTAAGACTATCGCCGGCGGCACCGGCGCGGTCGCCCTGGGCGCGCTGCCCGTTGCCAGCGTAGCCGCGCAAGATCCGGTCACCATCACCTATTGGCATGGCTGGACCGAACAGTGGGAGAATTATGTCCAGGACGTCGTTGATCAATTCCATGAGCACCAGGACGCCATTCGCGTTGAGCCGCTGGTCGTCCCCTATAGCGATTTTCTGGTGCGCTTGACGGCCGCGATTTCCGCTGGCAACCCGCCGGATGTGTTGACCTTCTTCGGCTCCAATGAGATTCCCGGCCTCGCTGCGCTGGGTGGCATCACACCATACTCAGACTTAGGACCGCCGGAAGATATAGCCGCGTTTCAAGAATTCTTGACGCCAGCGGCCTGGGCGGGCGGCGTCGTCGACGGCACGCTCTACGCCACGCCCAGCGGTTTCGGCGTTTACGACCTCGCCTGGAATAAAGACCATTTTGAAGAAGTCGGGTTGGACCCCGAAGTTGGACCCAGCACGATCGAAGAACTGGATGAATGGGCGGATTTGCTAACGGTGGAAGATGCCGATGGCAACTTTGATCGCATGGGATTGCTGCACCTCGGCTTTGGCGGCGGCGGCTTCCCTAGAGCCTGGTTCGGCAACTTTGGCGGCCAACTCTACGATGCCGACTCGGATACGATTACAGCGAACGACCCCAACAATGTGCGCGCCCTCGAATGGATGATGTCATATAGCGAACGCTACGGCGTCGACCGCTTGCAGCGCTTCCAGTCGGGCTTGTCTGGCGAGCGCGGCGGCACGCAAGACCCCTTCATCGCCGGGCGTTTATCGATGCATCTCATCGGTCCCTGGAAATTGGGCGACTTCCATCGCTTCGCCGCCGAGGGTTTCCGCTGGGGCATAACGCATTTGCCGCCGGTCGCGGGCGAAGAAGACAGCACCGGCTGGGGCAGTTGGATCTGGGGCAACTACCAGATCATTCCGTCCGGAGCGGCCAACCCGGCCGCGGGTTACGAGTTCGCCAAATATTGGTCCGGTATTACCGATCACAACGTCATGGCCACTGTCGCCGCCTGGAAGGATACGCCAACGACGACCACCGGTTCGCTGGCCGCGCTGGAAGTGGACCGCATCACCGCCCTCTTCGACGACCATCCCGACTATCGCAGCTTCTTCGAAACCATGGGCAGCCCGCGCGGCTTGACCACGCCGATGATCCCGGTGGCCAACTTCTACATGGACCGGCTGGGCTCGGAAATCGGCCAAGCTTTGCGACTGGAGAAATCGGCGCAAGAAGCGCTTGACGCCGTGCAAACCGCCGTCGAGAACGAATACCGGCAGTTCTAGGCGGGCCAGAAGCGGGTCAGCCACCGGCTGACCCCTACAATTGTCACTCATGTCGAATCTGTAGGGGCGATCCGGTGGGTCGCCCACCACTGCTTCAATCCATGATCCCATACATTAGCATCAAACGCGCCAACATCAACAATATCGTATCCTTTGTCCTGCTGGTCGTTTTGTCCGCCGCCTTCATCCTGCCGCTCTTCTGGATGATCACCACCTCGCTCAAACCCATCGACCAACTGCTGCTCGATCCGCCGGTCTGGATACCTTCGCCCCTTGAATTCGAGAATTATCCCAACGCCCTGGAAGCGCAGCCCTTCCTGCAATACCTGGGCAACTCGCTGCAGATCGCGGTGGCCGCCGTCATCGGCGCGCTCATCTCCAACAGCCTGGTCGCTTACGGCTTCTCGCGCGTGGAATGGAAAGGCCGCGACATCGTCTTCGTGCTCGTCCTCTCCACGCTCATGCTGCCTTACCACGTGGTGATGATTCCGCTCTTCGTCAGCTTCAGCAAGATCGGCTGGGTCAACACCTGGCTGCCGCTGATCGTGCCCGCCTGGCTCGGTCATCCCTTCTTCATCTTTATGCTGCGCCAATTCATGCTCGGCATTCCCAAAGAGCTATCGGAGGCCACCCGCATTGATGGCGGCTCGGAATGGATCTTGCTGACGCGCGTCGTCCTGCCGCTCTGCAAGCCAGCGCTGGCGACGGTGGCGCTCTTCCAATTCATCTGGTCCTGGAATGACTTCATCGGTCCGCTGATATATCTCAATGACCGCGATCTGTATCCGATGTCCCTGGGGCTGGCGCTCTATCATAATTCGCAGGGCATCACCGATTTCAGCATTCTGATGGCGGCCTCGACTATGGCCGTCCTGCCCATCATCATCATCTTCTTCTTCATGCAGCGCGTCTTCATCCAGGGCATCTCGCTGACGGGATTGAAAGGCTAGGGCATGTTAAACGCCACTTTTCTACCCCATCCCCCGGCCCCTTCCCCGAAGCATCAGGGAAGGGGAGGCTCGCGCGACGCGAGAAAGTCTCCCCCATCCCGATGGGGGAGATTTAGAGGGGTTGCGTTTCGCATGACTAACCGGGTTTGCGTCTTGCGCCTCTGTGGTGAAAGATATGATGTTGACGCCCCGTAATCGCCGCGAGCTGCGCAAAGTCGGCGTCGGCCTCGCATTCATCTCGCCCTGGATCGTCGGCTTCCTGGCGCTCAACCTCTATCCTATCTTCGCCTCATTCTATTACAGCTTGACGCGCTACTCGCCGATTTCATCTCCGAGGTTCATCGGCTTATTCAACTACGAGAAGCTGCTATACTTCGATCCGATCTTCATCAAAGCGCTCACGAATACGCTGTACTTTGTCGTCTTCGCCGTACCTCTGGGCAATATGCTGGCGCTGGCGCTCGCCGTCTTGCTGAATCAGAAGGTCAAGGGGCTGTCGGTCTTCCGTACGATTTTTTATCTGCCCAGCATTTTGCCGCTGGTCGCCACCAGCATCGTCTGGACCTGGCTGCTGCACCCGCAGTACGGCGCAGTCAGTGTCATCATGGCCGAGCTTGGCTTGCCCATCATAAGCTGGTTTTCCGATCCCCAATGGGCGAAACCGGCGCTGATAATGATGAGCATGTGGGGCACCGGCTGGATGATGCTGATCTATCTGGCCGCCCTGCAAGATGTGCCGCAGGAGCTCTACGATGTGGCCTCGCTCGATGGCGCCAGCTTGTGGCGCAAGTTCCGCCATGTCACTGTGCCGATGATCAGCCCGATCATTCTCTTCAACACCATCGTCGGCTTAATCGGCGCTTTCCAATACTTCACCGAAGCCTACATCATCACCGAGGGCGGGCCGGGCGATGCGACCCTTTTCTATTCGCTCTATCTCTTCAACAACGCCTTCGCCTATTTCAAGATGGGTTATGCCTCGGCGATGGCCTGGCTGCTCTTCCTGGTCATTCTGATATTGACCTTCATCATCTTCCGCAGCTCCGCCAAGCGCGTCTATTATCACGGAAATTGATCGGGCGTCGCTCGCTCAGTTTGCTGTCTTGCCCAAGCCGCGACTTGTTCTGGTGTTGAACTGGCAATCCGAATGCATTACAGACTCGGCGGAATCTGTTATCGTTTAGTCCTGTTGGCCGCAAAAGGGAATTCGACATGAAAATCACGGATATCGAAATCAGGTTGTGCAAGCATCAGGAAGAGGTGATGTCGGAGAAGGAACTGCGCGACAGTCACCGGTCCGAGCTCAATTTTCTCATGATCACGCTGAAGACCGATGAAGGCGTCGATGGTGTCAGCATGGGCTTCGCCGGCATGGGCGCCGAGATGGCCGGTTCAATCGCGGCGCAATCGATCAAACCCTTCTTCCTGGGCAAAGACCCCATCGCGCGCGAGAAACACTGGCAGGATTTCCGCCGTTACGAGCGCCACTGGCACCATACCCCGATCTACTCATACGGCCCCTTCGATATCGCCCTCTGGGATATCGCCGGGAAAGTCGCCGGCCTGCCGCTTTACAAGCTCCTCGGGCATTGCCGTGAAAAAGTGCCGACCTACGTCAGCTCCATGTATCTGGACACGCCGCAGGATTACGCCGATCAAGCGGCCGAGTTCAAGGCGCGCGGTTTCCACGGCTACAAGCTGCACCCACCGGGCGATTTTCAGGAGGCGCTGGAAGCCTATCGCCTCTGCCGCGAAGCCGTCGGCCCCGACCCAAGCTTCAAGCTGATGGCCGACCCGGTCACGGCGCATACTTATTACGAGGACGCCCTGCGCATGGGGCGCGAGCTGGAAAAGCTGGAATATTATTGGTTCGAAGAGCCGCTCTACGATGTCGATTTCAACGGCCTGCGCAAGCTCACGCGCGACCTGGATATCCCCATCTGCGGGACGGAAGTGCTTGCCGGCGCTCATTATTCGACCGCCGAGTGCATCGCCAGCGGCGTGGTCGATATTGTGCGCAGCGATGTCTCCTGGAAGGGCGGGGTGACGGCGGTGATGAAGACGGCGCACCTGGCCGAAGCCTTCGGCATGCGGTGTGAAGTGCATACGACAATCTATCCCGCGCTCGAGATCGTCAACCTGCATTGCTGCTGCGCCATTTCCAACTGCGAGTTCTTTGAAGCGCTGATCCCGAGCTCCTTGATGAAGCTGGGCATCAAAAACCCGGTGCATATCGACGCCGAGGGTTATGCCCATCCACCGGCGGGCCCCGGCCTGGGCATTGATTGGGACTGGGACTTTATCGATGATGCGACTGTCGCGCTGATGTGAGCGCGGCGCCTCAAAGGAGAGAATTTATGACAAGCGTCACCTGGAATGACGACGAGGGCTTGTTCGAATTGATTCGGGCTGAATTGTTCACAGCAGTCGTCGGCGACATCATGGACAAGCTGGGCTTCACGCATCAGTTTCTGCCGCCGCGCATCCAGCCCCTGCGCCCGGACATGGTGGCCCTCGGCCGCGCGATGACTGTGCTGGAAGCCGATGTCTTCGAAGAACGGTCAACATCGGAAAACAATCCCGTCATGTCGCAAGCCTTCGGTCTGATGTTCGCGGCCCTGGATGACCTGAAACGGAACGAGGTCTACATCTGCGCCGGCGCGTCGCCGCGGTACGCGCTCTGGGGCGAGTTGATGAGCAAGCGCGCGCTCAAGCTGGGGGCGGCCGGCGCCGTGGTCGATGGTTACCTGCGGGACACAAAAGGCATCCTGGCGCTGAACTTCCCCGCCTTCGCCTATGGCTCATACGCGCAAGATCAGGGCGCGCGCGGCAAAGTCATCGACTTCCGCGTCCCGATTGAAATCGAGGGCTTGCGCATTCAACCGGGCGATATCATCTTCGGTGATGTGGACGGCGTGCTGGTCGTGCCGCGGGAAGCGGAGGAAGACATTTTCCGTGGCGCCATCGAAAAGGCCCGCGGCGAAAAACTGGTGGCCAAGGCGATAGACGCGGGCATGAGCGCCGGTGAAGCCTTCAGAAAATTCGGCATCATGTGAGCTCCGCCCCTACAGATTCCCATACCCGGCAAGGCAACTGTAGGGGCGTCTCGCTGAGACGCCCGCAGACATACCTGTCTCCAGCGTGGGCGACCCAATGGCTCGCCCCTACAGATTCCCATACCCGGCAGGACGTCTGTAGGGGCGTCTCGCTGAGACGCCCATTCATGCGCTCGATATTGACTGCTAGAGCGGGCGCGACTATACTCATGCCGTGCTTGCTCGTGGGGATGAGTCGGGCCCCTTGCGGCAGAAAATTCCGAACCGTGTCAGGGCCTAACGGCAGCAGCACTAAGGAAAAACTCTGGGTGTCTTGTGGTTTCCTGACTCATCTTCCCGGGCAAGTACGTGCTAGCGCAAAGTCGCCACCGTAATCGACACGTTGAATTGCCGACAGAAGACCACCGCCGAGTTGTACGCGCTCAAGTCGTGATTGGCCGGCAAGAAATAGCTCTGATCGCCGACATTGCCCTTGAGCCTGCCCAAATCCAGAAAGTCGTCCCCCAGTTGCAGCGCGCTCAGCGGCTGATGATCGCGCGCCAGGTAGACGCGCACATCCCCGCCGGGCGCCGAACGGAAATCCTCGAAGCGCAGAACCCGCGTCGCGTCGGCCAGCTCGTAAATCGTGGCTTTTCCCACGCCCCAATGCAGCGCGTCCAGCGCCTGAAACTCACCGCTCGCCAGGGCGCGCGCGCCATTCACAGCGGACCTGTCGTCGACGGGCGCCGCTTGTGGATCGCGAATGGCGACCATCAGCATCTCCATCGCCATGTCAGCATTGCGCTCCCGCATCTCCAGCAACGCCTCGCGCGTGTCGGTCGGCAGCGACAGGAAGTCGTCCTGCAGGTCAAGCGCCAGGCCGGGGAAGGCGACCTGAGCGCCGCGCTCGCGAAAATAACCGCGCCAGGCGGGAAAGGTCCAAACGGCGACCGCAACCAGCCCCACCAAGGTCAGCACAAGCAGGCGAAAGCGCAGTTCCATATCCGGGAAAGCCTCCCGTCAGCGCCTCAAAGCGAAAACAGCAAGGTCATTCTGACACAGCCAACCGGTCACGGCAAGACCAGCCAACTCGCTCGCCAAACCCACAATCGGCAGGGGCGACTCGCTGATTCGCCCGTCTACATGCTGGTCTGCTGCCAAACCGCGACAGATCCAGGGGCGACTTGCCAAGTCGCGCGCTGATATAATTCGGCTTGCAAGACCGCCGGAGAAGGCCAATGCCCTTCAGCTACGAATGGAAAGACGAATCCAAACGCGCCATCGTCTACATCGCCGCCGGCAATTGGAATTGGAAAGATTATCACCAGGCCGTCCGCGCAGCCGCCTTCAGCCTGACCGGCGTTGAGCACCCCGTCGACAGCGTCATTGACCTGCGCGCCAGCACGCGCAGCGGGCTGCCAGCCGGCGCCGCCGCTCACGTGCGCAGCTTCGGGCGTGTCACACAGGCCCGCCTCAGCGGGCGCGCCGCCGTCATCGGCTTGCCAGCGGAGGCGAGCGCACTCCTGGGGGCCGGGCCCGGCAAAACGCTGGCCACGGCCGACGGCGTCGTTAAGTTCGTCGATTCAGATGACGAATTGGAAACTTTGTTGGCGCGATGGGCGGCCGATCCGCCCGCGCCCTAGAGGTCTTCGTGCCGGACCGCCGGCGTCGATGGCAGCGTCAAGATGACCGGCAGGCAGAGCAGCGAAATCAGAGCCGCCGCGATGAAGGCATTCTGCAAACCCATGGCGTCGCCCAGCGCGCCCACCATCATCACATTGATCGCCCGCACGCCAAAGGCATAGAGCATGAACATGCCGTTGGCCGTGGCCCGGTTCTCCGGCAGTTGATCCTGCACCAGCGCCAGAAAAACCGGCGACACCGAAAGCGCCGTGAAGCCCATGCCGATGAGCAGCGGCACGAGCAGCGCCCCTTCCACATGCGCGAATATCAGCATCAGCAGCGCCGCGCCGGTTGTCGCCCCGGCCACCATTCTCCGCCGCCCGAAGCGATCGCTCAGCGTCCCGCCCATCAAGGCGCCGCCGACGCCGGCAAACTCATAGAGCGCCAGCGCGCCGGTCGCCAGTGTCAACTCGAAGCCGCGGACATCAACCAGATATACCACCAGGAATATGCCCAGGCTGCTGGCCGCCATATTCCGCAGGAGCATCACGCCCAACAAGGGCGCAAACACGCGCGCGAAGCGCCTCAGCATCGGTTTGCTCTTGCTCTTGCGCGCTTCCCGCTTGGCCGAGACATCGCGCAAACGCCAGAAGAGCACCGCGCTCGCCAGCCAGCCGAAGAACATCAGCCGCCACAAACCCTGCATGCCCCATTCCGCCACGCCAAAACCGACCAGCAGCGGGCCCACCGAGCGCGCCAATTCACCCGACGCCATGAAAAAGCTCATGCCCCGGCCGACCTTGTCGCCCGCCACATGCGCGATCATCGCCGGCGCCGGCGCATGAAACGCCATGATGTTCACGCCGACGCAAAACAGCAGCAGCGCCGCCGTGCCATAAGTCGGCATGAAGCCGATCAGCGTCGCCAGCGTCGCCGTGATCGCGGGCGCGAAGATCACCAGATAACGCACCGAGAAGCGGTCCGCCAAATAACCGATGACGGGCCCCAGCAATGAGGGCGCTTGCATGAAGACCGGCAGCGAGCCGGCCATCACCAACGTCAATCCAAGCTTGTCAATCAGCAGCGGCAGCAGCGGCGCGATAAAAGCCGAATACACGTCATGCACAAAATGCCCCATGCAGACGAGCAAGATGCGGCCGTAATCGAAGCCCGCCTCCCGCTTGGCTTTGCCGTCAATTTCCACCGTGGTGCTTGTCATAAGGCGCCCGTCCTGCCTCTGCTGATCAGCGGCTGATTATAGCGCAGCGCCGTCGATTTCTCACCGGTGCAGGCTGCCTTGTCACGCTTCCAGAACGCTCTTGATGCCTGTGTCCTCTGTGCCTCGTCTTTGATGAACCTGTTACATTCCATCTGCAATCACGGCGAAAACTGTAGGGGCGATTCTGTGAGTCGCCCTAAATCTCGCGCTATTGCAAGGCCGGAAGTTTCTGTGAATCGACAAGAAACAGGAACTCCTTCCTGGGCATTCCCCGCGCTCTCTGTAGTCAGATTCTATTGCACTTGCTTCTGTGCCTCCATCGTGAAAAACCTGCAATCGTTTGCTATGATAGGATTATGAAAAACACAGCCCAACCCTTCACCAACCGGCACTACCTGGACGCCATCGCCGACCATGTCGTCATCTTCGACGGCGCCATGGGCACCAGCATCCAGGCCTACGATCTCAACAAATTCGATTTCGGCGGCCAGCAGTATCAGGACTGCATCGACTACCTCGTCATCACCCGCCCCGATATCATCCGTGAGATTCACCAGTCCTTCCTGCGCGCCGGCGCTGAAGCCATCGAGACCAACACCTTCCGCGCCAACCGCCGCACCCTCGCCGAGCATGGCCTGGGCGCGCGCACGCTGGAGATCAACCGCGCCGCCGCCCGCATCGCCCGCGACGCCTGTGATCAAGCGGAAGCCGAAACCGGCATCGCACGCTTCGTCGCCGGCAGCATGGGCCCCAGCGGCATGCTCCCCTCCGGCGAAGACCCCGAGCTCAGCGACATCACCTTCGACGAGCTGGCAGATCTCTTCGGCGAACAGGCGCGCGGCCTGATCGAAGGCGGCGCGGACCTGCTGCTGCTTGAGACCGGGCAGGACATCCTCGAAGTCAAAGCCGCCGTGCACGGCATCCAGCGCGCCTTTGCCGACGGTGGCCGGCGCATCCCGCTGCAAGCGCAAATCACGCTCGATGTCAGCGGGCGCATGCTCTTCGGCACCGATATCGCCGGCGCGCTGGCCACGCTTGAAGCGCTGCCGATCGACCTGCTCGGCTTGAACTGCTCCACCGGCCCCGAATATATGCGTCAGCCGATTCAATATCTGGTCGAGCGCTCGCCTTTTCCCATCAGCGTCTTGCCCAACGCCGGCCTGCCCATCAATGTCGATGGCGAGGCGGTCTATCCCATGAAGCCCGGCCCCTTCAGCGAAATGGTGAGCGAATTCACCCGCTGGGGCGTGAATGCCGTCGGCGGCTGCTGCGGCACCACGCCCGAGCACATCGCCCGGCTCTATCAAGCGGTTCACGGCCACAGCCATCAGGAAGCGCGCGCGGGGCAGAAAAACAGGCGAGCGCCGCTGAAGCGCGAGATCATGCGGGCGCCGCAAGCCTCCAGTGGCATGACCGCGACCCGCATGCTGCAAAACCCCGGCCCCACCCTCATCGGCGAGCGCGTCAACAGCCAGGGCAGCCGGGTGGTCAAGCGCCTCCTGCTGGAAGACGATTACGATCGCATCGTTGAGATCGCGGTAGGGCAGGTGGAGCGGGGCGCGCACATGCTGGACGTCTGCGTCGCCCTGACCGAGCGCGACGACGAACAAGCGCAGATGGAGAAGCTGGTCAAGAAGCTGTCGCTGGCGGTCGAAGTCCCGCTGATTATCGACACCACCGAAGCCGATGTCGCTGAAGCCGCCCTCGCCCTTTACCCCGGCCGCGGCATCGTCAATGGCAACAACCTGGAAAACGGCCGCGAACGCATCGACCAGATCCTGCCCATCGCCGTGAAGCATGGCGCCGCCGTGCTCTCCATGACCATCGACGAAGCTGGCATGGCCCACAGCCGCGAGAAAAAACTTGAAATCGCCCAGCGCATCAGCGATATCGCCATCAGCGAATATGGCATGTCAAGAGAAGACCTCATCTTCGACACCCTGACCTTCCCGCTGACCACCGGCCAGGAGGAGCTGCGCGAGGACGCCGTCGAAACTATCGAGGGCATCCGCCTGATCAAAGAGCGCGTCCCCGGCGTCATGACCGCCCTCGGCGTCAGCAACGTCAGCTTCGGCGTCAGCCCCGCCGCCCGCGGCGTGCTCAACAGCGTCTTCCTCTATCACGCGGTTAAAGCCGGCCTCGATATGGCCATCGTCAATCCCGCCCATATCACACCCTATTTCGAAATCCCTGACGAACAGCGCAAGGTTGCTGAAGACCTGATCTTCAACAGCGACGCCGATGCGCTGCCGCGCTTCATTCAATACTTCGAGCAGAACGAAGTGCAGATCGCCGGCGCCGAAGACATCGACCCCACCGCCGATATGACGAGCGAAGAGGCATTGCACTGGCAGATCGTGCATCGCAAGAAAGAGGGCGTTGAAGCCCTGATTGACGATGTCCTGTCGCGCATGGACGCGGTGGCCGCCCTCAATACCGTCTTGCTGCCGGCGATGAAAGAGGTCGGCGACAAGTTCGGCGCCGGCGAGCTCATCCTGCCGTTCGTCCTGGGTTCAGCCGAAGTGATGAAGAAGTCGGTCGCTTATCTCGAAGGTTTCATGGAAAAAATCGAAGGCGTCAGCAAGGGCGTCGTCGTGCTCGCCACTGTATACGGCGATGTGCATGATATCGGCAAGAACCTGGTCAAGACCATCCTCAGCAACAACGGCTACACCGTGCACGATCTGGGCAAGCAGGTGCCGGCCAACACCATCATCGAGGCGGCCCAGGAATACAAAGCCGATGCCATCGGCCTGTCCGCGCTGCTGGTCAGCACTTCCAAGCAGATGCCGCTGATCGTCAACGAACTCGCCCGGCGCGATCTGCGCATTCCCGTGCTCGTCGGCGGCGCCGCCATCAACCGCCGCTTCGGCCGCCGCATCCTCTTCCTTGATGAATCGCAAGAACCTTATGACGCCGGCGTCTTTTATTGCAAGGATGCCTTCGAGGGGCTGGCCGTTGTCGATCAGCTGCTTGACGCCGAACGGCATGAGCAGTTTCTCGATGAAGTCATCGACGAAGCCTACGCCGAAGTTGAACGCGCCCCGCGCCGCCGCCGCACGCGCAAAGCCAGCCAGCAGAAGACCGTGCCTGACGCGCCCGATATCCCGTCTCCGCCATTTTGGGGAAGCCGCGTCGTGCAATCCATGCCGCTCGAGATCGTGCTCCAGCACCTGCACAAGCCGGAGCTTTACCGCCTCTCCTGGGGCGCAAAAAACACCCAGGGCGCAGACTGGCAGCGGCTCGAAGCCGAATTCGATGCGCGGCTCCTGCGCATGGGGCTAGCGGCCAAACGACTCAAGACCTTGCAGCCGCAGGCGGTCTACGCCTACCTGCCCGCCAACAGCGACGGCGTTGACCTGATCGTCTGGGACGCCGCCGCCTACGCGGAAACCGGCGACAAGCGTGAAGCTGCGCGCTTCAGCTTCCCGCGCCAACCCGACGGCGAGCGACTGTGCATCAGCGATTACTTCGCCTCGGTCGAGAGCGCGCTGACCGATCTGCTGGTATTGCAGACGGTCACCGTCGGCGCCGCCGCCAGCGAAGAATTCGCGCGTCTTGAAGCGGAAGACGAATACAGCGAAGCCTACTACTTCCACGGCCTCGCCGTTCAAGCGGCCGAAGCGACCGCCAACTACCTGACCCACATCGTCCAGGGTCAGCTCGGCATCCCGGCCGGGCGCGGCAAACGCTACAGCTGGGGCTACCCGGCTTGCCCCGAGCTGGCCGATCACGAGATCGTCCTGCGCCTGCTGCCGCAGTTGACAAGCGAGCTGGGCATGTCCCTGACCGCCTCCTGGCAGTGGCTGCCGGAGCAGAGCACCGCCGCCCTCTTCACGCACCACCCCGCCGCCAAATACTACAGCGTCGGCAACCTCGATAGGGTGGGACAGATCCTGGGCGAATCCAGCGTCGGCTAGCGTTGGTGAAAAATTGGCCGCCAACTGATGCGCTATAATCCCTAGGCTTGAGCACGCAGAAAGACTGGACAACCCCATGACCTACACACTCAAACGCATCGGCTTCCTCTCCGCCGTCAAGATCGCCGCGGTCGTCTCGGCAGGCGCCGCCGTCCTGCCCATCCTCCTCCTCATCGCCCTCAACGCCATCTTCAATCTTATTCCCGTCGACATCCCGCCCGATGTCCTGGTCCCCATTCTGGCGCAGATCGCGCTCTGGTCGGCCATCGCCGGCGGCATCTCGACCGCCCTCACCGTGTCCATCTACAACGTCTGCGCGCCCATCATCGGCGGCGTCACGGTCGAGCTCAAAGCCCAGCAAGCCCCGCGCAAACCAAAAGAAGATGTCGACATTGTCTGAAAATCATCATCTCGTCTACAATTTGACCTGTAACGTCCTCGCCGCCATACATTGAATTTGGAGGCAAGAATGAATACAGATCTGCGAAAAGAATACGACGAAAAAGGTTATGTCATCGTCCGCGACGCCATTGATGCCGAGCTCGCCGGTGAAACCGCCGCGCATGTGCATTGGCTGGCCGAGCGCAATCCCGACATCCGCCCGGAAAAATTCGGCCACCACATGCTGGTGAGCGACCCCTTCATGCACCGCCTGGTCAGCGATGAGCGCCTGGTCGATATCGTCGAGCAATTCCTCGGCACGAATATCGCCATGTGGGCGGCGCATTATATCGCTAAGCCGCCGCGCCACGGGCAGCGGGTCCTTTGGCATCAGGACGGCAGTTATTGGCCGCTGGAGCCGATGGAAGTGACCACCATCTGGCTGGCCGCCACTGAGTCGACGCGCGAGAATGGCTGCATGCGCCTGCTGCCCGGCACGCAAAACAATCGCCTGCTATCACGCCGCGAGATGATTGATGTCAAAGATGGCAAGAATGTGCTCGAATCGGGCATTCATCCGTCCCAAATTGACGATTCGCAGGTCATCGATCTGGAGTTGTCGCCGGGCGATGTCTCGGTGCACAACCCGCGCATCATCCACAGCTCCGAATCCAACACATCGGACAAATGGCGCATCGGCCTCACCCTGCGCTACATCCCGACATCGACCCGCGTCATGCGCGCGAATCATCCTTCCATCCTCGTCCGCGGAAAGCCTGACGCCGCCAACGACAACGAATACGCCGAAAGTCCCGTCTACAATCCCGCCATGCACATGCCCTTCCGCGGCCATGAGGCCTGGGGGGCAGTTGAAGCGCATTCCTGAACTGTATTAGGTAATGCCGAGACAATCATGCGGAAAATAAGGAAAGTGTAGGGCTGTCTGACGGGCGGGGTCTTAGCGACCGGATGAGACGCCTTCGAATTATATTTCAGATGCAAGCGGGCGTTTCAGCGAAACGCCCCTACAGTGTAAATCTATCGTAAGGAGCCCCGACATGCTCAAGCCCAACATCCTCTACATCCACTCGCATGATACCGGCCGCTACCTGCAGCCTTATGGCCATGCCATCCCGACGCCGAACTTGCAGCGCCTCGCCGAGCAGGGCCTGCTTTTTCGCCGCGCCTATTGCGCCGCGCCCACCTGCTCGCCCAGCCGCGCCGCCTTGCTCACCGGCCAATCGCCCCACAGCGCCGGCATGCTCGGCCTGGCAAACCGCGGCTTCCGCCTGCGCGATTTCAACCAGCATATCATCCACACGCTCAAAGGCGCCGGATACACATCGGCGCTGGCCGGCATCCAACACCTGACGAACGCCAAATACCACCGCGGCGCCGAGGCGGTCGGTTACGATCAGATCCTGACCGAAGACCGGTTGCAACCGCATATCGCCGCCGCCGATTTCATCCGCTCGCGGCCCGCGCAACCCTTCTGGCTGACGGTCGGCTTCTTCGAGACGCACCGCCGCTTCCCGACCGAGCACGATGTCAATCCGGATTATGTGCAGCCGCCGGCGCTCTTTCCCGATACGCCCAATACGCGGCAAGATATGGCCAATTACATCGCGATGGCGCAAATTCTCGACGACAAGATCGGGCATGTATTGCGGGCGCTCGACGAAACCGGTCAGCGCGAAAATACGCTGGTCATCTACACCACCGACCACGGGCTCGCTTTCCCCGATATGAAATGCAACCTGACCGATCATGGCATCGGCGTGGCGCTCATCATGCACGGCGCCGGTCTTTTCAGCGGCGGACGCGCCATCGACGCCATGGTCAGCCATATCGACATCTTCCCGACCCTCTGCGACCTGCTTTCGATAGAGCCGCCGGCCTGGCTGCAGGGGCGTTCGATGCTGCCCTTGCTCACCGGCGAGCGCGAGTCGATCCGCGATGAAATCTTCGCCGAAGTCAGCTACCACGCCGCCTACGAACCCAAACGCGCCGTCCGCAGCGAGCGCTACAAGTACATCCGCCGCTTCGACGGGCGTTCATCACCCGTTCTTTCAAATATCGATGACGGTCATACCAAGAGCGACTGGCTGGACGCGGGCTATCGCGAAAGCCAAATCGCGCCCGAGCGCCTGTACGACACCTGGCTCGATCCGGTCGAGCGCCACAATCTCATCGACAGCGCCGAACACGCGGACGCGCTGGCGGATATGCGCGCCCGCCTCGATCGCTGGATGCGCGAAACTGACGACCCGCTGCTGCATGGGCCCGTCCCCGCGCCGCCGCAGGCTGAGCTGAACGATCCCGATGGCGGATCGCCCGACGACGCCTACATGAAAAACTAGGGCTGTGCTTTCATAACGCCAGCCGTACCTGACGGTGTAAGGCTTGTCCGGTACTACGGCGCAGCAACTAATTGGCTGGCAAATTCGGCGCTGTAGGGGCGAGAGACGGTCAGTGTCTACGCGACCCTTGTCTCGCCCTAAAGCACGCACTATCACAAGCACGGGCGTTTCGGCGAAACGTCCCTAAAGAATCCTTGCTTGTGTGGTCAAAGTTCTGTGTGAGCCGAGTTGTGGCTCACGAGGGGCTGTTGTGAAGCGTTGGCAAACAACTACATTTCAAAGACACAGAAGCGATCCAACCGGTACCGGACAAGCCTTGTAAGGGCGACTTACCAGGTCGTCCGTCGCAATGTCGCTCGACTCGCGAGAAAAACTCTGTGAACTCTGCGCCCTCTGTAGTTAAATCTTGCTTGACGACATCGACAATGTGGCGGCTGCAACAGGATGAACATAGAAATGACCGAGCTTCTCCAAACTCAGATCGACTATTATCGCGCCCGGGCCCCCGAATATGACGACTGGTTTTATCGCCGCGGCCGTTTTGACCTGGGCGAGGCGCACAGCCGTCAATGGCAGCGCGAAGTCCAAATCGTCCGCGATCAACTTCACAGCGCTTCAAACTTCGAGCACATCCTTGAAATGGCGCCCGGCACCGGCATCTGGACGGCCGAGCTCATGCAAATCGGGGCGCGCGTCACCGCCCTCGACGCCTCTCCCGAGATGATCAATATCAACCGCGCCAAGCTGCTCTCCGACAAAGTCGATTACCAACTGACCGACCTCTTCAAATACCAGCCTTCGCGCCGCTACAACATGGTCTTCTTTGGCTTCTGGCTCTCTCACGTGCCGGCGGACAAGCTCTCCGGCTTTCTCAATACGGTCCATGCCGCGCTCAAGCCGGGCGGGCGTCTCTTCTTCATTGATTCGCGTGCTCTTGATCTATCCAAGAATCACACCGGAACAGCCGACCTCGGGGCCGAGCGGCAGCAGCGCGAGCTCAATGACGGGCGCCAGTTTGATATCGTCAAAGTCTACTACGACCCCGCTGAGTTGAGCGAAACTTTAAGCGCTCACGGCTTCGATATCGCGGTCAAAACCACCGGCGATTTCTTCATCTACGCCGACGGCCGGAAAGCGCGCTGAACCACAGCAGGCGCCGCAGGAATTCATGCCGTTCCCATTGGGGTTTATGCCGCGGATGTTGCGGATGCGATAGCGTACAGTCCAGATAGTTTATGCCCTAGACGCGCTACCGCAGCGCCTCTTCGTACAAGGCAATCACCTGGTCCGCCACCGACGCCCAGGTGCGACTTTGCGCGCGCAGCCGCCCCGCCGCCCCCATCCGCGCCGCCTCTTGCGGATTCTCCAGCAGCCGAAGCAGCGCCCGCGGCAGCGCCTCCGCTATGCGTTCCTGCGAAATCACCAGCCCGGTCTCGCCATGCTCTATAGCGTCGGCAGCGCCGCAGCCATCGGTGCCGACCACCGCCGTGCCCGCCGCCCCCGCCTCCACCAAGACCAGCCCAAAGCCTTCAAACCATAAGCCGTCATTCATCGCCGGCAGCGCGAAGACATCCGCCGCCGCCAGCCAGGCGCGCATCAGCTCGTCCTCGACGAAACCCATGATCTTAACATTTTCCTGCAATCCCAACTCATCAATCCGCCGCTCAACCGCCGCCGTGTAGGCGCTGCCCCGCTGCGCATCCCCCATGATCAAGCAAGCAGCCCGCGGCAGCCGCTCCCGCACCGCGGCCATCGCTTCGACCAGCTCCAGCGTCCCTTTGCGCGGCTTGATCCCGCCGGCCGTCATCACTGTCGGCCCGCGCTTGTCCACTGTTAAGGCGGGCGGCTCCAGAAATCGCCCCACATCAACCCCGTTGTTGATGACATGGGCACGCGCCCCCGGCATCAATTGACGCGCTACCTGCGCCGTGTGCCGGCTGACGCAAATCAAGCGCGCCCGCTCGAATGCCCGCCGATACAAGGCGCCGACCGGGAAGCGGCGCATCCGCGGCAGATTGACATAGCTGCCGTGCGCCGTCAGGAACAGGGGCCGCCCAGCCGCGACCGCCTCCGCCAATATCGCGTAGGGTTCGATGGTGCAATGCAGGATATCGCAATCGCGCAGCAGCCCTCTGACACCGGGAATCAGCCGCATCGACTTGATGAATGTATGCCGTTCAGGGGGCGTTACTGTGGGCAGCAGGGGATGATTCTCGAATTCAAGGGCCGGGCTGTTGCGCGCGCAGACGACTTCGGTTGAGATGCCGCGCGCCTGCAACTCGCGCAGAAGATTCAGACTGTATGTCGCCCAGCCATTGTCGCTGCTCAGGTCGGAGGTGATTAGCCCAATCCGCATGCAAGTGGGGGCGGTCAGCCGCGTCAGCTAGGCGTCGCCCGCTTCATGGGAGCTTGACTCAGCAGCGTCGGCCCGCGCCGCCAGCCGCGCCCGCCAAGCCAGCACAGCGGCCGAATCTTCAGCGGCGACTTCATCGTGGAAATCCTCCATCGTGCCGACCCGCATGACAGCCAGCAGCAGCGCGATATTCAGTAGCATAATCACGACCATGACCGCAATCGCCATCGCCAACCTCCAGATTCCCGACCGTTCGACTTCCGCCCATATTATGACCGAATTCTGCTGCTCGGTCTAGCGTGAGCGGGAGAAGCGCTCGACAAACTTTCAGCACCGGGATCACCGAAATTTAAGCGGGCAGCGCGGCTGTATCGCTTTTGCCGCCTCGCCCGCCTATTGCCTCCCGCGCCATGCTCGCCTATCATAGCCGGCGTTCTCATCCAAGCGAAAGGCCGCCGCCGTGCTCAAAGCCATCGACCTCAGCGCGGACGCACCCTGGAAACAGCGCATCCGCGCGCCCTACATCGCCTGGTCCCGCCGCGCCGCCCAGAACCCATCGCGCGGCCTGCTTTGCAGCAGCAAGGACGGCGTTTATCAGCTCTACGCCTGGAATACGGAAACGGACGAGTTGAGGCAGTTGACGCAGGACCCGGCCGGCGTCAGCGGCGGCGCCATCTCCGCCGATGGCGAGCGCGTCTACTACCTGCGCGATCAACGCGGCGACGAAATCGGCCATTATGTTGTAGTGCCTTTCAGCGGCGGCCAGCCCGAAGACATCAGCCCCGACTTGCCAGAATTCGCCTCGCACTTCCTGGCCGAATCCGCCAGCGGCAACGCTCTCGGTTTCTTCGCCGCTGACGCCGACGGTTTTCACTTCTACATCTACGAGGCGCCGGGCGCCGCCCAGCCCCTGTTCACGCTGACCAAGCAAGCGCTGTCCTTCGGCCCGTTGCTCTCGCAGAACGCTGAAATCGCCGTCATCGCCTCAAGCGAGAAGACCGGGGTCGCCGAGTACGCCCTCGAAGCCTGGGACGTTGGCAGCGGCCTGCGGATCGCCGAGCTCTGGGATGGCGCCGGCAGCGGCATCGTGCCCGGTGAATTCAGCGCCGCGCCCGGCGATATGCGCTTCGCCGGCTCTTCTAACAGAAGCGGTCATCATCGCCCCTTCATCTGGAATCCACTCAGCGGCGAGCGCCATGATATTCACTCGGCGCATTTCCGCGGCGATGTCAAATTCAGGCATTGGTCGCCCGATGGCGCGCGCCTGCTCCTGCACCAGGTCCACCAGGCCTGGCACGCGCTCTACATCTACGATATCGCCGCCGATCGTGTTCGCCCGCTGGACGGACCCGCCGGCGTGCCCAGTGGCGGCAGCGGCTTCCTGCCCGACGGGACGCTTCAAATTCACTTTGAAGATGCAACCGCGCCGCCGCGCCTGCTGGAGCTCGATGATGAATCCGGCGCCGTCTTGCGCAGCGTCATTGACCTCGGCGTCACCCTGCCAGCGAGCAGTCCCTGGCGCTCGGTCAGTTACCAGTCGACGGGCGGCACAGCGATTCAAGCCTGGCTGGCGTCCCCGGCCGGCGACGGACCCTTCCCCACTATCGTGCACACCCACGGCGGGCCCACTGCCGTCATGGCAAACCGCTGGATGCCCGAGGCGCAGGCCTGGCTCGATCACGGTTTCGCCTTTTTCAGCCTCAACTACCGCGGCTCAACCACCTTCGGCTATGAGTTCCAGCACGCCATCGACGGCAACCTGGGCGATCTCGAAGTGGAAGACATCGCCGCCGGCGTCGCCTGGCTTGTCGACAGCGGCATCGCCCAGCCCGACGCCATTCTCAAGACCGGCGGCTCTTACGGCGGTTACCTGACGCTGCAATCGCTGGGGAAAAAGCCGGCGCTCTGGGCGGGCGGCATGGCCATCGTCGCCATCGCCGATTGGACGCTGATGTACCAAGACCAAGCCGAGACCCTGCGCGGTTACCAGCGCGCCATGTTCGGCGGCACTCCGCAAGAAAAGCCGGAAGCCCATCGAAGATCATCGCCCATCACCTACGCCGAAGACATCAGCGCGCCCATCCTCGTGCTGCAAGGCGAGAACGACAGCCGCTGCCCCGCCCGCCAGATGCGCGTCTACGAAAAGCGGCTGAAAGAACACGGCAAATCCATCGAAGTCCACTGGTTCGACGCCGGCCACGGCTCCCTCGACACCGAAGAGCGCATCCGCCAGCAGGAGACGATGCTGCGCTTTGCTTATCGGATTCTCGAAAATACTGTAGGGGCGTTTCGCTGAAACGCCCGCCGGAGCGCATCTGAATGAACCCATCCCCCGCCCAGCCATTCGCCGCCATTCAGGGCGTGCAAACCGTGCCGCTTCAGCCCTTCGGCGACGAGCGCGGCCGCTTCATGGAGACCTTCCGTAAGGAATGGTTCCCCGGCGTCAACTGGGAGCGCCTGCAAAGCAACCGCAGCGACAGCAGCGCCGGCGTCCTGCGTGGCCTGCATTATCACTTCAAACAGATCGATTATTGGCTCGCGCTCCGCGGCCGCATCCGCGTCGGTCTGGTCGATCTGCGCCGTTCTTCACCGACTTATCTGAACGCCGCCTCGCTGAATATGGGCGAAGATAATCCATTCGGCCTCTTCATCCCCGAAGGCGTCGCCCATGGCTTCGCCGCCTTGACCGACTGCACGCTCATGTACATCGTCAACAATTACTATGACGGCGGCGCCGACGAATTCGGCATCGCCTGGAATGACCCGGCCGCGAACATCGACTGGGGCATCGCCACGCCAGCGCTGTCACAACGCGACCAAGCCAACCCCCTCATCGCCGACATCCCGCCCGCCCACCAACCATCGTAAGGGCGAGCCATTACGTCGCCCGCCTCTGTGCCCTCTTCGCTACTGAACCCATAAAGCGAAAACTGTAGGGGCGACTTATCAAGTCGCCCGCGCCCTGCGCCTTATGACATCGACGGGCGACCAGGTTGGTCGCCCCTACAAATCCTGTTACGGACGGGTATTTTATTTTGTGTGAGCCGAGCATTGACGCGCGCGGGGCTGGCCGATGGGGTTAGCGGAGCGAGCCACTGGGTCGCCCTCCTCTGTGCCTCTGTGTCTCTGTGGCAGAAGACGTCTAATCCTGCATGCGCCCGTGCCGCGCAATCGTCAACTCCCGCATGCGCTCGAAGACATCCACGCCGAGCTGCGCGTACACATGCAGCAAATCGACCAGGACCCAATTCTCGCGGATCAGCCCCTTCTCGCAGCGCCAAAAATCCAGGCTGCGCATGGTGATCGCCTGCGTTGACGGCGCGATGCCCAGCCAGCCATCGCCGGAGATGGTCATGCTCATGCCCGGCCAACCGGTGAAGGCGACATACTCGCCATCGCCGAACATGATGCCCTTGTCCCGGAATACGCTGCGATCGGGCATCGCCTTCAAGAACGGTATCTGATGCCAATTGCGGAAGCCTGCTATGCGCCGCATCGAGCCGATGCCGGCCGGCCCGTACCACATCATCTGCGGGTGCCAATAGCGGTCCAGCGCCATCGCCTCGACGCCCTCGGGCGAACGCTGCAAGGACTGCAGCATGGCCGTCACCCAGTCCCGGCTCGCCCGCGATTTTGCCTCATCGTAGGGGCCGGTGATGATCCCGTCTTCGGTAGCCGGCCCGGGAACGACCCAATCCGGCGCCAGGCTGGGCAGCATCGGCCAGGCGCCCGCCTGCTGCATCACCTGCGGGATATCCCAGAGCGCTTGCATCTCCACCACTTGGCCATCTTCCAGCCGGAAGAACTCGTGATAACGCATCGCCATCAGATGCCGCGTCGGCGGGATATCCAGCCAGGGCCGCTCAAAGACGCCCATATAATGCCCGCAGCAGCCGACCCAGTTGTCGCCGTTCGCTTCGCCCGCCATGACGATGAAATCGCGCCGTTCCAAATCCGGGACTGCCGCAAGCATGGGCGCATAGGCGGCCTCATACAAGCCAGCGACCCCGTCCAGCGTTTCCAACGGATGCGCCAGCTGCACCAGGCAATCGCGCGCGAAAATCTCGCCCAGCTGCCCGCGCAGCGCCGCCGCGTCCACATCGTAGAGCGCCGCCCGCAGCGCCCCGATCCGGTCCTTGTTGCGGTTGTGAATTGATTCCGTCATTTTCGCTCCGTCGGGCGATTCACCGAATCGCCCCTACATTATTCCTTTCGGCGGGTGTTTCGCCGCAGCGCTCCCCCTCCCTGACTCGTCGGGGAGGGGGCCGGGGGGTGGAGTTGGCCCTCCTTGGTGAATCAACCAATCGCTGGCCCGCAGCGCCCCCTGCTGCCGGAACTGATGCCGCATCCGCCCGAAGACATCGACGCCCATTTGCAGCAAGAGATGCGGCACATCAATCGGGATCCAGTTCTCCACGATCGTCTTGTCATCGCAGCGGTAAAAGTCCATCACCCGCATCTTGACGCGCTTCCCCGTCGGCGGGGCGCCGAACAGTTCGCCGCCGGTATGCGTCGCCCGCAGGTAGCCCCAGCCGCCCGTGACCGCGTAATGGCCGTCGCCGATGCGGATGAAATGCCCCTGGGCCGAGCCGCCCCGGTCGGGAAAGGCCAGCAAAAAGGGAATCTGGTGATAATCTTCATAAGCGGGGAAACCGCGCGTCGTACCGATGCCGGCCGGCCCATACCACATGAAATCCTCGTGCCAATGCGCCGCCTGCTCCATCTCGTCAAGCGCTGCCCGCGTGGGCGGTCCGCCGCTGAATTTGCCCAGGGCGGCGTGCATCTTGAGAACCGACTCAATCGTGCGCCGCGAGCGCGCCTCGTCCTGCGGCTGCAGCACAAGGCCATCCAGCGTGCGCGGCGGCATCCAGCGTACCTCGCTGCCAAGGCTCGGCGCAATCGGCCAGTAACCCGCCTGCCGCATCAAATCCAGCAAGTCGAGGAATATGTAGCTGGTGACGATTCGGCCATCGCGCAGCTCATGCCCCTCGCAGAAGCGCAAATGAACCAGGCCGCGCGTCGCCGGGATGCCCAGCAGATCGGCGGTGAAATTGCCGAGATAATGCCCCATGCAAGCGACCCAGCTGCCCTGGCGGTAGATACCACCGGCGACGATGTCTTCCCGCCGCTCCATATCCGGCAGCGCCCGCCGCAAAGGCCGCCACAACTGCGCCAGCCCCGCCTCGATCCCGCGAAGCTCGTTGATTGGATGCGTCACATTCAGCGCGGCCTCCTGGGCGAAGCCGGCCCTCGCCGCCTCCTCCAAGCGCGTCACCGGCGCCTCAGCCATGTCCGCCATGATCGACATGACCCGCCGCTTGGCCGCGATGTTCTCGGCCTGGTCAACCGGGCTGTATTTGAATGAAGACGTAAAATACTTATCTTGCGTAGTCGTCATCTATTCTCATCCATCATGTATTTGCCAGAAGATCTGTAGACAATCGTGCGACAATACCGTTGCCCATGCAAAATACCGGACATCTCACCGTGGCGTTTCACCCCCTCCCTGATGCTTCGGGGAGGGGGCTGGGGGGAGGGGTTGAAAAAGCATCGCCGCGCCCCGTCAAGCCACAATCTGCTTCAGCAAGACGAACTCATCAAAGACGGTGTTCTCGCTCTCGATCTTGCCGTCTTTGATGACATGATGGCTGAAACCCATCAACCGCATCGCGTTGCCTGTCGGCTCGCCATAGATGCCGTATCCGGTGTGCGTCCCGCGCATCGACCAGCGCGTCGCCACCCGATAACCCGCCTGCGCATCGCCCACATGACAAAAGTGATCCAGGTTCATCGACAGATCAGGAAAGGGGGAGAGCAGGGAGAGCACATAAGTCTGAAAATCGCCGATGCCCTTCAAGGAACGCCCCGACGGCCCGACAAAGACGAAGTTCTCATGATAATAATCGCGCGCCTTGTTCAGCAGCTTCCAATTCCAAATCTCATGCATCATCCGGCCCACGAAATCTTCCGGATCAAATCCCTCGGATTGCGCTTCCGGCCAGGGTTCCGGCGGCAGCTGCCCGACCCGATGGTCGATATCGCCAGCGACGCGCAACGGCAGGTCGCTGTCCTTTTCTTTCGCCACCATTTCTTTGGCCGTTTGCACCGGATCCAGGCCCATTTGCCTGATCAGCGTCAACTCATCGCGCGAGATCCACTCTTCCACCATCATATCGCGCACGCAGACACAATCGGCGATGGCGCGATAACTGACGCGCTTGCCGGTCGGCGGGCCATACGGCGTCCAGCCCAGGTTCGTTCCCTCATGCCGCAGCCGGTGCGATGTATAAAAGCCATCGACATTGTTGCCGTCCCAGATCACTTCCTCGCCAAATAGACGCCGGTCGGGGAAGGAGGCCTGCGACTCGATGGTGGCCGCGATGACCGCCTCACGGCCGAATTTCAAGCCGGCCGCTGTGTGCATCGTTATTGTGTTGGCGTAATAGTCGTAGAGCTTGCCGATGCCATGCTCTTCCCAAATTTCGTGCGTGACGCCGATGATGTAATCGACGATGTTCTTGTAGCGCGGGTTGTAGCCCTCCATGGGCTGCGTCAGTCGGCTGTCGGCCTCATCCATAAACTGAATGTCAACCAAATTCGGCAAGGTAATCCGCGATTTTACATCGTCCGTCTTTGCCGTCGACAACTGCAGGCCCGCGCTCATGTTTTTGTCTTCCGCCATCAACTCACCTCTGTCAAGTATTATTGTCTCCAAGCGAAACGCCTCCCCTCGCCGCGAACGAAAACGATTTCGCGAGCGCAACGAAGCCTAACACGCGCTCATGCAAATTACAAACTGTCTTCAATCTCGTCGAGATCTGTAGGGGCGAGGCGGTGACTCGCCCTCCTGCGCGCATCCAATCGCTACGACGGGCGATACAAGTCTCGCCCCTGTTCACGTTGCAGGCAATCAACCCCACCCCCGGCCCCCTCCCGCCATCTCTATGGCGGGCATCCGACGAGTCAGGGAGGGAGAGTTTGGCGCGATGCTGCTAGCTTCCCCCCATCGCTATGGGGGGATTGAGGGGGGTAGGTCCAGCGCCCAATCCACCGCCGCCAGCGCATGCAGCTCGGTGCTATCGAAGCAGGGCAGAGCGCTGTCAGCCGCCTGGATGAGCAGGCCGATCTCGGTGCAGCCCAGAATAACCGCTTCCGCGCCAGCCGACTTCAAATCGCCTATCACGCGCTGATACTTGCGCCGCGACTCCGCCCGAATCAGACCGCGCACGAGCTCCTCATAAATGATGCCGTCCACCAGGGCGCGTCCCTCGGGGCCAGGAATCAGCACTTCCAATCCATATCGCTCGTTCATGCGCCCGCGATAAAAGTCCTTCTCCATCGTGAATCGCGTGCCGAGCAAGCCGACAGTCTTGTAGCCGCCGGCCAGAACCGGCGCCGCTGTCGCATCGGCGATGTGAATCAGCGGCATCCCAACCGCCGCCGCCAGCGCGTCCGCCATCAGATGCATCGTGTTGCTGCAGATGACGATGCCATCAGCGCCAGCCAGCCGCAACTTTTGTGTCGCCTCGATCATGCGCTCGGTCGCCGCGTCCCAATCGCCGGCCGCTTGCAAAGCCTCGATCTCGCCGAAGTCAAAGGAATACATCAGGCAGCGCGCCGAATGCAAGCCGCCCAGCCGCCGCTGCGTCTCCTGATTGATGATGCGGTAATACTCAACGCTTGATTCCCAGCTGAGCCCGCCGATCAAGCCAATCGTCTTCATGCCCGCGCGCCCTCGCCCGCAAAGCGCGAAAGCCGGTGCAGCGCGATGTCATGGCGCGTCTCGCCGTTCTGCGCCAGGTCGGCCATGATCTCGCCGATGACGCTGGCCATCTTGAAGCCGTGACCGCTGAAGCCGGCCGCCAGCGAAACCTGCGGCGCCCCCGGCAGCGTATCCAGCAAGAAATGCTCGTCCGGCGTATTTGTGAACATGCAAACGACCATATCCGCGGTCGCCCCGGTGCCATCGGGAAAATATCGCTCGGCGAAGCCGCGCAGGATCGCTTCGTCGCGCGGGTAGGCCTCACGGTCAACCTGGTCCGGATCGCAAGCCTCATGCAAATGATGATACCGCCCCAGCTTCATGCCCGGCGTGCGCCCGCTTGGATTGAACTCCGGCAGGCCATAAAAGCGCCCTTCCTCCACCTGCCCGTTCCAGACCGGAAAACTGTCCAACTGAAACCATTCCGGTCGCTTCGGTTTCAGCCAGATCAGCACCTGACGCTCCGGCTGGGCAAGCTCCGCGGCCGGCCCCGCCAGCTTAAATGCCCAGGCGCCGCCGCAAATCACCAGCTTTTCGGCGATATAACGTCCCGCATCGGTCCGCACTGCGACACGCTCATCCGACAGAATATCCCAACCGAGCACGCGCTCGCCCGTATGGATCTCCGCGCCGCGACCGGCCGCCAGCTGCGCATAAGCGGTGATGCAGCGCTCCGGCGCCAGCAAGCCCCCCTGCGGCTGATAAACCGCCATCGTCTCCGCCGGCATGCGATAGCCCGGAAAGCGCTCAGTCAGTTCTCTGCTATTGAGCGCCTCATGCTCAAAGCCATTCTCGATGCAGCTTTGCAGACTGCCGCGGAAGACATCGCTCGCTTCCGGCCCCATATCGATGCTGCCGGTTTGGAAGAAGAGCTGCTCGCCGAATTCCGCTTCGGCCTCCGCCCACAGCTCATAGGCCCGCCTCAGCAGCGGCACATAAGACAAGTCCTCATAATAAGCGAGGCGGATGATGCGCGTCAGGCCGTGCGACGAGCCCAAATTGTGCGGAATCTCGAATTGCTCAATGCCCAGGACATTCAACCCGCGCAGCGCCAATTGATAGAGCGCCGCGCTGCCCATCCCGCCCAGGCCGATGACGATGGCGTCGTATGCTTTTCCCATATCTGCTTCCTCGACTTGATGTCGCTCCACACCTGAATTCTGAGTTGTCCTCGATGTACTCAATACATTCGGCGCCGGGGCGATAGTGGGTTTGCAAAAGGCTAGGCAATCATATAGTATTCAGTCATAGCGGGAAAGGACTGAAGCGCATGGAAGAGTCAGTAAAGGATCCAAGGGCCAAGGACTCGTCTGTTGAGCCGCTCGCGAATGAAACGGAGTTGAACCCGGAACAGCGAGAACTGCTGCGCAGCCTCCACCGAAGTTTCCAGCAAGCGGCGCGCGGCGAAACACGGGACTTCCAGGAGTTCCTGCAGGAGATGCGCTTGGAACGCGAAGCCGAGGAAAATGCGGAAAATTCGCAAGCCTGGCTTCGATCCACGCTATTAACTTGAAATTCTCTCGGTGACCTCAATAAACTCGGTGTTCTCGGTGGTAAATGGCTTGACAGTTCGCTTGGCTTTCCGGCCTCTGCGCGTCACACGGTGCAGCTCCCCCCCGCATCAACCCACCAGACGCCGCCCGCCGGCCCGTTCATCGCCAGCGCCAGCCGCGTCCCGCCCGGCGACAGCCAGGCCCAGGCGCGCGCCTCCCGCGTTAATTGCAGCGGCAGCGCAGTCACCGTCCGCAAGTCCCGCGTCCGCCGATTGAAACATTGCAGCGTCGGGGCGCCCTCTACGGGCCGCATCACATAAATGACATCTCCCGCCATAATCGGCGCCGGATAATTGTTGCCCGGCAGCTCCGCCTCGAACAGCAGCTCGCTCCCGCCAAAGGCATATTGTAAGTAGTAGCCGCTCACCCCGCCGCGCCGCCAGCCGACCACCGCCGCCAGCCCATCCTCCGCCGGGCCCGGCGCCGTCAGCGAGGGCGCCAGGTCTTCCAGCCGTCCCATCAGCATTCGGCCATCGACATCAGCGGTGAAATAATGGGCCGGCTCGCCATAGGAACCGAAATAATAAGCGAGGAATACACCGGGCTCTCGCGCCCAGATGAAGCCGCGCAAGCTGTGCTGGTGCAGCCGGTCGTGGATCAAGCGCTTGAAACTGCCGTCCGGCTCGGCCGAAAACACCGTGTGCAGGTCATTCTGGTAGACGATGCGCCGCGCATTCGGCGGGAAGGTCATGTGCGAGCCGTAAAACAAGTCCGGCTTCTGCTCGCCCGATTGCGTGATCAGCGCCGCGTCGCTCCGCTCAATCATCTCGGCCGTCACCTTGGCCGCCGCCGGATGATCAATCTCGGTTAAGGCGTGGCTGCCGATGTCATAGCGCCACCAGGCCAGCTCGGTGAAAACCGCGTCCTCGCAGCCGACGCCGTAAATCAGCGTCTCCTCATCCAGCCATTCGAGCATGACCACTTCGTCGCGCGCGATGAGGCGGACCGCCGGGCTCTCCATCAGCGGCGGCCACTCCGGCGCGATTGCCTCGGCCTCGACGCTCACGTGCATGCTCGACTGGGCGCCGTCCGCGAACAACTCGAAGGGGGCGCTGAAAGCCTGCACGTCGCCCGGCAGCAAAGCGTAATCGAGCAGCGCCGTGCCGCAAGCATCGACCAAAAAGCCGAAGCCCTCGCCGATCAGCGCGTCATCGGCGTCATACGCTTCGACCACGACGGTGATTTGCCGATAAGCGTCTGCGCCGTGATTGAATACTACACCGGTGACCAGCGACATCTCGCCGCCGAAGCCATCCGGCCGCGTCTCAACGCGCGTTTCGGTCAGCGCCAGCGCCGGCTTGTCCTGCGCTTCGGCTCGGGGAAGGGCGCCCAGGCAGAATATGGCGAGCAAGAGCAAGTTCCGCATTGCGTCATTTTGCTAGGTTGAGACGGTGGAATGGGCTTATGGCAAACGGCTAATAATGTACAAAACGATGGGGGCAGCGACAGCAACCAGCGCTGCAAAGAGCGCGATACCCGTGCCTACGATCCAGCGTATGAGCTTTGCTTCCATCGCAATTATCTCCGCCTTTGTGGCCATGTGCGGGCGTTCCGCCTCTCTGGCAGACTCTACCGCCGTAAGACGATTTGCCAAATCCGGCTGGACATTTGCCATGGATTCACTGGCCATTCGCGTTCCTGTTCTGTGAAATCGCTCGACTCAATTCTACCACAAATAGTAAATCCGCAGATAACTGCCACTAGAATGATGACTTGGTAGGGAGTAAAGCGCATTTATGCGCGGCGTACCGAATACACCACGATAAATACAAAGGTCAAATATGCGAGTATGTCCCGCGCAGAGTGACCCTTATGCGCGCACAAGGCAGCAAAAACAACTGCCAGAATTGAAGTGAACAAGATGAACCTGGGGCCAATCCCTCTCGCATCAATTGCCTTGCTCAATGCTGTAGTTGAATTCATGACATGACCCCTATTAGCCTACATATATCATACCATCAAGACACAATATATCAAATATCAAATCGAAATCGCATTAGTATTCGTTTGACATAGGACATCGGCTTGGGGCTTCAGAGTATGAATCTTCACGTTATTGGGCGACCTATCAGGCCGCCCGAAAAAAGGGTTTCTATTGTATGGGCGACCGGTCAGGCCGCCCGAATGTGCTGGCTGTCTCGGTGGCGAAAGCGCGCCTACTCGCTCGCGCCGATCATGCCCTCAAGCAACTGCGGGAGGAACCAGATATCCAGCAGGCTGACCGGCTCCATATCGCCCGCCAGCTGCGTGCCATCCTGCAAATTCAGCGGACCCGACCACAAGTAAATCTCGCCCGCATGCATCGGATCAGTCTGGAAATCGTGGATCTCCTGCGCGAAGGTTTTCAGGGTCTCGCGGTGTTCCATGCCTAAGCCATCGCCGAAGACATAACCGCCGACGCTGTAATCGGCATCGGTGTAGAAGCCATCATCGCCGATCTCGTCCCACTTCGGCTCCCACCACAGCCACTCCTGCTCCCAGCTGCCATCGACCACGCGCTCGACCACGCTGAGGTAGGCCGGGCCCCAATTGTAATAGGCCGAGCCCAGGCAGGCTTCCGGCGCTTCCGAGCAGCCGTTGATGTTGCCGTAGGGCACGCCGTAGCTCGTATCGCCCTCGGCCATGTAGCGGCCGGCGACCGTGATCGCCTCGGTTGTGTCAATGCCGGAGATGATGACATCAGCGCCGCCATCCAGCATTTGCTGCGCCACCTCGACCGGGTCCAGCGTCACGCCGGGGATATGGAACCAGAAGCCGATCCACTTGACCTCGAAGGTGATGTCGTCGGCCGAAATGTCATCGCGGTAATTGTCGGCGCAGTAACGCGCGCCCAGATAACTCGAAGCGACCAGGCGGCGCGTCTCCGGATTGATCAGCGCGCCCAGATAGCCGATATGCCCCGATTCGCTGGCCAGGGCGGCGGCGCAGCCCGCGATCATGCGCGGCAGCTCCATGTAGGTGTTGAAGTTGCCCACATTCGGCGATGGCAGCTCGGGCAGCTCATGCATCAGCGCATGCTCGCCCATGACCACATCGCTCGATTGAATCGCGTTGCTGCCGGTGATGTTGATGAAGGTCACATCCGGGAAGGCCGGCGCCACCACATTCGTGTCTTCCTCAAAGCTGTCGGAAGTCGTGAAGATCACCGACGCGCCCTCGTCGACCATCAGCTCAACCACATCCATCAGCGTCGTCTCCGGCGAATCGGCCGGGTTCAAACTCTCGAATTCCAGCATGCGCGCGCCGGGGAAATTGGCCACGACATACTCGCCGGCTTCATGATGCGATGTGCTCCAGCCGCGGTCATCATTCGGCCCGACCAGCACGACGCCAAAGACAAATTCGTCCTGCGCCAACGCCGGCAGCACCGCAAATACAAGCAACGCCAGCACCACAAATGAGATTGATAAACTGCGAAACATGGTTTCCTCCAATTCACGCTCACCTATCATTGGAAAATGCAAACTCGTGCCACAATCATGAGTTTAACAAATTACTGCGCGCTGGCACACTCTCCATGCCATTCGCAAGTGTTGAATTGAGAACTGCGCCGAATTCCTGCTCAGCAGTCTCCTAAGATGCGCTGGGCAAGCAATTGAATCCTTGCTGTTTCGCTGAGTGCAACGGTTATAGACCCGTAGTGGCGACGGTCGCAGCAAAAACGAGCTAAGCCGTGGCGGAGGACGGGTCAGATATTGGCTGGGCAACTAGGCTCGCCAAAAGCATCACAGCTTGGCGTGCTTATCGGGCGAGTCACAGAGTCGCCCCTACTCGACAGTTTACATGCTTGATATTGTCGCCGAGTCGCTGTCATATCCAATCACATATAACCAGTCCTGTCGCCAGCATCATCGCCGCCGGTAGCGAGTGATCTGCATCTCCCGCCGTATCCGAATAAGAGCGCCATCCTCGTCATCAGCGGTCAACGCTGCAATCCGCGCGAAAATCGATTCCGGCATCACGCTCCGTCGCAAGCCCGCCTGAAAGTCGCGCAGGTCGGCCAGCGTATCGAGATCGCTCAGATAGGGGAATGTCGTCTCGTGCTCAAGCTCGAGGTCGCCCGCCGCCAGCGCCTCATCCAGCGCTTCGTTCGCGGCAAGGTGATCGGCGAAGCTGCTCGAAGAATCAATCTCGCCGATGAAAAGCGTCGCGCTCGGCAACTCCAACTCGACCCGGCGATTGCGCATCGTCGGACGCAGGTCAATCAAGCGGCCGCCGGCCTTCAGCACGCGCTGCGCTTCTGACAGGGCACGGACCATGCCCTCCGGCTCAATTCATCAGAAGGACAGCGCGAAGATTGCATGATCGAAACGGCCGGCCGGGAAGGGCAGGCGCACAGCGCTCGCCGCCGCAACGCTCACCGTCTCAGGCAGTGCATCAATCTTGCCGCGCGGCAGAGTCGACAGCAAATCAATCCCGATAACCAGCTGTGCCAAGTCGGCGTACTTGCGCGTCAAACGCCCATCGCCGCAGCCGATCTCCAGGATATGTCCGGGATCACTCGCCAATAGATCAAGGAGATAATGCTTTTCCAACCCGGCGCTATCGCCGCGTATCGCCATCGCGCTCAGCCACAGGCTCCGTTGCGGAAGACATAATCGATATGGACCCAACCTATTATGTCATTATATTCGACCTGGAACCATTCGCCTGATCTCTCGGTGGCGATCAAATTCGTCCGATACGGAATCTCCGCCAAGACGTCATACTCTAGCCCAGAACCGCGACGGAGATTGATGATGTCGCCAGCCCGGAGCTGGCAATCCGTCAGCGTCCGCGCGCCCGGCGCCCTGATCGCCAGGTATGTTTCAATCGCTTCGCCAGCGATATCGCAGCTCGCGCTCGCCCTCACATAGTCAGCGCTGACCCAGCCCCGCTGCTCCCCAAATTCAACCAGGAACCAGTTGCTTGTTCTCGAGGTCGCCGACAGGCGTGTATCCTTCGGGATGATGCCCAGGCGCGTGTAGAAGACGCTCGGCCCGGCGCGCAGGCTAAGGTCGTCGGTGGTGGTGACGCGACAGAAGTAAACGAGGTAGGCGCCTTCTATTGGCACAGATGGCGGAACTGCATGAGATTCACCGGCGTCGCCGGCTGGGATTTCACCGCCTTGCAGCAGCACCACCGTGCCCACCCGGTCAATACTGCCGCAGGTCAGGCCGTTTGTTTGCTGCGCCGCCAGGTAAGATACCGTGCGGGGCGCTGTGGACGAATCCAGAAATACCAGCCTTCCCGACCTGGGGAAGCATATTTGCATGGGCGCGCTCACCCAGCCTTGTACATCGACCGCGTCGAGGATGCCCTGCGCGATCAAGTCAGGAATCCCCACGCCGGCCGCGTCAAGCCGCCGGCATTGCACATGCGGGGAGTCAGTTGTCACGATTACGCCGCCTGCAAGCGCGGGGCAGGTGGCTAGCGGCGGGCTGGCTCCCGTCGTTTCTGCCGCGCCGACTGACCGCGCTCCGATTAATTCCCCCAATTCTTCTTCATCATCGTCATCTTCTTCTTCAACGCAGTGCCGTGCGTACCATTCGCGCTCTTCCGGGAAGATTGGGGAGCCTTCACGGGCGAACTGATCAAGTTGCGCGCAATCAAAGACCAAGCTTTGGGCTCTCGCGCCCACCGCAATCAGCGCCAGCGTTAGCGCCAGCCAAAAGCGAACCAGCCTGCTTGTGGAATGAATATCGAGAAGCCATCTCATAATGCGTCTCATTCTAAATGATAAGTTTAAACTATTACATTAACTTTTATTGTAGGCTAACCGACTTGCGCTGTCAAGAAATCGCCACTGGCCGAAACTTGACTTTGCAATTGGATATAGTTGGCACTAAAATTGGACAATGCCAGACATGAACAAAGGTCCCGCGCGCCATGGTGAATCCCGGGCTCGATATCAGCCTGCGACGCGAAAGCGAAATACCGCTCTACCGTCAACTCATTGACCAGATCCGCGGCTTGATCGACGGCGGCGACCTGCCCGGTGGGGCGCGCCTGCCCGCCAGCCGCAAGCTCGCGCGCCAGCTCGGCGTCAGCCGCATCAGCGTCGTCAACGCCTACAGCGAGCTGCGCGCGGCCGGCTACCTCAGCGCTCATGCCGGACGCGGCACATTCGTCGCTCGCGAGCTGACCGCGCCCGATGCTGGCCCAGCCCGGCGCCCCGTCCCCACAGCCAGCCAGCGCGCCTCCTCCATCCGCGAGATGATGCGCCTCGCGCGTCGGCCCGATGTCATCGACTTCAGCGGCGGGGCGCCACCGGGGGATTTCTTCCCTCTGCGTTACCTGCAAGACGCCATCAACCACGTCTTCGAGCGCGACGGCGCCGACGCCCTCGCCTATGAGGTGCCCGCCGGCTATCCACCGCTGCGCAGCGCCGTGCGCGATTATGTGCGCGCCATCGGCATCAACTGCCGCATCGACGATGTCTTGATCACGGGCGGCGCCCAGCAAGCTATCGACCTCGTGCTGCAATCGCTCATGCGCGACGGCGAAACCCTCGTCACCGCCGACCCCACCTACCTCGGCATCATTGACATCGCCGAAGCCCGCCGCGTCCACATCCACGGCATCCCGATCGACGAGCAGGGCATTCGCATCGACGCCCTCGACAACGCCCTTGATGACCTGCGCCCGCGCCTGATATACGTCATGCCCAGCTACCAGAATCCGACCGGCCACCTTATGCCCCTGCATCGCCGGCGTCAGCTGGTCCAGCTGGCCGCCCAGCGCCGCATCCCCATCCTGGAAGACGAGGTCTACCGCGAGTTCCGCTATGACGGCGACGAGTTGCCGCCCCTGAAAGCGCTGGACGAGAGCGGCGTCGTCATCCACACCAACGCCTTCACCAAGGTGCTGCTCCCCGGCATCCGCATCGGCTACCTGGTGGCGGACGGCCCCTACAGCGAGCGTCTGGCGCGGGTGAAGCAGGCGGCCGATATCTCAACGCCCGGCTTGAACCAGCGCGCCATCCACCTGCTGCTGGAGCGGGGCGTGCTGGCCAAGCAGTTGGAGCGCAACCGGCTGGAACTGCGGCGGCGGCGGGTGGCGGCTTTGGCGGCGGCCCAGCGCTTCCTTCCCGCGGGCAGCCATTGGCATGCGCCCGGCGGCGGGCTCTTCCTCTGGGTTGAGCTGCCCCAAGACGGCCCCAGCGCCGCCGAAACCTTCATCGCCGGTATTCAGCGCGATGTCGCCTTCGCAATCGGCGCGCTCTTCTACACCGGCGCTGGCGGGAGCCATGCCATGCGCCTGAACTTCGGCATCCACAAACCGGAGGCGATCGAAGCGGGCTTCAAGCGCATCGGGGCGGCCTGGGATGCGCTGGTGGCCGAGTACGGCGATGTCGAGCGCAGCGCGGTCCTCTAATGTCTTCCGATCGTCGTAGGGGCGACCAACCTGGTCGCCCGTCAACCTGCGCGCAAATGTAGAGGCGATTCTGTGAATCGCCCGCGCAAATTGCCTTGCGACTCGACGCGTGTTTCTCCCCCTCCCAAGCTCGCTGGGGAGGGGGCCGGGGGGTGGGGTTTGCTGCCCGCAACGTAAACAGGGGCGCTTGACCAGCAGTATCTACGCGCGGCGCCGAAACGCCCGCGCTAGTTGTATGGTTTTGGATTATAATGGTACTGTTTCCAATGAGCAAAAGGAAGCCTTAT
>WTGN01000032.1 GCA_011523545.1 Chloroflexota bacterium | reverse complement strand
GGAGAACGGAAGCCCCTCCCTCATTTTGGGGGAGGGGTTTGGGGTGGGGGTGAATAGTGCGCTCAGCCGCAGCCGCCGCGCAAGACCTTGCGGTGATAGCGGCTGATATAGCCGAACTTGCCCTCGAACTCGATCTTGTACCAGTAGCCGTTGATCTCGTAGGCGGACACTTCCGAATTCAGCCAGACGAGCCCAATGATCTCGCCGGCCGGTTGGGCGCGCAAATAGAGCGTCTCCACCAGCTTGATCAGGCAATCGCGCAGCGGGACGACATCGAATGTGGGCAGGGTTGGCTGAGTGGGCGGGGTCGGCTCCGTGGGCAGAGTCGGTTGCGCGGGCGGTGAAGCGACGGCCGGCGCTGCGGGCTCGTCCGCCTTGATCAAGGCCACCGTGCCAACGCGATCGATCTTGCCGCAGGTCATGCCAGCGCGCTCATAAGACGCCAGATCCATGATCATGCGCGGTGTATAAGCGGCGTCCAGGAAAACCAGCTCGCCGAACTTGGCGAAGCAGACTTCAACGCCGCCGCCGTTGACGAATCCCCAGACATCGACTGCCGTTATGAAGCCGCGCTCTATCAGCTCCATTCGCCCGATGCCGTTGGTGTCGACCAGTTGACATTGTGTCCCCTCGCTATAACCTGTTACTGTTACACTAGGCGGCAGTGTGGGGCAGGTCATTACCGGCGGGCTGAACCGCGGCGCGCTGATCAGGTCCCGTAGATTTTCTAAATCATCATCATCATCTTCTTCTTCCTCCTCCGCGCAGTTTGCGTTGAACCATACTTGCTCTTCGAATAACAGAGGGACGCCGTCGCGCACGAGGCCCTTCAGGTTATCACAAGTGTAGTATTGCGCTTGAGCAGGCAGCGCCAGCAGAAGAGCGGCGAGCAAGCCGAGCGCAGCTGCGGCCCCTGCAATGCCTTTGCCGTTCATCGGTTCCTCCTTCCCAAAAAAACCTTAGTGCTGATCATTACATGGCCGCGTCAGCAAGTCAAAGCGGCTGGCGTCACTGTAGGTCTCCCGACGGTTTGCCGTAGCCTAAGCGTATGACGGCGCCGGATTGCTGCCGGAAAAGGCAGAATTTGCGTTTTTCCGCGAATGGTTTACAATAAGCCTATCGGAAGACTTGCAGCGGAAAGGACGCTATCATGCAAGAAGGTGGTATGGACATTGTCGTCAAGTATTGCGCGACTTGAGGGCACCAACCCAATGCCGTCAGTTTGACGGACGAAATCTTGAACGAGCGCGAAATCGAATACTTCATCAGCAGTTGGAAACTGATCCCGGCCACTGGCGGCGTCTTTGACGTCACGGTCAATGGCGAGCTGGTTTTCTCCAAGCACGAGGTTGGCCGCCATGCGGAACCCGGCGAAGTGCGGGCCGGCATCTTGAAGGTGCTGGAGACCGTCCGCCCGGCCGATTTTGAGTTGGCCAGCAAATAAACAGCCCCGTCTTGCGAATCCGTTTCGCAATCATTCAGTCAGGACCAAGGCCGCCCGATAAGAGCAAGTTTGGGCGGCTTTGTGTACCTTGCTGTTGGCAAGTTATGGCAACCTGTTGTAGACTGAAGTTGCAGGCACTGTTACGTTCGCGTTTCAATGGCGGGCTTTCGGTGACGGAGTCGCAGTTCAATTAAGTTCCCTCAGGAGGACAGAGCACAATGAAACGTCTTGTATTGGTAGCACTACTTTTGGTTGCAGTTTTGGTCGTGAGCGCCGGGCTTACGGCCGCGCAGGATGGGCACATTGTCGAGCGCATTCGCGACCGCGGTGAGTTGATCTGCGGTGTGAATTCGGTGCTGCCCGGTTTCGGCACGCAGAATGACGCCGGCGAGTTTGAAGGTTTTGATGTGGACATCTGCCGCGCTGTCGCCGCCGCCATCCTCGGTGACGCCAACGCAATCGCCTTCCGTCCGCTGGCCGCCGCTGAACGCCCGACCGCGCTGGCAAGTGGCGAGATTGACATGCTCAGCCGCAACACCACCTGGACGCTCAGCCGCGACACCGAATGGGGCGCGACCTTCGGGCCCACGACCTTCTATGACGGCCAGGGCATCATGGTCAAGATCGACTTTGGCGTAAGCACCATCGACGAGCTCGGCGAAGAGAGCATCACCATGTGCGCGACCGCCGGCACCACCACTGAGCTGAACATCACCGACAAGGCCAACGCGTTGAACGCTGACTGGGAGTTGAACACATTCCCGGATTTCGACGCCATCATGGACGCCTATGAAGCTGGCGCCTGCGATGCCTTCACCAGCGATATCAGCAGCCTGGTTTCGCGCAAGGCCACCTCGGCTGATCCGGCCGCGCATGTGATTCTGCCCGGCGCCATCAGCAAGGAGCCGCTTGGCCCGGTCAGCCCGCAGAACGACGCCAATTTCGCCGACATTATCCGCTGGGTCGTTTGGGGCTTGCTGTCCGCTGAGGAATTCGGCATCGACAGCATGAACATTGGCGACTTCATGGATAGCGAAGATGCCGGCATCGGCCGTCTGCTCGGCCTGGGCGACAATGTGGCCGGCGACTATCTCGGCATCAACGACGAGTTCATGGTTGATGTGATCAGCCAATTGGGCAACTACGCCGAGATCTTCGACCGCAATCTGGGGCCGGATACGATCTTCGGTCTGGAACGCGGCTTCAACGCCTTGTGGACGGACGGCGGCTTGATGTACGCGGCGCCCTTCCGTTAAACAGTAGCCAGGCATAGCTGGCATAAATTTGCAGAGGCGTGCCACCCAGACGGTGGCGCGCCTTTTGTATTACCGGCCCACAGCGATGGGCAGTGTCTAACGATTGTCTGCTAATGCTGGATACAGTGTAGCATCGTGTCTAACCCCCATCGGTCCCCCCATAGCAATGGGGGGAAGGTACGGCCGAGCTATATAAGTACGATTGGATCCAATGAAAAACACGCGAATTCGCTCGAGTATGCTCCCCTCCGACCATAGAGATGGCGGGAGGGGCCGGGGGTGGGGTAGACCATAAAACGGGAGCGCATCCAGAATTATGGGACAAGCCTTGCAGGATTCGCTGATGTGCGTTTGACCGCTTGGAATGATTTGTCATTTTCGCTGCGATTGAATAGAATTATGGCAGTTGTGGTTCGAGCCTGGCGCAAGAAATTCTTCACTTTTGCGACGATAAGTAAATGGTGATGAAAGTAGAAGGTCAAGAAGAGCAGTTATTGCCAGCGATATTCCGTGACGCCCGCATTATCAGGGGCATCGCGCAGTTGATTTTCGTCGTCATTGTCGTCATCGTCCTGAACGACTTGCAGGCGCGCATCAACACCGCGCTGGAATCCACCAATCAATCGCCAAATTTTGAATTCTTGCAGAACCGAGCCGGCTTCGATCTCGCCGATTCGGGCAGTTATTCGTCGAACGACCGTTACATTGACGCCTTTCAGGTCGGCTTCATCAATACGCTGCGTGTTGTTTTGCTGGGCTTGGCGTCGACAACCGTCATCGGCATCATGGTCGGCATCTTCTTGTTGAGCCGGAACTTCCTGCTGCGCACGATCTCGCGCGTCTATGTCGAGGTGCTGCGCAATACGCCGGTGCTGCTGCAGATTTTCGCCTGGTTTTACATCGTGCTATTTTCCCTGCCGCCGCAGCAGGAATCCATCGCCTTCCCGCAAGAGGGCATCCGCAGCCTGCCGCTGCTGCAATATGGTCTGTCCTTATTTATTGTTCTTCTCATCTGGCAATACAGCGGGTCGCTGCGGCGCCCGGCCTGGCGCAATGGCCTGCGGCAAGTGGGGATCGCCGTCGTCCTGCTGGTCAATTTGCTCGGCATTGTCATCGTTGGCGCGGGGACGCCGATTGAGTTTCGGCCCGGCATCTATGTCAGCATCAAGGGCGTCGCCATCTTCGAGCTGATTCCGACGTCGCTCTTCGGGATCTGGATGGTATTTGTGGTGATCGGCGCTGTTGTGTCGGTCGCGATGTCACGTTATTTCGCCTTTATCACCGAGAGCAGCGGTCAGCCGATTCCGCGAACGCGTTACGCTCTGGCCGCTTTCGCCGGCTTCACGCTGCTGGGCTGGCTCATCATTGGCATGCGCCCGACGCCGTCGCAGATTGCGGTCTACGATGATGATCGCGATGAATTCGTCGAAATGGAGTACGAAGAGGCATTCGAATCCGGCTTGATGACGATTGAGCAGGAGCTGGAATACACGCGGCAGCCGCTGATCTTCCGCCCGCCAACGCTGGATCGGCGCGGACGCAACATCGAGACGGGCATAGAATTCAGGCCCTCGTATCTGGCGATTTTCCTGGGTCTGGTCATTTACACCTCGGCCTTCATCGCCGAGATTGTGCGGGCCGGCATCCAGGCGGTTCCCAAAGGGCAGCTGGAAGCGTCGCGCGCCCTAGGGCTGTCGCAGGGCGATATGCTGCGCCTGATCATCTTGCCGCAGGCGCTGCGCGTCATCATCCCGCCGCTGGGCAATCAATTCTTGAATCTCTCCAAAAATTCCAGCTTGGCGATCGCCGTGGCTTACACCGATATCTATCAGGTGACGTTCACGATAATCAATCAGTCGGGTCAATCGGTGACCGGCATCGTGATGGTTATGCTTTCATACTTGTTGATTAGTCTGTGCATTTCATTGGTGATGAATGTGGTTAACCAGCGCTATCAACTGGTGACCAGGTAGGCGGGCTATGGCGGAGCAGATGAGCGCGGACCCCAGCCAATCGATCATCAATCATCAAGATGAGCCGGCGCGGCCGCCGCCGTCGCTTGAGGTCGGCCTGGCGGGCTGGCTGCGGCAGAACCTCTTCAACTCACCGGCGGATATCGCGGTGACGATCTTGACGTCGCTGCTGATTCTCACGTTGGCGGTCGGCTTTTTCGATTGGGCGGTGCGCTCCGCCAACTGGTTCGCCATCATCAACAATCAGCGCCTCTTTATGATGCTGTCCTTCGAACCGTACTTCGCATGGCGTCTGGCGCTGACGGTGCTGCTGGCGGCCTTCTTGACCGGGGTTAGCCTGGCGGCCTGGGCGCGGGGCGCCGCTCGCGCCTTGGCCAGCGTCGCGCTGGCGGCCGTCTTGATCACGGGCGCGCTGCCGCCCATCATTGAAGCGACCATTGAGCAGCCGCCCTCGTATTTCACCGCCGGCAATGTTGATATTGTCGACCGCGCCAGCAAACTGAGCCCCCAATCGGAGCTCGCCTTCATCGCGCAGGCGGGCGAGACAGTGTCGGTCCGTTTGGCGCTAGATGAAGTGGTCGATATCGAAACCTTGAGCAGGCTGGCGGGCTTTTCCGACCGCGCGTCTAACGCTTTGGCCAACGCCGCTCGCAATCGCATCGAGCAGCGGGCAAGGACGGGCGATACTTTCGACCGTATGCTGAGCGGGGAATTGACCGAATCGCTGGAAGAACGCATAAGGCTGAATGTGCGCACTTTCACGCGCACGAATGATATGCTGGCGTCGACCGCGGACACGGTAGCGGATTTTGGCGCGCTGCTGACGGCGGCGGACGCGGAAGTTGGCGAGCTGCGCTATTGGCTGGGCCGGCTCGAGCGGGCGGCCCGCGGCCTTGACCCGCGCGAAGAGGCGATCCTGGAAGGCGCAAACGCCCTGGATGACGCGGCCAGGAACCTGTCCGTCAATGACCGGATTCCGGTTGAACTGAAAGAGGCGGTCGCCCAATTGACCGAGACGGCGCTGGCCAGCGAACAATTGGAGGACCTGGGCGAATTGCTGGTGCTTCAGCTGTCGGAAGATCTCATCGGCAAGCCGGACCAGGCCGACGACGATGAGGAACTGATCCGGCCCTTGCCGCGCGAAGCCGCCTTCCTGCGGGAACTCTTCGTGCGCCTGCTGACGCCGCAATCCGTGCTGGAGTTGTACGAGCTCGGCAAGACGCCGATGACGGTGGCGATCCTTGACGCCGGAACGCGCGAGCCGCTGGCGGAAGCTGTCTTGGGCGGGCCAGCGGACAGCGTCTATTATGATATACCGCGGGACGGCTGGTACATCCTGAGCAAGAACGCAGCTGAAGGCGAAGATGGCAGCACGATCCTGGCGGCGCGGGGCATCTTTCCGGTCGTCGAGCGTACGCTGAGCGCGACTGAATCTCGCTTCGCGCGCTTGACCGACAATGAGCTGGTCGTCACCGAGAGCCGCCCCAAGCGCGATGATGGCAAGGCGATGCCCTTTGTCGTATTGATTGACAATCAGTTTCGCGGCTTGCGCAATCTGCAGACATACCTGATTCATTTCATACCGCCCTTCTTTGAACAGGTCGAAGCCCTCCTAATTCCCTGCCTCATATCCGTGGCCTGGGGTTTCATCCTGGGTCGCGCGCTGGCGCACGTGCTGGGCGAGAACAGCATTTTCCGCAGCGGCCGGGGCCGAGCGACGGCGCTGGCGCAGTCTTTTGCGCCCTTGGTCATTCTGCTGCTCTATTTCGCTCTGTTTGATGGCGGCGTCATCAGCGGCATTGTCGCTGTGGTATTAAAAATCGTGGCCGCCTTCGGCGCAGTTTTGCTGGCGCGCCGCGGCGAAACCTGGCTGAACCGCAGCAATAGTGGCGAGGACGCGGAAGGCTCGCTCAATCGGCTGCTGATGTATGGCTGGGGCATTTTCCCCGTCGTGATGTTCGCCATGGCGTCGGGCGTTGGCGGTCTTTCGGGCGCGACGCTTGGCAGCATCGTCGGCGGCCTGGTTTGGCTGCTGCTGATGTATTGCATCGGGCTCAACTTCGAAGGCATGCTGGGTTACGCGCTGCTGATCGGCGGCTTCTTGCTGCAAATCGCGCAGGCCTTCATCATCAACATGGTATGGCAGGGCTGGTACACCGATGGCGCCACGACGCCGCTGCTTTGGCTGCTGTTGGCTATAGTCGGCCTGCTGGCCGGCCTGGGCGGGGCCGCGCTCAAAGACAGCCTGGCTATCGGCGTCAAACGCTATGGCTACCTTATCTGCTGCCTCGCCTTTCTCTTCACCCTGGTTAATACGAACACGCTGTCAGAAACGGCGGACGGCACGGCGGCGCTGGCGGCGGGCCTGGCCTTTGCCTTGTGGCTGGGCTGGATGTTCTTCAGCGGCGCCAGCAAATGGACTTCGAATCGCATCATCATTGGATTGCTCTTGCTGACCTTCTTGTGGATGCAGAGCTTCACAGCGGTTGATCGCTGGTCAATCATTTATTTCATCGTCTGGCTGGCCGCCGGCGTCGTCGCCTTCAAGCGGGGCGAGGAGGGGCAAGCGGAAAAGCGCATGGCAAAAGGCGTGGGCAGGGGACGCCTTTTTCATCGCTATCCGGCGCACAGTCTTGCCGCCGTGGCGGTCGCCTGGCTGGCCGCTCTGTGGATCATCCCCGGCATCATCAGCGCCTTGAGCGCGCAGGGTGTCCTGCAAACCTCGCCGGATGAGTTGCTGCCCCTGTCTGACAAGCGGCTTTGGGGCGGTCTGATGATCACCATGCAATTGACCGTGCTCGGCATCGCGGCCTCGTTCCCGCTGGGGCTGGGTTTGGCGCTGGGCCGGCGCAGCAGCTTGGTGGTCGTCCGCTATGCCTGCACGCTCTATATTGAAATCGTGCGCGGCGTTCCCTTGATTACGCTGCTGTTTATGGCCGTGCTACTGGTTCCGCTGGTTGACCCCACGCTGGCGTCCATCGAAAACGCGATACGCGCCTGGGTCGCCTTCACCATGTTCAGCGCCGCCTATCTGGCCGAAAACGTGCGCGGCGGCTTGCAATCGCTTGATCGCGGTCAAACCGAAGCGGCGCAGGCGGTCGGCTTGTCGGGTTGGCAAACAACGATCTATGTCCAGTTGCCGCAAGCCCTGCGCGCGGTGATCCCGGCCTTGGTGGGCCAGTTTATCTCCCTCTTTAAGGACACGTCACTGGTCGCCATCGTTGGATTGGCGGATATCACTGGCGTGGCGAACCGCGTGGTGGCGCAGCCCGAATTCTTGCAGAAACGTCAGGAAGCCTACTTGTATGTAGCGCTGCTCTTCTTCGTGTTCAGTTACATCATGTCTTACATCAGCCGGCGAATCGAAGCGACCGGCTCCGGGGCGGCGCGGGCGCAGCAGCTTTAGCGGGAGGTTCAAATGGAAGACGGCAAGAAACAAGTCATGGCGGGCGACGAGCCGATAATCATCTGTCGCGATATGAACAAATGGTTCGGCGAATTCCATGTGCTGCGCAACATCTCAATCGAGGTGATGCCGCAAGAAGTGCTGGTGATCATCGGGCCCTCCGGCTCCGGCAAGTCGACCTTTATCCGCTGCATCAACCGCCTTGAGGAACATCAGGACGGGCAGATCATCGTCGGCGGCATCGAGCTGAGCCACGATGTGCAGAATATCGCCGACATCCGCCGCGATACCGGCATGGTCTTTCAGCAGTTCAATCTCTTCCCCCATTTGACCGTTATGGACAACATCACGCTGGCGCCGATGAAAGTACGGCATTGGGCGCGCGACAAAGCTGAGCAGCGGGCGATGGAATTGCTGGAGCGCATCGAAATCCCCGAGCAGGCTTTCAAATACCCAGGTCAGTTATCCGGCGGGCAGCAGCAGCGGGTGGCGATTGCGCGGGCGCTGGCGATGGAGCCGAAGATCATGCTCTTTGATGAGCCGACTTCCGCGCTCGATCCCGAGATGATCAAGGAAGTGCTTGATGTGATGAAAGAGTTGGCGCGCACGGGCATGACCATGCTGGTGGTGACGCATGAGATGGGCTTCGCGCGCGAAGTGGCCGATCGCATCATCTTCATGGATATGGGGCGCATCGTTGAGCAGGGACCGCCGGAGAATTTCTTCAGCCCCGATATCGAGCATCACCCGCGCACGCAGGAATTTCTCGACCAGATTTTGTAATCGGCTTAGATTCACCCCATCCCCGGCCCTTCCCCAGTGAACTAGGGAAGGGTGCCTCGACGGCCGAATTGAATGTCAGGGTGATGAATCAACGAGCAAATTGAGTTGCCTTGCGCGTGGCGAAATTGCTCCCCCTTCCCTAGCTTGCTGGGGAAGGGGGTTGGGGGGATGGGGTAGAAAAAACGTCGGCACTTCCCCGTCGGGAACAAGCACCTGCTGTTTTAATTGTCGAGCTTGTCCAGTTCAGCTTGCAGCAGCTGGCGTAGCAGGTCGGGGTTCGCATTCGGCACTGGCGCGCCGGCTATGACAAATGTCGGTGTGCTTCGAATGCCGAGGGCGGCGCCCCGATCATGATCATAAGCGATAGTCGCGATGTGTGTGCCCGCTTCATAGCAGTTGCGCAGGGCGAGCTCATCCAGGCCGGCTTCTCCACCGAGCCGCAGCAGGTCATCGGCGCTGGCGCGGCCCTGCTCGGCGAGCCGGTAAATGGCGTCGTGCATCGTCCAGAATGAGTCGTTGCCCTGGTCGAGGGCGCACTGGGCGATTTCAGCGGCGCGCTGGCTGTAGGGCGGCACGATGATGGGAATGTCACGGTAGACAAAATTCACCTGGCCGTCGAATTCTTCAAGCAGGCGCTCGACTATGCCCTCTTCATGCCAGTACTTGCAGGCGTGGCAGCCGTAGGCGCCATATTCAATCAGAGTCACGGGCGCGGCGGGGTCGCCCAGGGTGGGATCAAGTTCGAGACGGGCGGTTTCTTCAGCGCTGGGCGGCTGGTATCCATAGAGTATAGTCTCCGGATAGAAGGCGGCCCATGCGAACCAGAAATGCGGAAAGGCGTTGATCTGCCGCAGCTGCTGGCCCGCCAGCTCGCCATTGACGGCCCGGCCGAAGATATTCCAGACGCTGCCCGTTTCGGCGTCAACGATGGTGTCATCAATCCGCTCGAAGCTCAGCGTTTGGCCATCGACCGAACGCTCATAAAGCGCCGCCATGCCCACATCGCGCGACTGGTCAATGCTGGCCGCGTCCAGCGCGCTGAATGCGCCCGGCTGCCAAAAGGCCGCTAGATCACGCCCTCCGACGCGGTCATTGATGACGCCGGCGGCGGCCAACTCCCCAAAGGGATAAGCGACAGCGACGCCCTCAATCGTCCCGCCGAGCACGCGCTCGGTCGCCAAAAGGCGATCATCCAGCGCGCCCATGAAGAGGAAGGGACGCGGGCTGCTGTCGTAATTGACATAGGGGTTGCTGCCATAGAAGCGGCCGCCCGGCGCCAGGACCTCGCCCTGCGGGTATTGCGCTTTGAAGGCGGCATAACCGACCAGCTGCGAGGGAACGATGTCAAGCAGTGCGCCGGTATGCGCCCCGATGATGCCCTCGCCGGTCAACTGCTGCCAGAGCGACTGCGTCTTGTCATCCCACATGATCAGGTCGCTGTTGCGCAGCAAACCACTGACGCCGAAGCGCAGCGTCTCGCCATTGACGCGCCGGTCGAAGACGATGGCGCTGTTGCACAGCGGGCAGAAGGTGACGGCGACCGGAACGCCCCTGAGCGTATCATTGGCGATCTCGTGCCGCGTCAGGATGGCCAGCGGGTAGGCGCGCGCCAGGCCGTCGATCTCAAGCGCGATTACGGGTGACGCCGGCTGCAGCCAGCCATCAGCGGCGGCGATATCATCGAATTGGGGGTTGTCGATCGGCGGGATGCCATCGCGCCCGACGCCGCCCGACATAATTTCGAAGAACACGCCCGGCCGGCTCTTGCAAACATCCGTCAGATTCCACACTCTCTGCCAGTTGTTCAGCAGATCTTCGTCGTCGAAAGGGGCGGGCGGACTGTCACAGCTGAGCTGGGCCAGGGATGCGCTGGGCAGGATCAAAAGAATCAGCAAGATGAACACGGGTCTGAATTTACGGAGTTCTGCAATCATAGTCTGTCCTTCGGTCTAGGTTTTCATAGCCGGTCATGTACAGCGGCGGGCGACTCAGCGAGAAGCGCCCGCATCACCATAAAACTAGCGGGCGAGCTCCAGGCCATAAACCTCGGTTTCGGGATGGAAGGCGGCCCAGGCGAACCAGAAGTGCGGAAAGGCATGAACCCAGTTGAGTTGGCTGCCCGCCAATTTGCCGGCGACAGCTTCGCCAAAGGCGTTCCAGATTGAACCCGTCTCTTCATCGCGGAAGCCGCCGTCATGGCTCGGGCTGAAGTGAAGCGCAACGTCGTCCAACGTTGACTCATACATGCCCGCCGTGCCGATATCGCGGGCGGTATCAATCACTGAATCGCCCAGAGCGCTGGCGACGCCGCTCTGGTAGAAAACCACGATCGGCGTTTCGCCTATCGAATCGTTGATCACACGGTCCTCGCGCAGGATTTCAAAGGGATAAGCCTTGGCATCTTCCCCGATGATAGCGGCCAGCACATGATCGACGGCGGAATCAAGACGCGCATCGACAACGCCGTTGAACAGGAAAGGCCGGGGATTGCTGTCATAATTGCGGTAGGGATTGATGCCGTATTGCCGGTTGTGGCCGGTAGCGCGCGACATCACCTGGCCATTGGGGTAGCGTTCGGCGAAGCTGCCGAAGCCGATCACCTGCGATGGCACGATATCCAGGAGCGTCCCCGCATATTCGCCGGCCAAGCCTTCACCTGTGAGCTGCTGCCACCAGGTCTCGCTCTCGCGATCATACATGATCAGGTCGCTGTTGCGCAGCAAGCCGCTGACGCCAAAGTCCAGCACTTTGCCGTTCACGCGCCGGTCGAATGTCACCGAGCTGTTGCACAAGGGGCAGAAGGTGACGGCGACAGGCTGGCCGGCGACTTCGTCATTGGCGATCTCATGCCACATCAGAATGGCCAAGGGGTAGGCGCGCGCCTCGCCTTCAATCTCCAGCGCGATCACCGGTGAACGATCGTGAAGCCAGGCCGAAGCCGCTTCCAGGGATTCCATATTCGGATTGCTGACCGAGGGGATGCCATTCTTTGTTGGGTTCCCCACCAGGATTTCGCTGTAATCGACCTGGCTGTTGCAGAAATCGGTCGACCAGTTGGCTGTGTTGAGGTTCCTGGGCCGACAGCTGTCCTGGCCGCTCACGGGCGCCCGCGCGCCTTGAAGGGCGAGCGCCGAGAGTAAAACAACGATGATGACTGCGACCATCGATGCGCGGTCCGCGCGTTTTGGCCTTTGCATGGCGGCGTTCCTTTCCAGAGAGCTAAGATTCCCTATCATAGTCCGAGTTCCTTACGCTGACGTTACGCGTGAAGACATGCCAATGGTTGGCCGGCGTCCGGACGGACCTGGCGCCGATTCATATCCGCACGTTCCCGCAATTGCGGTCATTTCCAAGCAAACAGAAATCTTTGCGGACCTTGAGTTTCCCCAGAATCCTCCATTGTTATGAACCTGCCATATTACATATTTTGTCATATCAAATTCTGAAAGGACGAGTTGTCAAGTCGCAAGAAAACGCCTCCCGTCGTTGCGCTGGGCTGCCCAATGACTCGCCCCGACATTGCGGCATCTGTCGAGTGTTTGTTGATTATTGTGGGCGGAGTAGTGACCCGCGAGGCGCGGTGCTGTAGATACCGTACCGTGTTCGCCTGAGGAAAGGCCTGCACATTTTTATTGCTCCCCCGCCCGCCGTCAATTGTCATGAAATGCGAGCGGGCGTATAATGCGAAATCGGACGCTGAATAGATTGATCGCTAAGGCGTCGTCTAGTCTAGGATCAGCGGAGTCAACTGTCATGCGTGGCGCCGTCCTCAATCTGGGATTTGCCTTGGGCGTTCTTGTCGCTGTTTTCGGCTTGACGGTTGACTTCATCATGCCTGGCGCCAGCCCCGGTCTTAATCTTCCCCAGATTCTCATCATTGTCGCCGGTGTGCTGCTGGCCTATGGCTCGCGCCGGTTGCGTCGGGATGGCCTTCCAAGCTGGTCGGGCGAAGCGCGAAAGCAGCTCGCCCGCGGCTTCGCTGTCACCATCGTCACGCTGCTTGCGCTCGAAATCGCCTTGACCGCTTTTGGCGCCCCCACCTTTTATCCAACGGAACTGTCTGACGCGCCATTGGAGCGGGCGCCCTGGTGGGCCTGTGATGAGCTGGGCTGCCGCTTTGTGCAGGATGCTGTCAATTCCGCTTGCGATACGGGCGAAATGCGCAGGCGCGAGTGCATCGTGAATCGGCAGGGATTTGCCGATAGCGATGAATTCATAGTCGACGAGCGAGCCGACGGACGCCAGCGGATTCTGATGCTCGGCGATTCATTCACCCAGGGCTATGTGGCGGAAGTTGGCGCTTCCTTTGTGGAGAGGCTTGAAGCTGACTTGCCCGATGCGCTAGTCTGGAATGCGGGCATCGGCGGGACCGGCACCAATCAGGCAGTGGTGACATTCTCCGGTCTTGGGCCGCTCTTCAAACCCCATTTGACTATTCTGGGCTTTTTCACCGGCAATGACTTTCGGGACAATCTCTTCCCGCTGGATTCCAGAATTCGTTTCACCAATGCCGACGGTTCGATTGAGGCCGTCAGATTTTATGTTCTTGATCAGGACAGCAATCCAGTCAGACTTGAGTTGACCGCCGGACTGGTCGAGTATGCCCGCGCCGGCAAGCTGCCTATCCCCAATGAATTCGAGCGATTGCTTGGCAATACCAGGCTTGGGAGCCTCCTACTGCAATTGAAGCAGCGCATCGATGGCATCACCGTGCCCGGCGATCCGCATTTCGCGCGCGCAACTGAACTCACGCGCAAATACTTGAGCGCGCTCAAAAGTGATGTGAGCGCAGCGGGTTCCGAATTTCTGGTCTTGGTGATCCCCTCCCGGACTGACGTACCGCCGCCCAAGATGCGTTACGAGACCTTGATAGCGATATTGCATGAGCTCGACATCGCTTATCTGGACCCGGAGGGAATCATACAAGCGCCGGGCGATTTCGCCGCTTTCCCCGATGTACACTGGAACAGCTCGGGCCATCAAAAGGTCGGCGCGCTCTTGAGCGAGTGCATCAAAGCGTTTAACGACAGCGGCAGCTTCGCCGACTGTCGGCATGTGACAGTGCCAAATGGCCGCTGAGAAAAAACCAGGCCTGGCATTCTACGCGGCAGTCGCCTTTGGCTTGCTGGTGGCGCTCTTCGGGCTCGGCGCCGACTATATTTTGCCGGGCGCCAGCCCCGGTTTGAATCTGCCGCAGCTGCTCATCATCGCCGCCGGTTTGACGATTGCGCTCGGCGCCCAGATCTTGAGCCGCCCGGGATACCGGCGCCGGTTGTCGCGGGCGTCGGGCAGGCCCGTCTTCTCCGCCGTCATCGTCACACTTGTGACGCTGCTCCTGCTGGAGGCGCTTTTGACCGCTGCCGGAATCGCCACCTATTTCTTCAGTTCGCCGCCGGAGATTGTCGTGCGGCCGGCTGACTGGTGGGTTTGCACGGCGCCGGGTTGTCATTACCATTATGGGAGGGCCATGGCAGCCTGCCAGGATGGTAGCCTCTCCGGCCGGCACTGCCGCTTGAACCGCCAGGGATTCGCCGGTTCGCAAGACTTCATAGCGCCGCCGGAAGACGAAGCGCGGCATCGAATTCTCGCCCTGGGCGACTCATTCACATTTGGTATGTCAGCCGATGCGGGCCTTTCTTTCATTGAGATACTCGAAGCGAGAAACCCGCAGGCTCTCGTTTGGAATACCGGGATACCAGGAACGGGCACTCATCAAGCGGTCGCGTCTTTCAAGCATTTTGCGCCGCAGCTACGTCCGCAGCTCACGATTCTCGGCTTTTACATGAACGATTTCGCCGATAACCTGTTGCCGATTGAGCGGGCGCTGCGGGCGCTGGACCCGGAGAATAGAATCGCAAGCGTCAACTTTCACTTTTTTGATACCTGGGGCAATGTTTTCGCGACGGATAAGGAGACGGCATTGCGCTATTACGGGCACGGGGTGGGCCCGCCGCGCAACCAGGTTGAACATGCCATCGGCGTCACCCGCCTCGGGACGCTGCTGCTTAGGCTGCGCGATGCTTTGGGCCGGCTTTCCGGCGCCCTCCCGGCCAGGCAAACCGAAGCCACGCGCGGCTACCTGGCTGAACTGCGCGACCAGGCGCAGGCGCATGGCAGCGACGTGCTCGTTCTCCTTATTCCACACCGCGATGACATAGCGGCGCCGGGCGATGAGTTGCGAGCGGCGCTCCAACTCTTGGAAGAAGCTGGGATTCCCTATTTGGATCCCAGTCGTGCCCTCGATGGGTCCGCCGACTACATGGAAGCGCCGGATGACCATTGGAACAGCGTCGGTCACCAGAAAGTTGGCGCGCTCTTAAGCGATTGTGTAGAAAAGTATCTCGTAACGGTATCGCTTGCGGAATGCGAAAACGTGGTTATGCCGACTCGTCCGATTCAGTAGAATTTGATGTTCTTGGCGCTATCGGCCGCCGCGCGCTCATGAACAAAAGGCAGGGCATGGCACAGCGGGCATTGAAAATCGTCGCCTTCCTTGGGCTGGCAATCGCCGCCGCCGGGCTCGGTTTTGACTTGCTGCCCGATACGCGCCCCGGCCTGCATTCGCTGCAGATTCTGATCATCATCAGCGGCTTGCTCATCAGCCTGCTGGCCTTCTCCTCATTGCGTCTATTGCAGCGCAAGGTTATGCCCGAGTTCAAAAGCGCGCTGTTCAAGGCGCTGCTTGTCACGGGTTTGACCTTTGTTGCCCTGGAACTGGTGCTCAGCGCAATCGGATACCAGACCTACTTCCCGCAAGACGCGCCCGACGAATTCGTTCAGCCGGCGCCCTGGTGGAGCTGTGAGGACCCGGCCTGCCACTACGTGCAAGCTGAAATGACAAAAGCCTGCGCCAGCGGTCAGATGTCCGGGCGTTATTGCATCGTGAACCAGCAGGGCTTCCATGACAGCCAGGATTTTGTCTTCAGTCCCGCGCTTGAGGGGCGGACGAGGGTGCTGGCCCTGGGCGACTCCTTCACATTTGGCGAGGAAGCCGATATCGGCAAATCTTATGTGGAGACGATTGAAGCGCGCTTGCCGGGGACGGAGGTCTGGAATACGGGCATCTTCGGCGTCGGCACCAATCAAGCGCTGGCCGCCTTCCAAATGTTCGCGCCAATTATGCAACCGCATCTGACCATCTACGGTTTCTACACCAACGATTTCTTCGATAACCTCTTCCCGGTTGACGGCTACTTCGTCGGCATCACAGAGGCTGGCGAAGTCGTCAAATTGCAGCAGTATCACCTGGACCCCTGGGGCAATGTAACCAAGCTGGAAAACCAGCGAATGCTGTATTATCGCTGGAGCGGGGTGGAAGCGCCGGCGAATGAATTCGAGCGCTTGCTCGGCGCGACACGCCTCGGTTCGCTTTTCCTCAGCGCCGTTGACACCCTGGGCAAGCAATTGCAGTTCGCGCAGCAGGCGCAGTTCAACCGCAAGCTGGAATTGACGCGCGCATACTTGCGTGAGCTGCGCGACGCCAGCGAGGCTCAAGGCAGCCAGCTGCTGGTCATGCTGATCCCGCGCTATACTGATTTGGGGCGGCCCGGCGACGAGTTCCGCCTGGCGATTGCGCTGTTTGAAGAGCTCGGCATCAGTTATTTCAGTCCGCGTGACGCGCTTGACGCAGCGACGGACTACGCGCCTGACTGGCACTGGAACAACGCCGGTCACCAAAAAGTCGGCGCGCTGCTCAGCGACTGCATCCAAGCTCTCAGCGCCGGCGGCGCCCTTGCCGACTGCGATTATGTGGTCGTTCCGTAGCAAACGGTGAGAACCTTGAGTAGCGACTTTGTCCCGCACGCGTTTCTGTAGCGGCGTTTCGCTGAAGCGCCAGCCTGCATGGACGAAGGCCAGCAAGCTGCATTGTCGATTTGCTGCGCCTGGGGGCGATCCGGTGGCTCGACCGCGCCCGCCATGGATTGGCAGTTGCTTTTTCGAATGACAGACACTTAGTCCATGACCAAGCGACGCAGTTCATACATCTGCTCAAATTGCGGCAAACGCAGCCCCGCATTCTTCAGGCGCTGTCCTCAATGCCGTCAGTTTGAAACCATGGTCGAACAGTTGGAGGAAACGCGTCAGCCCTCGCGGCAGCAAGCCGCCGGCGGACAAACCCAGGCGCGCGCGACGCCGTTGTCAGACATCGCCATGGGCGACGACGCGCGCATTCCGGTGCCGATCGCGGAATTCAGCCGTGTGCTGGGCGGTGGTCTGGTGCCCGGCAGCCTGGTCCTGCTCGGGGGTGAACCCGGCATCGGCAAGTCAACGCTTGTTCTGGAGATGTCTGCCCTAATGGCGCGCGCGCAGGGCGACGTGCTCTACGTCAGCGGCGAGGAAAGCGCGCGGCAGATCAAGCTGCGGGCGGACCGCCTGGGATTGGAGGCGCCTGGCCTCTACCTGCTGACCGAGACCGATCTTGACCAGGTCTTGCAGCAGATCACCGCGCTTGAGCCAGCGCTGGTGGTGATAGATTCGATTCAGACCATGCGCGCCGCCGAGCTAACGTCATCGCCCGGCCTGGTCAGCCAGGTGCGCGAATGCGCGATACGCATGCAAGACCTGGCGAAGCGCGCCGGCGTCAGCATTTTGCTGATCGGCCATGTGACCAAAGACGGCCACATTGCCGGGCCGCGCGCGCTGGAACATATCGTCGATGTTGTGCTCATGCTCGAAGGCGATCCCTTCGGGCAATATCGGCTCTTGCGCGGGGTCAAGAATCGCTTCGGCGCCACCAGCGAGGTCGGTGTTTTTGAGATGCGCGGCAACGGTTTGGCGCCGGTCGAGAATCCGTCGGCCGTCTTCCTCGAGGAGCGGGTGATTAACGCGCCCGGCTCCGCCATCGCAATCACGATGGAAGGCAGCCGTCCCCTGTTGGTTGAGCTGCAGGCGCTCACCAGCCCGTCGGCTTTTGGCAATCCACGGCGGACGCCCAATGGCATCGACATCAATCGACTGCTGCTGATCAGCGCCGTTTTGAGCAAGCGGATCGGGCTGAAACTCTGGGAGCAGGATGTCTTCGTCAATGTCATCGGCGGCTTGCGGATTTCGGAGCCGGCGTCAGACTTGGCTTTGGCGCTGGCGATCGCGTCCAGTTATTTCGATCGCGCGCTGCCCGCCGATGTCGCCATTGTCGGCGAGGTCGGCTTGAGCGGCGAGGTCAGGCGTGTCGGGCAGTTGGCGGCGCGTTTGAACGAGGCGCGCAAGATCGGCTTCAAGCGCGCGCTGGTTCCCCGGTTGCCGCGCCGGGGCGGTGACATGATGCCGGCGGGCATCGAACTGATCGAAGCGACGAGCCTGGCCGAGGCCATCCGCGCGGTCTTGCCCCCGGAATGAGCGGCGGGCTGGCTCATATAGTGAACCGGCTGAATCCCATACGAGATCAAGGCGAAATGTGTAGGGGCGACTTATCAAGTCGCCCGAAATCGCATCGATTCCTTCCGACGGGCGACCAGGTTGGTCGTCCCTGCATCGTTGTTTACGGGCCTGGGGATGGGGTTAGTTGCCCGCAACGAAGACTGTAGGGGCGAGCCATTGGGTCGCCCGAAACCATATCGTGTCGAAACGACGGGCGAGCCACCGTCTCGCCCCTACACGAATCGCATGGTACGGGTTTAGGGATATTTCCGATTGAGCAGGCGGGCGTAGGGGATGGTCTCGCGCACGTGGCTCAGCCCGCAGATCCAGGCGACCGTGCGCTCAACGCCGATTCCGAAGCCGGCATGGGGCACGCTGCCGAATTTTCGCAGATCGAGATACCACTGGTAGGCTTCCCGTCCCAGCCCCATCTTGTCGATGTTGGTCGCGAGCAGTTCTTCATCGTGGATGCGCTCGCTGCCGCCAATGATTTCTCCATAACCCTCCGGCGCCAGCAGATCGACGCTGCGGCAGACCTCGGGCCGCCCCGCCAACGGCGTCATGTAAAAGGCTTTGACCGCCGTCGGATAATGATAGACGAAAACCGGCTTGTCGAAGCTCTCCGCCAGCGCCGTCTCGTGTGGGCTGCCAAAGTCCTCGCCCCATTCGATCGCCAGCTCCGCTTGCGCCGCGGGGTCGTCCAGCTGCCGCTGCCGCGCTTGCAGGCGCGCGACGGCGTCATCATAGCTGATGCGCGCGAAAGGCGGCGTAATCGCCTTCAGTTTGTCGATGTCGCGTTCGATGATGGCGAGCTCGCCCGCGCGCTCCGCCAGCACCTGCGCCACCACGTATGCCACCATGCCTTCTTCGATGTCCATCAGCTCTTCCAGGCTGCAGAAGGCGATCTCCGGCTCCAGCATCCAGAACTCGATCAGATGGCGGCGCGTCTTTGATTTCTCGGCGCGGAAGGTGGGCCCGAAGCAATAGACTTTGCCAAAGGCCATGATGTTGGCTTCGTTGTAAAGTTGGCCCGTCTGCGCCAGGAATGCGTTCTCGCCGAAATAATCCACATCGAAGAGCGTGGTCGTCTCTTCGCCGGCCGCCGGCGTGATGATCGGCGTATCAACGAGCAGAAAACCCTGGTCATCCAGCCAATCGCGCATGGCTTTGATGATGGTCGCGCGGATTCGCAAAATCGCCCATTGGCGGTTGCTGCGCAGCCACAGGTGCCGGTGGTTCATCAGGAACTCGGTGCCGTGCTCTTTTGGTGTGATCGGATATTCTTGCGCTAGCTGCATGACCTCCAGCTCCTGGATGCCGATTTCGAAGCCGGGGGGAAAGCCGGGCGCGCGGTCATCGGCGCGTACGCTGCCGGTGATGATGACGGATGATTCCTGCGTCAGCGCGCGGGCGGCTTCGAACTGATCCGGCGCCATGTCTTTCTTGAAGGCGACGCATTGCGCTTGCCCGCTGCCGTCGCGCAGCAGGATGAATTGCAAGCGGCCCTTGCCGGTCTTGTTGTAGACCCAGCCGCGCACCTTAACGGCTTGTCCCTCGTATGCCGCGATATCCTTGATTTGAATGAGTTTCGCCACCGACCGTTCCTTGATGTTCAACGACGCCGGCTAGATTATAGCATAGTGGAAGCGGAAACATTCTTGCCGGCGAACCCGCAAAATGTGATTTTGTAGGGGCGACCAACTTGGTCGCCCGTCGATTGCCGAAGGTGTGGGGCACGGGCGACTTGATAAGCAGCCCCTACAGATATCGCAATGATCGCAGATCTAATTCTGCATGATTGTCACCACAGTTGGTCACGAGTCACAACTCGGAACACACAAAATTACGAACCCGCAAAAGAGGCGTCTGTAGGGGCGTTTCGCTGAAACGCCCGCGTATGTAATTCTGCGTGCATTAGGGCGACTCACCGAGTCGCCCCTACACATTTCGCTATGATTGCAGTTGGAATATAGCAGGTTCGCCAAGAAAGCGAGCGCAGACGCTGTCGGTGTTCTCTTTTCTCTCGCTTGCGTCGGTGCTTAGATTAATCCTGTTCGACTGATTTGCAATCAAGTCACCTCGACTATGGAGCCGGCGGCGGCGCGCAGCAGGCGGTCCCAGAGCGCCAGGCCCAAGCCTTGTTTTTTCGGCGCTCGCGCCACAATCGTATCCAGCCCGCGCCGGTCCAGCGCCCGCATGGCGGCGAACAAGCGCAGAGCGGCTTCCTCGGCATTTGAGCCGAGCGTTTCGGTCGGTATGTTAAGGTCGGCAAATTGAAGGGCGTCGGCGTCGCTCGCCAGCAGGCCGACATTGTCGCGGCCAACAATTTCTGCGCGCATCGCGGCGCTGACCGCGGCCTCATCGTCGCCGGCAAAGAGCAACAGGCGGGCCCGCGGCGAATAATGCCGCAGCATGGCGCCCGGCGCCGGCGCAAGCTGATCATCGCCCAGGAAATGCGGCGCATACTCCAAAGCCGGGCAGACCGCGCGCAGGGCCTCCAATGACACGCCGCCCGGGCGCAAGAGGCGCGGCGGGTCATCAACCAGGCTGAGGATGGTCGATTCAACGCCGATGGATGTCGGGCCGGCATCCAGCAGGATATCGACAAGGCCGGCGAGATCATCCAGGACATGCTGGGCGCAGGTGGGGCTGGGGCGGGAGAACTTGTTCGCGCTCGGCGCCGCGATCGGCACTGCCGCCGCCCGCAGGAGGGCCAGCGCAACCGGATGATCGGGCAGGCGCAGGGCGACCGTGTCGAGGCCGGCCGTCATATTGTCGGGAATGCCGCCAGATTTCTTAAGCACCAGCGTTAATGGACCCGGCCAAAATCGCTGAGCGAGCTTACGCGCCAGGTCCGGCACATCGCGCGCGACCAGCGGCAATTGGTCGAAGCCGGCGATATGCGCGATAAGCGGGTCCGTGCCGGGGCGGCCCTTGGCGGCGAAAATCTTTGCGACCGCCGCCGCGTCCAAAGCATTGGCGCCCAGTCCATAGACAGTTTCGGTGGGAAAGGCGACCAATCCGCCCGCCAAAATTGTGCGGCTGGCGATGCTGATTGCTGCAGCCTCTGGCGCGTTTGCATCGAGGCGAATGACCTGTGTCTGTTTCGGCAATTGCGAATTCTCGCAGAATTCTCGTGTTTGCGCGGCCAGCGTATTTTATCACAGCCGCTCGCAAACCTGGACAGGGCTAACACAAAACATTGAACCCGACAATTGGCGTAGGGGCGCTTGACCCGCTATCGATACGCGCGGCGCCGAAACGCCCGAGCTTGTGCTTACGTGTGCTTTTGGGCGACTCGCCGAGTCGTCCCTACAGATTTCGCCGCGATCGAAGACGGTATATGACAAGTTCAGAGGAGAGCGCGCATCAAGACTTCTCAGCGGGTCGCTTAGAAAGCGACCGCCAAAAGCCTCTGCAAACTTCCCATTAATTTGCCGTTACAATAATAGTAAGAGCGGCGAGTGCGAAAGGAGTCTGCGATGACGATTCTGGTGACGGGCGCGGCCGGCTACTTGGGCAATCAGACGATGAAGCGATTGGTCGCGGAGGGGCGCCCGGCCCGCGCGCTCGTGCGGCGCAAGGCGAAGGCGGCCATCCGACTGGGGGCGATCGCAGATCACATCGAAATCATCGAAGGCGATGTCACGCGGCCGGCCAGCCTGAAACAGGCGATGGCGGGCGTCGATGGCGTTGTGCACACTGTCGCCATCGCCATGGAAAAGGGCGGGCAGACCTATGAGGCGGTCAACTATCAGGGTACGGTCAATGTCTTGAAAGCGGCGAAAGAGGCGGGTGTCGAGCGTTTCATCAACATCAGCCAGAACGGCGCCAAAAGCGATTTGCCATATCGTTTCCTCGCCAGCAAAGGCCGGGCTCAGGAAGCCGTCGCCGCCTCCAGCTTGAAATGGACGGCGCTGCGCCCGTCAGCGATATTCGGGCCGCAAGACGAATTCTTCAATACATTCGCCCGCCTGCTCAAGGTGACGCCGCTTTTCTTCCCGTTGATCGGCGGGGGCAAAGCCGAATTCCAGCCGGTGGCGGTTGATGATGTGGTCGAGGCGGTCATGCGCTGCCTTGATGACGAGAGCACGGTCGGCGCCGAACTCACGCTTGGCGGCCCCGAAGTGTTGACGCTCGGCGAGATCCAAAGGCGCATCCTGGCGGCGGTTGGCGCTTGGCGGCTGCTGCTGCCGGCGCCGGTCTGGCTGCTGCGCCCGGCCGTGCTCCTCATGGAGGCGCTGCTGCCCGGCTCGCCCGTGAGCAGCAGTCTGCTCGACTTGCTGGCGGCGCCGAATACGGTACCGGATAATGCCCTGGTCAATCGCTTCGGCATGCAGCCCATTCCCTTTTCGGGCGAGCATATCGCCTATCTGAAGGACAATACGCTGGGGGACACGCTGGCCAAATTCCTGAGCAACGCCACTGTCAATTGAGCGCCAGCAGGTCTTCATAAATCTTGCTGTACGCGGCGGCGGCCGCCTCAATGGAGAAGTCGCTCTCAATGCGCGCGCGGCCGGCAGCGCCCATGCGCTTGCGCAGCGCCCGGTCATCCAGCAGGCGCAGCACATGCCCGGCCAGCTCCTCAGGCGCGCCGGGCTCGACGAGGTAGCCGGTGACGCCATCTACGATCGTCTCCGACGGGCCGCCGCGGCCTATGCTGACGACCGGCGTTGCGCAAGCCATCGCTTCCAGATTGGCGATGCCGTAGCTCTCAAAATCTGACGGGCAGACGAAGACATCAGCGGCGGCGTAGACCCTTTCGACATCGCCGCGAAAGCCGAGGTAATGCAGGCGATCGCGCAAGGTGGGGTTGGATTGCGCCCTGGCCAGAATATCGGCGCGATAACGTTGGTCGGCGGCGGAACCAAGGTCATTGCCGCCCGCGACGATGAAGCGTACATCGGGCCGCTGCGCCAGGATCGCTTCCGCCATCGCCTGAAAATTATGATGCCCCTTGACGGGCTGGAATCGCGCGACCATCGCCACCACCTCAGCGTCGTCGCCGATGCCGATTTCACGGCGCAGCGCAACCCGGTCCAGGCCGGGATGAAAGCGCCGGGTATCCACGCCGGTGTAAATCACCGGCAAATTCTCGGGCGGCATGAAGGGGGGCGCCCCGAGGAAGCCGTCGCGTATCGCTCTGCTGCGCGCCACCACTGGTATCCGCCGGAAGAATGCGCGCTGCCAGGGTTTCGGTTTGAACCACCAGCCGTGCACAGTCCAGGTCAAGCCGATGCCGGCTCTTTCGGCGGCCGGGGCGATCAGCGGCAGCGTATGATAATCGCTCTGTACGATGTCGATTTGCGCTTCATTAAACAGGTCGCAAAGGCGGCGCACAACCGGGAAGCGCGCCCAAATCGCCGGGATGAACCAGGTCGACGCGCCGCGATACGGGATGATGTGCACGGGCCAGCCTTTGCCGCGCCAGCGCTCCGCCAATGGACCGGCGGCCGGCAGCAGGAGATGGGGTTGGTAACGGCTTTTATCGAGCGCGCCCGCCAGCGTGAGCAAGTCCGTTTCGCCGCCGCCTAGCCCGCTGTACCAAGAGGCGAATAAAATGCGAACCATGCCGGTTACTCGCAGAGCGGCGCGACCGAAAACTGTTCGCGTTCGGCGCAGGTCAGGCCGCGCGGCGCATGATTGGCGGCGATGCGCGCCAGCAGCTCCTCCGTGCTTTCGACCTGCCAGAGCCGGTAGACTCCGCCTTCGTCGATGGTCAGAAATCGCCGCCCGTCTCGGCTGAGCTGAAAATCAAGCAGCGGCGCGGGATGGGCAAATCGCTGATCGACGGCGCCAGCGGCCAGGTCCCAAAAATTCAGCTCAGCGCCTGAGGCGGTCACGAGCGCATTCGCCTGCGGCAAGTATCGCAGCTTCCGCACTTCACCTGGGACGGCGGGCAAAGAAGCCAGAATCTCGCCCGTCTCCGTGATCAGAATATGAACGCGGCCGTCTCGAAAAGCGAGGGCGAGGGTCTCGCCGTCCGCTGAAAGTTGGCCAGTCTCGACGTCGATAAAGGTCTGGCGCCGCGGGCTGTTGTCGGCGAGCTCAAGCGCCGTCAGCCCGGCCAGGCCGCCTTCCAACTGCAGAAAGAATATGATGCCGTCGCCGTCTTTGTTGAAAGCGGCTTGCAAGTCCGCGCCGGCCGTCGCGCCCAGCGGGTAAGCGCCCAGAGCGGCGGGCGTCTCGGTATCCCATAGCAAAGCGATGTCGTCCAGCAGCGTCAAGGCGGTTTCACCTCCGGGCGAGAACCTGATGAGCGAAGGCGGCGGGACCTGCCGCGCCAAACGCCGGGGCCGCTCGGCATCAAGCCGGGCGAGCCAAAGCTCATTCCTTTCGGTCAGTGCCAGCAGCCGGTCGCCAGCGGGCGCCAGCTGCAGGGCGGTCAGCGCGCCGCCGCCCCAATCCCAGTTGTGGATTTCAAGGCCGCTTTCTCCGTCGTACAGCCGCGACTTGCCGTCCTCGTGAACCGCAAATCTGGCGTCCGCGCTGCTGACCGCGCTCCCCTGAAGTTGCAGGAGCGCTTCGTTCGTATTGAGATCTATCAAGCGAATGCCATCGTCCGCTACAAGGAGCAGGGCAGCGCCGCTCGGGCTGACGGATGTGCCCGGCAGCGCGCCGGTTAACTTTTGCAGGGGTTCGGCGGCCGTATCTCTAAATTGCCAGATATGGGCGGCGCCATCACTTGTACGGACGATGATGAGATCGCCCGCCGGGCTGAGGCGCAGCTGCTCTATGCTTTCGGGCGCGCGGGCGATCTCGCGGATCAAACCGCCGTCGGCGCTCGACCAGAGAATCACGCGGCGGTCTTCCGTGGCGGAAAGCACCGAGCCGTCACTGAGCAGCTCGGCGGTTTTCAGGCTCGCCGCAATTTCGTTATCGAAACGGCGCAGGAGGCGGCCGCTGCCTATATCAACCAAGGCAGCCCACTGACCGATCCCGTCAGTGCGGATGACCAGCAGGGCGCTTTCCTTTTGGAAGCTGACAAATAGCAACTCGTCGACTGCGGCGGTCAGGTCCGCGCCGCTAAGCAGCGACCAATTGAATCCCTCAGTCAGGCGCGCGATCGGCTGGCCCGTCCCCAGGTCCCAGAGCTGGACATCGCCGGTGTTGGGGTCGCCCGGGTAAGCGGGGAAGCTGCGCCCGCCGGTATAGCCGCTGCGCCCTTGCCGGTCATAGCCGCGGTAATCGCTCGCGTCCGATTCCGCCGTCAGCGGTTCAAGCGCGTCGGCGGACCACTGCGCCGTGGTCCAATTTCCACCGTCGGATGACTGGCCGATGACGCGGGCCTCGTCCGCGCTGACGAGCAAGCCGCCGAATTGACTCTCCGGCGCATCCTCCAGCGCGAAATCAGCCAATTTCCCGCCATCGTTCAGGTCCCAGATTGCGAGATGCGGCAACCGCCCGGCGCTCACCAGTCTGTCGCTTTCGGGATATGCCGCGATTGATGTGACAGCGTCCTGGTGAGCGGCGAGCCGATGCTTAATTGCGCCCGTATTGCCGTCGCGGATGATGATTTCGCCATCGCTGGCGCCCGAAATCAGATAGCGGCCGTCGCGGCTGTATGCCATCGCCGTGATGGGATGTTCGTGCTCGGTTAATTCAAGAATCAGCCCCCAGGTCTGGGTGTCAAAGATTTGCAGGCGGTCGGCGCTTTCGGCTACGAGGGCGAAGCGCGCGCCCCCCGGCTGGAAGCGTAAAATAGTGTAGCCGTCGATGGTCAGGCTGCGTTCAGCCGCGGCCGCCCGCCGCAGCAGGCGAAAAGCAGCGGCGGGATCATCAAGGCCGTCTTTCGCCGCCCAGGCCAGCGCAAGCGCTTTTTCGACTTTGCCTTGCGCCAGCGCTTCATCGCCCGCAAGAACCAGGCGCCGCGCGACCTCGTCCCGCTCCAATAGGGCGACTTGGGTGGCGCGCATGTCGGTAGCGCGCATATCAACCTGCGCCTGTGCCGTCGCTGTGACCTGGGCGGCGGCGGTGGCGCGGATCGATTCGGCGGTTGCGCTGCTGGCGGCGGCCGCGCGCAAGCTGACGCTGGTGGCGGCGACATTGTCAATTAGGCCCAGGGCGCCATCGCTGGCCACGGTCACGGCTTGCGTCTGCGCCTCGCTCGTCAGCGCGCCAGTGAATTGCGCCGTTCCCACAAACCGCGCCAGCAGCAGCAGGCCAACGAGCACAGCAATCAACAGGGCGATGCCAAGCGCAACCCGCCTGGCGACGGGCGGTCGGCGTTTGGGCGGTCTACGGCGGCTGGTATGTATGAATTCCACCTGCAGCGGCGACGGTTTCGGATGGCGCGCCGACGCGGTCGCCAGCCAGCCGCGCGCTTCTTCCAGCCGGTCCGGCGGCAAGAGCAGGTCCGGCGGGCGGCCGCGGTCCCGCCAGTTATTGGCGAGGACGAGCAGGTCAGTGTGCAGTTTGAGGTTGTCATCGGCCGGCAGAAAAGCGCGCATCTCTTCCACGCGCGCCGCCAGGTCATCGCCGTCGCGCAAGAAAACATAAGGGTTCTGCGCGATGGAGGGATGCACCTCGACATCCAGGTCATCATCCAGGATGAGCGTCAGCACCCGCTTGCCATTGCCGACGGCGTACTGCAGCAGCGCATTGCAGAGCTGGCTTTCGGCGGATGCCGGCGACAGCGCGAAGGCAACTGTATAAGAGCGCAGAATAGCGCCCTGCAATATCTTGACGCCGGCATCGGTCTTCCCGAATTCGTCTTCACTAAAATAGCATTCGACGCCGGTCGCGCTGGCCTGCGCCGCCACGCGCCGTACCGCCTCAATGTCGACCGGGTGGAAGATGAAGAAGATGTCGTAGAAGCTGTCGTTCTCGCCCATGGTTGTCGCCGCTGCGAATCTACTCGACTATAGCACAGATGCGGCATTGGCATGGGGCGAGCGGGGGCTGGTGCGGCGGCAAAGCTAAGGCTATGGCGCACACTGCACAGTGCTTTCACCGCAGAGCACAGAGCGCACTTCGAGGAATGCGCTGTTCTATTTCAAACGATGCAGCGGGGGCGTTTCGCTGAAACGCTCGTCCAATCGAAAGGGCAAGCTTTGGGGCGAGACAAGTCCCGCCCCTTCAGATTTTGTGGTGACGCGTGCCGCTGGCGGAAGCTAGCCGCCAGCCTGATGCGTGATCCGCCCTTCAAGCTCCGCGCTGAGCGGGCTATTGGCGGCGATGTAATCGGCAACCACCTGGTCCAGCGGCCGGCCGGCGTCGTAGGCGTTCATGGCATTGTCTTCCAGGACCGAGAAGCCATCGCCGCCGCCGCGCATGTAGTCATTGCTGGCGACGGTGTAAACCGCGTCCATATCGAGCGCGGCGTATTCGCCATATTGCATGACCTCGGCGCTGACGATGCGGCTGCCGGGTTCCTGCGTCGCGTCAAAGGTGAAACGCATGCCGGCAACTTGCAGGAAGCGGCCCGACGCGCCATCGACCATCGGGTTGTTGTTCTCGTCCACCTCGACGCGGCCAACGCCATTCTCCAGCGCCGCCAACACATCCGCCCCGGTCAATTCAAAAGTGCTGATCAGATTGCCGAAGGGCAGCACATTGAGCACCTCGCCCAGGGACACGGCGCCTTCGTCAATATCGGCGCGGATGCCACCGCCATTTTGCAGCACGATGTCGACGCCGGTCTCTTCCAGCACGGCATCAGTGATCACATTGCCGAGCAGGCATTCTTCAATGCGGCAGAGACGCGGGCTGGTGCCGGTTAGAGCGACCGCTGTTTCACCAACGGGCACGGCGCGCAGCTCTGCAATGGGTTCGGCAAGGCCGGCGATGATGTCGCTGATGTCCGGGTCGGGACTGATGTAGCGGCTGAGCAGGATCGCGTCGCCATCCCAATCGGTCAGCAGGCCGTCGGCGTCGAATTCGACATCAAGGCGACCCAGGTAAACCGTCTTGGTGCTGGCTTGCACCACGAGCACCGGCTCGCCGCTGACGCTCTCCAGCACGGTCGGGTACTCGCCGATGGCGCCGGCGTAGGTGTTGCTGAGGAAGGTGTTGGTATGGCCGCCGACGACGACGTCAACGCCACTGACATTCTGGGCCACGTGCAGGTCCGCCCCGTAACCGATGTGAGTCAACAAGATGATCTTGTTGACGCCTTCCGCCGTCAGCTTGTCGACTTCGGTCTGGGTGACGCCCACCAGGTCGTGATGGAAGACCAGCGCGTCGCTCGGTTTGGACAGGATGTCGGTCTCCGGCGTCACCAGGCCGATGATGCCGATCTGTTCGCCGCCGACATCCAGCGTAACTGATGGCTTGATCAAGCCCGCCAGGAGCGGCTCTTCACTGAAATCGGTGTTGGCGCTGAGGGCGGGGAAGTTCAAGCCCTTAACAAAAGCGGCGAGGATCTCTTCGCCATCGTCAAATTCGTGATTGCCGAGCGCCATAGCATCGTAACCGATGGCGTTCATAATCTGCACGCTGTCCTGCCCGCGGTGCTGCACATGGAAGAGCGTGCCGGTGAAACGGTCGCCGCCGTCAAGCAGCAAGTTGTTGCCGCCTTCCGCGCGTATCTGCTGCACGACGGTCGCCTGACGGGCGGCGCCGCCATCGCCGTTTCGCTGCGGCTCGTGATGGCCGTGCACATCGTTGGTGTGCATGATCGTCAGCTCGTAGCTGTCTTGCGCCCCGACGATGCCCGTCATAAGCGCAAGCAATACAAGCAATGAAACTAATTTCCCTTTCATGATGTTCTCCTTGTTCATTGGTCCTTTGATTCCTCGGCGGCCTGCTGTCTCGTTTCCAGCCTATCGGCGGATCAAGGCAGTGAAGGCACTGATGATTCAGATTATAGCGCATAGAATGGGGTCATTCACACTGATTTTGAGAATCGACCGATCAGCGTACGCTGGGATGCTCGATCAAGCCGACGACTTGACACCAATGCGGTTCCGGATTGGGATTGCGCAGCAGCGTCATGCCCAGCTTTGCCATCACGCGTTGCGATGCGATATTGTCGCGCTCGGTCGTCGCCACCGCTTGCCGCGCCCCCAAGTCATCAAAGAGATAGCCGAGGAGCGCGCCAGCCGCTTCAAGCGCGAAACCGCGCCGGCGAAATTCGGGCAGGATGCCCCAGAACAAGCCGATCTCCGGGCTGAGCAAGCGGTCGTCAGGGTCGCCTTTGAGCGCGCCCCAGGGCAGAAGCGTGGGCACGATCCCGACCGAGCCAAGAATAGCGCCGCTCTCCTTCAGGACGACCGCATAATCGGCGTAAGGCGGTTGACCAAGCTGCGCCAGCTCGCGGTAACTGTCGATGGTCCACGTTAGCCAATTGCGAGCATTTTCAAGCGGTTCATCAAGCCCGAAGACGACTCGGCGAAAAAGCGCGCAATTGTCCAGGTCAGCCTCAGAGAAAGGGCGGATGCGCAGGCGCGGCGTTTCAAGAATGTGCAAGCGCATGTTGGCAACCCCGCGCCCGATCAACTGCGCAGGTATGAAGCGCCGTTGACATCGACGATTGCGCCGGTGGTGAACTCCGCGCCTTCCGAGGCCAGGAACATGGCGACATAGGCGACTTCTTCCGGCCGGGCGACGCGGCCAACCGGCGATTGCCGCCGAATCTCGTCGCCGTCTGGCTGGGCGAGCCGCTCGGCCGCCATATCCGTTTCGACAAAACTGGGCGCCACCGTGCCGACGAAAATGTTATGCGGCGCCAGCAGCTTCGCCATTGATTGCCCAAGGCTGTTCAGGCCGGCTTTGCTGGCGCCATAAGCGAGCGCGCTCGGCTCGCCACGGAAAGCGCCGCGCGAGGAGATGTTGACGATGCGCCCGCCGCCATGTTTCATCATGTGCTGAGCGGCGCAAAAGCTGGCGTTTGCCGCGCCGAGCAGATTCGCCCCCAGCACACGGGAGAAATGCGCCTGCCACTCGGCATAACAGGCGTCGGGGAGCAATAGCTCTTCATAGATGCCGGCGTTATTCACCAGGATGTCCAGGCGGCCCATGCTTGTGACCACTTGGTCCACCATGCCCGCCACCGCCGCTGCCTCAGCGATATCGGCCGGCAGCAGCAGATGACCGGCGCCCTCCATGCGCTTAAGCGTTGCCCGGGCCGCCTCGTGATTGGCCTTGTAGTGGAGCGCGACCTTGGCGCCGCGCGCCGCGAAACCGAGGGCGATCTCGCGCCCGATGCCTCTCGAGCCGCCCGTGACCAGGACGACCTTGCCATCAAAGCGCATGCATCAATCGCAATCGCCGGCGGTATTGAGATAATCCGCGCTCAGCCAACCGATGATATTGAAATAATTCACGCGGTAGAAATTGATGGTCTTCCGGTCTGCCGGCAATCTGTTGTCATTGAGCACATTGGCGAGGATTTCGCTCGTCGTGTTCGGCTCGCTGCGCAAATTAAGGATGTCGGTGGTGGTCACCGTACAGCCGGTCAGCTCCCAAACCGGCTCGGGAACATGGCCGGACAACAGAAAGGCCCAGGGCATCAGGACAGCCGTACCGGGCCGGTCCACATCGGCGCAGATCCAACCGTCGGCTTCTTTGCGCGCTAGCAGCAGCACAATGTTGCGCGGCGAGTTGGCGGCATCAAGCAGGACGATAGCGCCCTCGTCGTGCCGGAAACAAACCGGCATAACTTCGTTCACGCTGCCAAATATATCGACGGCGTAAATGAATCCGTTATCGATCAAGATCTGATTGCCGACGCCGGCCGCGTCCGCGATCTTGCATTCTGCCCCGCTGGCGGCGGAGACGGTGATGTGGGCGGGCAATCGTTCGCAGGTGGGCGGCAGCGGGGTCGGCTCGGGCGTCGGCTCTGCGGGCGTCGGCACTGCTGTTGCTTCCTCGGCTGAAGCGCCAGAACCGCCTGAATCCGGCTGGGAGAGCAAAGCCAGCGCGCTTTGAATCTGAAATTGGAAGACGCCCTCCTGATGTTCGGCCGCGCCAATGTCACAGGTTTCCGGCGCCCGGTCGATGCCGCGCTGATCAGTCAAGAGGCAATAATCGGGCGAGGCGGCGTCCAGCGCCGGGCTGCCGGCTTGCGGCAGGTAGTAGGCGGGCGAACCGCCCAGGAGCAGCAAATTTGGATCATCGCTGAGGCCATCGTGGCCGCAGGAAAGATCGCGGATTAGATTGCCTATGGTCCCGTTCAAGGTGCCGGAACAATCGCCGCCCTCGTTATCCGCAAGGATGCTGTTGTAGAGGAGGAGCGTTGTGGAATCGAGCAGGCCGCCGGTGTCTTCGGCCACGTTATGCACAACGGTCACGTGAGTGAGCGTGCTTTCCCCGGCGTTGTAGATGCCCCCGCCAGCGCCGCCGGCGACATTGAGGCTGAAGGTCGAGTTTGTAATCGTGGCGCTTCCGCTGGCGATGTATAATCCGGCGCCGTCGGATGGCGACGCGTTACTGTCCAGGCCGCTCTTGTCGATGACCAGTTCATTGTCGGCGCCTGCAAAATAGATGCCAGCGCCAAAGGTGTCCCAGGTTATGGTCTCCGGCTCTTCGCTGGGTTCCGTTTGCGCATTCAGTTCAGCATCTTCCGATTCTGCCGCTTGCGACGCGCCCTCTTCACTTGCATCAGCGCCGTCATCGGCCGTCTCATCGTCGGCCGGCTGCGCCGGACGATTGACGATGCCGGTGCTGTTGCCGGTTACGACGCTGTCGATGAGCGTCAGATCGCTTTCGAGCGCGTAGATGCCGCCGCCCAATTCCTTGGCGCCGCTCCCGCTGACGACGCTGTTCACCAGCGTGAGGGTCGCATTGGAAACGGAAATCGCGCCGCCGTTGCCCTCGTTCCAGCCGCCGTTCATCGTGAGGTCGGTTGCGCTTAGCGCCCCAGCTGTGATGTTGAAGATCTGGTTGCCGGCGCCCTCAATCGTGAAGCCGCCGCCTTCAACCGCGATGTTGGAGGTGATGGCCAGCACCCCATCGAGCGTGATGACGCCATCGACCGTACCGGAGACATCAATCGTGATCCGGTCCTGGCCGGCGGGGATCTCGACGCCGTTGTCATCGACTTGCGAGTTGCCATCGTCGGCGTCGCCGTCTTCACAGTCGGCCTGCGGCTCGACCAACGCTTCCTCGTTGGCCGAGCGGATGGCGTTCGGCAAGCTGCAATCGGCGTCGACCGTGATGTCCGCCGCCAGCGCCTGCCCGGCAGTGAAAACCAGCAGCAGGGAAGCGATAAGCAAGTTGAATTTGGCGCTCAATTTATTCACAGTTAGTTCCTATCCTCAAATGTCGCTGACTCAGTCAGGATTGCAGCAGCGCGGCCCGGCAGGCCCCTCGGTTCGCGCGTCAAAATGGCGCGAAAGCTGCCGACAAGAAGCCACATTCATTAAAGTATGATTCGCAGGATCGCACAAACCAATTCGCAAGCTCTTCGCGATGCGCCCGCCTGGGCGGGAAGTACGAGATTGTGCTGTTGCGGACGTTCAGGCGTAAGACGCCATCTTGCGGATGAGCGCGAGGGTCATGCGGGCATCGCCGAGGGCGTCATGGGCGCGCGCCGCCGGCAGCCCCTCTTGCGCGATGGCGACGCCCAGTTTGTGCCAGACATAATTGCGGCCGTTCGGCTGGCGAATGCCTTTGAATTTGGCGTATTGCTTCATGGCGCAGTCGCCTTTGCCGATGCGTATCGGGGGAAGGCGGTAGCGCGCCGCCGTCTGCCCCAGGAGGCGCCAATCGAAATCCATGTTGTAGGCGATGACAACTTGCCCGGCCAACAGCGTCGACAGCCGGATATAAATTTCCTTGAAGCTGGGCGCGTCGCGCACATCGCTGTCGCGGATGCCGTGGATGGCCGTGGCGACCGGCGGGATCGACACAGTCGGCCTGACAAGCTGATTCAGCGCCGCTTCGCCATCCCCGTTGAGGATGGCGATTTGCACCACTTCGTCGGCCGGGCCCAAGCCGGTGGTCTCGGTGTCCAGGACGTAAAACTCGCGCGCGATCAAATTCCGCGCCCATTGAATGGCTTGCCGGCGGTGGGCCGGGTGGAAGTGGCGGGTCACAGCGAGGCTCGCTCCGGGATCGATACGATAGACCGCGATTATAGCGCATCGCGATTTCAACCTCACCCCTAGCCCCTTCCGGTAGCGTATCGAATTCGGTGGAAACAAATTACAACAAGCGCCTGTCAGCCTGTTGGCGCGTTTGACCCGCTGTGTCTAGGCGCGGCGCTGAAATGCCCGCTTGCGCTGTCAAACAGAGGCAAGCCATTTCATGAATGTGCGACGCGTACGGGCGAGCCGGCGGCTCGCCCCTGCCAGATCGTGGGTACTTCGGGTTAAGTATCCCATGTCGATGACTGAGCAAATGTATTTCGACCGAAATGGATTCACTACCACGCGGCGGTTGACTTGCATTCGCCGCCCGCTTGTGTTATGCTCTTGACATCGTTGGCCGAGTAAAGGAGGTGATCAGACATGTCAGGTTCTAAGGGGGCTACCCTCTAACTGATTCACACCTCTAAGGGTTTCTCCGTTAGGGGGTGAACCCGAAACCGCCAGACTGTGATTTTAACAGTCGAGGGGCCGCAGACTAATCCTCTGCGGTCTCTTTTGTTTTTCCCGCGCCAGCCGCCGCCGTCCGCGTCTCATAATCCTGCCGCAGAATTGCGTAGTGCAGCTCGTCCTTATATTCGCCGCGATGGAAGCGTGTGCCGCGCAGCCGCCCCTCATAGCGCATATCCGCCTTCTGCATCACACGTCCCGATGCTGGGTTCTGAGGGAAATGGCCGGCGGCGATGCGATTGAGCTTCAACTCTTCAAAGCCGAATTGGATGAGCAGGCGCAGCGCCGCCGTCGCCAGGCCGCGGCCCCAAAATGGCAGCCCGATCCAGTAACCGACTTCGGCCCGGTTATGCGCCGGCGTTGGATGGATGCCCATGCAGCCGGCGAATTGCCCGCTCTCCTTTTCTATGATCGCGAATACGAAGCCGTCCTCATTCTGCCAGTGTTCTTGCGCCTTCTGGACGAATTCCGCGGCCGCCCCAGGCGGGTATGGGTGCGGCACGAAGGTGTTCCGCGCGATCTCCTCCGCGGAGGCCAGGTGTTGGATACTTGGGATATCTTGGTCGGCAATTGGGCGCATCCGCGCCAGGGCGTCTTCCAGGACGATGTCTTCCATATTCGATAGCCTATTGCGCTGCCATGCAGTCGATAACGGGTCGGTTCTGCGCAGGCCGGCTTTGCAGCTGCAGCCTTAATTCGAGCGGGCGCCGGTCGCGGATGGCGACCAACTCCACGTCATCGCCCGGGCGCGTATGCTGCACCAGATAGGTCACCAGGCCATCGAGATCATCAAAGTAAAAGTCGTTGACGGCCACGATCAAATCGCCGCCGGCGCAGACGAGCTCGCCGCGCACGTCAATCAGCGTCGTGCCGCCGCGCAAGCCGGCCAACTGGGCGGGCGAGCCTTCGGTCACGCCTCGAAGCAGGACGCCGCGCTCCACCGGCAGGTCCAGCGCTTCGCTTAAGCCGGCCACGCCATAACCGCCGTCCTCGCGCATCACCGAGATGCCCATCCAGGCGTAGTCGACCTGCCCCTGCCGCAGGAGATCGGGTATGACGCGGCGCATCGTATCAGCGGGCACCGCAAAGCCGATTCCCTGAAAGCCGCCGCTGTCGGAGCGCATGGCGGTCGTGATGCCGATGACAAGACCTTTCGAATCGAGCAGGGGGCCGCCCGAATTGCCCGGGTGAATGGCGCCGTCAATCTGAATGATGGAGGGATTATCAAAGCCAGGCGCGATGCCGGCCTCAATCAACTCGGCTGACGGCAGCGTTCGCCCAAGCCCGCTGACGATGCCGACGGTCATAGACGTCTCCTGGCCGAATGGATTGCCAATTGAGATGGCGCGCTGCCCCACCTTGACCGACGCCGATTCGCCTATTCTCAGCGGCGCCAGACGCTCTTCCGCCGTATTGACCTTGAGCACTGCGAGATCGCTGAAGCGGTCCAGGCCAACCAGCTCCGCCCGCAAGACATAGGCATTCCGCAGCGTCGCCGTGATCGCGGCGGCATCGTTCACCAGGTGCGCGTTGGTGATGATATGCCCCTGCCGGTTGTAAACGAAGCCGGAACCACGGCGCGTCGCGCTGGCGCCGGCCGCGTCGATGAATGTCGATTCTATACTGACGACCGACGGGCTCGTGCGCTCGTAAAGATTTGTCAGCAAGGTGTATTCGGCATCGGCCGCTTCGATCATCGCGGCGGGCAGGGCGGTCGGCGTCCCTGACTGGGCGCTGGCCTCCCCGCGCCCGGTTAATGGGCCGGCAGCGGAATCCGCCGCGGCGCCGCAAGCCGCAAGCAGCAGGGCGCAGATGGCCATCAACAAAATCCGACGCAGTCGCCTCGCCATGCTATCGCAAACTTTCGCGCAGGGCTTCGGCCTGGGCGCGCTGATCAGCATCAAGCTCTCTGGGCACAGTGATCATGACGCGCGCGTAGAGGTCGCCATAAGCCTCGCTCTTGCGGAGCTTGGGCATGCCTTTGCCGGCCAGCCGCAGCTTTTGGCCGGTCTGCGTGCCGGCGCGGATCCTGGTGCGCAGCGGGCGTTCAAGCGTGGGCACTTCAACTTCGCCGCCCAGCATGGCGGTCAGCGCATCGACTTTGACATCGACATACAGATTGTCGTCCACCCGTTCAAACTGCGGATCTTCGCCCACTTCAACCACCAGGTAGAGATGCCCGGGGGAACCGCCGTTGACGCCGGGCTGGCCTTCGCCCGCCAGCCGCACCTTGGTGCCGGTCGCGGCGCCCCGCGGGATGCGCACGCTAATATCGCGCCCGTCTTTGCTGACGACGCGCATGGCGCCTTCGTATGCTTCCCGCAGGCTAATGTGGACGGCGCGCTCGATATCGCGCCCGGCGCGCGGGAAATCGGCGCGATTGTAATAACCACCGCGCCCGCCCCGCCGGCCACCGGCGCCAGAGAACATCGTCTCGAAGATATCCGACATGTCGGTGAAACGGACCTCTTCACCACCGTGAAAGGGATGCTCGCCATTGAAATTCTGGTAGTGCCCCCAATTTTCGCCAAAGCGATTGTAAGCTGAGCGCTTGTCATCATCGCTCAGAACTTCATAAGCCTCATTCACTTCTTTGAAACGGGCTTCAGCGTTGGCGTCGTCCGGGTTGGCGTCGGGGTGATATTGCTTCGCCTTTTGACGAAACGCGCTCTTGATCTCATCATCGCTGGCGCTGCGCGAGATGCCAAGTATGTCGTAATAATCTCTGCTCATAGCATGATTCCGTTATGTTTACGGCGAGCGCTGGCTGCTCACATTCTAAGGCCTTCTGCGGCGCCGGTCAATTCACGGCCTGGCGCCAAGGTCGGGGCCCAATGCACCGGCTCGTCATCTTTAGTTTAGCGTTGTCCTGTTAGAAGCGCGTTGGCGCGCCGGGGCGAGGCCGGCGGTCGTTCTGTGTTATGATTGGCATTGACCGCGCATACACTGAGGCTGACCAATGAAGGCAAGGAGTGAGATTTCCGGGTCGTCGCAATCGGTTGAGGATTTCTTGAAGGCGGTTTACACGCTGCAGGCCGGCGGCGAACGCGTGTCGACCAATGCCATGGCGGACGCGCTGAACATTTCAGCGCCAGCCGTGACCGATATGGCGCAGCGCCTGGTGGAAGAGGGCACGGTCGATTATCTCAAGTATCGTGGTGTGCGCCTCACCGAGCTCGGCGAACGGGTTGCGCTGCGGATGCTGCGCCGGCACCGGCTGATCGAGACCTATCTCGTGCGGGATCTCGGCTACCAACTGCATGAAATTCATGACGAGGCGGAAGCGCTGGAACACAGCGTTTCGGATCGTTTTGTCGAGGCAATCGCGCGTAAGCTGGGCGACCCCCGTTATGACCCGCATGGCGACCCCATTCCCAATCCGCATGGCATCATTCAGGAACGCAACCTGAAGCCGCTCTGCAAATTGTCCCTGCATACGCCGGCGCGCATCAGCCGCTTTATCATGGATGACCCGGCCATGCTGCAGAATTCACAAGAGCGCGGCCTCCGGATGGGCGTTACGCTGGAAGTGCTCGAGCGCGATCCATTCGAAGGCCCGATTCGCGTGCGCTTCAATTCCGAACGGACGCAGACGATCGGCTACAAAATGGCCTCCTCAATCCTTGTTGAAACTGTTGACAATATGTGTTAGCATCCATACTCTTTCAAAACTGTATAGCTTCACGAGATTGAGTTGCGACTCAGCGGACGCGGGCGTTTCGCCTAAAGGGCGTAGATGCGCCAGGCCGGTTGCCGATCCATGCTTAACCGCATGAAAACTTGAACTTGGCCATTCTCAGATAGCATCGAAATTGAAATGGGCGCTGGCTTGTCCAGGCGGCGCCAGTGGTGTTGAGCGATGTTAGCAGGCACTAAACGGACGAAAATAATCAATCAGCGGGTGCGCGCCATCTTGCTCACGGGTGATGGCTCCGTCCTGTTGATCAAACGCGTCAAGCCCGATGGATCGTCGCCTTATTGGGTGGCCCCGGGCGGCGGCGTCGAGCGCTCCGATATTGACCTCACTGCAACCCTGGAGCGTGAACTCTATGAAGAATTGGGCGGGATCGCGACTGTGCTCGCAACCGCCTTTGTACTGGAACATCGGAAGGCCGGCAAGCAGTTGGAAGAACATTTCTTCGTCTGCCTCTTGCAGGATTTAGACCTCAGCAAGCGCTACGGGCCTGAATTCGGCGATCCATCGCGCGGCGCCTTCCTGCCGGAATTCATTCCGCTGGATCCAGCGCAGTTGGGCGCGCTGTATTTCAAGACGCCCGAGCTGCACGACTGGATTATCCGCCACCTCGATTATTTGCGCAGCATCCAGCTCTAGCCCGCCAGCCTCAGGTAGCGCGAAAAACATCCAGGACAGGTCTAGCGCATGCCCCAGGCAGCGGCTGCTCTACCGCTCCATCGCCGAAAACTGAAGAAAGAAAGCGCGGCGTTTGTCGAGTTGATAAGATTCATGTAAAAGAAGTCATTTAGATTGACTTAACTGTTGAGTCAGAGTACAATACGATGCGCTCGTTGTGAGCATTTCGCATCGCTGTTGCCCGAAGAAGGCGCGCACAAGACATGAAGCGGCATACGATCTTGATCGTTGAAAGCGATTCCAATGTTAGCGGGTCGCTGGCCGGGTTTCTGGATTCATCCTCATACGAAGTCGCGACGGTCGCCGATGCGCAGTCGGCCTTAGCATACGTTCGGCGGAGCGGCTTGCCCAGTATCGCGCTGATCGCATCCCAACCGCCCGCCATGAGCGGCTTTGCGCTCGCCAGCGATCTGAAAGCCAAGGCCGATCTGCCGGTCATATTCTTGCTTTCCGCCGACGATGTGGACGGCGCCGCCGAAGGGCTGAAAAAATACGCCGATGACTTCCTGGTGAAGCCGCTTGATCTGCGCGAGCTGCAGTTGCGTCTGCAGTTGGTGCTCTCGCGCGTGCCGGTCATTGATTACGATGGCGAACCAGTCATCATCGTCGACAAGAACTTGAGCATCGATTTCGCTCATAACCGGATTGAGGTCGCGGGAAATGTCCTCGGCTTGACGCCGACGGAGTCGATTCTGCTGTATGTCTTGCTGCGTCATGCGCCCCGAGTGGTGAATAATCGAGCGCTGCTCTCCCGCGTGTGGTCGGCCGACTACGCCAACGAAGACACGCTGCGCGTGCACATGCACCGCCTGCGGCGCAAACTGGAATTCGATTCCCACCATCCCCATTACATCCGGACCGAGCGCGGCGTCGGTTACCGCTTCACGCAGCGCCCGCCACGCGATGGAGCCGAAGACAGCAACTGATAAAGCCCGCCGCTCCCCAGCCTGAATCTCGAGAATTGCCGCAAGGCGCGCGCTGGATTATGATGATGCCTGGCACCCGACCAAGGAGCAAATGCCATGCGCATCAACATCGGCCTGGCGCAGATCTACCCCAAACTGGGCGATGTCGCGCATAACCTAAGCCTGCACCTGGAGACGGCGCGGCAGGCGCGGGCGGAAAGCGTCGACCTACTCATCTTCCCCGAGCTGTCGATGACCGGTTATCAAGTGCAGGACCTCGTGCCCGAGGTGGCGCTGCGCAGCGACCCGGCGGATCCGGTCTTCACCCAATTGCTGGCCGCCAGCGGTGATATCGACATCGTTGTCGGCTTCGTGCATGAAGACGCGCGCAACCGCTTCTACATCGCGAATGCTTACCTGGCCGGCGGCGAACTCGTGCACCTGCATCACAAGCTCTACCTGCCGACCTATGCCATGTTCGACGAATCGCGTTATTTCGCCCAGGGCAACAGCGTGCGCGCCTTCGACACCCGCTTCGGCCGCGTCGGCATGCTCATCTGCGAGGACTTCTGGCATGTCTCGCCGCCTTACCTGCTCTGGCTGGACGGCGCCGACATCCTGATATTGAACAGCTCGAGCCCCTCGCGCGGGCTCAACGAGGGCGAGCGCATGTTAGGCACGCGCTGGGTCGAGCATGTGAATCAAGCTTATGGCAGCATGTTCACCTCCTACATCCTGCACTGCAACCGCGTCGGCTACGAAGACGGCAAGAACTTTTGGGGCGGCTCGTCGGTGGTTGACCCCGATGGCGAGTTCATGACGCGCGGTCTGTATTTTGACGAGGCCCTGATCACGCAGGAGATCGACCTGAATCAGCTGCATCGGACGCGGGCGCGGCTGCCGCTGCTGCGGGATGAGCGGCCCGGCCTGGTGAGAAGAGAGCTGGGCCGGATTCTGCGCGAGAGTTTGGGGTAGGGGGAGGGGTTGGCTAGCGAACGCTGCGGAAGCGCAGTAAGGTCTGCCCAAAAGTAAGAGTATCTCATGACCCCACGCACAACCCTCCTCCGAAACGGCGCCCTCTACGACGGCACGGGCAACCCACCTGTCAGCGCCGACCTCCTCGTCCGCGGCGACCGCATCGCCGCCATCGGCGACCTGCGCGGCGAATCCGCCGCCAATATCATCGACCTCGATGGACTCGCCGTCGCCCCCGGCTTCATCAACATGCTCAGCTGGGCGACCGAATCCCTGATCGAAGACGGCCGCTCCATGAGCGATATCAAGCAGGGCGTCACCCTCGAAGTCATGGGCGAGGGCACGTCGATGGGTCCGCTCAATGAGGAGATGAAAAGCAACCGCGATACGATTCTGTCCACCGCCGACATCCAATACGACATCGAGTGGACAACCCTGGGCGAATACTTAGAGTTCCTCGAGCGCAAAGGCGTGGCGACCAATGTGGCTTCGTTCGTTGGCTCGGCAACGCTGCGCATCCATGCCGCCGGTTATGACGATCGACCGGTGACCGACTGCGAAATGGACGAGATGAAGCGCTTGCTGCATGCGGCCATGCGCGAGGGCGCCATGGGCATGTCGGCGGCGCTGATTTACCCGCCGGCGACTTATCAGAGCACTGAGGAGCTGATCGAGCTTTGCCGTGTGGTCGCCGAGCACGATGGCATGTACATCACCCACTTGCGCAGCGAAGGCGCGCAATTCCTGGAAGCGCTCGACGAGTTGATTCGCATCATGCGCGAAACCGGCGTGACCGGCGAGATCTATCATCTCAAGGCGGCTGGCAAAGCCAACTGGCGCAAGATGGACGAGGTCATCGCTCGCGTCGAAGCCCTGCGCGCCGAGGGATTGCCCTTGACCGCCGATATGTACACCTATCCCTACAGCGGCACCGGACTGGCCTCATGCATTCCGGCCTGGGCGCATGACGGCGGCTTTGACGCCATGATCGCGCGCCTGAAAGAGCCTGACCTGCGCGAGCGCATCAAGCGGGAGATGGCGCTGCCCTCGCATCAATGGGAGAACATGTTTGAGGAGAACGGTCCTGACGGCATCATGCTGGCCGGCTTCGCCAAGCAGGCGCTGCGCAAGTACCAGGGCAGATGGCTGAGCGAGGTCATGGCTGAGCGCGGCACATCGGCGGCCGATACGGCGATTGACCTGCTGATCGAGGACAACAGCCGCATCTTCTCGCTCTACTTCAGCATGTCGGAAGATAACCTGCGCAAACAGGTACGGCTGCCTTGGGTGAGTTTCTGCTCTGACGCCGGTTCGATCGCGACCGAAGGCGCCTTCCTCAGCTATCATCCGCATCCGCGCGCCTATGGCAGCTTCGCGCGCGTCATCGGCAAATACGTTCGCGACGAGGGCTTGCTGACGCTGGAAGACGCTGTGCGACGCTTGTCCGGTTTCGCCGCCGACAATCTCAAACTGAAAGCGCGCGGTTATCTCAAGCCGGGCTGCTTCGCCGATATCGCCGTATTTGATCCGGCGCGGGTGCAAGACCATTCCGTGCCCGGCGATCCTCATCAATACAGCGACGGCATGATCCACGTCTTCGTCAATGGGCGCCAAGTACTGCGCGACGGCGAGCACACCGGCGATACGCCCGGGCGAGTCGTACGCGGACCCGGCTGGGCCGGCGCCTGACGCAACCGAGCCCTTGCGGAAGCGTATAACTCGTTTACGGCGCGCTGCTGACGAATCCCCCAGTTTTTGGGTGGTCAGGCGGCGGCGCGTGGTATGGTATAATCAAAGCGAACAACAGAGATGGCAGATGCAACTGCTATGAAGGAGTGGACATGAATTTTGGTGGCCTATTAGGAATCGTCGCGGTTCTCGCGTTCGGGGTTGGCATTCTGGGCGTTGCCTTCGCCTTCACCCTGGCGTCACAGGGGCGGTCGTCCCGTGGCGGCGTTTTGCTGGCGCTCTTCGGCTTCGCGGCCGGCGTCGTGCTTTTCGTCGTTAGTTCCGGCATTCTGATCGTGCAGCCGGCGCGGGCGGCGGTCATCGTCAATGTGTTGACCGGTGAACTGGAAGACCCGGCGCGGGCGCCCGGCACGTCGATCATCATCCCCGGCTTGCAGGAGTACATCATCTACCCGACCGACCAGCGCGAATACACCATGTCGGGCATCAGCAGCGAAGGACGCCTGCAAGGCAACGATGCTGTCGAAGCGCTCACCATTGATGGCCAGGAGGTGCGCCTGGATATCACCGTGCTCTATCGTATCGAACGGGGCGATGTCAATCAGATTCATCTGAATTGGCAGAATCGCTATGAGTCCGACTTCATTCGTCCGACCGTGCGCGCCGTCGCCCGCGATGTCGTCTCGCAGTTTGAGGCGGAAGCGATCTACGGCCTGGAGCGTGAGGCGCTCGGCGGGCGCATCTCGGAAGTTGTCGGCCGCGAGATGAAAGAGCAGGGCTTGACCTTGACCTCCTTGCTCGTGCGCCAGATCGACTTCAATGACGCCTTTGCCAACTCGATTGAAGAAAAGCAGATCGAGGAACAGAAGCTGCAGCGCGCCCGCACCGAAGCGGAACGTGTTCAGACCGAGGCCGGCGGTCGCGCCGATGCGCTGGAGCAGGAAGCCCGCGGTCGCGCCAATGCCCGCTTGATCGAGGCGCAGGCGGAAGCGGAAGCCCTGCGCGTCATCAGCGATCAGATTGCGGCCAACCCGAATCTGATCCAGTATCTCTACGTCGCCAACCTGTCGGATAACGTGTCCTTCGCCCTATTGCCGGCGGACGCGCCCTTCATTTTCAGCGTCGATGACTTCACCCAATTGGGCGACGACTTTGAAGCGCCCGAGGCCAATATCACGTTGACAGACGCGGGCAATTAGCGCGACAAGCGCATCCTACGGAAGCAACCGGGGCGCCCTGTTCAGGGCGTCCTTTTTTGTTGCGCCGCGCTCAGAGATCGACCTCCATCACCTTGAGCACGGTCTGCATTGGCGTGAAAATAGAGGCGCGGCGGGAACCGGCGAAGAGCAGGCCAACCGCGTTCAAGCTGTCACGCTCGACAATGAGCGCGCCGGAATCGCCGCCCTGGCTCATGGGCGTAGTGATGACCTGGCCAATGAAGCGCGCCTGCAAGTCCTCGCCATAAGATACATCCACGGTCGCGTTCATCAGCGTCACCGTGCCCTCGGTGTAACCGGTGGTGCGTCCCTGCTTGCGCACTTCCATGCCGAGCTGCGCCAGCTTACTGCCGTTGGGACGGCCGATTTCGGCGATGGCCCCCTGGAAGAGCATGGGGTTGTTCGGGCGAGCCAGCGCGGCATCCACCCGGTTGGCGTAGACCGGCGCCGCTTCCGTCTGGGCTTTTGGCATGGGCACGCTGGTCAAGCGCTTCGACGAGCCGCTGATTTTGCCCAGCGTATTGCCGACGGTGGCGAAGAGCTCGACAATGTCACAGCCGCCTGCCGGAAAGAGCGGCGGCGTTGTCGTTGGCGTCCGGCCCGTTCCCAAGCTGTTCATAAAGCGCAGCATTTCGAAGCGATGCAGCTTGGCGACCGCATCGTCCGGCCTGAGGCCATGATCGGTCGGACCTGGCTGCAAGATGGCGTCGCCGATCTCGGCGTCGTTGCTGTTGGCCAAGACATGATTGTTCGACAGAATGAGCGGCTCGCCGGTGTTGCGGTCGAAGACGATGGCGCCCAGCGTGCCAGCGGTGACCTTGTAATGCCCGATGCTGACGCCGGCCGGAATATTGGGGCGAAAGCGATCGCGCGGGTTCACCAGCGCCTCCAGCCGGCCGACTTCGACGACATCGGTGCGCGCCCCGCTCACATCGGGCGGCACGACATCTTCCGCGCTCAAGGCTTCGACCGGCTTCTTCTGCTGCACCAGCACAGCCATCGCCAGTTGGTCGGTCACATGTTCCTTATAGTTGCGAAAGCCAATTGCCACGCCGACCACGCCGCGCCGCTTGAGCAGGTCGCTTTGGGCGATGCGCTGCGCTTCCAGCAGTTGGCGGAAAAGGTCCATTGACATGCCACGCCATCTCCGATGTCAATCATCAGACAAATGCCATGACATTATACGACGAATCGAAAAAGCGGGATATTTGCGACGGGCGCTAGGCGGGATCGCCGATGCTCTTGAGCCCACTGCCTGTGAATGCGAGAACAAGCGTCGCCTCAGCGCCAATCTCTTGGCGTATTTGCGGCAGGGCGGCGGCCGTCACCGCGCTGGTGGCCTCGATCATCAGGCCTCGCTTGTGCAGCCGCTCCTGCGCCGCCAGGATCGCCCCATCGCTCAGGCGCAGCGCGAAGCCCTCCGTCTCATAAAGCGCGCGCAGAATCGCCGGGCCGCGTACGGGCGCGTCAACGAGGATGCCGTCGGCGACGCTCGGCCCGGGATCGAGCGGGGCAGGGGCGTCGGCTTTGGCCTCCCAGGCGCGTACGATGGGGTCGACTCCCGCCGATTGCAGCGCGATCATGCGCGGGATGCGCTCAATCAAGCCGGCCTCATGCAGCGCTTTGAAGCCGCGATAGAAGCCGAGGAAGAGCCCGCCATGGCCCACCGGCGTCGCCACCGCATCCGGCGCGCGCCCCAGCTGTTCCCAGGTTTCCCAGGCGGCCGTCTGCTGGCCGAGCACGAAGTAGGGGCTCCAGGCGTGGCTGGCGTACGCCGTCCGTTCTGCCGCCGCGTAGACATCGGTCAAATAATCGCGCGATTCGATAATATGACCGCCGAAGGACCGTATCAGGCGCTTCTTGCTTTCGACGGCGGTGGCGGCAGGGACGAAGACGGTGGCGCTCATCCCGCCGACGCCAGCGTAGGCGGCCAGCGACGCGCCCGCATTGCCCGATGAGTTGTCGATCGCCTCGCGAACCCCGCAGGCTGCGAAATGATTGAGCAAGGTGGTCGTGCCGCGATCCTTGAACGAGCCGGTCGGATTCAGATATTCCAGCTTGGCATGGAAGCGGGCGCCGTCCAACTCGGCCGGGACCAGCGGCGTCTTGCCTTCGCCCAGGCTGAAGCGCCGCTTCACCGGCAGCATCGCGCGGTAACGCCAGAGGGAGAAATCGCGCCGGTCGATGCGAGCGGGATCGAAAGGCGGGAGCTCGACAAAATCCAGTGAGCCGCCGCAGTGGTCGCAACGCCATTCGAGCGGGCCGGCTGGCGCCGCGCAACGGTTGCAAAGAATCTGAGTCATCGCAAGCGCCTTGGCGGGCGATTCACTGTTTCGCCCCTGCAATGTCCCGTAATCTGGCGCATTCGCAATTGTTTCCGCCAGTGATGTCTGGCGTTCCCGACGCTGCCTAGAGTTGAAAGCCGTTGCGGTAGTCGACGACCTTGCGCTCATAATCGTCGACATAACGCTGGAGCTTGTTCTCCAGGTCGTCCCATTGATCGCTTAGGAAAAGCCGGCGCAGGATGTCGGCGCTTTCGGTGACGAATTCGATCTTTCGCATGGGGTAATCCCCATACGCGATGTGCCAGACCATGTGCATGTAGACGCCCAGCTTCTGAATATCCGGGACGAAGCTGCTGAGCATGTAGCGGTAGTATTGGTCTTGTTTGTCGGGTTTGATATTATAGAATAAGATGAGTTTGTATCTTGGCCGGATGTGCTGAAATGATGCCATAATTGGTCGATCGTCGTCGGATATCGGTCGCGACTTACTCTATCACAGAATCCCTCGAAGTGGTAAGGCTCTTCTAGAGGCAGCCGCCGGTCCTGGCTGCGCCAGGAGATATGCGCGCGGACGGGACCGCTTTTACAGGAACGCCATTGATGCAGGAATTGCAGCGGGCAATTGAGGATTTGCGACATCGCGCGCAGCGGGCGACGGATGCGGCTGCCTTAAGGGAATTGGAGCAGGAAGCGCGCGACCTCCTGATGGAGGCGAAGAACACCCCGCTGGAATCGAGGGCGCAGGAGCTATTCGCCGAGATCGCCAGTGGCCAAAGCGGTGGCGCCCGGCCCAATACCGCGGCGCTGCGCGGGCTGGTGCGGCGCGCCAGAATCCGCATCGAAATCGCCGGCGACGACGATGATATCGACGAAGCAATCGATATCCTGGCCGACGCCCTGCGCATAGACAGCGGCAACAGCGATGTCATCAGCCTCTTGCAGCAAGCCGGCTCCCACAGCGCCCAGGCGAAACAACGCGTCCAGGAGCTTTTTGAGCGCCACAACGTAAGCTCGGCGCCTTCCCGGGCCGCGCCTGAACCGACCCCGCCGCCGCGTTCGCCCTCGACTTATGAGCCGGCGCGCGAAGCAGCCAGCCCGACGCAAGTCACCGGCTCGGCCGACTATGGCAGGGCCGAGCGCAGCCCGGCAGAAGCGAGCGAGCCCCCGGCAGAAGAGCGGCCAGCATCGGCCTCTTCCGCGCTTGACGAGCTGCTATCCCGCTTGACTGAGAGTTACTACTCGGGTGAATATCAGCAAACGATTGATGTCGCCAATCGGATACTGGCGCTCCAGGCGAACAATCCCACGGCGCTGGAGTATCGTGAGAAATCGGAAGACAACCTGATCCGCGGCATCGTGCCCGACCATCGCATCCCCTTTGAAGCGCGCGTCGCATACAACCGAGCCAATTCACTGGTGCGCGCCGGCAATTACGAACAAGCCTCGGGTTTATACCGCGAAGCGAGGGAACTGGCGGAGCGCGATGGCATCCTGACCTGGAAAGATGTCGAACAGGCGCTGCTCGATATTCAGGACCTGGCGCTGGCTCGCGAGTTGCTCACCGATGGTGATCGCCTGATGGGCAATGACAATTGGTCGGAAGCGCTGCGCAAATATGAAGGCGCCTTGCGCGTCGTGCCCAATGACCCGCAGGCGGAAGAGCGGCTGGAAATGCTGCGGCGGATCCAGCGTGATTATGACCAGATCGCCGTCCACATGAACACCATCGGCGGCACGCTGGAGGAGCAGGTCGCCCAGGTCGCTAGTGTGCGCGGCCTGCTCTCGCAGACGCGTCAGCTTCTGCCGAACAGCCAACGCCTGGCGCAGATGCAGCAGGAAGTGGACAACAAGCTCGCGGGCATTCGCAGCCAGGTCAACGACCAGGCGCAGATGTCGCTCAGCCATGCCAACAACTCGACAACCCTGGACGAACGCATCTTGCTGATGAACGCCGCCATCAAATTGATGGAACTGGGCCTCGAGCTTGACCCGACGGACAGCGCTTTCTCGGAAATGCTGATGCGCTCGCGCAATTTGCAGGCCGATATCAGCCGCGCCCAACAGGCGATCAGACGGGCGCAAGCGCTGGTCTCGCAGAATTTTGACGCTGAGCTGGCGCAAGCGCGGCAGATGCTGGCGGAGATGGCGGCTGATTACGCCCAGGACGAGCGTTTTCGCGCCACCGTCAACGACTTGTTCAGCCGCTACCTGGAACGGGCTGAAGAAGCGCTGCAGGAAGGCAACAACCGCGAAGCGCGGACCTGGCTTGAAGCCATGCGCGATGATCCCTTCAGAATCCTGGGGCGCCGCGCCGATATCAGCCGGATTGACGCTGTGCTCCGCCGCCGCCGCAACCGTGGCCGTCTGGTCATCGCCGTCATCCTGATCATCATAGGCGGCGTGGGCGGCGCTATCGGCTTTATGAATCGCGACCCCATCGAGAGCTTCATTGGCGCTAACTTCTTCCCGACCGCGACCAGTACGCCGACCGCGACCAATCCGCCGACCATTACACCGTCGCCAACGTTGACTTTCACGCCATCCGATACACCCACCGCCACAAATACAGCCACCAACACGCCCACCGCCACACAGACCTACACCCCGACCGCGACCTTTACGCCATCGCACACGCCCACCGCGACCAGCACACCAACCCGCACCGCGACGCCATCCAACACGCCCACCTACACCAGCACACCGACATATACCTCGACGCCGGTTGAGCTCTGTCAGGTCGTAGTCCTCAACACAGAAGCGATCAGAGTGCGCACGCGGCCCACAACACAATCGCCGATTGTCGGCTGGCTGGGCACGGGCACGGTCGCCCCGGTCTTGAAGCTCGAGCGGCAGGAGCGCAACCCGGCCGGCCCGGTCTGGTACTTCGTGCGCGTCAGCGTGGACGACGCCAATCTGGAGGGCTGGATTCGCAGCGATATCGTCAGCGTCGTGCTGGGCACCGAATGTCCAGAGATTCCTTAGACCGCCGACGCGGAAACCCACCAGCGACTGCAGCAATGGATGATGCGAAACGGGCCGCGGAAATCGCCGCCGCCCAGGCTCGCTACGATGAGCAACTGCTGCGCTATCCCAACGTTATCGGGACGGGCATCGGATACCGTCAGCGCAATGGCCGGCCAAGGGACGAACTCTGTTTAGTTGTAATGGTCAGCAAAAAGCCGCCGCGTACCGAATTGGACGCGGATTCGATTCTGCCGCGCGAACTGGATGGCGTACCCATTGACGTGATTGAGACCGGCGCCTTCGTCGTTTAGCGCGCCTTTCCGCGCGGTTTACCAGGATGTATAACCGCCATCGACGACCAGGTTCGTGCCGGTCGTAAAAGTGGCGCCCGGCGAGGCTAAATAAAAGATGGCCTGGGCGATCTCTTTCGCCACGCCGATGCGCCCTTGCGGCGTCATCGCCAGCCAGGTGGGCCGCCAGTCATCGTTGCTGAAGCCTTCCAGGGTCATATCGGTGCCGATATAACCGGGCGAGACGCAGTTGACGCGCAGGCCGCGGCCGGCCCATTCGCCCGCCAGTGATTTGGTCAGCAGAATCACGCCCGCCTTGGCCGCGTTATAGTGCGCCTGTGGCTGCGGCGTATTGGAGATCATGCCCGACATGGACGCCACGTTCACGATAGCGCCGCTGCCGCGCTGCAGCATGTGACGGCCGATGGCGCGGCAGCACCAGAAGACGCCATTGAGATTGACCGCCATCATATTGAGCCAGTCTTCATCGCTGCAATCCTCGGCGTTAACCGCCTGCGCGATGCCGGCGTTGCAGACCAGAATGTCAATGTTCGGGAATGCGTTCAGCGCCTGCGCCGCCATCGCGTCAACGCTGGCGGAATCGCGCACGTCCACTTCGATGAACATGGACCTTCGCCCCAGGCCCTCGATTTCGGCCGCCGCCCGCTCGCCGTTTTCGGCAATGTACTCGGCGATGATGACATCGGCGCCGGCAGCGGCAAATCGACGCGCGGTCGCCAAGCCGATGCCCCGTCCCGCGCCCGTGATCAGGGCTGTTTGCCCGCTCAAATCAAAGTCAGAATTGCCCATCATTTTCCTCGTCTGGTGATTCTGCCGACTCCGTGACGGCGACTATACCACAAGCGCTTTAGCCGCCGATGTGATACATCTCAACTTTCTTGCGGCGGGCGCGCACATCCGGCGTCAAAGAGCTGCGTATTTCCGAGTAGCGGTCGATGCGAGCGCCCCATGCGCCGCGGATGATGGCTTCGAGCGCTTCATCGCTGGCGCCGTCCCGCAGCGGATCGCGCAGATTGACGCCTTCCGTCGCGAAGAGGCAGGTGAAAATCTGGCCCTCCGGTGAAAGGCGCATGCGCGTGCAGGAGCCGCAAAATGGCTGCGTGACCGAGCTAATCAGGCCGATTTCGCCCCCGCCATCGGCGTAGCGATAACGGCGCGCGACCTCGCCGAAGTAGTTGCCGCTGACCGGCTCCAACGGCATCTCGTCATTGATGATTGCGACGATCTCGGCGCTGGGCAAGACTTGCTCCATCTTCCAGTCGTTCATATTGCCGACGTCCATGTACTCGATGAAGCGCAGGATATGCCCGCGTTCCTTGAAGAAGCGCGCCAGCTCGACCAGGGTATGGTCGTTGACCCCGCGCTGAACCACCGCGTTGATCTTCAAGGGCGAGAAACCGGCCGCCTCCGCCGCATAAATGCCCTCAAGCACCTTGTCGACGCCGGAGCGGCCGCCATTCATTTGGCGAAACACTTCATCGTCGAGCGTATCCAGGCTGATCGTGAGACGGCGCAAGCCGGCCGCCTTCAATGCGTCGATCTTCTCTGGCAGGAGGAAGGCGTTGCTTGTCATCGCCAGATCATCGACGCCCTCAAGCGCGCTGAGCATCGCCACCAGCTTTTCGATGTCGCGGCGCAGCAGCGGCTCGCCCCCGGTCAGACGAACCTTGACCGCGCCCAGCCGCACGATGATGCGCGTCAACCGCGTGATCTCTTCAAAAGACAGCAAATGCGGCTTGGGCAAAAACTGATAGCGTTCATTGAAAATCTCCGCCGGCATGCAGTAGGGACAGCGGAAATTGCAGCGATCGGTCACCGAGATTCGCAGGTCGCGCAGCGGTCGTTCAAACTTGTCCTGAAGATTCATTGTTCCCTGACGAAGCCGTCGATTGTGGAATCAGTGTAGCGATGCGCCGGGCCTTTCGCAAGGCTCGCAATCTTGCGGGCGCCTGGCCGCGACGGCATCTGTCGAAAGTATAGCTTGTCTCTTAGATTCGTGTATGCGCGCAGTTACGTCGTCCGACGGCAGGCGCTGCCGCAATCGCGGGCGACCCGATGGCGCGCCGCTTCAATTCATTGCTGTGACGCGGGCGACTTAATGGGTGGCCCCTACAGCTTGCGAAACGCGGCAGGCAACGTAGAATGGTTCATGACGGTGGCGGCGAATCTGCGAGGTCGAGGCACACATGAATCAAGTCGATCTGCTTCCATTGCTGGCGGGCCAGCCCGAGTTTGTCCAGCGCCTCGTTATTGATATCTTTCCATTTGCCGTCGCGCTGCTCATCATCGTGCTCCTGCGCTGGCTGCTGACAGCGATTTTGCTGCGTCCGCTGCGATATATCACCGGGCGCTCGGCCAGCGATATTGACGACCGCCTGTTGGACGCCAGTGTGTCTCCGTTGCGGTTGGCGGTGGTTGGCTTTTCTCTATTTCTCGTCACCGAGTTATTCACCTTCGACATCGAAGTCGAAGCGCTTGCGCGGACGATGTCGCGGGCGATCCTGGTGGCTTCGGTCTTTTACGCCATTGTCCACTGGTTTGAGGTGATTTCGCTGCAGCCGGACGCTTTCCGCCGGCTGACTGGCTGGACGATCCCGGAGCGCTTGCTGCCCTTTCTCAATACGGTGGTTAAATTCTTGATCATCGCTCTGGGCGCCATATTCGTATTGCAGGAATTGCAATTCGATGTCGCCGCGCTGATCGCGTCGCTCGGCGTCATTGGCATCGGCATCTCGCTGGCGTCGCAGGATACGGTCGGCAACATGTTTGGCTTCGCCGCTATCGTGACCGACAATCCCTTCAAGGTTGGCGACTTCATCACGACGCCGGCGGTCACCGGCATCGTCGAATCGGTCGGCGTGCGGGCGACGCGCGTCCGCCAACTCGATCAAGCTTTGGTCACCGTGCCCAATAACCTCTTGACCAATGCCGCCGTGCTCAACCGGACGCGGCTGGAGAAGCGGCGCCTCGACGCAACGCTCAATTTCACCTACAGCACCACTTCGGATCAACTGCGCGCGGTTGTCGCTGAAATCCGCGAGCTGCTTCAAAATACGGAGGACATCGATCCCGAATCAGTCATCGTGCACTTCGTCGCCTTCAACAGCAGTTCGCTGGATGTGCGCATCATCTGCCAGGTTCTGCTGTCGGATTGGCGCGAGTTCACAGCCAAACAGGAAAACGTCTTTCTGGAGATTATGGGCATCGTCGAGCGGCTGGGCATCGGCTTTGCTTTTCCCAGCCGGTCAATCTATATCGAGACCCTGCCCGAAAACGCGACCGGCGAGCAGATTCTGCAGGAGATGCAAGCGCAGAGCCCGCCAACTGTTGCAGGAGATGACGCGCCGGCGCCGGATAGTGAAGCGCCCGCCCCGGCCGCGAGAACCGGCAAGATATGAAGGCGGAGAGCGGCGCGCTATCGGCAGCGCTGGGCTTCACGGCGGCGGACTTGCAGGCAAACCGGCAGGGCGCGCTTAGCCCGGCGCAGCGTGAGCGCATGCAGCATGCGCGGCGGCGCGACGCGTTCATTGCCGCCGGTCTGTTTTGCCTGCTGGCGCTGGCCGCCACAGTCTTAGTCTACATTGGGCAATTCAATCGCAACGTGATTAGCTCCGGCGCTGGCGTCATGCTGATCTTCATAAATGCGGCAATGGTCGGCCGGGCCGGGCGCGCTTTCATGAGGATGAGCGGCGACTTGCGCGCGAACAAAGTAGACAGGCTCAGCGGCGACATTGAGCGAGTCCTGCGCCGGGGACGCGCGAGCGACAGCTACCTCGTGCGCATAAGCGGCGTCGAGCTGAACGTCACCCAGGAAGTCTTCGTCAGTTTAGAGCACAACGCGCCCTACCGGATTTATCGAACGCGAATTTCGCAGGTCTTGCTGTCCGCGGAGCGGGGGAACTGAGGCGCGCATGAACGGCATTGCGGCGCTCGCAAGGGACTTGGTCCTTAAAGCTGTATACTGGAAAACAGCGGAGCCGGCCGCTTCGCCGCCAGCGCGCGCGATCGAAATTGTTGAGGGCTTGCCTTGATAAGACAAGAGCTGCGCCGATCCTGGTTGATAATCCTCTGTTATGTCTTGGCCGCGTTTTATGTCGCCGCGCCAATACACAGCGCGCTGTCTTCGCATTTCCTGGGCGCGGATAAAGGCGATGTTTACGAGATAGCCCGCCACGTCTGGTGGTATAAGACCGCGCTTCTGAACGGCGACGATGTTTTTTCGCATTCGCTGCTGGATTATCCCGAAGGCACGCCGGCTGTCCGTCTCTGGGCGCAGCCGCTCCAAATGTTCCCGGCCTGGCTCTTTGCGTTTTTCGTCCCATTGGCCACCGCCTATAATTTGGCGGTTCTTTTTACGCTCGCGCTGAACGGCTGGTCCATGTACTTGCTGGCGCGGCGGACGCTTTCGACATTAAACCGATTCCCCGCTTTCATTGCCGGGCTTGTGTTCTTGTCTTTTCCCACAATTCTGGGTCAGTTGCTGGATGGGCATGTCGGTCTGCTGGTGCAGTGGCCGGCGTCTCTGTTTATCATCTGTTTGTTCGCTTACGCCGATCATGGCGGGAAACGCCGTTTTTTCGCCGCCGCGCTTCTGTTCATGGCCGGGGCGCTTGGGGACACGATGCAGGTCTTCTATGTGCTGACGCCGCTGACGCTGCTGTTTGTGCTGGCGCGCTTGCGCCACCGGGATCACTTGGGGGCACTGCGGGCGATCGCGGTCGCGCTGGCTGGGGGCGCATTCTTGCTGCTGTATCTCTCGCCTATTCTGGGGGATTACGCGGCTTACTTGCAGTCCCTCGATGGGGAGAGCCGCGTGCGCCAGAGCATCAGCGTTCTCGGCGTTCTGTCGCCCTCCAGCGGCAATCCGTTTTGGGGATCGCATTTGCGGCCGGTCCTGGGCGGGGACATAGGCGGCAGCGCAAGCTACGTCGGCGCGCTCGGCGGGTTGCTCGCATTGCTCGGCATAATCTACCGGCCTGCGGCGCGCTGGTGGCTGCTGGTCGCTCTTGTCGCCTGGCTGCTGGCTCTGGGTCCATTGCTCAAATGGCAGGACCAGGTGCTCTCCGGCTCGATAGCGGGCTACGAGGCGGTTGTGCCGCTGCCATACGCCCTGCTTGTCAATCTGCCTCTGAGTGAAATGGCGCGCAGTCCGGCCCGTTTTATGCTGCTCTTTGCCCCTGCCTTCTCGCTCCTGGCTGGATTTGGCGCGATCGAATGCTGCGGCAGCCGTTTCGCGCAGCGCCGCGGCCGCCGTATGCAGATTGCCGCCGCCTGTGTTTTCGCCGTATTGCTCCTGGAAGATTATAGGCTGTTCAGCGCTTTTCCCAGCGTGCCGGCGGACATTCCGCGCGAGATCCACAATTTGAGACGCCGGCGGGATATCCGTGCCGTATACAACGCGCCCCATGACGATGCGCGGGCGGCAAGGGAAGCCATGTTCTTGCAGACTGCCCACGTCAAGCCCTTGATCGGCGGGGGCGACGCCAGCGTCACCCCGGTGGACCAGGCGCGGCTTGCGCTGCTGGCCAAGTTTCATCCGTCGCTTCTGCAGGATGCCGGCGCCGACATCGTCATCATCAACAAGGCGCGCGCGATTAAGCTCGGACAACTGGACCTTCTGCACTGGCGGGCGCGGCAAGAGTTAGGCGAGCCACTCTACGAAGACCAGCGATTCTCCGTCTACGAAACGCCGGTGTCGCGCAGTCGGGCGCCGGTCGCCTTTTCGTCAGTGGCTGAAGCGCAATCGCACCTGACCTATATATACAAGGAGCAGGCGGGCTGGCTGGAATTCAATGCCGTGCTGGAAGCGGCCAACCGGCGCGTGCGTCTGTCTCTGAATGACACGCCGCTGGAAACCCTGCAAGTCAACGGGCGGATTCCGCTGTCCATCCCGATTCCGATCGCGCGGCGCGGCTACCATTCGTTTCGCATTGCGCTGGACCCGCCTTGCCCGGAGCGCGTCGATACCAGTCTGCTGCAGTGCCAACGCGTGACGGTGGAGAATGTTAGAATCGAAGTCTTGTCCGATGGCGCCATCTACGATCCGATACGCATCGCCGACGGCATCACGCTGGCCGGCTATCTATTGCCACAGGAAGCCGACGGCGACTTGATCAACATTCGCTTCTGGTGGCGTTTTGAATCTGAGCGGTCTGCTCAAGATGTGCGCTTTGTGCATATTCTGGATGAGAATGGCCAGCCAGTGCCCGAGCGGCCGCCGGACCACAATTTCGGCACGATCCCTGCTGGCAGCGAACTGACGGAGACGGTCACGCTGGACAAGGGCAAAATGGCCGCGGGCGAATATCGCGTGTTGACGGGTTGGTACGCCTTGCCGCAGGCGATACGCTATGATGTGCTCACGGAAGTGGAAGGGGCGCAAGATGACACCGTCGTCCTGGGCACAGTGCGCGTCGATGGCTAAAGGCCGGGCGCTGCCCCGCCTCGCTTCATCCACCGGCCTTCGACACAATAATTGCGCAAGATTCTTCCGCTATGCTGCTTTTGCATATTCAAAGATAAGGGAGCTGAACTGATGCGACGAATTGCACTCGTGATGGTGGCGAGTTGGCTGTGGCTTGCTGCGCTTGCGCCGGTGATGGCGCAGGACTACGACAGCTCCAATTATCGCAAGACCATGATCCAACTGCTGGCGGCGGCCCATGATGTGGCGCGCGGACGCGGCATGGACTTAAGCGTATATGACGCGGTCGCTGAAGCGGGCGACCCGCTCTATATCGCCCCGTTGATTGATATTTTGTACTTTGCGCGCAGCCATGATTTGGGCCAGCGCGTTCTTTCCACGCTCACGGCCTTGGCGGGCGAGCATAGCGACTGGCGCGGTTTCTTCGAGTGGGCGGGCGCGAACGACATTCCGCTGCCGCCGCACTACGATGAATTCAAGGGGCAGCTGCTGGCGGCCTTCGTCGATACGGAGTTCAGCCGCTTCTTCCAGCCGGGCTTGATGGACAGCGCCGCCATCAATCTTGTCGAGCCGGTCTGGGGCGGCGTCACCGTCGATGGCATTCCCTCGCTGGTTAATTCGCGCCAGATCAGCCCCAAGGAGGCGAGGGACGAAGGCTATCAGTTTGTCGATTTCTGCCGCGATGATGACTGCAGCTACCCGGCGGCCGATGAGCTGGTCTTCGGCCTCAGCTTTGATGGCGACAGCCGCGCCTATCCCCTGCGCCTGCTGAATTGGCACGAGATGTTCAACGATGTGATCGGTCAGGCGCCGCTCTATGCCGAGCCTGGGGGTGAACAAGTTTGCAACTTCCGCGCGCCTGCCGTCTTCGACGCGCGCGCCCGCTCCGGCGACGAGTGGCTGCTGATCAATGGGCGCTCGGCCGGCTGCCCGCGCGAAGGCTGGCTGCTGCGCGAGCATATCAGCTGGCTGGACGAAGAGCGCGCCTTCGCCGAACTGCCCGATCTCGCCGCCGGTGGCGAGGCGCTCGAAACGGGCTTCGCCGGGCGCGTTCCGGGCCGTCCGGTCATGCTGGCTTATTGCACGCTGTGCGGCGCCGGCGTGCTCTACGATGTGAATATCGACGACCTGTCTTATACCGACCAGGATGGCGCGCTGATTGAAATGGGCGACACTGCCCTTGAATTCGGCTCCTCCGGTTTGTTGATGCGCTCGAACAAGCTGATGTACGATCGCAACACCGACACTGTCTGGAATGCGATCACGGGCGAACCCGCTTTCGGTCCGCTGACGACCAGCGGCGTCGTTTTGGATGTGCTGCCGGTCGTCGTGTCGGATTGGGCGAGCTGGCTGGAAGCGCATCCCGATACCAGCGTCCTGAGCATGGATACCGGTTTCCGCCGCAACTACACCAATGGCGCCGCCTACAGCGACTACTTCAACAGCACCGAGCTGATGTTCCCATCCTGGCAGCAGGACACGGCGCTGATTGAGAATAAGGAAATGGTCTTCGGGCTTCGTTTGCAGGGCCAGGCGAAAGCATACCCGCTGGAAACGATCATCCCGCAGCGCATCATCAACGACCGGGTTGGCGAGACTGATGTGCTGATCATCGCCGAGGCGACGCCGGAGCGCGAATTCTTCGAGCCGGGCGGGGCGGTGGTGCGCGCCTTTGACCGGCAAGGGCTTCACTTCAGCGCGGGCGCGGACGAGACGAGCCTGGTTGATGATGAGGGGCGCGCCTGGCGGATAACCGAAGAGGGGCTCCTGGGGGCCGATGGCGAGAGATTGAAGCGCATCGGCGGTCACCTGGCCTTTTGGTTCGGCTGGTTCGGCTTTTATCCCGATACCCTTGTCTACGGAGAAACGGCTGGGCTCTGAGGTCTTAGCGTTTTCGTTTGCGCTTCCGGGCCAAGTGAGCCGCGCCCGGGATATCGCGGATGTCAAGATCGTGATGCTGCTGGCTGTAGAGGCGCTTGACCGCCGGCTGCTTCTCAGGCAACCACCGCTCTTTGTCGTCTTGCCGCAGAAGTCGGGAGAAGCTCCAGGCGCTGCGGAGGCGATGTTGGCGCCTTCGCATCTGGTCTATGCGCCCGTCCGCTTCCAATGCAGCCTGGCTCTTTCGGCGGGCGGCGGCGACAGCCATTGAATCCAGCAGGAAACGCGACGCGATCATCAAGCCAAAAGCTGCGCCGACAACTGCGCCCGGGCCGGAACCTTCGGCACCGGCGAGAAGCCCGCCCAGAAAGGCGCCAAGCGGAATTGCCATCGCCGCGATGAAGATGCTGAACATGAGCGCCCCCAGCATAGCGCGCATGCCCGCTAGCGCCCGCCGCCCGCTGAGGAGAGGCGCTCGGCTTGATCTGCGCCATCGAGGTCGTCCGCTTGAAAATGATTGCGGTAAGCTTCACGCGCGAGATTGCCGCGAGCGATGGTGATCAGATTGTCGTCATGGATGCCGGCCGCTTCGTATTCATACGAGGGCGTCGAATTGCCTGCGCCCTTGCGAACGGCCACCATCAGGCCGATGCTCGCGCCTAGCACTGCGCCGGCGACCGCCCCTTCGATCAATCCATCAGACAGCAGGAGGCCGATGCCCGCGCCGAACATAGCGGCGAGAATGGCGTAAGCAACCAGTCGCATCATTGCCGCCTGTCCCCGCGTCGGCTGCCTTCCTCAGCCTGGGATGCCAAGTCGTCCAGTTTCCGCGCCGGATTGCCGACGGGCATATCGGTTCGCGCATCGCGATGGAAGTCGCGAATTTGTCCTTCGCGCGCCGACAATAGCGCAGCGCAGCGCGTCGCCGCCGCCGGGTCTGCCGCTTGCAGCGCCTGGCCCGCTCGGTGCGCGTTGATTCGCGCGGCCATGAGCATGCCGATGCTGCCGCCCAGAACCGCGCCCATAACTGCGCCCTCGGGCAGCCCTTCGCTTAGGATGAACAAGCCGACCGCGCCGAGAAGGCCGGCCGAGATTGTATGCAAGATGAGCTTGGACATTGTGGCCGGTCACTTGATATTGCAGATTTCGCGGACTTGCGATGGACTCAGATCAAACCACTCGCCGCGCTTGCGAGCCTCGGCGTATCGTTGATGCAGTTGCCACTCCAAAGTTGGCGCGTCGTCTGTCGCTACGATGGCGACAATCTCGGTGGTAAACGGCAGTTCTACCGCGAATTTGTTAAGGCGGTCCTTGGGGTTGATGGTGCGCCCAATTTTGTAGAGCATGCTGATGTCGATGTCTTGTATCACATAGACATAGCCGGCTGGATGCCTGGTCGGCGGCAGATCGATTGGGTCGCCGAAATCGCAGCGCGGCTTGGTCCTGTCGCCCGGCATAAGCAATGCGAATACAAGCACCAAAATGCCCGCGCCCAAGAGCGCTCCGAGCGCCGCATTCTTTCGCAGCGCCGTAAACAGCGACGCGCCAATCGCGGCGCCGACAGCGGCAGCAACAACGGCGCCCGCGCCAATGAGCCCTGCCAGCAACGCGCCGACGCTCAACGCTGCTGATGCAAGCAAGAAGTGTCGAATCATTTGCGCCCTCCTGATTGTGATACGCGGATTTCAGCGGCAGCGTCGCGCGTGGACTATAGCACGATAATGCTGGGGCGAAGGCTCGTTGCCGAGGTCACCCGCCGGCCTTGCCGCGCCGGGCAAAGAATGCCTGCATGATCTCCCGCACTTCATCGGAGACCAGTCGCTCGCCGATCATGCCCAATTCGATATCCATCGTCTCCGCCACCGCTTTCGCAGTCCCGCGCCGCAGCAGCATTTTCGTCTGGCGCAGCGCTTCCGGAGGTTTGGCCGCCAGTTGCGCCGCCCTGGACTGCGCCAACGCTTCCAGTTCGCCGCCGGCGACGACCTGCGTGACAATGCCGCAAGCGCGCGCTTTTTCCGCCGAGAAAGGCTCGCCCAGCAGCAGCAGTTCGGCGGCGCGACTGTAACCCAGCATGCGCGGCAGCAGGTAGCTGGAAGCCGCTTCCGGCAGCAGGCCGAGGTCGATGAAGGCGAAGTTGAATGTGGCGCTCTCGGCGGCGTAAACGAGGTCGCAATGCAGCAGCATGGTCACGCCGACGCCGACCGCCACGCCATTGACTGCGGCCACGATGGGCGTCTTCGCCGTTGCGATCGCTTTGATGAAGCGGGCGGCAGCTTCCGAGCCGGGGTCGTCGAGGAATGAGTTTAGATCGTTGCCGGCGCAGAAGCTGTCGCCGCTGCCGGTGAGTGTTATGACGTGGATGCGCGGGTCGGCGTCGGCGCGCTCGATGGCTTGGCGCAGGCTGTTGTACATGGCAGGGGTGAGGGCGTTTTTCTTCTGCGGGCGCGTGAGCTGGATGCGGAGGATGTGGTTGCTGAGGGTGGTGCGGGTGTCGGGCATGGTGGGTTCTCCAGGTGGATAGCGATTGGGGGGCTTGTCGAAGCCCCCAGCATATCCTACTAAAAGCTGCAAGCGGTTGCGACTTGAGCTGCAGCCAGTACGAACCATTCAGTGTGGCCGCTGTGTGGAGTTGGATGGGTTGTACGCTGGTCGGAGAACATAGAATGCAACTTGCTTTCCAACTTGGAATTTTTTTCTGTCTCAATGATGCAAGAATAGTCCAACTTGCTCTTGGTAGCACTTGATAAGTTCTGAAGACGCTCTGGGGGCGCATTCTTTGTGAAGCCGATCTTGTGCAGGCCGTTTGCTGAATCTTCCATCACATATACATATTTAGTGCCCTCTGGCGCGGCTTCCATTGCCTTAAAGTTTTGGGCATTCCCATAGTTTCGCCATCGGTTGAATTGACCGCGAATCCCATTGACGAAGGGCTTTACGACATTCTTGATTCCAGTGAACGCATCGTCTGCTGCGCTTGCTACGCTCCTCGCGGCTTCGTCAAGTGCTCCCGCTACGCTCCGTGCAGCGTCATCCAGCCAGCTAAAAATACTTCTGAAGAAGTCATCAATCAATGCTAGGGCCGGATGAAGGGCGGGGCCGGCAACTCCAATAAAACCTCCAGTGACTGCACCGCCAACAGCACCTTCGATAGCCCCTTTGCCTGCGCGTTCTGCAACATTCACGACTCCTTGCTGGTTCAGTTTTCCATGAGTCTGAATTTCAGTAATGGCTGCCCCGCCTCCTCCAATCGCGCCTCCGAATATCGCGCCTATGATTGCACCTTCCAAAATCAATTGAATTAGCGCAGCAATACCAGAAAGAGCAGGCAATACAATCATGATCAGCCCCCTTAGATTAAGCGCTACTGTAGCAAATTCGATGATGTGATCACCCCCAATTATTGGGGTATTCACGTTGATGAACTCTGCGTCCTCTGTGCACTCTGTGGTTAATTCGCCAGCACGGCCTCCACACGCGCCAGACGCTGATCATAACGGTGATTAGCCAGCACATGCGCGCGCGCCGCAGCGGCAATCCGCAGCCGCTCCTCGTCATGCGCCAGGTAGTAGCGCACCTTCTCGCGCAAGTCATCGTGGTCGCTGTAGGTGACCAGATGCTCGCCAACGCGGAACCACTCGTGGACGCCCGGCCGGTCATCGACGATCTGGAAGGCGCCCAGGGCTGCGCTTTCGAAGAGGCGCATGTTGCCGCCGTAGCGCATGAAATCGCCGTGTGTGTTGATGCTGATCTTGACCGAGGACAGCACCTGCATCATCGACCGGCCCAGGGCGCTGCCCCGCTGGAAGCGCCGGAGCGAAGGCGGCGCCTCGTGCATGCTCCAGATGCCCAGGTCGAAATCGCGCAGGCTCTCAAGAGCGGCGACGCGCTCGCTGTAGAGATTGTTCGGCAGCAGTGTGCCCACGAAGCCCACATCGCAGAGATAATCCGCCGGGACCTTGGTGATGGGCTGGGGCCGGTGCACCGCCGGATCGATGGCGACGTAGGGCAGGCATTCCATCCTGCGCGCGCCCAGCTCCAGCCACTGCACGCCATGATAGAAGTCGTTGACCAGCACCAGATCGTAGAGGCGGGCGGCCGCCCGTTCGATCGGCTGCGAGAAGACGATGGGCGAAACGCCGGTGACATAGATGATTTTGCAATTGTGCGCGCGTTTCAGGCGCGCCAGCGTATCGGGGAAGATCTCGCGATTGTCGCCGGAGAGCCAGATGATGTCAGGCTGGAAGCGCGCCGCTTGCTTCAGCAGCAGTTGATTGCGCCGCCGCAAGTCCGGCTGCAAGCGTGGCGGGATGCGCCGCTGCAAGGCGACTGTGACGCGCCCGGGCGTCCAGCGATTGCGATAAACCGCCGTGCTCAGGCGGCTGATGTCCCGCCGTCCATAGCCGGGCAGGTTGCGCCAGAACACGTCCAGTTCGTAACCGGCCGCTTGAAAAGCGCGCTCCCAATAGTGCTGGCCCATGCTGCGCGGGAAGAGGGGTTTTTCACCCGCCGGCGCGCGCGCCTGGTCTTGTACAAGTTCGTCGGGATGGTGGAGCGCGGCGATGAAGAGGACTCGGCGTGGCATCGGGGGCGGGCTAATAGGCTTCTGCCCAGTAATTCTGCCAGAGGGCTTCGGGGCCGTCGGTGGCGATTCGACTGATCGGCGCCCAGACTAAGTGTCTACCAAACTGCCCAGGCGTGTCTGGAAACAGCTTGCCACGGTTATCAACGATGAACTTGTATAATTGTTCAACCTCATCTTCTACATTGGTATCCCGATGCCAACAGCTCCGCAGAATTGATATGTCGAACGAAGGCTGATGCAGTAGCCAATACAAAGTCAGCGCAAGAACCGCAGCGTCATCGACCAAACTCTGTGGCCGCCGAACGTCGTCTTTCACCAAGTCGATGGTGCTGAATACATAGTTTTCCGCCAACATAAGTTGTGTCTTATGTTCGTAATTGATGCCTTTGTAGTGGATCAGACGTTCAACGACTTCAAGCAGCGGAAAGAGTTTCCGCAGCACCTTAGATTCCGGCGCATCTCTATTATGCACTGACCAGTATTTTATTCTGTTTCCCCAAGTTTGGCGCCATGCCAGCTTACCCCGATCATCTACAGAGAGAATACCCACCTCATCAAGCAACTCATCAAAATAGACTAGAACCTTGCTGGCGTCTTCAACCGTCACCTTATAGGGTTCGTGCTTGGCTTTTATGTAGTTGCTGTTAGCCCATCTTAGCATCTCTATGTCAAAGGAATCTGGCTTGTAATGTAAACCTCTGTGCAACCTATCTGGTATCTCGTATCCCACATAAAAGTCAATCCAGGTATCTAGTCCCCAGTCCGTTTTCTTTGTCTTTTGAGGTCCAAAATACTTTAAGTCAGATCTCAATTGTTGGGCTTGCTCATCGTCATCCGGGCTAGTTGCGTATGCGCGCCATAAGTCCCCAACAAGGCACATGAGCAGCAGTTCCAAACCACTACCTGCCGTGAGGGTTGCGGCATGGAACAGGCGGTGATGCATACAGGCATTGGCTTCCTCTCGGCGTAGGAAAATGAGTTCGCGGTCGATTTCGCGTATGTCCATTTGCTTGCGCGCCCCCTACACCCCGCTCAAATCCAGCAGGCGCAGCGGATTCTCAACCAGCTCGCGCAAGTGATTCATGAAGGCCGCGCCCTCGGCGCCGTTGCTGACGCGGTGATCGACGCTCAGCGTCACGTTCATGCGGCTGCCCACGCCGAGCGTCCCGTCATCGCGCGCAATCGGCACGCGCCGCGCCGACGAGACCGCCAGGATGCCGGCCTCGGGCGAGCTGATAATCGCCGAGAAGTCTTTGACGTTGAAGGGTCCCAGGTTGCTGATGGTGAAGGTGGCGCTGCGGATGTCGTCCGGCTTGATTTTGCCGCCCCGAGCGCGCTCATACATCGCCTTGTTGTCGGCGGCCATTGCGCTCAAGGGCGCCTTGTCGGCATCGGGACAAACGACATTCACCAGGCCGTTTTCCGGCAGGGCGACAGAAATGCCGATGTTGATGCGATTGTGCCGCACGAAGCGGTCGCCGTAATAATGACTGTTGAGATTCGGGAATTCGCGCAGCGTCAGCGCCAGGGCCTTGATCAGCAGGTCGTTGACGCTGATCTTGATGCCGCGTTCTGCCAGCGCGCGGTTAAGCTCTGCCCGCATCGCCAGCAGCGGCTCGACATCCACTTCCACCGTGACGTAAAAGTGGGGCGTGTTGCTTTTGCTGCGCACGGTGCCATCGGCGATAGCGCGGCGCATGCGCGAAAGGGGGATGACCTCGACATCGTCCGTGGGAACGGCGCCCCAGGTCGGTTGCGCGCCCGCCGCCGGCGCTGATGGCGGAGCGGGCGGTAGCATCGGCGTGGCCGACAGATTCTCCACATCTTCTTTGACGATACGCCCGCCGGGTCCTGTGCCTTGCACGCGGCTGAGGTCGATGCCCTTGTCCGCGGCGATGCGGCGCGCCAGCGGAGACGCCTTGACGCGGCCATCGTCGGCCATGCTACCCCCGTTTGTGCTCGCTTCGGCCGGCGCCTCGGCTGCAGTCGTCGCGGGAGGCGCGTCTTTAGGGGGCGCGGCGCTTTCGCCTTCTGAGCCAATGACGGCGATGACAGAACCTTCGCCCAGCTCATCGCCCGGTTCAGCGCGCAGTTCAAGCAGCTGGCCATCGCTGCCCGCTTCGATCTCCACCGTCGCCTTGTCCGCCTCGAATTCGGCGATGATGTCGCCAGCGCTGACGGCGTCGCCCGGCTCTTTCAGCCAGTTGATGAGCAAGCCGTCCATCGTGAGTTTGACTTCGTGCGCCATTTACAGGATCTCCTTGACCGCTTCGACCACTTTCTGCGCGTCGGGCAGGGCCAGCAATTCGATGTCCTTGGAATAGGGCAGGGGCACATCCTCGGCGGCGACCCGCTTAATCGGCGCGTCCATATAATCAAACATGTGCTCCTGCAAATTGGCGGCGATTTCTCCCCCGAAGCTGTACATCGGCAGGGATTCCTCGACGATGACGCAGCGATTCGTCTTCTTGAAGCTCTTATACACCAGCTCCATATCCAGCGGGCGCAGCCAGCGCAGATCCACCACTTCCGCTTCGACGCCGTCGCGGGCCAAGAGGCGGGCCGCTTGCAGCGCCCAATCGACGCCGCGCGCATAGGCGACCAGCGTGACATCGCCGCCCTCGCGTTTGATGTCGCCTTGGCCGATAGGAATCAGATAATCCTCGTCGAGATCATCGGGCATCGGGCTCGGCTTGGGGTAGAGCGCGATGCTCTCGGTGAAGAGCACCGGATTGTCATCGCGTATGGATGCTTTCAGCATGCCGTACGCATCCAGCGAGTTTGAGGGGCAGCCGACATAGATGCCGGGGAAATGGGCGAAGATCGGCTCCGGCGCGTGCGAATGCGAGGCAGTCGCTTGATTGCCCCAGCCGCTCGCCGCCCGGTAAACCAGCGGGACCTTGAACATGCCATCGAAAAAGTAACGCACCTTGGCCGCGTGATTGGCGATGGCGTCCAGCGCCAGGAAGGCGAAGTTTATCGTCATGAATTCCGCCACCGGGCGCAAGCCGGCCATGGCCGCGCCCACGGCAGCGCCGCCGATCGCCATCTCGCTGATGGGTGTATCGCGCACGCGCCGCTCGCCGAACTCTTCCAGAAAGCCGCGGGTGACGCGATGCGTGCCCTGCCAGTGGGCGACCTCTTCGCCCATGACAAAGACATTTTCATCGCGATGCATTTCTTCTCGCAATGCCCGGCGGATCGCTTCCCGCATGGCGACGTTTCTAGCTGCCATTGTGCCTGCTTTCGCTTTTCCCTGTCTTATGGGCGAGTCGCCGCCTCGCCCCTACAGATTCGTTTAGATTGCGGGCGAGTCGCCGCCTCGCCCCTACAGATTTGTTTAGATTGCGGGCGAGTCGCCGCCTCGCCCCTACAGATTTGTTGGGCGGGCCATCTCAGTCGATGCCAGCGCCGACGCTTTTGTCAGTTTTATGCACCAGGTCGGATGGCACATAAGTATTCCGCATCAAGTCCTGGTAGCCGCTCGGCAAGTCGCTGGCTTCAGCAAAGGCGACCGACTCGGCGACGATGCGTGCCGCATCGGCTTCGTGCCGCGCCAGGATATCGCCGACATCACCATATTTGCTTTCGATGCAATCGCGCAAGATCTTGATCGGCTCACGCGTTTCAACCCATTCCTTCAATTCTGCCGACATGTCGTCGCGGGCGTCGTATTGCTTGTCCGAGACGCCGTGCCCGCGATAGCGATAAGTGACGTGCTCGATGACGGCCGGTCCATTCTCGCGCGCGTATGCAACCGCCTTCGAGGCGACCGCGTAGACTTCCAGCGCGTTCTGGGCGTCAACGCGGCCAAAGCTCTTGATGCCATAAGCTTCCGCCTTACGATGCAGCTCGATCTGCCCGCTGGCCCGCTCGACCTCGGTGCCCATGCCATAACCGTTGTTCTCGATGATCCAGACGACCGGCAGGTCCCAGATGGCGCTCATATTGAGCGATTCGTGGAAATAGCCGTTGTTGGTGGCGCCATCGCCGACGTAGGTCATGGTGACATCGTCTTTGCCGCGGTAGCGCGCCTCCAGGGCGATGCCGGCCGCCAGCGGCAGGTGCCCGCCGACGATGGCGTAACCGCCCCAAAAATTATGGTCTTTGGAAGCCAGGTGCATCGAGCCGCCTTTGCCGCCGCTCGAGCCGGTCTTCTTGCCCATCATCTCGGCCATGACCGCGCCGGGGTCCATGCCCAGAATGAGGGCGATACCATGATCGCGGTAGGCGGTGATGACATGGTCGGTCTTGCGTAGGGCCGCCATCGAGCCGACGCCGCTGGCTTCATGCCCGCTGTAGAGATGCAGATAGACGCCGGTGATGCGCTTCTCTTCATATAGCCGGTGGCAGGTCTCCTCGAATTCACGGATCAGCACCATCTGCCGATACCAGTCGAGGAGCATCTCTTTGGATGGCGAGGCCATAGCGCTCCCTTTTGCGATGACTGCTGTTTTGTACTCCATATCAGTCGGGAAGTATACCATAGGTGAACGGCGTTTTAGAATTCTGTTTTTTCATCATGCTTGACAGGCGCGCAAAATGATCATATAGATCAAGTGTGCGGATTATCGATACATGACGGTCAAGTATGCCACAAGCGCCTCTGCCAAATGTTCACAGCGCGAAGCCCTTTGTCAAGTGGGTGGGCGGCAAGCGCAGCCTCCTGCCCGAATTGATCTCTCGCGTGCCCGCCGAATTCAACAATTATTACGAACCCTTTGTCGGCGGCGGCGCGCTCTTCTTCGCCCTGAAAAATGAGGGAAGAATTGATTTTGCGGGGGGGGGGCAGGCATTCTTAAGTGATATCAACTTCGATCTCATCAACACCTACCAGGTCATCCAGCGCGATCCCGAACCACTCATCCATAAGCTGCGCCAGCACGCGGCGAAACACTCGAAAGCCTACTACTACAAGATTCGCAGTCAGCATCAACTCGACGACCGCGTTGAAATAGCGGCGCGTTTCATCTACCTCAACAAGACCTGCTACAACGGCCTATGGCGCGTGAATTCCAAGGGCGAGTTTAACGTGCCGCTTGGGAGCTACAAGAAACCAGCCATTTGTCAGGAAGCGCTGCTGCTCGCTTGTCAAGCCGCCTTGCAAGGCGTGGACATTCGGACGCGAGACTTCCGTAAACTTGCGGCGGGCAAGGGCGATTTCCTTTACTTCGACCCGCCTTATCAACCGCTCGACAAAACCTCGTTCACGCGCTACGCCAAAGACGACTTCGGCGCGACCGAGCAAACTGCGCTGCGCGACCTTTGCCTCGCGCTGCATGACCGCGGGGCGAAGTTCATGCTGTCCAACAGCGATACGTCGTCGGCGCTCTACAGGAATCCCGTCTTCAATGTCGAGATGGTCAAAGCGCCGCGATTTGTCAACTCGAATGCGGACGCGCGCGGCGCGGTCGACGAATTGCTCATCACGAATTACTAGGAGGCGGCATGGCGAAGTCTCAAGGCGCGAAAGCTAATTTGACCGGCAATCGCTTGGAAAAGTTTATCGAGCAAAACTTGATTGAATGTGGCTTTGCCAAAATAATGGACAAGAAAACTTTGGCAAACGCCATGCACAACTTCAATAAGCCCAGTTTCGCCTCTCAAGTCAATATAGGGCAAACGATTTACGGCACGGATCTAATCTGTGATTTTCTGCTCTATCACCCGCAGAAATGGCCCGACGGTTTAGTCATTGAGGCAAAATGGCAACAGGTCGGTGGTACGGTTGACGAGAAATATCCCTATTTTGTCCTCAACATTTGGTCATCGGAATACGAGACCGTCTTCGTGCTTGATGGTGGCGGCTACCGCCCGGGCGCCGAAAAATGGGTGCGCGCCATGCAAAAGGACAATCTGTTACACGTATTCAATATGACTGAATTCCAGAAATGGGTCAACCAAGGCAATGTCTAGTTCAATCTCCGCGCCCTCTTCATTGATGAACTTGACAGCTTCCAGCTTCAATCACAGCGCTGCTGGATCGGCGTGATATTCAGTTGTGTAGAATACTCCTCGGTGACCTCATATTAACTCGGTGTACTCGGTGGTAAGATTTCAATCACATCGTTGCGTGCGCCGCTGTGGCGAAAATCAGTTCATTCAGACTTCGTGCCGTCGACATCCCAGCGATAAACAAAGCCGGTCCCCGTCTCGGTCGCCCGGCGCGTCGCCCGCTCCGGATAGTCCCAATCCGGGATCTTCCTGCCCACGTAGACGCAGCCATCGACGATCCGGTTCAGCAGCGGCACATGATTGATGAGGCCGGCCGCGCCGGGCAAAAACGGGCTCACTTCAAGCGTGTCGAAGCCGGCGCGCTCGCAGAAGAAGCGGAGCGTAGACGGCGTGAAGGCGTTGATGTGATCGCTGTACAAATAACCAGTCATGTAGCGGCGCAAAATCGGCAAAACACCCAGGAAGGGCGCCAGCGGAATCGAGGGCACGTAGATGAGCGCCAGGCCATTGTCCTCGAGCAGCAGCGCGATCTTGCGCAGGAAAATGTGGATGCTCTCCACATGCTCCAGCACGGCGGAACACCAGACCGCTTCCACTCGCGGCAGATCATCAATCGGGTCATGCAGAAAATCGCGCTGATGGATGGTCAGCCCGATGCTGCGCGCGAAATCTGACTCATAATCGGCGATGTCGATACCGTAGGAATCCGGCTGACAGTAGGGCAGGTTCATGCCATAGCCGCAGCCGATATCGCAAATCACCTTGTCTTCCAGGCGGTATTTGCGATTGACCTTCTGAAACTTCTGACGGGGGCCGGGCGCGAACCATTTCTCATAGATGCGCCGGTTTTCTTCAGGGGAATAACAGCCTCGTTTGAGGATCTGTTCTCGCAGCTCGGCAGACGGCCTGAGTGTAGGCATGTGTCGCGCTCTGGCAGAGTGACGCTTATTCCCCTTCGCCCTCAGCGCCGAGCAGCCCAGCAACTATCACGATAACGGCGGAGCCGAGCGCGCCGACCAGGATGCCGCCGATGAAGGGCAGCTTGACCAGGCCGGTGATGCCGAAAATGGTTACCAGCAGCGAGCCGACAAAGCCGCCGACCAGACCCAGCAGGATATTGCCAAGCAGACCGTAGCCCTCGCCTTGCAGCAACTTGCCGGCCAGGTAGCCGCTCGCGCCCCAGACCAGCAGCGAAATCACCAGGCCAATCAGCCGGCCCAGCATGCCGGGCAGAAAGAGCAATACCAAAATCAGCGCGATGGCCAGTCCCAAGCCCAGCTTGTATTTCATGCGTCTTCGCCTCCCTCGCTTCGACTTCTCTATTATACGCGAATTGGTCAAGCAGGGTTGCGTTGAAGCGTGGCTGACGGCCGGGCGGGTGATTCGATGTTTTCACCACCGAGGACACAGAGGGCACAGAGGGTTGCGTTGTTGAATTGGACCGGGGCGTATCGCCGAAAAGCCCACAAGATGTAACTGGAAGGGCGGGCGTCTCAGCGAGACGCCCCTACAGATTTCGAACAGTTTGTAGATGAATACTGGCGCCGGCGGCCATTCTTAGCAATTTAGCAATTCTTACAGTATTATGTCAATAAGTGAATTTACCTGGCTGGCGTACAAAATTGAGTGACAGAATGATTGAAGCATGGGAAGAGCGGGCGCCGGACTTAAGCCCTGAGAATTTCATCAATCGCGAACTGAGCACGATTGACTTTCAGAAGCGCGTGCTGGCGTTGGCGGAGGATGAATCGACGCCGCTGCTTGAGCGCGTGAAGTTCATCGCCATCGTCGGCAACAATCTCGACGAGTTCTACATGGTGCGCGTGGGCGCTTATTTTCAGCGCTTGCATTTCAACAACCCGACCATGCGGCCCGATGGCATCACGCCCATGCAATTGCTGCGCCGCATCCACGAAGAAGTGTCGCAGTTGATCGCGCGGCAGCGCCAGACGCGCAAGCATGTCTTCAATCTCCTGGCGCGCGAGGGCGTCCACTTCATCACGACAGATCAACTCAGCGGCGGCGAGCGCGACGCCATCACCTTCTACTTCCGCTCCGAAGTCTACCCGGTCTTGACGCCCTTGGCCGTCGACCATGCGCGTCCTTTCCCCTTCATCTCCAATCTAAGCCTGAATCTGGGCGTTTATCTGGAGCGCAGCAATGGTGACATGCCGAGCGGCAGGGACTTCGCCCGCATCAAAGTGCCGGTGGATATCCTGCCGCGGATCGTCCACCTCGAGCAAGTGATGACGAACTTCACCGGCGAGGTGCATGACGGTTATCACTTCCTTTGGATTGAGGACATCATCGCCGATTACCTTTCGGACCTCTTCCCCGGCATGACAATCATAGAGACTTTCCCCTTCCGCATATTGCGCAATGCCGATATCGATTATGAGCACGAACAGGACGAAGATCTGCTGGATGTCAAATCGATCATCGAGCAGGGCGTCAAGGAGCGGCGCTTCGGCTCGGTCGTGCGTTTGAGCGTGCCGGCCGGCATCAGCGAGCGCATGCTCAACCGGCTGGCGAGCTCGCTGGAGGTGCCCTCCACGCGCGAGGTTTTCCGCATTGACGGCAAGCTGGGTTCGGCCGATCTATTCGAGCTGATGCAAGTGGATCGGCCCGATCTGAAAGACCCGCCCTATGTGCCGCGGCTGCCGAAGCCCTTCACCCAATCGGCTGATTTCTTTGAGGTTATCCGCAAGCAAGACGTCATCGTCCATCATCCCTACGACTCCTTCTCGCCAGTTGAGGACTTTTTCAAGCGGGCCGCGCGCGACCCCGCTGTCCTGGCGATCAAGACCACCTTGTACCGCGTCGGCAAGAACTCGCCTGTGGTCAATGACCTGCTTGAGGCGCGCGACAACGAGAAGCAAGTGACTGTGCTGGTCGAGCTGAAGGCGCGTTTCGATGAAGAGAACAACCTCGAATGGGTGACGGCGCTGGAGGAGAAAGGCGTGCATGTCGTATACGGCGTCGAGGAACTGCCGGTCAAGACGCACGCCAAGATATCGCTGGTCGTCCGCCGCGAGCGCGACGGGATGCGCCGCTATGTTCATCTGGGCACGGGCAACTACAACGCCGCCACCGCCCGCCTCTACGCCGATATTGGGCTATTCACCTGCAATGAGCAGATCGCCGATGATGCCTCGCGCCTGTTCAACCGCCTCACCGGTTACGCGCCCGATACGACCTACAATCATCTGCTGGTGGCGCCTGAGCATTTGCAGAATTCCCTGCTCGCGCTCATTGACGGCGAGATCGACGCGGCTCGGCGCGGTGAAGACGCCCGCCTGATCTTCAAGATGAACCAGCTGGAAGAAGATCACATCATCAGGAAGCTTTACCAGGCGTCGCAAGCCGGCGTGAAAATCGACTTGATCGTGCGCGGCTTGTGCTGCCTGCGGCCCGGCGTGCCCGGCTTGAGCGAAAACATCCGCGTCAAGAGCATCGTCGGCCGCTATCTTGAGCACAGCCGCGTCTATTATTTCCGCAACGCGCCCGAACATCGGCAGCTCTACATGGGCAGCGCCGACCTCATGCGCCGCAACTTGCTCAATCGGGTGGAGGTGGTCTTCCCGGTGTTGGATCCGCGGATTCAGTGGCGCGCCCTGCGCATCTTGCAGACCGATCTGCTGGATGTCAAGAATTCCTGGGCGCTGCGCGGCGACGCGAGTTATGAGCGCCTGTGGGACGGTGAAGAGGCGCATGCCTTTGACTCGCATGCGCAATTCATGCAGGACAGCTTCGGCGTCTGCGAAACGCCGGATTGATTGCCTCCGCAGTTCAATAACTTGCAGTTGCGACGGACGCAGTTCAAGCAGAGCATCAAAAGATATAGGTCCCTAAGAGAGTGAGTTTCGGGCGACCTGATAGGTCGCCCCTACAAGTGCTGCGCGAGATGCTCCGTCGGTCTAATCTTCGTCCGGGAAGCTGTACTCCACCGTATAGGTCAGCACCTCTTCCCCGCCGGGGGGCACTGTGATGGCGAATTCTATGCTTGCGGCATCCGCTTTCACGAAGGGCGCCGAGCTTTCGATGATCTGCCAATCGCGCCAGCGGTACAGCCGCTCCGGCACCAGAATCTCGACCGCTTCGTCCGTCTTGTGATTGCGCAAACGGATCTCGAATGTCTCACGCGCGACCAACCGCGAAACATAACTGAAGTCCGTCTGCATGCGTTCGCCGGTCAAATCAAAGGCCGCCCCGAGCCGAAGCGACAAGTCTTCGCCTTCTGGACTGTGGCCGATGGTATTCTCGCCGATAAGGGCAAGCGCGCCATCGACATCCGCTTTGTAGACGCGGGCGCGCCCGGCAGGCAGGTCCGCGCCCAAGCCACTGGCGCCGCCGGTGTTGAACTCCAGGCGAGACCGAACTTGACCTTCATGCATGCCGCGGCCTTCGACATAATCGATCGGCCGGTAGTAGCCTTGGAAAGCGGGCGAACTATCAAAGATATATGTGACGGCGGCCGCGATATCGACCCCGCGGACAAACTCGATCTGCTTCGTTTCCTCGTCCTCAATGCTGATGGGCCGACCAATCGCATAAAGTTTGAAATCGCCCAGGTTGCGCTGTTCCACGTCGCCGCTTTCATCCGCGGCCGCGCTCATCGCCATCATCACTCTTTCTTCGGCGTAGTCCGATTCCAGCTCTATGCGGTCAACATCGCCGGCGATCAATTTCAGTGTCGCGTCCTGGTAGCTGCGGCCGCTGCGATTTCTCAACGTGACCAGTCCGGTCAGGTCAAGCGCGCTGTCATCGGGGGCGAGATAGATGTTGTAATCGGCTGACCAGTTCATGCCGCCGGCCAGATAGGTTATCTCGACAGCCTGTTCGCCCGCGCTTGCGCTGTTCAGCAGCAATTTCAGCGTCGGCCCGGCGTAGAGATCAGCCGGCGGTTCCGGGAGCTTGATGCCGCTTATGTTGTAGAGATTAATGAAACGGATCTCGCGCGCGCCCGTCCGCAGTATCGCCTGCTCCCCATCCAGCCGCAGCAGCTCGCCGCTGTAGCGTTCGTCGGCCGACAGGCTGAGCTCCACCGTTTCGCCGATGGCGCCGGCGAGCAAAGCGGCTGCATCGCCTCTGTCAAAGCGGTAGCTCTGTTCCAGGACGGTCGCGCCGCTCGCTGATTTGAAGCTGAAAGATGTGGGGTCAATGGTCGCGGCGACATCGCGAATGGTGATCTGATTGAGCCCCTGTTCCAGATTCATGTTGCGCTGCTCGTGTATCAAGGCGGCGCCATCGTTGTAAACCGTGAGCGCGATGTCCTGGCTATTCACTTGACCGGAAACCATCAGCAGCCCTCCAAAGAGCAGAATGGATAAGAGAACGAGATGTCGGAATCGCATGGCGAAGCTCCTCTAAAGGTTCAGGGTCTGCGAGTGTGAATTGACGTTGATCCTGTATTCGCCCGCTTCGAATGCGCCATCCAGCTTGATCGTGCCGCGATACGGTTTGAGGATCATCGGACACATGACATCGGCCGGCACTTCGCGGTAAACCTCGATGTCGATCGTATTGCCGCGCCGCGCTTGCGCCACCAACACCGGATATTCGCAGCCGTCGGGGTGCTCGCCTTCGACATCCAGGCTAAGCTGCACAGGATGCGATTCCTTCACGTTGACTTGGACGCGCTGAATATTGGTTAAGACCTTGTCGCTTTCGCTCACCGTTTGCTCTCCCATTCCGTCTTCTATCCAGGTTCTCAATGTCAGTAACGTATCTTCGGGCAATTTGGTTGCGGAGAGGCCGAACAGAATCACCGTCAACGCAAGAAACAAACCTGTTTTGATCATGTGTCCTCCCGCTGTTTCGCTGAAATTGACAAATCGTCAAAATGCTTTCGCCTGTATTCCGTCTGCTTCGCCATCGCCTCATGTCAGCGCGGCCCAGCCGTCGTCCTCCAGCTGCCAGACTTGAGGCTGGCTGGCCAGGTCATCCCAGTCCGCGGGGTGCGGGATGAGCGCCAAATAGAGATTGCCGCCGCCTGCCGCTGCTGGCGCCTGCAAGCCTTTCATGAAACGCTCTCGGTTCCGCTCATGCGGGCAAGCGATGAGCAGTTTCTGCGCTGCCGCGCCGCAGTTGAGGCGGTTGAGCGCATAGAGAGCGGGCCGCCATTCGCGCGAGAAGTCGACTTCGATTTGCCAGAGCGCCTCGGCGACAAAGAAAAAATCTTCCGCCACCCGCGCCGCTGTCTTGCCCTGGCCGATGCGGCATAGCACAATGTCATGCAGCAGTTGATTCGTCCCGAAAGCGGCTATGTTTCCGCGCTGTGACGATGCGAAAACACGAAGATCCTCGCCCTCGACCGCGCTTTGCAAACGCGCAATCAGCGTCTTGACAAAGGCGCGTTCACGAGCGCGCGCCAAAGCCGCCTCGGAAGTGCCCATGACCAGGGCTTTCATCGCCTCGTTAAAACTGGCGTCAATCAGACCGGCGACATTCATAGCTTCATTATACTATCGCGGATCCGACAAGGTCCCTGGTTCAACGTTCGAAGACGGGGCAATCGCTCCACGTAGTTGTTCACGATAGATCGCCGAATGATACTGCATATCCGTTGTGTGTACGGGCGAGCCGGCGGCTCGCCCCTACATTTCTAATCACGTGCAATTGTGCATAAGGACGGGCGAAAGGCATGCCTCACAGACGATAGAGCGGAAGGCGCACAGATGATACACTGTAGGAGAGCCTGTTTCGCCGTCAAAACCGTTGTGAGGCTCTAGTATCATGAGAAGTTTAGCGCCCGCCGATTATGCGGCGCTGCCGACGCTTGAGCGGCCGTCCGCCTATATCTGTGTCATCCGCGATGTCGACAGCGACCGCTACCGGATTGAGGCAACACAGCACCCCTATTCATTCATCGAGGCGCTGGTTGCTGAAGGCGAGCGCCAATTCGGCATCGAGCTGCTGTCCATTCTGGAGACGGCCGATATCGCCGCCAGCGAGGCGCGCCTCTTCGCCCGTCATCACGCAACGCTGAGCGAGCAATGGCTGGCGCTTGACAACTTCCAACTGCGCGAGCTGCAGAAATCCGAGTTGCAAGTTTACGCTCATCGCAGCCTTTACATCAGCCCCGGGCAGCCGCGGCGGATGGAGACCCCGGCGAGCGCTCCATCTCGGCCGGCGCTGGACGGGGCCCCAATTTCGCGCGTCGGTCAGCGAAACGCGCCGCCACTATCGCCAGCCCAACCGTCGCTGAGTTGGCATCGCTATGGCGCCAATGCGCTCAAGCGCGGCCGAGGCGATAACACGAGCCCGGCCGGGCAGCGGCGCACAGGCTTGCGCGAGACCATCGATTACGCGCTGACCGATCTTTGGCACAAACATCCAGGGAAATGTTTGTTCGCTCTCGCGTTGCTTGTGTGGTTCATTCTGGTGACTTTTAATTGGTCTAGCAGCCCTCGCTATGGCTGCTAGACCTCAGGTTTTGTGAAGCAGTTAGTCGAGCAGTCGCGGGACGCGCAATCGCTGACGCCGCCGGTTTCGCTGTCTTCGCCGGACTGGCGTCAGAATCCATACTCGGCGCCCGCGCGTCTCGCCGGTCTGCTAGACTAGAGGCGTCGATTTCCGGTGGAAGCGAGACAGGGCATGACATCATCCGGCGAACTGCGCAGTCTGTCGCCCAAAAGCTACAAGACGCTGCCCAAGCTGGAAGCGCCGGCGACGTATGTCTGCGTGATACGAGACATCGACAGCGACCGATATCGCATCGACGCCACCGACCATCCCGGGCCATTTGTCGCTGCCATTCTCGCCGAAGCGCCGCGCGCCTTTGGCCTTGAGTTGATCTCGATTCTCGCAACAGCCGACCTGCAGAAGAGCGAGACCGCGCTTTATGAGCGGCACCATGCGCGCTTGAGCGAACAATGGCTTGAGTTGGATGCGGTTCAGCATGAAGAATTGCGCCGCTCCATCCTGAAAATCGACGCGCACAGCAGCCAATACATTGTGCCCCAGCGAGCACAATTGCCGACGGTCAATTTTCCCCTGGCGGAGACGCGCTACGGCAGGTGGATGACATCGAATGAGGCCGCGCGCGCGAGAACGCAATGGCGCGATATTCAGCTGTCGCGGCAAAGCCCGCCCGCAGGCATGGAGGCCAGCGCGATGCGGGGATCGCCAACTACAGTGGGAGCGTGGATAGCGAAGCGTATCGAAAATCTCATCTGGAATGACCCCGGCTGTCTCCTGCTGATTTGGATCGGGCTCGTCGCGCTTGGTCTGCTCGTGCTCATTGTCTCCGGCTTTAGGGCCTAGGCCTAACGAGCCAATCTTTCACGCGGTTGACCTGGCTTGGCTGCCGGCATCGTGGCGGGGCCGCGAGCGCAGGCCAATCATAAGCCAGCGCGCGGGCCACCGTGTTACAATCCAACCGCGCGACTATGGACAGCGGGGGAGGAGCGCTTGCGGAAAAGGCCCGGTGTACAGCAGATTGCGGTGAACCGCGTCTCGCGCTTGCCATGGCTTGCGCCGCCCGCCGGTTACGTCATCCTCGTTCAGGATGTCGCCTATGGCAACCGCTACACCATCGCCCGGCATCAAGAACTGGGCCGGCGTATGATTCGGCGCGGCGCCGATTTCCCCTTCGAAACCCGCGTCATACGAATCTGGCAAGCCGAAAACGCCGCCGCCGCCGAGCGGGATTTGCACGATGAACTCGCGCCCGGCCTGCCAATTGGCGAATGGTTTGATCTGCGGCAATTTCCCCCGGAACAAGCACAACGGGCGGGGCAGGGCGACTCGGTTTCCCTGCGCGACCTGGCGCGGAACGAAAAAGAGGCCGACTCCCTTTTGGAGGACATGCAGCTGGTCGGCGCCGAGCCGCAAGCAGCCGCGCCAAGTGTGCGCCGGCCAGCCGGGCGTCGGCGGCCGCCTGTCATGCGCTGGGTGGCATTGCTGGCGCTGGTTGTCCTTGCAGCGGCCGTTGCTGGCGAGCGTTCCATTGATATTCAAAGCGCCATAAACGCCATTCTGACGCCATCGACGCCGGGAGCGTCTTCGCGCGCCGTTGCCCAGCCGACGACAAAACCAGTGAGCAATGCGCTTCCGTCGGCGACGCCAGCGATGCGGATAAGGCTGGCGCAGCCGGAGATCTTCCTGGCCGAGAGAACCGAGACATCGCTTCGCTTCAACTGGTACAAAATGCCGCAGGCCGAAAGCTACCAATACCGCTTCAGCGTCAACGACAGCGGCTTTTCGGCCTGGCAGACCGTCGATAGATTCTCAGCCAAGTTGGCCGGCTTGTCGCCGGGCGACCGCGTGATATTCCGCCTGCGCGCCCAGCGGGATGGCGTCTATTCTCGAATTGCGCAGGTCTCCGACCAGACCTTGCCCGCGCCAACAGCGACTTCGATTCCGCCGACCGCCACCGACGCGCCGCCAACGGCGACTTCGATCCCGCCAACCGCCACCGAAGCGCCGCCAACGGCGACTTCGATCCCGCCGACTGCCACCGCGACCGATCCGCCGCCGACCGCCACGGACAGCGCCGCGCCCCGCTATGTCGTCGATACCGCAGGCAATAAGAATGCTCATGTCCGCGCCTGCCCGCGAACGACCTGTGACATCCTGGCGAAATTCGCGCCCGGGACTGAATTCGAGGTGCTGGGCGCGGTCAGCGGCGAAACGGTCTACGGGATCGATATCTGGTACGAGATTAATTTGGAAGACGGCAGCGCCTATATCCACAGCGAGCTAGCCGAACAGGCGGAGTGATTGCATACATACGCCAGGCCAAACCTTCCCTCTGCGCTCGCTGCGCCCGCTGCAGTTAAGCTTCACAGTTCAAACTGAAGGCAGCAACTCAGTTTCATCACTGAGCGCTGAGACAGTTTCGCGCTATAATGCCCGTATAGATTGCCTTGCATCCAGCGTATCCGCCGGTGAATCAGCTTGAATAGTCTGCCGCCGAAAGTATATAGCTCGCTGCCCAGGCTGGGCGCACGGGCCGCCTATATCTGCGTGCTGCGCGATATCGATCGCGATGTTTATCGGATCGACAGCACGGATCACCCTGCCACCTACGTGGACGCGCTGCGCGCCGAAGTCACAGGAGTTTATGGGCTCGAACTGATTTCCCTTTTGGAAACGGATGACCTGGCGGCGAGCGAAGAGCAACTGTTCGAAGCGCACCATGCGCGCTTGAGCGATGAATGGCTCAGCCTGGATTCCCATCAACTGGCGGAACTGCGGCGTTCGGCATTAGCGATCCATAGTCACCGCAGCCTGTATCTAAGTCCGCAAAGGCAAACGACGCCCGAGAAGGCGGCGGGTGCGCGCTCCGCCAGGCGCCACAATTCATCGCCAGGCTCGTATGGGCGCGCTTCGGCTGGACGGGCGCGGCGTTCGCGCTCGATGCTCGCCTATCGAGACGATGGCGCGCGCAATCAGCAGCAACCTTTGCGCCTGGAAGACGTCAACGATCCCTACACACTTTTCGTATACCTGAACGATCGGCTGCAAACGCTCAATGAAGTGCTGTATCGCTGGAAAGAGGCCTTTCTTGATTACATGCTCTTATGGCTATTTGTGCTTTTTGTAGTTGCCTGCGCGCTCGTGACGCTCATGGCGCTCGTCCACAGTTATGGTGGCTGGACCATAGGGAGTTGGTGACATTCAGCTTCACAGGTCCAGCGTCAAGCTGATCGGGCAGTGATCGCTACCCATCACATCGGCGTGAATCTCAGCCGCCGCCATCTTGTCCAGCAGGTCGGGCGAAATGAAGAAGTAATCGATGCGCCAGCCGACATTCTTGGCGCGCGCGCCGCTTCGCATTGACCACCAGGAATAGGCGCCCTCTTTATCCGGATTCAGATGCCGGTAGCTGTCGATGTAACCCTGCTCAACGACCTTGTCCATCCAGTCGCGTTCCTCACGCAGGAAGCCGGAATACTTGGCGTTCGGCTTGGGATGCGTCAAGTCGATTTCGTTATGCGCTGTGTTGATGTCGCCGCAGAACGCCACCGCCTGTCCAGCGGCTCGCAGGCTGTTGGCATAATCCAGGAAGGCTTCTTTGTATTCCATCTTGTAGCGCAAACGCTCTTTGCTGGCTTTGCCATTGGGCAGGTAGGTGCTCATCAGCGTAAAATCGCCGAAATCAGCGATGATGGTGCGCCCCTCACTGTCAAATTTCTTGATGCCCAGCCCGTCCTTTAGATCCTTCGGCTCAGTTTTGCTGAACAAGGCGACGCCGCTGTAGCCTTTTTTCTCGGCGCTGACCCACCAGCTATGATAACCCTCCGGCTGCCTCAATTCGGGGTCGAGCTGTTGCGGCTGGGCCTTGGTTTCTTGAATCGCCAGAATATCCGGCTGCTCGGCCTGGAGCCAGTCGAGGAAGCCCTTTTTCTGCAGGGCGCGGATGCCGTTGACGTTCCATGAATAAAGTTTCATGCTGTACTCCGCTATGTCTGAATACATTCTCGGTCCGTCATTATATCGCGCTGGTCTTAGCGCGATAAGGCGCAATCCTGCCGCGCATCGGGCAATTGCATCACAGCACATTAACCGCAGAGTAAACGAGGAAACTCACAGAACACAGAGGGTATTTCTATGGATTCGCAAGTGGCCGCGACAATGTTGGCCATCCGTCGGCGGTCTATGTTGAGACCGGTTCGGCGAATTGCAATTTCTCTGCCCCCTCGTGAAAATTCGGCGCGCTCGGTGGTAGAATCTCCGTCACTTACCTGCATACTCAGGACGAAGCCGAATGCTTAAAATAAACGAAACACGCTTGCTGAGCGACATTGAGGAACTGGCGCGGATCGGCGCGACGGCTGATGGCGGCGTCTCCCGCCCCGCTTTGACCGCGGTCGATTTGGAAGCGCGGCGCTGGTTCCAGCGCAAAGTTGCCGAGGCCGGGCTCGCCTACGCGCAAGATGGCGCCGGCAATCAATCCGCCATCCTGCATAGCGACCCGCCCGGCGCAAAGCGCATCCTGGCTGGATCGCATCTGGACAGCGTGCCCAACGGCGGGCGTTACGACGGTTCGCTTGGCGTGCTGGTCGCGCTGGAAGCCCTGCGCACGCTGAAGGACCATGACATCGTACCGGCGCTGACGCTGGAGGCGCTCAACTTCACCGACGAAGAGAGCGCCATCATGGGCTTGATGGGCAGCAAAGCGGTTGCCGGCCGCCTGAGCATGGCCGACTATGGACGGAGCCGGGTGGATGCCGCCGAATTATCGCGCCGCTTTGCAGCCGCGGGCATCACGCGCGAGTCGATGTTGACGGCGACGCGGGACGATGTGCTGGCCTGGGTCGAATTGCATATCGAGCAGGGCACGCGGTTGGAATCCGCCGGCCTCGACATCGGCGTCGTGGACGCCATCGTTGGCATACGCTCGCTGCATGTGACCTTCCGCGGCGAAGCGGCCCATGCCGGAACCATGCCCATGAATCAGCGGCGAGACGCGCTATGGGGCGCGGCCAGTTTTGTCTTGCGCGCTCGGCGGCATGTGATGGACAACTACAGCCCGGGCGTCTGCAATGTTGGCATGATCCAGGCGGCGCCGGGCGCATTCAACATCGTGCCGGCCGAAGTGGCTTGCGCGCTGGAATTCCGGCATGGCTCCGATGCTGAGATGGACGCGATGGAGGTCGATCTGCTTCGTTTGCTTGAGGAATGCGCCGCCGAGTTTGACCTCAGCGTGTCACAGCAGGCGACGCCGCCCGTGATTCCGGCGCGCATGAACGAGTCTGTGATGGGCGCGATCGAGCGCGCTGCCGACAACTTGGGCCTGTCGCACGAACGCATGCTCAGCTTCGCCGGGCACGACACCCAGAACATGGCGGCCATCGCGCCCGCTGCCATGTACTTCGTGCCCTCTGTCAAGGGCATCAGCCATAATCCCAATGAATTGACGACCGACGGCGACTGCGTCAAAGGCGCCAATTTGATGCTGCATACGCTGCTGGAGCTGACGACGGCATTCGCTTAAGCGCCCGTCGGCGTCCAGATATTCTTGACCTGTATCGCCTCACGGAGGAACTCGGCGCCGGCGCCCCGCGCGGGATCGCCCCAATCTCGTGCGATGCCATAATTTACCCAGGTGCGCTTGAGATTGTGAATCGAGCGCGCTTCGACCTGGCGGCTCCCTTCGGCATCACCGAAATACCAGACGCTGTCAACATCGTCATGCTCGACCATCGTCTTCACCAAATGATCGCGCTCGCCGGTGATGATGTTTACGACGCCCGCCGGCAGGTCCGATGTATCGAAGACCTGGTACAGATCAGTGGCGCTGAGCGGGAAGGGCGGCGACGGGATGCAGACGACGGTGTTGCCGCGCGAGATGGCTGGCGCGATCAAGGACAGAAATCCCAGCAGCGGCGCCTCATCGGGGCAGGCGATGCCGATAACGCCGACCGGCTCATGAACAGCGGCCACCAGCCCGCGCAGGGTCGTCTCCTGCAGGACCCCGCCGGATTTGTCGGCCATTGCCGCCCAGTGAAAGAGCCGTTCGATTGACGCAGCGACTTCCGCCCGCGCCCCTTCAAGCGGCGCCCCGCTCATGCGGGCGATGCGCCCGGCGAATTCTTCCGCCCGCGCCGACAGATTTTCCGCGATGTAGAAGAGGATCTGCGCCCGATTGTGCGGCGAATAATAAGCCCAGTTCTTGGCCTTGCGCGCCGCCTCCACCGCATTGCGCACATCCTTGCGGTTGCCATCGCCGACTTGGCCGACCATCAGGCCCGCCGGCGACAGCACGGGACGGGTGTAATTGCCGTCCGGCCGCGCTTGCTTTCCGCCGATGTATAGTTTCGCCGTGCGGTCCAGCGAATCCCCCCTGGGTTCCGCCGACGAATCAGGGAGAGGCAAGGCGGCCGGAGCTGGTGGCGTATGCGCGCCCCAATCTGCGCGTGGCTCGCCCAAATCGGGCCGCGCTCTGGAATGCCAGCGGGGGCGCAAATAAGCGAAGAGCCCCTCTTTGCCGCCTTCACGCCCGTAGCCGCTCTCACGGTAACCGCCGAAGCCGGCCGCGGCATCGAACAGATTGGTGCTGTTGATCCAGATGCTGCCCGCCTTGATCTGCCGCGCCGTCTCCAGCGCAAGGCTGATGTTCTCGCTCCAGATGGAAGCCGCCAGGCCGTAGCGCGAATTGTTCGCCAATTCAACCGCTTCGCTTGGCGTTCGGAAGCTCATCGCCACCAGCACGGGACCGAATATCTCTTGCTGGGCGACCGCGGCCGACGCCTCCAGATTGCTCAAAAGCGTCGGCGGATAGAAGCAGCCGCCATCCAAGAAAGGAGGAAGATCAATCTCGGGCTGGTATACATCCGCGCCTTCGCTGATCCCGCGCTGCACCCAGCGGTCGATCGCTTCGTATTGGACGGGGTCGATGACCGAGCCGATATCAATGCACTTGTCCAGCGCGTCGCCAAGCCGCAAGCGCGCCATGCGATCCCGGAGGCGGGCCAGGAAGGCATCGGCGATATTCTCCTGCACCAACAAGCGCGAACCGGCGCAGCAGACCTCGCCCTGGTTGAAAAAGATGGCGTCGACCAAGCCTTCAATCGCGCCATCGAGGTCGGCGTCATCGTAGACGACGAAGGGCGACTTCCCGCCCAGTTCCAGCGTCAGCTTGACGCCCGTGCCCGCTGTCGCTTCCCGTATGACGCGCCCGACCGCGGTCGAGCCGGTGAAGGCGATCTTGTCGAGGTCGCGATGAGCCACCAGCGCCGCGCCCGCCTCGTCGCCGCCGGTCACAATATTGACAACGCCCGGCGGAATGCCGGCTTCGGCGATGATCTCGGCGAAGAGCAGGGCGCTCAAGGGCGTGTAGGGCGCCGGTTTGATGACCACGGTATTGCCGGTCGCCAGCGCCGGTGCGATCTTCCAAGCCAGCATCAAGAGCGGGAAATTCCAGGGGATCACCTGCCCGACGACGCCCAGAGACTGATAATCGCGCAATTCGCTATCCATCAGCTGCGCCCAGCCGGCGTGATAATAGAAGTGGCGGGCGGCCAGCGGCACATCAATATCGCGCGACTCGCGTATCGGCTTGCCGTTGTCGAGGCTTTCGACGACAGCCAGCAGGCGAGCGTGCTTCTGCATATTGCGGGCGATGGCGTAAAGGTGGCGCGCGCGTAGATGCGGCGTCAGCGCCGTCCAGGATACATAGGCGGCCCGCGCGGCGGCCACCGCGGCGTCGATGTCGGGGGCGGTTGCGTCGGCGACTTGGGCCAGGGGCTGGCCACGGGCCGGGTTGGAGACGGCGAGGGTGTTGCCAGCGGCGGGCGCGGTCCAGGCGTTGTTGATGAAGAGGTCGAACTTGCGCTCGCGCGCATCGAGCCAGGCGTCGGCGGCGTCTGCGGCTTCAGGCGCGGGTCCGTAGGGGAGAGATTGGAATAGCTCGGTAAGTTGGGGCATGGAGGTTGGGTGTCCTTAAGACGTCGCGCTCGTGTCACTAAGATTGGGCGACAGAGGGATACGAAAGTCAAGCTGGCGAATAAGCGCGAATGTGTCGATGCATTCTACTCCAAGTAAACCGCATACAAGTGGGATTCTACGGTTTGCGGGTTTGGGCAATGTCATTCCAACAGATTGTAGATTTTCCATAGTTACGACTCGACGGTTCTCAGGGCTTTCAAGTGCATAAGCGATAAGAAAAGGGTCTGCGGGTTCAGAAAGCGGGTCCACAGTTGTGAGATCTTCGGGTACGCTCTCATAACCTTGGCTGTACGTACGAGTCAGTGATTCTAGAGAAAGTTCGTCAGTCCACTCCAATGTGGTCCGGTTGGATTTTACCCATTCCGCTAAAACGTCTACAGGCTCTTCGTCAGAGTTATCGGGTCCCAAGATTTCTCCAATCACTTGTGGTGGCAACTTTACATTGCCCGCCCGAGATTGATGAACAAGCCAATTCCAAAACTGTGGTATGCGTTCTAAAGGATAGTATTTGTTCTTTGCGTCGATCAAAACGCTGGTATCCAGAAGATAGAGCAAAGGTGTGAGCCTCAAATTCGGTCAGGAAACAGCAGTGCATGGACTTTGGTAGGCGCCACGCCCAGAACGACGCCGGCTCTTGTTGCGGATAATTGTCCTGTGTCCACGTAATATCGGGTCAAGTCTATGAGGCGGTCTCCGAGAAGGTAGCGCCGTATCGTATAGTAGTTTGCCCCTCCGAATTCAGGTCTCTGTCTTTTGCGTTTAGTATCTGCACGATGATTGCTGTCTTCTTCAAAGTGTCCTTGAAGGGTTTCCCAGTACGCCTGACTGATTTTCTTGTCGAGCATAAGGAGATATGCAAGAATGGCGCGACTTACATTCGTCTCGCGGGCGGCCGTTCCGAACTCATCCACGACGCATTGGTTTCCACCGTTCAGTTTACGAGCAAGCTTTGCGCGATCGAACGGACGAAACAGAATCGTGCCTGCGACTTGACTGCAAAATCGCTCAGTTTCGTCTTCGCTCCATTCGCCAGATACTCCGCTTTTTCCCAGCCAGAGATGCGCAACTTCGTGCAGGGCAGTGAAACTCCAGCCAGCGACAGCGTCTTGCCGATTGATGACGATGTAAGGCGCAAGGTCGTCGGCAAAAGCGAAACTTCGGAATACATCGGCCGGAATCGTCGTATGATGGCTTCCGAGATCGCTGAGTAGCAGCAGGAATATGCCTACCTGTTCAATCTGTTTGCGGAGATACGAGAATGCATTTCTAAAGTCTCTTGCAGCGCGATATTCTTCTACTTGGAAGCCCAAAGTCTCGATTATGTTCAGTGCCACTGCCTCAACACCCATCGACATGGCTGAAGAATTCACAAATGCAAGCCGAGCAGTTCGGCTTTCTTCAAGAAGGTCTCGCAGTATCGACTGAGATACCTTTGTGTCGCGCATCAGAAAATTGAGATGCGCGTTTCCTTTACGATTGGCCGCCTGCTGGCGAATAGGTCGGAAGTCCTCTCCTCTATCTCCCAATTTGGGCGGCTGCTTCAGGTAAAAGACTACCGGAGGCTGGTAATAAGCTTGCGACATTCGTGCAAGCTGCGACGTAGAGGGATGCTCCACACCTCCCTCCAGGTTTGCAAGCTTTTCAGCGGCTGTGAGCCGTTTGGAATCTCGAAAGCCGAGTCTGCGAGCTGCTTCCTCTAAGTCAAGAGCAGCAGTTTCGCGCGCCCAAATGAGAATGTCTGGATTCACCGCAACCATAATTGCATGCCTAGCGCTCTGACCGAAATTATAGTATCGCCAACGCCGATTGCCAATTGCTGTACATTGTCCCTGTTTCGCTGTCGCCCTATTCCCTTCCCTACAAGTCTGCTACTCTCCCCAGGTCAACACCCACCCAGCCTAACAGGAGACCCCAATGCCCAAGCAATACGCCAGCCCGCCCGCCATGCAGATCGACCCGAAGAAAACCTACCGCGCCGTCATGAACACCAGCAAAGGCGACATCGCTATCGACCTCTTCGCCGACCGCGCGCCGGTCACGGTGAACAATTTCGTCTTCCTGGCGCGGGACGGCTTCTACGATGGCGTCATCTTCCATCGCGTGCTCGATGGATTTATGGCGCAGGGCGGCGACCCCACCGGCAGCGGCCGCGGCGGACCTGGCTATCGCTGGGACGATGAACCATCCGCGCTTGAAATCGCGCATGACGCGCCGGGCACATTGAGCATGGCGAACGCGGGACCGAACACAAACGGCTCCCAATTCTTCATAACCTTTGTGCCGACGCCGCACCTTGACGGCCGTCACGCCGTGTTCGGGCGGGTCGCCGATGCGCCTGCTTTGGATGTGCTCAACACACTGCAAAGAATCGATCCGCAGCGGCCAAATGCGTCTATTCGCGCTGATCAGATAATTTCAATCGCAATCAAAGAAGCCTGATCCACTCGCCGCCGGCGTTAGTGCTTACATCGCTTTCCTCTCATATTCCAGTTGATTGCCAGCTCTGAATTCAAGCCTTGCCGTGAACCGGGCGAGGTTTGGCTTTGGCCTGGCCAATCACCAATTCCATTTGCCGGTATCTGGCGGCATGGCTATGAAAGGCCGGCCGGATACTGGTTGTTCTGATGCTGCCAACGAAATGCTTGTAAGGCGTTCTGTCACCGTCTTGGCAGCGACGACAATTGTGGTAAGATAATTTGACCATCACTGAATCATAAATTATAAAATGCTAGGACAGTCTGTTTCTAAAGGATTGCCGCATTTGAGGCGCAGGAAGCCGCATTGAAAGGTCTTGAGATGTTATCGCACCGGGTGACGAACGTCTCGTTTGAATCCTTCAGAGCCTCTTCCGACGGCAAGAAGGTGATTCTGCTTTATCCGTGGACGAACCACCGAAACATATTTCTCAGTTATTTCTTAAATGACCTGGACGAAGGCCTGCTCTATTATCGCCTTCCCGGACATGCGGACGGTCTAAGGCATTGGCTGCGCGGGCTGTTGGACGAGATCCGGGTTGTTGCGCCCGGCTTCGGCCAATCGCTGGAGCATGCCCTGGACAATGCCGCGGCCGCAGAAATCGGAGCCGCTTTAGCCACCGATCTGGACGCGCTTCAACTGGAACGCGTCGTCTTGTATCTCGATGAGCTGGATAGGGTAGCCCAAGATGAGGAGTTTAGCCGCTTCATGAATGCCGCCATTGCTCACCTGCCGGCCAAGGCGCAACTGGCGGTCAACTCGCGCATGTTAACTTACGATCCCTGGATAAGCTGGGTGAACCGCGATGAGCTGGTCGTCCTTGGCGCCGAACATCGCAGCAGCAATCTGCTTTTTTCCAAAGAAAGCAGCTTGAAGCCGCAGTTGGAAATCTACGCCTTTGGGCGCGGTCACGCAGTCTCCAACGGTCGCGAAATCAGCAGCTGGGATGGCGCCTTGCCGCGCAATCTGTTCTTCTACTTCATTGACAACCCGTCGGTCACGCGCGATCAGATTTTCGAGATATTCTGGCCGAAGCTGTCAGCGCGCAACGCCGCCAACGTCTTCCATGTGACGAAACGAACGATCACCGAGCGGATTTCCAATCACGTCGGTGACGGTAAGAGTTATGAATTGACGAACTACTCGACCGGGTTCTATGTGCCCAGCGGCAAAATAGTCCGTCATTATGATGTGGCGGATTTCGAGGGGGCGATGGAAGGCGCCATGCTCTCCAATGACGACCATGAGCGGGAACTGCTCTACCTTCGCGCCATCGAAATTTACCGGGCGCCCTTCTTGCATCCGGTCAAATTGCCCTGGGTCGCGGAGCGGCGGAATCAACTCAAGTCCATGTATGCCGAGGCATTGATTGGCATGGCGCGCTTGAAGACCGGGCAGGGCGCCTGGGAAGAGGCGCTGGGCTATTATGCGCGCGCTTTGAAGGAGGCGCCGCAGCGCGAAGACCTCCACCGGGACGCGATGCGAATGTATATCAATTTGGGCCGCAACGGCGACGCGCGGCAGCAATACCTGCTCTTGGAGCGGCTGCTGAAAAAAGAGTTGGGTGTCAAGCCATCCGCCGAGACGCAGGCCTTGCTGAATCTGCTGAATTGACGAGGATTCACCTGCATCCGCCCTGCTCGCTTTTGGCGATGGGCATACAATGTTCGTACGCGCAAGCGCTGTCTTCAAGAGATTACTGAACAGGCGAAAGCGATGCTGCTCGAACAAGCTGAGCGTGGGAACCGGCATGGGCGCCCGGCGGCTATGGAGCGAAGCCCCGTCGGGGAGCAACGCGGCATGCTGCTCGCGTCTCTGCTGATGTTCATCGTCGGTTGGGGCGGCTTGTTTTATCTAGTCGCGTCGACGCGCCCGCGGATAGGCGGCGAAATCTGGCTGTTTTTCATCCTCTTGCAGATCGCGGTGACCGGCGCCGCCATCCCGCTTGTGCGCCTCATTAGCCGACGTTTGGCGCCGGCGGACGAATCTGAACCGCTGCCGGGCGTTGTCGTTCGCCGCAGTGTTTGGATCGGCATCATCGCCGTCACCTGTTTCTGGCTGATGATTCCACGCTATCTGTCGCTGCCGCTCCTGCTCATAATCATCCTCCTGTTTGCCGTCATTGAACTTTTCTTACGCAACAGGGAATTAGGCAATGAACGATAGACAGGCCCGGCTGCGGCGCCTGCCCTCAGTGGATGCCTTGCTTGCTCATAGCGCCATGCGAGATCTTGCCCGGGCATACGGCCGCGAACCGGTCGCCGATGCGATTCGCGCGCAGTTGGCTGCTATCCGCCGGGAGATACTAGAGACGGGACAGCCCGGCATCAGCGAAGAATCGCTGCGAAAGCGGATCGAGGAGAGCTTGCGTCAGCAGCATAGGCCGACCCTGCGTCCGGTCATCAATGCGACTGGCGTAATCATCCACACCAATCTGGGCCGAGCGCCGCTTTCCGTGAGCGCGCGGGAGGCGATATTCGCGGTCGCCTGCGCCTACAATTCGTTGGAGTTCAATCTGGAGACCGGCGCGCGGGGCAGCCGTCAGACGCATGCCCGGCGGCTCCTGCGTGATCTGACCGGCGCCGAAGACGCGCTCGTGGTCAACAACAACGCCTCAGCCCTGATATTGATCCTCAGCGCGCTGGCCAAGGGTCGCGAAGTCATCATCTCGCGCGGGCAGTTGGTGGAGATCGGCGGCGGCTTCCGTATACCGGCCATCATGCGTGAGAGTGGCGCGGCCCTGGTGGAAGTTGGCACGACCAATCGCACGCGCATCGCCGATTACAAGGCGGCGCTGACTGACGATTCGTCGATGCTGCTGCGCGTGCACACATCCAATTTCAAGCAGATTGGCTTCGTGCAGCAGCCAACGCTGGAGCAATTGACCGCCCTGGCGCATGCTCGCGGCCTGCTGGCGGTTGATGATCTGGGCAGCGGCTCGCTGATTGACACGGCGCTCTTCGGCCTGGAGCATGAACCGATGATTCAAGAGAGCGTTGCGGCGGGCGTCGACCTGGTCTGCTTCAGCGGGGACAAGCTGTTGGGCGGGCCCCAGGCCGGCATCATCGTCGGCAAAGCTGAAGCGCTGGCGCCGCTCAAACGTCATCCGCTGGCGCGCGCGATGCGGGTCGACAAATTGACCTACGCTGCTTTGATCGCCACGCTGGAACATTATCGGCGGGGAGACGCGCTGGAGCGGATTCCAGTCTGGCGGATGGTTGCTTGCCCTCTGGACGATATCAAGCGCCGGGCGGCAGATTGGGCGGCGCATGTCGACGGGGCCGTCGTCAGCGGAGAATCCACCCTTGGCGGCGGCAGCTTGCCCGGGGCGGCGCTCCCCACTGCGCTTCTGGCTATCCACAGCGCCGCGCCCAACCGCACGCTGGAGCAGCTGCGGGCTGCCGACCCGCCGGTGATCGCGCGCATCGCCGACGGTCGCGTGCTCCTGGACCCGCGCACCGTTCTGCCAGAACAAGAGGCGGCGCTGCTGGCGGCATTAAAGGCCATCGATTGATGGAAATGTCGTAGGAGCGAGCCGACGGCTAGCCCACGCATGAATATTCGTAAATCTGTAGGGGCGAGACGGTGGCTCGCCCGAAACTGTCATTGATTCCCAGCTATTCTTCGCCGGACAGAATTGGATCTATTTCTGGTAAACTCGTAGCGCCAGCCCACTTGGCTGCGCTCGGCCTTAGGCCCGTGTTTTGAAGGAGTTGACCCATGAAATCTGACATTGATCGGCTGATGCGCGAGCGCGAGCTCGACGCGATCATCGTGACCGGCGGCGAAGAATTCAACACGGCGCGTTATTACTTGAGCAACGGCGCGCGCATCACCCATGGCGCGATCTTCAAAGTCATCGACGAACCGGCCCTGCTCGTATGCAATCGCATGGAAGTGGAGGAGGCGGCGAAGTCTGGCCTAGTGGTCCAGACCGATGTTGAACTCGGCTATTATGACCGGCTCAAAGAGGCGGAGGGCGACAGCCAGAAGGCGACGGTTCACTTCTGGTCCGATGTTTTGGCGCGGCTCGGTTTGAGCGAAGGGCGCGTCGGCCTATATGGCGCCTGGCAAGTCAACAAGACCATCGCGCTGTACAAGCTCTTGGCCGCGGAGTTGGCTCAATACGAGTTTGTGGCCGAAGCCGAGGGCACGCTAATTGAAGAAGCGATGCTTACGAAAGACGCGGATGAGATCCGGCGGATCCGCTCGGTGGCGGAGCGGACCAACGCTGTCATGGCGATCGTTTGGGATTACATCGCTGGCTTGCGGCGCGCCGGCGACGACCTGCTGGATGACGGCGGGCGGCCGGTGACAATCGGCGACATCAAGGCGCTAACGCGGCGCGAATTGATGGCGCGTGGCCTGGAAGATACGGCCATGATCTTCGCTCAAGGGCGTGATGCCGGCTTCCCGCATAGCCGGGGCGAGGCCGATATGCCGCTGCAAGCGGGGCAGGCCATCGTGTTTGACCTCTTCCCGCGCGAGCTTGGCGGCGGTTATCACCACGATATGACGCGCACCTGGTGCATCGGTTACGCGCCGCCGGAGATACAGGCGACCTATGACAGGGTAATGCAAGCCTTCGACATTTCGGTCGAAGCATTCGGCCTCAACAAACCGACGCATTTGATGCAGGAAGCGGTTCTCGATCATTTCGAAGGCGCGGGACACCCGACCATTCGATCGCATCCCAGCACGATGGAAGGCTATGTGCACACGTTGGGTCATGGCGTCGGCATTGACATCCACGAGCGCCCGTCGATCAGCCACATGCGTAAAGACGAGCTTTGTCAGGTCGGGAATATCTTGACCATTGAACCCGGCTTGTATTATCCTGAGCGTGGTTTTGGCGTGCGGGTGGAGGACCTGTTCGTGGTTGATGAAAATGGGGAACTCGTATCGCTGACGCCGTTTCGTAAAGACTTGGTCATTCCTTTGAAGGATGACGGCGGGGAGCACAATGACGAATAACGCGTCGCAAATACGTGTGGCGATCATCGGGTCGGGCCCATCGGGATTTTACGCCGCGGATCACCTGTTGAAACAGCGCGACCCGGAAATCCATGTCGACATGTATGAGCGCCTGCCAACGCCTTTTGGACTGGTTCGCGGCGGCGTCGCGCCCGATCACGAAAAGATTAAGTCGGTCACCAAGCTATACAGTCGCATCGCTTCGCACGAGCGCTTCCGCTTTTACGGCAATATCGAATTCGGCAAAGACCTCAGCCGCTTTGACCTGAGCGCGCATTATCGCGGCATCATCTACGCGGTCGGCGCGCAGACGGATAGAAAACTGGGAATCCCGGGCGAGGACCTGCGCAACAGCTTCGCCGCCACTGAGTTCGTCGGCTGGTACAACGGTCATCCCGATTACCACGACTATGATTTCGATTTGACCGGCATTAAGCGGGTGGCGGTGATCGGCGTGGGCAATGTAGCGATGGATGTCGCCCGTATCCTGGCGCGGACGCCGGATGAGCTTTACGGGACCGATATCGCCAATTATGCGCTGGATTCGATACGGCGCAGTGAAGTCGAAGAGATCTATATTCTCGGACGCCGCGGGCCGGCCCAGGCCGCCTTCACCAACCCCGAGATTAAAGAACTTGGCGAGATGGCCGATGCCGATATCATCGTTGATTGCGACGATGCCTCGCTTGATGAATTGAGCGCGACGCACTTGAAGAAGGCGCGTGACCGCAGCGCCATACGCAACGTCAAAATCCTCCAGTCCTATGTCGATCGCGGGCTGACCGGGAAGTCCCGGCGCATCATCATGCGCTTTCTGGTGTCTCCCAGCGCCATCATCGGCGTAGATAAGGTCGCGGCGCTGAGGATCGTCAAGAACGAACTATATCTGGATGAACATGGCAACCTGCGTCCACGCGCGACCGACCAAACAGAGACGATCCCTGTCGATATGATTTTCCGCTCAGTCGGTTATCGTGGTGTGCCGCTGCCCGATGTCCCGTTCTACGATCGCTGGGGCACGATCCCTAATGACCGCGGTCGCGTATTGACCAAGCACGAAGGCAAAGTGCGATTGACCGGCAATTACGTTGTCGGCTGGATCAAGCGCGGGCCGAGCGGGATAATCGGCACCAACAAGCCCGACGCCATCGAAACGGCGGAGCGCTTCCTGGAAGACTTGCAGACCGGGGATGTGCTGCAGCCGCGGGACAGCCGCGAGGAAGCGATTCTCGAATTGGCCCGTTCCCGCCAGCCATCATTCATATCTTTCGACGAGTGGAAAATCCTGGACGAGATCGAACTGCAGCGCGGCGCCGACATGGGCCGCAGCCGGGTGAAATTCACCACGGTCGAAGAAATGCTGGAGGCTTTGGGCAAGGTCACGGAAATGGCCGGGGCCGGGAAATAGGCTCCGTCCAGCCGGAGCGCCGGCCCGGCGGATATTTCAGTAGAAGTGTCCAAAAACTTAGGAAGAATTTCGGACAGATTTTCTTGACGGGCGTCAGCAGAAGATGATAATCTAATAATAACAAACTAAGTTTATTATAAGCAAATTTATTTCGTCCCCCCGGCGCCCCGCACCCAGCGGGGCGTCTCTCATTTTTTCAGCCACATCAGAGCCGCCTCGTCCCTTTTGGCAAGGTCGCGCCGCATTCGAGATTGCGTCCATTCTGAGGCCGCGCCGGCGCATTGCTCTATTCAAAATCGCGACGTCATGCGCTAAGCTCAAGACCGTTCGGCAGACGCGGATACGGGGAGCGACAATGGACGCGCAGGATGTCATTCTTGGCCACATTCGGGATAAAGACGAAGAGTTGACGTTTATCGCCAAAGATATTTGGGATCATCCGCAAGTGGCGCTGCAAGAGGAATACGCGTCCCGGCTCCTTGCCGACAAGATGGAGCAGGATGGCTTTAGCATCAGCTGGGGCGCGGGCGGGATGCGGACGGCCTTCATCGCCGAATGGGGCGAAGGCGCGCCGATCATCGGCTTTCTGGGCGAGTATGATGCCCTGCCCGGGCTGTCACAGGCGCTATCCAGCCAGAAAACGGCGCTGGAGGACGGCGGCGCCGGGCATGGCTGCGGGCACAATCTCTTCGGCACCGCTTGCATGGCATCGGTCATGGCATTGAAGGCGGCGATGCAGCAAGCCGGTATCAAAGGCAGGCTTCGCTTTTATGGCTGCCCGGCTGAGGAGACGCTGGTCGGCAAGACTTTCATGGCGCGCGACGGCGTCTTTGACGATCTGGACGCCGCTATTAGCTGGCATCCGGGCGATACCAACATCGTCTGGAATGGCTCTTCGCTGGCGATGAACTCCTTTAAGGTGAACTTTCACGGCGTCGCCGCGCATGCCGGTGGCTCGCCCTGGCTTGGCCGCAGCGCCCTCGACGGCGTCATGCTGATGGACACTGGCGTCAATTATATGCGCGAGCATGTCCCGCCGGAGTCGCGGATTCATAGCGTGGTCACCAGTGGCGGGCAGGCGCCCAATGTGGTGCCGGCCTACGCGCAAGTCTGGTATTTCCTGCGGGCGCCGCGGCGCGAACAAGTCGACGAGATGTACCGCTGGATGCAGGATATCGCGAAAGGCGCGGCCTTGATGAGCGGCACGACGCACGAGATTGAATTCATCACCGGCTGTTATGATTTGCTGCCCAACAAGACGCTGTCGGATCTTCTGTATCAGAAGATGGCGGCGGTGGACGACATGCGCTTCAGCGAGCAGGAACGCCAGTTCGCGCGCGAGCTGCAGGCCACCTTTCCCACTGGTTCCGTCCAGCATGGTTTTGATTGGATGAAGCGCTCCACCAGCGCCGAGCTGGCGCCGGCCGCGATGGAGGACCCGCTGTGGGAAGGCGTCTATGCGCATTCGCCGACGCCGCCGCGGCTGGGCGGCTCGACCGAGGTCGCCGATGTCAGTTGGATCACGCCGACGGGGCAGATCACGACGACCTGCTGGCCCCTCGGCACACCCGGGCACAGCTGGCAGACGGTGGCGTCTTCCGGCTCAAGCATTGGCGCCAAGGGCATGATATTCGCCGCCAAAACGATGGCGCTGGCCGGGCTGGATCTGCTGGTAAAACCGGATGTGCTGAAGGCGGCCAAAGACGACTTTGAGCGGACGCGCGCCGGCCAGCGTTACATCAGTCCGCTGCCGCCGGAGGCCAGGCCGCAATAAATGAAGCCCGAAGCCACACCGCAGGGCATAGTCGCCGGCAGCATTCCGCTTTTCGCCGGGCATCCCTCGCGCGAACTGCTGCCGGTTGACGATCTTCAGCGCATCATATCGGCTGGTTGGGCGGGGCGGGGCGTCGGCCGCTACTTGAATTACGGCGATGAACAGGGCGACAGCCAGCTGATCGACTTCCTGGTTGAGCGCTTTAACCGAAACGAAACGCTCGGCATCAGCCGCGAAAACCTGATGATTATCGGCGGCTCGACCGGGGGCGTCGGCATGATCACGCAGCAGTTGACCCGGCCCGGCGACGCGGTGCTGGTGGACGCGCCCTCCTACCGCGACGCCCTGCATATCTTTCGCGATCACCGGCTCGAGATTTGCCCCGTGCCAATTGATGACGATGGGCTTGTCGTCAGCGATCTCGCGCGTATGCTTCGGCGGCTGGCGGCGGCCGGCAAAGCGCCACGCTTCTACTATGTGGTGCCCAATTTTCAGAATCCATCCGGCATCACGATGTCGCGGGAACGGCGGGGGGCGGTCATCGAATTGAGCCGCGAGTACGGCTTCGCCATCGTCGAGGACGATGTCTACAATGACATCCGCTTTGGCGGCCCACTGCCACCGAGCTTCTATGAGTTAGCGGGCGGGGAGAACGTCCTGCGCCTCGGCAGCTTCTCCAAAACACTGGCGCCGGGCTTAAGGATTGGCTGGCTAATCGCGTCGGCGGAGCGGGTCAGGCGCTTCGTTGACAGCGGGATGCTGCGTATGGGCGGGGGCGCCAATCCATTCTCGGCCGCCGTCGTCGCGGATTATTGCCGCAGCGACGCTTGGGAGGGGCATGTTGAGTGGCTGCGCGGGCAATACCGGCGCCGGCGCGATGTCGCACTGGCGGCCCTTGATGCGTCCATGCCGGCGGGCGTCGACTGGACGCGGCCCGCAGGCGGCTATTTTATCTGGCTGCGCCTGCCACAATCGGTGGGCGTGGACGAATTGGAAGCGCGAGCGCAGGCGCGGAATGTCTACTTCGCTTCGGGCAAAGGCTTCTTTGTGGATCCCGTGGCGGGCGCGCATCATCTCCGCCTGTCTTTCAGCTTTTTGCCCCGGGTGGAGCTGCAAGCCGGCATTGAGATTCTGGGCGGTCTGATTGCCCAGATCACCGCCTAAGGCAGGGGTGATGGGCATATCAACCACTCAGGACATCAAATCTGAGCTCTCACGCCAGGGCTATAGTCTCGTACGCAGCGGCGACCTGCACGTCAGCGAAGAATTGCAGCAGGCCTGGCTGAGCCTCTTGATCGATTATGCTGATCTGCCGGCCGATGAATACCTGCCCGATGGCGGTCGCTATCGCCGCCGGCGTTATGGGCGATTTTTGTTTTCGCCCGCCAACGGCGTGCTATCTCGCTTGCCGCATCAAGATTATTTTCAGAGCGCCGACATCAATCGCGTCACCGGCGGCATCACGCGCAAGTTCGCCCCACTCTTGGATACCAGCTTTGAAAACCCGTTTCTGCAGGCCTTGATTCGCTTCGACTTCGCGCAGTTCCCGCTGGACCCGGCGCAGTCGCGCGCGGATTGGGAAGTGCAGACGCATCTCATTCGCGTGACCGCTGATCTCGGGGAGCTGGCTCATCCGACGCCCGAAGGCATCCATCGCGATGGCGCCGCTTTTGTGACAGTGCATCTGGCGGAACTGGTGAATGCGGAGGGCGGCGAGGTCTCCATCTATGATGATGAGCGCCGCCAATTGACCAGTTTCCGTCTCGAGGAGGCGCTGGACAGCTATCTCTTCAACGATGCCACTTTATGGCATGCCGCCGAACTGATCCGCCCGGCCGCGCCAGCGCACGCCGCCATACGCAGCATCCTGACCTTCGACTTCCAACCAGCGCTGCCGAGCCCGCAGGCAATGCCCGCCTGACGGCTCAATCAAGCAGAAAGCCCGCCGCAGCGGACTTGCTGAATGCTATGTGCAGGGAAGAAAGGACTCGAACCTTTAACCTTGTGCTCCAAAGGCACCTGCTCTGCCGATTGAGCTACTTCCCTAGTATTCCTTTATCATAATCGAAACCGCGCCAAGCTCAAGAGCGAGATGGCCGTTCCATGAGGCGCGCGGCGCAGCGCTTGATGTTCTCCAACTCCGATAATCTTTAGCGAATTCGTCAGTGCTGAGATAAAATCTCGGCATTCTATAAATGAATGGTCATACGGAGTAGTAAATGAGAGCGAAAACTTTCGCGCTAATAGTCGTGAGTCTTGTGCTTTTCGCTCCGTCATCGGCGCAGCAAAACGCCATAATTGACAACTGCTGCTTCGTCAACCGTTCTTGCGTGACCGATCAGGAATGGATCAATGGCTGGCACGCATTTCAGCGCAACGAATGCCCTGCCAGCCAGCCCGTTGCCCAGGCTTCCGCATCTGTATCAGCGCCGGCCGGTCAGCCAATTGACAACTGCTGCTACGTCAACCGTTCTTGCGCGACGAATCAAGATTGGGTCAATGGCTGGCACGCTTTCCAGCGCAACGAATGCCCGGCCAGCCAGCCCGTTGCCCAGGCCTCCGCGCCAGTTTCAGCGCCGGCCGGTCAGCCAATCGACAATTGCTGCTACGTTGATCGCCAATGCCAAAGCAATCAGGACTGGATTGCCGGCTACCAGGCATTTCAGTACGGGCAATGCGCCGCGCCGGGCCAGCCGCAGCGGGCGACGCCTTCAGGATCCTTGCCCAGGATATCGGGTTCGGACATATTTGTAGCCCACATTATTGCGTCGCTAAATTGGTTGAAGCGCCTATCGCCGGAGTGGTACCACTACGTGGTAAACGGGATGGACTCAATCGTTGAAGTTCCCACCCCCGTCGGCGGCGTTTGGGGGGCTGACAGGCGCGACGGCAATTGGACGGATGATATGCTGGGGTGCCTCGCAACGGCGAATGGTCGCCAAAGAAGAGTCACCATGGAAACTTGCTGGCTGACTTGGACTATATGGGGGACTGGTCCCCCCGAGTACGATCAAATGACAACGGTTGGGGTATTGGCCCATGAGGCTTGCCACATATATCTTCGTGATGCCGGGATCCATTTTCCGACGGCGGAACGCGAGGAAGAGGAATGCAACAAATACTACCGAGGCGCTGACCTACCCCTTCGCATTGAATTTCACAGAAGACAAGCTCAAGACCCGAGCCTTGGGTGGTCTAACTGGTGGGATGTGCATTATGAAAATGATATGGCCTTAATTAGAGGTTGGTGCGCGGACAAATCGGCAGGGTATGGGTTTAGACCCGAGCTGTTCTGTGCGACGCTTCGAAACGTGCAAGGCTTGTAACGGGCGCACAGCGGTCATTTCTTCAGGCGCGCGGCGCAGCGCTTGATGTTCTCCAACTGCGATGATCTTTAGCGAATTCGTCAGTGCTGAGATAGAATCTCGACATTCTATAAATGAATGGTCATACGGAGTAGTAAATGAGAGCGAAAACTTTCGCGCTAATAGTCGTGAGTCTTGTGCTTTTCGCTCCGTCATCGGCGCAGCAAAACGCCATAATTGACAACTGCTGCTTCGTCAACCGTTCTTGCGTGACCGATCAGGAATGGATCAACGGCTGGCACGCATTTCAGCGCAACGAATGCCCCGCCAGCCAGCCCGTTGCCCAGGCTTCCGCGCCTGTTTCAGCGCCGGCCGGTCAGACAATTGACAACTGCTGCTACGTCAACCGTTCTTGCGCGACCGACCAGGATTGGGTCAATGGCTGGCACGCATTCCAGCGCAACGAATGCCCTGCCAGCCAGCCCGTTGCACAGGCTTCCGCGCCTGTTTCAGCGCCAGCCGGTCAGGTAATCGACAATTGCTGCTTTGTTGATCGCCAATGCCTAAGCGATCAGGAGTGGATTGCCGGCTACCAGGCATTTCAGAGCGGGCAATGCGCCCCGCCCGTGCCGGCAACCGGAGGCAATTGCTGTTCCCTTGGTTGGCACTGCCCAACCGACGTAGAAAGAGCGCAGGGCTATTGGACTTATCAGATTAATCAATGCGCTGGTCTGCCGCAGACTTCCGGGATCGCGCTTACGGGACCGGTGCCCAGGATAGAGGGATCGGGTCGATTTCGTCAACACATTGAAGCGACGCTTAGATTTATGAAGAGCGTAGCGCCTTCCTGGTACAACTACGTGATAAGCGGACTGGACTCAATTGTTGAAGAACCCGTACACGTTGAGCCCTATCGTGATGGACAGACGACAACATGCTGGGCCTTCGCCAATGACCGCGAACGAAAAGCCCGCGTGCAAACTTGCTTTATGAGTTGGATTATACGCCACGGTGGGCCCGCTGAGTTTGATCAAGTCTCAACGGCCGGCGCGCTGGGCCATGAGGCTTGCCACATACATACGCATGAAGAGGGCAAATACTTTGCGTCGCAAGCAGACGAGGAAGCGTTGTGCACCAAAATGGGAACGGGCGCGGCTGTACTCATGGCCAGCGCCCTTGCGACTGGTCTAAACCCGAATCGTGGGACGAAATACTTTGAAAAAAATTACATGTTGAGCTTGCTCAGACAGTACTGCGCGGAAGGGTATCGATCAGATCTGTTTTGTCCGACGGCTCAAAGGTTGGAAAGCATATGGCGAAATGTGCCTTACGCGGTCTTTCCGCCGGGGGCGCCGCAGTGGTGAGCTTTAGCCATCCCCGTTTTCAGGCTGGCGCACGCCGATCGCCTCGTCAAGCGGCACGACGAAGGCTACGCCGTGGTTCGGCTCCAGCAGGTCGCCCATGACCGCGCGCGCTTCGTCCAGCAGCGTCGGCACCAGTTCCTTCGGCACGACTGACAGCAAGACATGATTGTTGAGTTCCATCTCGCGCAGGACGTAGGCCATCATGCTGCTCATGGAGCTGGCGATGTGCAGCGGCACTTCGAGACTGTCCCCCATCATTTTGCGCTGCAAGCTGTAGAGGCCGAAGCTCTTGAGCACGGTGACGCCGGGCGCGCCCGCCTCTTGCCAGCGAACGGCGACATCCAGGCCGTTTTCCACGTTGGAGGTGATGAGGATGATCAGTTTCATTATGTTTAGTCTCCTGTCGCCGCGCCCGCCAGCGCGGGATTGGCGATTTCGTCTTGATTCTTGCCTTGGAATACCCAGCGCACCATCGGCGGCGTCAAGACCGTCGTCAAGAGTATGACCATGAAGAGCGCGGCATAGAGTTCGCTGCCGCCGTCGATGAGGCCGCTCGACAAGCCGATTGAGATGATGATCAAGCCGACTTCGCCGCGGGACACCATGCAGATGCCCACGCTCAGCGATTCGCGCAGATTGAAGCCGCCCATGCGCGCGCCAAAGCCGGCGCCAAGCACCTTGCTGAGCACCGCCATCAACAAGAGCAGCAGCATGAAGGGCAGCGCCTCAAGCGGAAAATTGCTGAGGTCAGTTTCCAAACCGACATCAACGAAGAATATCGGCACCAGAAATACATAAGCCAGATGGCTCATCGTCTGTTCGATATCGTGCTTCATGCCGGTCGACAATTTGCTCAAGCCGACGCCGGCGATAAAGGCGCCGGTGATCGCTGCGACGCCGCCCAGGTACTCGGCAGACCAGCCGAAGAGCAAGGCGCTGATGAGGGCGAAAATAGGTATGCCATAAGCTTGCGAAAGCTGTGGCCGGCGCTGGATCCAGGTCATGGCTCGCGGCAGGACATACCATGCCAGCAAGAATGCGACCACGATGTAACCCGCCATTTGCGCGATGATCACCAGCAGCTGGCTGAGGTCGCCGCCGCCGTCCGCGCTTCCGGCGCCAGCCAGCACCAGCGTCAGCGATACCGCCAGGATGGCCAGCACATCGTCAATGAGGGCGGTGGCCAGCAGGGCGTTGCCTTCTTTGGTATGCAGGTAGCCCAGCTCCAGCAAAACCTGCGCTGATATGCTGACGGAGGTGGCGGCCAGGGTGACGCCAGCGAATAAGGCCGGAATCATGTCATATCCGGCCGGGATGACCACGGCGGCGGTGAACGCTATCGGCACGACCACGCCCAGCACGCCAGCGAAAACAGCCACTTTGCCCACCTTCACCAATTCGCTGAGATGCACTTCCAAGCCGATGTTGAACATCAGCAGCAGCACACCAAGCTCGGCGAATTCTTTGATCGTACCTTGCAGATCAACGCCCTGGAGGATGCCCCAGTGCAGCATATCGAGCACGGTCGGCCCCAGGACGACGCCTACGATCAGCTGGCCCAGGACGCGCGGCTGATTCAACAGGCGGGCGATGGCGCCGCCCGCTCGCGATGCCAGCAAAATCACGCCCAAAGCGAGCATCAGCGGGATGAAAGGGTTGACCCCCGCCGCCGAATCGTCGGTCGACGCGGCGAAGGTAGAAGCCCCGCCATGCAGGAAAAGCATGGCGAAGGACATAGCGACAAAGATGAGACGCCGAGACAAGGTTCGGCTCAAACGATTCAAGGCGATTGCCTTTCTCCAGCGGCGTTGGTAAGTTCTCAACAAAACATTATAATCGATAGCGCAAATATGGGTAAGCAAGAATGAAGCAAGCGATGAACTTTGCGGACTTTTGCATTTGGCGAACACGCCGCATTTTTCACCACCGAGGACACCGAGTTCTTTTGAGGACACCGAGGAGCCTTCTACGCAATAGTATGACGAGCCAATCTAGCGACATTGTAGGGGCGAGACTTGTCTCGCCCTAAAGCGCATACTTTCACAAGCGCGGGCGACCCAATGGCTCGCCCCTACAATGCGGTTGAATTTACGTGATATGCAATTTGACAATATCTGCTCTGTGACCTCATAGAAACTCGGTGTACTCGGTGGTAAAAATTCAATTGCTTGCTCGGATCAACTGAGGCGGCTCCATGAAGATAAGGGAACTTGAGCTTTTCACCGTGCCACCGCGCTGGCTCTTCCTGAAGATCTCCACTGATGAGGGCCTGGCTGGCTGGGGCGAGCCAATTGTTGAAGGGCAAGCCGGGACCCTGCGCGGCGCGGTCGAAGATATGGCGGACTTTCTGATTGGGCGCGATCCGCGACAGATCGAAGACATTTGGCAGACGCTGTTTCGCGCGCGCTTCTACCGCGGCGGGCCTGTGATGATGAGCGCGATCGCCGGCGTCAACCAGGCGCTCTGGGATATCAAGGGCAAGTTTCACGACGCGCCGATTTATGAATTGTTGGGCGGCAAGGTGCGGGATCGCGTCCAGATTTACGCGGGCATCAGCGGAGAGACGCCTGAAGCTGTCGCCGGGCAGGCGCAGGCGCGCAAAGACGAAGGCTTGCGGGCGGTCAAGATGGGCGCCGTCAATACGGTCCACTTCATGGATACCTTTCAGCACATTGATGAGGCGGTCGCGCGGGTGGCGGCGGCGCGGGCGCAAGTGGGCGATGACTTCAGCATCGCGGTTGATTTTCATGGCAAGGTGCATAAGGCGATGGCGAAGATGCTGATTCGCGAATTGGAGCCATACCACTTGATGTTCGTGGAGGAGCCGATCCTGCCGATGCACAATGAGGCGCTGCTCGACATCAAACGCTCGACTTCGATCCCGATCGCCACCGGCGAACGCATGTGTTCACGTTGGGACTTCAAGACGATTCTGGCCGAGGGCAGCGTCGACATCATTCAGCCCGATGTCTCGCATGCCGGCGGCATCTCCGAGGTCGTCCGCATCGCGGCGATGGCGGAAGCTTACGATGTCGCTTTGGCGCCGCACTGCCCCCTGGGGCCGATCGCGCTGGCCTCTTGCATCCAGGTCGACGCCGTCGCCTATAACGCCTTGATTCAGGAACAAAGCCTCGGCATCCACTACAATGAGGATGCCGACCTGCTCGATTATCTGGCCGATCCATCCGTGTTCAATTATGAAGACGGTTTTGTGAAGGTGCCGACGGCGCCCGGGCTGGGCATTGAGCTTGACGAGGACAAGATACGCACCGCTTCTGATCATGGCTTGCGCTGGCGAAACCCGGTCACCCGCCGGGCGGACGGTTCAATCGCCGAGTGGTAGGGCGACGCCGCTACACAAAGCGGGCGACATCGACGGCGCCGGCTGAAACGCCGTTGAGCAGTCGGTCCACCGCGCGCTCGGCCGTCGCAGCCGCCAGCGCCAGGCCATGCCCGGTGAAGCCGACCGTGAAGCCGACGCGCGGCTTGCCCGGCAGCGTCCCCACCAGCGGCAGGCCATCACAGCTGAAGCCCATGATGCCGCTCCAGCGCTGCGCCACCGGCGCCTTTACATCGGGGAAATACTTCCGCATATAGCGGTCGAGGAAGGCATGAACCTTTGGATTCAGCCGGTCTTCCGATGTGTTGTTTTCTTCCTGCTGATGCTGCTTGCGGCCGCCGCCGAGCAGAAAGCGCCCGTCAAAGGTTGTCCTGTAATACATGTAGCCGTAATCGCTGTAACCGCAGAAAGGAATCGGCACATGATCAAGCGGCTCGGTGACCAGGCATTGGGCGCGCGTCGGCGCGATCTTGCCGACGAAGTAGGGGTCGATCATCGGCGAATAAGCGTTGGTGCATAGCATGACATAACGCGCCTTGAAGACCAGTTTTCGTGTATAGACGCGCACAGAGTCTCCCTCTTGCTCCAGGCGATACAGCTCATTGTTGGCGATCAACTCGGCGCCGCTCTGCGCCATGACCGTTTTCGCCAGCAGGTAGGGCTGCACGCCGGCGTCCAGCGGCTGCTCTATGGCGGCGCAATAACCGCGCTTCAGCGGATCGCTGCTGTAGTATTCGATCTCGATTTTGTCGGCCGATAGCGCGCGGGCCGCAAGCTCAAGCTCTTTGGCTTCTTCCGCCGTCTCCGCCAGCAGCATGGAGCCGCCGTTGTCGATGGGCACATCAAAGGCGCTGTTATTGATGAACTCGCGCCAATGCCTGAAGCTGCGGCGCGACATTTCCCAGACTTCGCGCGCGACCTTTTGGCCGTATTCTTCGATGGCGCGGTGATAGTAGATATCCAGCCCGCTGATCATGAAGCCGGCGTTGCGACCGCTGGCGCCCAGCCCCACATCGCGAGCATCGGTGACGACCACGTCGCGGCCGTGGATTTGCTTGGCGAAGAAGGCAGCCGCGCCACCAGCGAGGCCGGCGCCAACGACCAGGAAGTCAACTTCGCGCTCGACCTGTTCAGCGCGCTGCCAATGGGAGACGGTCATGGCTTTCTACCTGTTAACGCTCATTCCTTGACGGTTGACCACGCCTGATGCGACAGACTGTGGTTCCACACTTGATATTAGTCGGCAATCCAGGAATGTCAAATCGGCGTGAATGCTAGGACATGAGATGATTAGATGTTAGAATACAAGCGGTTGAGAATCTCGACCGCTCGCAAAGATGTCATACATGGGAGGCGATAAATGATAGCTCTTAAGCGCTTCATGATACTTCTGGTAGCGCTGCTGTTGCTTGTGCCATTCGCGGCTGTAATGGCGGACGGCCACTTGCCCGATCTCGAGGGGCGCACGGTGACGGTGGCGGTGGAGAATGCCTATCCGCCCTTCAATGTCTTAAATGAAGAAACCGGCGAAGGCGAAGGCTGGGACTACGATACCCTGGGCGAAATCTGCGGCCGCTTGAATTGTGTGCCGGAATACATCGAGACCAGTTGGGAAGGCCTGATCGTGGCTGTTTCCAATGGCGAATATGACATGGCGGCTGATGGCATCACCATCACTGAAGAGCGCGCGCAGATCGTCGATTACTCCGACGGCTACATCGATGTCATCCAGCGCATGATGGTGCGGCTTGAGGAAGACCGCTTCGGCAGCGCCGCCGACTTCGTAGCGGGCGACTTCGTGGTTGGCGTGCAAGTCGCGACGACGAATTACATCGCCGCTGAGGAATTGCTGGGCGGGGGCAGCGAGCGCATCGTCGCCTATACCGAGTTCGGCTTGGCGGTCCAGGCGCTCATCACCGGTGACATTGACGCCGTCGTCATTGATGATGTGGCCGGTCAAGGCTATGTGGGCTTGAATGCCGACAAGATCAAGCTGCTGCCGGATGATCTCATCAAACAGCAGTTGGGCTTCATCTACCCGCAGGGGTCGGAATTGGTCGAGCCCTTCAACATGGCGCTCGACAGCATGCGCGAGGATGGCACGCTGGCCGCGATTAACGCCAAGTGGCTGGGCGATGGCGAAGCCGAAGAAGAGATGATGCTGCCCGATCTTGGCGGACGCACCGTCACTGTCGCGGTGGAGAATGCCTATCCGCCCTTCAACGTGCTGAACGAAGAAACCGGCGAAGGCGAAGGCTGGGACTACGATACCCTGGGCGAAATCTGCGGCCGCTTGAATTGTGTGCCGGAATACATCGAGACCAGTTGGGAAGGCCTGATCGTGGCTGTTTCCAATGGCGAATATGACATGGCGGCTGATGGCATCACCATCACTGAAGAGCGCGCGCAGATCGTCGATTACTCCGACGGCTACATCGATGTCATCCAGCGCATGATGGTGCGGCTTGAGGAAGACCGCTTCGGCAGCGCCGCCGACTTCGTAGCGGGCGACTTCGTGGTTGGCGTGCAAGTCGCGACGACGAATTACATCGCCGCTGAGGAATTGCTGGGCGGGGGCAGCGAGCGCATCGTCGCCTATACCGAGTTCGGCTTGGCGGTCCAGGCGCTCATCACCGGTGACATTGACGCCGTAGTCATTGATGATGTGGCCGGCCAAGGCTATGTGGGTTTGAACGCCGACAAGATCAAGCTGCTGCCGGATGACTTGATCAAGCAGCAATTGGGCTTCATCTACCCGCAGGGGTCGGAATTGGTGGAGCCATTCAACATGGCGCTCGACAGCATGCGCGAGGATGGCACGCTGGCGGCGATCAATGCCAAGTGGCTGGGTGATGGCTAGACCGCCTTACATTCAGGCGTGATAAAACGAAGCTTCCATCTGTCGGGGCAGAGTTCGCTCTGTCCCGCTTCCTATGAACGCTCGGACGGGACATGATGATGCCAGCCGCTTCGCCTGAGCGCCAGGAACCGGATTTAGACGAGATCATCGCCGAGTCGCGCGGCCGGGCCATGCGTTTGGCGCGCTTTTATACCTTGCCCTATTGGATCGTTTTTCTTGTGATCCTCGGGATCTTGCTGGCCATCAGCATCATCACGGACAAGGTGTACTCGAATATATTCAATCAGTTGGTGGACGGCGTCAGCATGACGCTCTTCGTCAGCATCGCTTCATACCTCACGGCGCTGTCCATCGCCATCATTGTCGGGATTGTTCGCTCGAATCCACCGGCGCCGCCACAATCGCGCGAGTCCAAGCGCAAGGCTGTCACGCGCATCCTGCGCATCGGCGCCTACAATGTTTGCACGGTCTATGTCAGCGTGATGCGCGGCATCCCCATATTGGTCGTTCTGCTGGTCACCGGATTTATCGTCGTGCCCGCCTTGCGCGAGCTGATCAACCGCACGGTGGTGGAGGGCGTGCGTGACCTGGCGGGCGATCCGACGATTCCGAATCTGATTTGGCGCGGCAGCTCGGCCGGCACCGCCATTGTGGCGCTGGCGATCACTTACGGCGCTTATATGTCGGAAACTGTGCGCGCCGGCATCCAATCGATTCCCAAGGGACAATTCGAAGCGGCTTATTCAGTCGGCATGACTTATTGGCAGACGATGCGCTCGATTGTGCTGCCGCAGGCTTTTCGCAATGTGCTGCCTCCGCTGGGCAATGATTTTGTCGCGATGATCAAAGACTCGTCGCTGTTGGCTTTCCTCGGCATTCGCGATATCACGCAGATCGCCAAGACCACGTCAGGCCGCTCGTTTCGCTATGTAGAGACCTACGCCGTGGTCGCATACATGTATTTGACCCTGGTCATCCTGGCGACGACCCTTGTCAACCTGATAGAAGACACCATCAACATCGAGCGTGAAACGCCGCGCCTGATCCTGCGCCTGCAATCCCTGTGGCCCGGGAAGAAAAAGAAGCGCGAGCCGATTGTCGAGTCTTTTGATTAGGCGTTATTCATTCGAATAGAAGCCGACTTTGTTGCCTTCGGTATCGCGCGCCCAAGCGACAAAACCGCCACCGGCGTTTTCACCGAGCGCCGTCTTCGGCAGCAAGACTTCGCCGCCAGCCTCGGGCACCCGCGCCAGAGCGGCGTCCAAATCGCCCAAGATCGTGAAATAAACCAAAGAGCCCTCCGCCGACGGCGTGTAGCCGTATTGCGGATTGTGAACCAGGCAGCCGCCAACCTGCCCATCATGAGGAAACACGCCCAGCATACTGCCCATCGTCTCGCGCTGGTCGCTGATGAAGAGCTGCTTGTCCAGGACTGTTTCGTAAAATTTGCGGGCGCGCTCGAAGTCTGCGACGGGAATCTCAAACCAATTGATTAAGGACATGACTCATTCCTCCTGCTTGATGACGAAGCCACATGATAAGGGCAATCCGCGCAACAAGAAAGCGTTTCCCGGCGCGGCGCTGTGCGCTGTCGACCAGAGGCAAGCTGTTTCATGAATCTGCGGTGCGTACGGGCGAGCCGGCGGCTCGTCCCTACAGTCCTTCCTTTGGCCGCCGCTGAGTTGTCATGGCGTAGTACCTGACAAGCCTGGTAGGAGCGAGCCATTGAGTCGCCGGCCTCGTAATTACAGTAGCTATAGGGCGAGACAAGTCTCGCCCCTGCAGATTAGGTTATCTTGGCAGATCTGGAAGATGAATCAGGTGGTACTGGCGCGGGGCTATCGCTGGCTCTGTAATTGGCTGCCGTCCTCTTCAGCGGCGGCCAACTCGTCAACTTCGCTCTCGTCATCGGTTGACAAACGCTGACGCTGCCGCAGCTCGTTGGGGTCGATGTCATCGACTTGTTCAAGGGCGTCAAGAAAGTCACTATTAAGGCGTTGGCTGTAGAATTGCACTTCGTCCATCGCGTCGATGGTGTCTTGCAGCTTGTCGATTTCATCTTTGATTTCGATGCTGAGGCGCTGCCCGCGCGTGCTGCCGGTGTCCTTGGTGCCTAACAGCGACATCTGAGCGTAGACCGTGCCGAGAGCGGCCAGGGTGCTTTCGAGGTGAATCTCGGCGCGCTTTATCGCATGCGTGCCCGCCTTCAGCGTATTCTCTTGCTGCTGCAGGATTTCCAGCTGGCGCATGCGGTCTCGCCGCGTCAGCTCGTTTTTGTCGTTCTTGATTAAGCGCTTGACCTCGGCGATTTTGCGCGGCACATCCTGCAGATCACGGGCGGCGCGCTCATTGCTTTCGAAAAAATCGATGCGGTTCGCCAGGTTGTACATGTGGGCGATCCAGTCGTTGATGTCGCCGACGAGCGTGCGTTTGCGCGTTCGCATGGCGCCGCGGGCGGCATCCGCCAGCTTCAGCATGTTGCGGCGATATTCGAAGGCATCGCGCAGGCGCTCGCGCGAGACGCGGTTGCGGATGTTGCGCAAGTCGTACTCACGCTCGAAATCTTCCGCCAGCGCTTGCTCCGTCGCTTCGGGGTCGGTCAGCGTAGAAGCGACCAGCACCGTCTCCGCCAAGCCGCCCAAGACCAGCCAAAACCAGGGCTGCCATTCCATAAAGGGCAGGCTGACATCGCGCACGAACAAAAACAGTATCGCCGTCACCATGAGGGTGACAAGCGTCTCCCAACGGAGCAGGGCGTTCGCCAGCAGGGTGCCGAAGACTTTCTGCCGGGCTTCACTGTTTACGGCCATTTGGCTGACGTTTCCTCTTGCCGGACAATCAGACTAGATGGAATCAAACGTGAATGCGCTTGTCTGAGCGGCAGCGACTCAGTCCTGCCCCAAGAGACGCTGACGGCGCTCTTCCAATTGCAGCTCAACCTGGCCGATGCCCACCGTGTCCTCGATTTGATCGGAGAGTTTTGCGCTGGCCAGCTCGGCGCGCGCGTCTTCTTGATCGATCTGCGAGTAGATGGAGTCGAGCAGGCTGTCGATTTCCTGGTCGCCCGAGGTATCGAGTTTGTCCATGCTCTTCAAGGTCTTGGACATCACCTTCTTGGTTTCGGCCAATTCAAGCAGCGAGCGCATCTTCTCCCGTTCCTGCTTGATGGTGGTCAAGCGCCCTTCGAGCTTGAGGCGCATATTCAGCATGCCCTGGTATTGCTCTTCCTGGGATTGCCACTGCTCGTAATACTCTTGCGCCAATTCCTGTTTGGTGTTGAGTTCAGCCTGGGCCGCCGCTGCCAGGTCATCCTTGCCGCGCAAGATCAGCGTGTCGATATCGCGATCAAGCTTGTCCGACTGGTTGGAGAACTCTTCATACTTGCGTTTGAGCGTGCGCACGGAGCCGCCGACGGTGGCCGCCGAATCTTCAAGCGCTTCTAGGTTGCGCTCGACCTGCCGAATATATTCGTCCATGACCTTCAGCGAGTTCGTCTCCAGCGCGCGGTCAATCATACCGTGCAGGTTGGCACTAAAGAGCGTTTGGACCTTCTGTAAAATGGATGGCATGTTCGGGTTATTCCTTTACTGAGCTTGGACTTCGGCTGCCACGGATTGCAGCCAGTATAGCATAGGCGGGAATGAATTATCAAAGCTCGATATGGCAGATATACAAGTCTTTACGCATTGTTTACGGGTTGGTTGCGCTCGGCGGTTATGTCAAGCCCGCCGCGCGCTGGATGGCCAGGAGATCGGAGAGGATGGCGGCGCCGGTTTCGCGTTTGCCGGCGCCAGCGCCGATCAGCGTGATATCGCCCAGGAGGTCGGTCTCCAAGGTGACGGCGTTGGTCGACCCGCCGACGCCGGCCAGTGGGTCAGCGAGAGGCAGGCGCGTCGCCTTCACCATGCCGCCTTCCGCGGTGGCGCCGGCAATCAGCTTGTAGCGGCAGCCGGCCGCTTGGGCATCGGCAATGTCGGCCGCGCTGATTTGCGTTATGCCGCTGACGTCCAGGTCGTCCATGGTCAAGGCGGCGCCGAAGAGGGCATTTGCCAGGATCAAGACCTTGCCGGCCGCGTCCCAGCCTTCGACATCGCCCGTCGGATCGGTCTCGGCATAACCCAGCTCTTGCGCCTGCGTAAGCGCACTCTCGTAAGGCATGCCGCTTTCCATTTGGGTCAGGATGTAATTGGTCGTGCCGTTGAGGATGCCGCGGGCGGAGAGAATCTCGCAGCCGGCCAGAGCCTCGTCCGCCAGTTGCATCGTCGGCGTGCCGGCCATGACGGTCGCTTCGCAGCGCATTTGTAGGCCCTTGGCGCGGGCCTTCGCCTGAAGATTGGCATAATCCAGGGCGACCGGTCCCTTGTTGGCCAGCACCAGGTGCATGCCGGCGTCGAGGGCGCGTTTGCAGATGTCGAGGGCCGGCTGGGCTGTTTCCAGATTGGTCGGGCTCACTTCGACCAGGGCATCGGCCTCGCCAGCCGCGATCATGTCCTCTGCGCCCCAGCCGCGCCGCAGCCCCGGTTGATCGGGATAGAGGGCGAAACTGCCGTCACCCGCCGCCTCCAGCAGGGCGGGAAGGTCCAAGCCATCGGAGCGATAAAGCGCGCCCTTGCTGGCAGTTACTACGCCGATAATGGCCGCCGCGAAGCCCTGACTGCGCTTGAGCTCGGCCGCTTTGTCGCGCAGAATCTCAGCGAATCCCTGACCGACGACGCCGAATCCAACAAGAATGAGCTTCATCGTCCGCTCCTAATTCTGTTCGTCCAGTCACGCGCTGTATGATACATCGGGCATTGCCCAAGCGAACAGATCGGGTCGATTCGCTGCTAGCGTAAAAGGTGGCACTCCGCCTGGACCGTGGCGGATCAGCCGGTTTGGCTAAGCCCGGCGACAGCGGCCAGCGCTCTGTCGACGCTCTCCTGCGGACGTACGCCGACTTGCTGATCAACAAGAATGCCTTGCTCGTCAATGACCCAGTAGGAGCGGGTGGCCGAGATGGGCAGCTTGACGAAGAAGAGCTTAAAGCCCCAAGCGTCCCAGGCATCCAGCATCTTGTGATCGGGGTCGGAGAGCAGGTCATACTGCAGCTTCTGGCGGTGTTTCCAGCCGGCAAGCACATCGACGCTGTCGGAGCTGACGCCGAGCACGACGGCATTCTGCGCTTCAATTTGCGGGAAGACATCGCGGAAGGAACAGGCTTGATTGTTGCAGCCCATGGTGTTGGCTTTGGGGAAGGCGAAAATGATCACGCGGGCGCCGCGATAATCACTGAGCCGGACCGGTTTCCCGTCTTGATTCAGCAGTTCGAAGTCGGGCGCCGCTTGTCCAATTGTTGGCATGCTTCCCTTCCAAATGCTGACTTTGCCTGCAACATCAGTATAACATGCTGCGAGAGGTCAATTGGACCCACAGACAGCCTCAATGACCGCCTAACCCGTGTTCGGCATCTTCCTCGCGGGCGACGCGCTGGCCCTCGACGATGTCCACGCGGCTGAGCAGAAAACCGCCGGCGACGAAGAGCAGGATCAGCAAGAGCATGGCGGGGCGGCTGCTGCCCAAGGTGATGCCGACGATGGCGACAATCAGCGGCCCGAGAATGGAGGCGAATTTCTCCATGATGCTGTAGAAGCCGAAGAACTCGCCGCTCTTCGATTTCGGGCACAGGCTGGCGTAGAGGCTGCGGCTGAGGGCTTGGCTGCCGCCTTGCACCATCGCCACCATCACTGCCAGCATCCAGAATTCCACGGTGGAGTTGAGGAAGAAACCCCAACAGGCGACGATGCAGTAGACGAAAAGGGACAGGAGGATGCTGCGCCGCGTATCGAGCCAGTTCACCAGGCTTAGGAATTGCGAACGCAGCAGCAGCGCCAGCGCAAAGGCCAGGGCTTCGAAGGCAATGATGATAAGGATGATTGTCGGCAAGCTGTTTTGACGGGCTGCCGGCAGCACTTCCACCTGAGACAAGGCGATGACCGTGCCAGGCGCGTCAGCCGAGATATTGATGATTTCCAGCCGGTGCTGCCCCGCTTCAGAGATGTCGATTGTCGCCGTTTCGCCATAGCGAGCGGTCTCGCTGTAGCTGTCGATCGTCAAGGGCGCGCCGTCTTCAGCCGTCAACGTTGCGCCATCCAGATTGAAGCCGACAACGCCGCCATCCGGCGACAGGCGATAGGTCAGCTCCAGGTCTTGGCCATGATAGGCGAAAGCCAGAGCGCCGTCAGCCGCGTCCGTTTCGAGATAGAGCAGATCATCCGGACGGCCAGTCAGCAGCGCGGTCAACTGCCCCATCAAGCCTTCGCCGACCAGCTCCTCGCCTGGGACAAGGACTTCCCGCCAATCGCCCGCCGGCGTGAGCGCGACCGCGCCAACATCGTAGTCGCCCTCGCCGACGAATTCGTCTATGGTTTGGTAGGGCGGGGGTTCAATGCCGCTGACATCGGCCGGCAAAGTGTTGGCCAGGCTTATGCCCAGCACGGGCAGAACAATCGCGTTGATGAGGATGAAGGCCAGATAGAAGGGCGCGCGGCTGTCGCCCCGGGCGGGCAGGCGGCCGAAAATGATGGCGAAGGGGATGCCGGCGAATTGCACCATCAGGATCGCCAGCACCAGCTCTTCCAGCCCGAAGCCCAGCTCGGCGCCGTAGATCGCCGCCAGGGCGATGATCGTGCCGATGGCGTCGTTGTAGATCAGAAAGGCGACCAAGTACTTAAACAGCTCGCGGTACTTCTTGACGTTGCGGAAGGTTTCCAGCAGCCGCCGCAAACTGACGCCGAGCACCGATTCGCCTTGCTTCAGCGTCGCGGTCACCGATGGCGGCTCCGGCACATGACGCAGCAGCGGCAATGAGAACAGCAGCCACCAAATGGCGACGCTCAGGAAAGAGAGGCGAATGCCGGCGTGTTCAAAGACGCTGTCCGGGATGAAGAGGAACGTGGCGACATTGATGGCGAGCAGGATGCCGCCGCCCAGATAACCCAGGGCATAACCGCGCGTCGAGACCCAGTCGCGATCTTCTGCCCGCGCGACATGAGGCAGCAGGGCGTCGTAGAAGATGATCGAGCCACCGAAGCCGATCCGCCCCAGGACGAAAAAGAGCGACGCCAACAGCCAATCGCCAGTGCTGACGAAAATCAGCAAGCCCGTGCCAATGACGCCGAGGCCGATGCAAATCGCTAGCAAGCGTTTCTTGCCGCGCATGACATCAGAAATGGTGCCGAGAATGGGCGAGGCGATGGCCAAAACGAAGAGCGAAAAGCTGATGGTCAAGGACCAGTAGGCGGTTGCGGTCGCTTCGCTGGGCAAGGTGCTGCCGGCAACCGTGCTGTAATAGATCGGCAGCAGGCTGGCGAGAATGGTGGTGGCGAAGGCCGAATTCGCCCAGTCGTACATCGCCCAGGCGTTAATGCGCCGCTTGTAGCCGGCTTGGTCGACGTTTCGATTCTGCGCCATGGCACTGTGCTTTCAACTGAGTGGTCAGTATATTCTTAAAGATACATTAGAACAGACAACTCGGCATTTCGCTGGTGCTGAGGATCTGCCAGGTGTGCTCGTCAAATTTCTCAATTTCACATATTTACTTAAGTTGGGCAACGCTGTATGTTTACGCGCCAAAGTACCGGAATCCAAACCCTACTTGGGGCGCCCTCTGTTGATAGGCTTCGTATGAAACCCCTCGCCGTTGCCAAATTTCAGAGTCGGGTTGATCCCGGTCTGATTCTTACCCTGCTGTTGACCCTTTTTGTCGTCATCCCCTGGCTTTCCAATTCCAGCTTGCCACGCGGTTATGATGTGCATCATCACGTCTATCGCGCCGCTGAGATGAACCGCAGTTGGCGGCAGGGCCTATTTTTTCCATCTTGGGGGGAGGGCTTCTACTGGGGATACGGATCGCCAGTATTCCATTTTTACGCCAAACTCACCTATTACCTGACCAGCCTGCTGCATGCCATTCTTAATTTGTCAGCAGCCGATTCTCTGCTCTGGCTGGTGGCGCTGTGCCTGTTCGCTTGCAGTGGAGGCATGTATCTGTTTTGCAAGCGGCGCAGCGGGCGGCTCGGCGCGGTGATTGCCGGCTTGGTATACGTCTACAGCCCTTACCTCATGTACTCCGATCTATATTGGCGCGCCGCTTATCCCGAGTTTTTGTCCTTTGCCCTGTTCCCGCTAGTGCTTTGGCGTGCGGACACTCTGCGCGATAAGCCGACGCCGCTCAATTTCCTGATGCTTGTTCTGCTGCAAGTCGCGCTGGTCAACGCGCATAACCTGATGGGGCTGCTCTTGCCAGGCATCACTTTGGCTTGGATTATCTATGAGACAGCGATTCAGCGCCTGAACCGCGAATCAAGCGGTCTAGATTGGCGCGATTCTGCCTGGGCATTGCTGGCTATGGCGCTGGGCTTCTTTGCGGCCGCTTCATTCTGGCTGCCGGTCTTCTTGGAAAGTGATTCGGTGCGGCTGGATACATCGTCCTTTCAGCATTTTAGCCACTTCTTTCTCTACGCCGATAGATTGCTGGGTCTGCCCTGGGCACAGAATGAATTCGGCAGCCCGCTGCCAAGCGACAAGCCGAGTCTGGGTGTTGCGCAGTATGTCCTCGCGCTGACGGGTTTGGTCTTTGGAGCCTGGCTATATCTACGCGGCTATCGTTCGCGGCATCCGCAAACCTTCCTGGGCATCACCTTCTTTGCTCCGCTGGCGGTTGCGCTGCTGCTGCTCATCCATCCCCGTTCTTGGGGGGTTTGGGAAACGCTGAGCCCATTGCAATATCTGCTATTCCCATGGCGGCTTCTGGGACCAATCGCCGCTAGCCTGGCAATTGTCGCGAGCTTGAATGGCTTGTGGCTGTCGCAACTGGGCGCGCGAGGGCAGATCGGTCTCGTCGGGCTGGCTGTCTCCCTGCCGATAGCCTTGGTCATACCCTTGCTCAACCCGCTCAATAAAGTCAACGTGAACCCTGGTGAATCCGTATCTGCGCTACATTCTGCCCGAAACTCCAGCACAACAGCCTACCACGAGTTTCTCCCTCGCGATGTGAATCTGAGAGCGCTGCCGCGGGCAAATCAGCTCTTGATGGCGGATTACGCTGATGGTTATCCGGTAGACAAGCTGAATCGTTCGACTCTGCCAACTGAAGCGGAAGCCGACTTGACGCGCAATTCGCCGCAAGCCCTCGAATGGCACATCAAATCGAACGAAGCTTTCAACGCCGAAATCTACAATTTCTATTGGCTGGGCTGGCGGGCGGAGATGGACGGGCGACCGCTCGAGATCAGCCCGTCGCCGCATCTTGGGCTGATCACTGTTGCGCTGCCGGCTGGTGAATACAGCTTGCGCGTCTATCTGGGTTCTACCCCCGTGCGCGACGCTGCCGCTGCCATATCCGCGCTGGCGATCGTTATTGCCGGCATCGCCACCTGGCGCCTGCGCAAATCCCAGCCGACCCAGCGACCATATTGGAGCGCGTCGCCACTATCGATAGAGTCTGTTTATGGCATCTTGCTCGGTGGAGCGTTCGCGATCTTCAGTCTGATTCTCCTAGCGTCTGTCACAGCTTCTCCGCCTTAATAGCCGCCGTCAGGATTGGGATAGGCATGACCGCCGCCGTAGCTGAATGACGGCGTTGGCGTGGCCCGCGGCGGCAGGGGCACGCTGTAGTCAATCGGCAGCGAACTGATCACCGATTTGGTTTCCAGCGTGAACAGGGCCATCCAGCCGGTGATCCCCTCGGCGCTCACTTTGACCCAGGGACTGTAGGGACTGCGCGCGAGCAATTCGGTCTGCATGCCGTAGGGCAGGGTGCGCTTGACGCGGAAGGCGGTGTCGGGCGCTTCACGCAGATTGCCGCCGGCGGGAACGTTGACCGACGCCAGCTTAGCATGGGCGCCAAAGCGCTGCGGCGGCTCCGGTGTCTGATCGTAGACCTGGCTGATTTCGCCCAGCGCGCGCGCCAGCAATTCAGCGCTCATCCAGCCGGTCTCGCCATTGCCGAGGCGGATGTGCAGCCATTCGCGATTGCTGCTGATGCCGAGCACGCTCATCGTTTCGCCTGCCGGCACTTGATAGAGCAGGCGCGCGCTGATGACCGGCGCCGCGCGCATGTTCACCATACCCTGCGTCTGCGCGTAACCGGGCTGCGGTATCGGAACCGGCCGCTCGAACAGGCGCACCGGCAGGTTTTCGATCCGCTCGTAATCCAGCAGTTTCGGCGCTCCCGGCGTTTGCACGGTTCGGCGCCAATCGCCCGCCTGGTAACGCAGGTCCAGCTGCTGCCCGACGCTGAGCGCCGCGAATTGCCCAAATGCCCCCAGCCGGATTTGCCCTTCAATGACGATGAACTGGGTTCTGTCGCTCTGCGTCTGGACGATAAGCGTGCCGTTGATATCGGCGGTTACGCCGTTGATGGTCAAGCGCGCGCTTTGACCGTAGGAGCTCTGCAATACCAGGGCGCCGGTGGCGGGCGCTGAAGCGCAATCAGAAGTCATGACGCCGCTTTCCACCGTGAATGCGCGCCAGTTATCCGCGTTTCCGGCGGGGGATGCCGCGCGCCGGATTTGCAGGTCCCCAATGAGCAGGGCGTTGATCCGTAGATTATCCTCCAGCCGCAGCCAGACGATGCCCATACCCAGCGGGTCTGCCAGCGCCGGGTTTCGCAGGCTCTCGACGCGCGCCGCTTCCACCAAAGCGCCAGCCGCATTGAAGGCGTCGGTTGGCGGCTCGGCAATTGGGGGAAGCCCGCCGCTGCAAAAATGGCCGCTTGGCCCCGCCAGGCAGTGATCGCTGGCGTCGGCATATAGTTTTTCCAGGATAGTCTCGCAGCTGGCGCCCGGGTCCGCGGCGCTCTCCACTTGACCGCTTTCCACGGTGGTCGCGGTTGGCTGATGCCGGACAGCCGTAGGCACCAAGGTCCGCCGCGCCGTCGGCGTCACATAGACGATATCAGCGCTGGACGGCAGAGGGTCGGCGGCGCCTTGCCTCGCCAATCCGGCGGCAGAACAGGCTGTACACAGCGCCAGGACCATCAGCGCCCAGAAGAAGCGCGCTTTCATTTCAGGCAAGCATGACATCGATTATCGTGTTGAGGAACAAGCAGGCGCTTGACTCGTCGTCTAAGCGATGGCGCGCCTGCCAAGCCGCCTTCTGCGTCAGCCGCGCGCAAGAAACTTGAGCGCTTTTTCGATGCTCTTCTTGGGGCTGACGTTCAGCTGTTCGTCAAGCACGCTGCCATCTTCGCCGATGATCCAGTGCGAACGAATCACGCCCATGTATTTCTTGCCGTACATCGACCGCTCTCCCCAGGCGCTCCAGGCTTCCAGCACCTGGTGCTCCGGGTCGGACAGCAGGTCATATTGCAGGCCTTCGTCTTCGATCCATTTCGCCAGGGCGGCCGGCTCGTCGGGGCTCAAGCCGAGCACGACCGCGTCGGCGGTTTCGACCTGGGCGAAGTTATCGCGGAAGCCGCAAGCCTGCACCGTGCAGCCCGATGTGCCCGCTTTTGGATAGGCGAAGAGCAAGACTTTCCGGCCACGGTAGTCGCTGAGTTTTACTGATTCGCCGCGTTGATTCAGTAATTCAAATTCGGGCGCCATGTCCCCGGTCGCTGGCATGATTCCGTCCTTTCCTTCAGTCGCTTGCTTGATGCTTGCGGTCAGCCATTCCTTAATCTGTGAGCGACAATTCTAACCCATGCAAGGCGCGTTTGGCATGGCGGGAAGTGTCAATCACGCGCTCCGGCAGATCTCTCTGCGCGCCTGGTCGATGCACAGCCACAAGGTCGCTGTCGCCTGGGCCGGCATCATCAGGTGAAGATAGGGCGGAAAACGGGCGAGGAAATCTTCGTCATTGGCAATCGGCGACATGACCTGGCTGCCATCAAGCGTTTCGTCGGCGCTGACGAGGGGCATATCGCTGCCTTCGGCGCTGACGCGGGTATACCAGGCCGGATCATGAATCAGGAGCAGGACGCTGATTTCCGGGCGCAGCGTCAAGAGATTGAGCACGATGCCGGTGGCGCAAAGCTGCGCGCGCCCCGCCTCCAGCAGGTGCATGAGGTAGCGCAGCGCCGGATGATCGTAGAAGAAATCCCAGCGCACTGGCCGCGTTTCTTCTGGCAGGCCGAAGAGCTCCTCCAGCACTTCGCGCAGGATCTGATGTTTGACGCTCCACTCGCGCCGGTTGGAAAAGTCGGCCGTCGTCGGCCCGAACATCATGGCCGGCAGCACATGAAACATGTTGTTGTCAAAGGCGGTCGAAGCCGAGCGCCGGGCAAGCATCGCTTTGTAAACCCCGCCATCATTGAAAACGGTGAGCGTGCCGATGCCGATAGCGGCGCTGCGTTGGTCGCCACGCAGGAGCGAGTTTTGCGGCGCGATCCAGCGGTGATAAGCCGTGCGCGAGGGCGCGCGCAATGAGCCGCCTAGAGCCGCGTCGCGCATTTCGCGCTCCAGGGCGGCGCAGGTCGCCAGCATGTCAAAGTAGTTGCCGATTGCGCCGCGCAGCTTCAGCGGGTTTCGGCGAATATGTCGCATGGTGAAAGTGCGTCCGTTGTACAGCCCGGGCTTGCTATTCTGCAGATTCTGCAAGTAGCTGTGATCGTAGAAGGCAAAGTCGGTTTCTTCGGCGCGGGGCGGCCAGGGGTCAAGCAGACTGTCCACATCGTATATCTGCGACTCGGCTGGATAATAGACCGTTACTGGATGCTCAATGCCGCCGCGGGCGAATAGCTCGCAGCCGTAGAGACGCCCCAGGTGGCTTGTCAGTTTTTGGTAGGCGGGGCTGTTTTGAGACATTCGAGAAGCTCGACATTTCATTCTCTTGCTTGATATATTATGTGCCGTCATGTACCCTTCCGCCGTCGTCTCGCATCGGTTGCTTGGGGAAAAACTCGACGGAGGACTGAAAGGGCTAGCAATTCTGGGATCGAACTTATAGCGATCTCATTATTCATCTGATCACTTGGGTTTGCCTTAGTATATTCTTGCCGCTTTTGCCTATTGGTCTCGGAATCCTTATAGCGACGCTCCAACTGGCCGAAGTATCACTGTTTGACCTACTTAACGGCATAGAGTTGTTACTAATCTCATTGGGATTGGTAACTGCAACGGGAATCGATTATTCTCGAGCGACTATCGATCGGTCAGCGCGTCCTTTAACATTCTTTTGTATTCGGCTGCTGCTAATTCTGCTCGGTATCGCCAGCATTGTATTGTTGACTCTGCTCTATGTTGACAAGAACGTAATCGACATGGAATTCGATACAGTCATAAAGTTTGCTCTTGTGGGCATATTGACAGTGACGGTAGCGCTTGTAACTGTTATACTACAATTGTATATTGGTTATCTTCGATATCGGGGCCGCACGGAGAATACAGAGCCATGAATCCAGTATTTCTTTCGTTGCTATTCGCTTTCTTGATTCTCTTGTTGGTTGGCTCTGTTGCAATGAGTATATTCTTGCTCTACGACATAAAGAGTGGCAACTACCGCAAGTTTCTCTTGACCGATAAGGAACAAGAAGATTAAGGCGGCCTGGTTCGGCAGGGCGCTATCCGCGGCTCTCCGATAAACGCGCGGCCAGCCACATCATGCCGTCCGCAGCCAGCCCCAGCCCCAGCAGCAGAAGCATGAGCCCGAGACTTATCGTCCAGCCGAAGGGCAGGCGCGCCCAGATCTCGCCCAGGCTGCCGAGCTGGGCCAGCAGCATGCCCCAATCGCCAATGCCGGCATAGGCGAAGAATAAGGCGCTATGCCAATTGCTGACCGTCGAGACATCGCTTTGAAGCGTCTGCGTGATGGCGAGCGCCCCGGCCGCGGCGAACAGCAACTGCGCGCTTATCACAAGCAGTTGGATGACCAGGGCGTAGATGCGCTCCTTGATGGCAACCGAGACCAGAATGCCAAAGGCGGCGGCGGTGGCGATTGACGCGGGCGGCAGCAACAGGACGACCGTCGCCGTCAAGGCGACGAGCAGCAGGTCCAGGCGGCCAGCGGGCAGAGGCGGCGTCGCCAGGGCGCCGAGCATCTCCGGGTAATAGCCACCGAAGGCGGTCAGATCGAATAACATGCCGGCGATGAAGATGAAACGCGTCAGGAGGATCAGGATAAGCGGCGCGCGCAGCCGATAAAGGACGCCGGCCCAACGCGCGCGCAGGGCCAACCCGGCGCCAAACTCAGTTGCGCGCAGATGGTCCCAGGTCTTGCGGCTGCGTTCCGCCCCGACGGCGGCCGCCCCCAATGCCAGGGCCATGATCATCGTGAGCAGTTGCAGCGCCAATGCGGGATAATAGAGGCTGCGCCAGATGAGGCCGCTGAGGTTTGTGGCGCTCGCCGGGCCGATGTTGAATGCCGCATAGAGCGCGCCGCCGCCCCCGAGCAGGACTGACAGAATCAGCAATTGCATCAGGAAGCCACGCCGCGCCCCAGGCTGGCGAAAGCCGGTCAATTCGTATTGGAGCAGCGGATGGCCGGGCCGCGCCCAGTCCGGCGCCAGCCAGTTTCTAAGTTTGATCATCGGGCGCCATCAACTCGTCAATCGTCGCTTCCAGTTGATCCAAGGCCTGCAGGCAGTCGCCGCTGGCCAGCTCAATCGTTTCATTGCCGCGCAGATAGTGGATAAACGTCATTGGAAAGCGCGCGAGACCAAATTGCTCTTGTAGGGCGGCGGCGTAAATGCCCAATTGCAGACGGAAGCGCTCGGCATGGCCGGCATAATCGCCATTATGAACAGCGCTGGTCTTGTAATCGATGATAACCCAGGCGCCGTCGTCGCGCCGCAGCAAGACATCGATGACGCCGTGAATGACGCGCTCATGCCTGCGGTAGATGAAGGGCAGCTCCGTATAAAGCGGACGGGCGGCTGCGCGCGCGCCGTTTATCCAGCGGCAGACGTCGCTGTCGCGGTAGTCCTGCAGCATGCCGCGCAATTCGCGCGTAACCTGGCGCGCCGCTGTTGGATTCGTTATGCCATTCTCCCAGGCGATCGCCCGGATCATGTTTTCGCTGTCGTCGGACTCAGCGGAGAAATCGGTGTACCGCAAGACCTCATGCGCAATCTGCCCGAACAAGCGCGGCGAAGGGCGGTCAGGCGCAAGCAACATGCCGTCCACGTCCGGCATCCCGTCCATGGCGCTGCTGCGAAAACGCCGGCGAAGGGCATTGGCGCGCACTGTACCCCGGCTGCTTTGAAATGCGGCAAGCTCCTCCAGCTGCGTGGCGCTGACATGACCGGGCAGCGCGGCCTTGTACGGCGGCAGCGCCTTCATCAAGGGCGGCGCGAGCGGCGGGTATCGGCGGCCGTTGACGTCTGCGTCCCATAGGCGCTTGTTCTCGCTGACCGCGGGCTGGCCAAAGCGCTCAGCTGGCGCCGGCGGCATCAGTACGCCAACCTCGCCGCCCGCAAATTCATGCATAGAACGCGGCTTAGTCGGCAGAACGTTGAGCTCCAGCGCGGGTAAAAGCAGTTCCAGCCAGCCGCGCGGCGTCCATTCGCCTTTCTTGTTCTGCTTCAGCGTGCCGCTGATGAAGAGATAATCACCGGCCCGCGTCGCCGCCACATAGAGCAAGCGCTTGCGCTCTGCCTCTTCCTTGAGCGTCTGCAGCTTCCGATTGTTGCGGTGAGCGTAGCCGCTCTCGTATTGATGTGTTTCCTCGCAGAATACGCGGCAGCTGAGACCCGATTCCGGACCGGCGAATAGCGTCGGCGCGCCCCCGGCGCCGCGCGCCCAGGAGGCGTCGGCCAGGATGACAAGCGGGAATTCGAGACCCTTGCTGGCATGCACGGTCATCAGGCGCACGGTGTTGCCGGGCTCCAGCGCGGCTTCGCTTTCCCGTGCTTCGCGCGCGGACAATTCCGCCAGATAGCGCGAGAACTTGCCCAGGGTGATCTTGCCGCTCTCCTCCGCCAGTTCCAGCAGTTTCTCGACATTGCCGCGGCGGCGGGCGCCATCGGGCAGGCCGGTCAAGATGGCCGGATAATTGGTTTTGGCCAGGGCGAGCCGAAGCAAATCTGAGATCGTCACCCGGCCGGCAGCTTGGCGCAGCTCCGTTAGCGTTTGCACGGCATGGTCGATCAGCGGCCGATCGGCGGGGAGAAGGGCTGGTATCGATTTGTCGGCCGCCATCGTCAAGGCGGGCCATAGCCGCAGCGGGGCCTCTTCGGCTGCATCCAAGCAGATGGCGTAGAGCAGGTCATCACTGAAGGCGAAAATGGGCGAGCGCAGCACCGTCGCCAGGGCCAGGTTGTCGGCCGGGTTGTGCAGAAAGCGCAGCAGATCGAGCATATCCCAGACTTCTTGCCGGTCATAATAGCCGCGGCCGGCGACCGTCAGGTAGGGAATCTCATGCGCCTTGAAGGCATCTTCGTACAGCGTCAGCTTGCTCGTCGATTGAAAGAGCACGGCGATATCGCGGTATTGCATGGCGCGGGTCCGGCCGGTCTCACGGTCAAATACCGGGCGCCCGTCTGCGATCATGCGCTTGACTTGCTTTGCGATTTCATCGGCTTCCCAGCGGCGCATGTCGTCGGCTGAGGGGCCCTCGCGGCGGCGCGGGCGCTGCGAATCGCTCTCGGCGGAATCGTCCTGTTCAGATGGAACGAGCAGCTGGATTTCGATAGCGGGCAGGGCGGGCGCATCATCGCGGTCGGCCGTCATCGCTTTGCCCAACGGGACTTCAAACTCCGCGACCGGGCTGCCCGCGTCGTGCTGCAGAATCCGCCCGAAGAGGGCATTGAACTGGTCGATGAGCGGACGATGAGCGCGGAAAGATTTTGACAGGGGGAGGACGCAGCCGCTTTCGAGTTGGTCAAGCTGCGCGCGAACGCGATTGAAAACGCTGACATCGGCGCCGCGGAATTGGTAGATGCTCTGCTTGGGATCGCCAACGAGAAATAGCGAGCCGCCCTGGCTCAGGTCGGCCAGCGAGCTTATGATTTGCCATTGATCGGCATTGGTATCTTGAAATTCATCCACCAGCAGATGTTTGAATTCGGCGCCCCGGTATCGATTCCGGACCAGCGGGTCTTCGAGCAATTGCGCCGTCAAGCGCTCAAGGTCATCGAAATCCAGGTGGGCGCGTGCCTCTTTGCGTTCACGATAGCTCGTCTTCACGCTCTGCAGCAGCTGATGCCAAAGCGGCAGTACTTCCGCGGTCGCCCGATCAAGTTCGCCGGGTGGAGCGCCGAAGGAATCAAGCGCCTTTTCTATCCGCTTTCTCAGGCGTCGAAGCGACTGCGCCGCTTCACGCTTGGCCTGGTTGCTGCCCCAGGCTTTCGCCGTGCCCTTGGCGCCGACCGCGCCCTTGGCTCGGCATTCCTCCATTAGCTGGACGATATCGCCGGCGTAGTCAGACGTTTCGATTCTGTCCAGATAATGCCGATACTGCGCAATAAGCGCCGCCAGCTTATCTTCCTCCGGCGCCGGTCCTGCCGGGACGAGCGCCGCCAATTCAGCGCAATTGAGCAATTCTCGCCGCTCACTAACGACGTCCTCGGACCATTGATTTTCCCAGCGCTGGAAAAGCGCCTCCGGGTCAGCCGGCGGCGGCTCATATTCCGCATTGATCAGGCTTGTCTGCTTGAGCGCCTCCTCAATCAGGTAGGCATCGTAGTGGGCGAACAGGCGCGAAACCGGCGCTTCGACCGTCGCCAGCACATCGTCCACCGTATCGTCGAGCAGGATGGCGGCTTCGTTTTCATCCATCACTTCAAACTTTGGATCGACGCCCGCTTGCGCCGCGTTCGCCCGCAGGAGGTCGGCGCAAAGACCGTGAATCGTATCGATGCGCGCCCGGTCCAGCTGGGTCAGTAGACGCGCCCAACGCTCGCCCTCTTCATGCCGCGCGCGCGCTTCCAATTCCTGCCGCAGCCGGTGGCGCATTTCATAAGCTGCCTCGCGCGTGAAAGTGATGGCCACCAGGGCAGTGATGCGCCAGTCGGGATTGTCTTCCAGCAGTTGCAGGTAGCGTTCGATGAGCACGCGCGTCTTGCCGGTGCCGGCGCCGGCCTCCACGATCAGATTCACATCGCTGATATGAATGGCGTCTTTTTGTTCGCGGGTGAATGTCATACGGCCTGGCCTCAGGATTGCGGGATTGGCTTGCGGCGGTTGGTGACACGCAGGCGGCAGAAATGAGAGTATTCACAGTAACTGGCGCATTTTCCGCCTTCAAGTTGGCTGGCGTCAACGGGGAAGCGCCCATGCCGGCCCTGCCGCAAGTTGAAGGCGATGTGCTGGCGCGCCATTTCGAGGGCGGCCTGGTCCTCTTCCTTATCGGCGGAATAGACGCCGCTGGGTTTCAGATTGCGCAAGCGCCAGAATAAGCCGCCGCTCAGCCTGGATTCGCCCGGGGTTGCCCTTTCCGCCCAATCCAGCGCCAGCGCGTAGACCGCCATCTGAAAGTCGCGACCGAGTTCCATTTGACGCCGGCTGATGGCGCCGCTGCCGCTTTTGTAATCGACCAGGGCCAAGTTGTCATCAGCCCAGTCGATGCGATCGATGACGCCGGAAACGCGGATCGGCGGCATATCGCCCGGCATCTCGATTCGGGCGTCGTCGAAGCGATGCTCCAGCATCCGCACTTGACGCGCGCTGCCGAAGCGGTTTAGCGGGCTCTTGGGCGAGAAATCCAGCCTCACCAGGGCGGCCAGGCGCTTGCGCAACAGCTCGGCTTCGTCTTCCCAGCTTGCGCTCGCGCGGAATCCGTATTCCGCCGGCGCGTCATGCAAGAGCGCTTCCGCCTGCTTATGGAAAATTGCGAGCGCATTGTCGAGATTGTCCTCTTTAATATCGAGCTGCTTCGTTCTTATTCGCCGGTATGTCGCTTCCAGAATGGCGTGGCTGAGCAGGCCGAATTGCAGGGCGTCGATGCCGGCTTCCGGCTCGCTCGCCGCTTCCAGGTTTAGCAGCCGCCTGGCGAAAAAACGGAAACCGCAAAGCCCATAATCTTTTAGCTGCGATGCGCTCCAGACGCGCTCGCTCCCCAACTCGCTTGCGACCGCCGCCAGCAGGTCTGGCCGGGTCAGGATGCCGCTGTACTCGTCGTATGGCGAAAAGGACAGGCGGCCCCGCTCGATCCGGCGTCCATTGACGATACGCTGCCAGGGCTTGGCATATTCGTCCTGAAGCAGAAGCCAGGACTGCATGCGCAAGGCGGATATCGCTTCCAGCGGGTCGCTGCCGTTCAACTGATCGGCGACAGCCAGCAGCAATTCAGCGCCGTTGGCGGCTTCCGGCGCTTGGATGACCGCGCCAACGGGCCGGCTCGTGATCGGCTGTTTGGGGAAGACAGCCTGCACCGCCCGCCAGAGATGACTCTCCAGCCAGGGCTTGCCCGCTTTTAATGTCGGGCGAGACAAGGTCAGCGATTCTTGCGGCAGGCTGATCAGCTCGTAGAAGAGGCCCTGGTCGTCCATGCGCTCGCTTTGAGTCGCCAGCGGAATGCCCCCGGCCTGCAGGCTTTCCCGCTCGGAATCCAGGTAGAGCGCGTCTTCCGCCGCTTCGCCCGGGAACAGGCCCTCCGCCAGCCCGAGCAAGTAGATGTGCCGATGGGGCAAGCCGCGCGCCTCGGCCGCGGTTGTCACCAGAATCCGCCCGGCGCGGGACGTCTCGTTGGGGGCGGCCGCCGTCGACTCCAGTGCATGCACGAGGTCGGCCAGGAACTGCGGCCATTCCAGGCCTGATGTCGATCCAAAGGTCGCGCGCAGGGCGTCAGCGCTGGACAAGAATTCTCGCATGATGCGCTTAAGCCCGACCAGCGCATTGAGATTGCGTCTTGCGCTGCTGGCATTGGCATCCTGGTCATCCAAGACATTTCTGATGATGTTGAGCGAAAAGCGTGCTTCGGCAGCGCCAGGTTCTTGGCTTACAGATAGCGATTGACGAGGGTCGCCGAGCAGCTTGTCCAGCCAGGCGATATACGTTGGAATGCCCGCGCGATCTGGCGGGCTAATGCCATTAAAAAAGGCGGACAATCGCGCCCGCAGTCGGTCAATCTGCGCCGGCGTCAACACCGCGGGTTGGGTGTCGTCTTCCTCGTGGATGATGGCTTGTCCTGCGCTGTCTATCAGGTCCAGCCAGGCTGACAAGGGGCCGCTTAAGAGGCGCCGTTTCAGGCTGAGCCGGTCTAGCAGGTCGATTTCTTCGTCGGCCAGGCCGGTGTCAATGTAAGGCGATTGCAGGACATCCAGCAGCTCGCGCCGGCGGAAAACCGGCGGCAGCCGCAGCAGCTCGATCAGCGCGGCGATCACCGGCCTGGTATCCAGGGCGCGCTCCTGCTGCAGCAACATGGGGAGGCCATATTCACGGCCGCCCGATTCGAAATGGGCGGCGTAAAGGTCCCAATCGCGCAGGGCGACCAGCATATCGTCGGGAGAAACGCCCGCCAAAAGTTTGCCTTTGATGGCGCGCAGGACGCTCTTGACTTCTTCGGCCGGGTTCGGCATGGCCATCATGTGAATGGCCTCGCTCTTGCTTGCCGCCGGCGCCCGGCGGAATATGTCCTTGCTGAGTTGCCCAAGGTCGGGATTGCGCTCAGCGGAGTCAGGTTCGATTGTTTCTTGCTCCAGGGCGAGCCCGGCATCGGCGAAGGCGGCTTGAAGGCGCTGGCGGGCGAGGGCGCTGCGATGCGGGACGGCGTCATAGGGCGCTGCCGGATCGTCGGTCAAGGTGATATGGACATCCTGTATCGGCCGGGACAGCGCCGCCAGCAACTGCGCTTGGACAAGGGTGAACTGATCGTAGCCATCGACCAGCAGCCGATCGACATGAGCTGCAGTATCGGGCCGGGCGCGCACGGTCGCCAGCGCCAGCCAGCCTTCGCCCTCCACATCGGCCAGGTCGCTCCGCCGGAGCGTGTCCTGATAGCGCCGGTATATCTGGGCGATTTCGTGGTCTTTGTCGCTCTGCGCGGCGGCGGCGAATGCGTCGACATCAATGCTCGCTTGCTTAAGTTCGTCGATGAGCTCGGCCAGCACAGCCGCGAAGCCTCGCTTGTCGGCGATGCGATGGAACCAGTCGAGTTGACCATCCGCCAGCATGTCGGCGAGCAAGCGGCGCAGCAGGGCTTGGCGCGCCAGGCTACTGAGCCGCCGGACGGGCTTCCCCGCGATTTTGAGCAGGCGGGCGTTGAGGCTGTAGAAGTTGAAAAATTCGATATTGAAATATGCCGAAGCGGCGCCGGCGCCCTCGATCAGCCGCTGCCGTAAACTGAGCTCCTGCCGCCGCGTCGCCAGCAGCACCCAAACCGTCGGCGGCATTGCTCGCCTGTTGTCGCTCAGCTCACGCAGGAGCGACAGAATTCTCGCGGTTTTGCCGCTGCCAATGGGCGCGAGATGCAGGATATTCGCCACGCCAATCTTCTCCCTTGTCGGGGCGACTCGCTGCGTCGCCAGTTAGTAGAGCAAGTTCAGGATTTGCTGTACGGTATCGGCGTCGAGCCGCGCCTGGGCGAAATAGCTGTCTTGAAGGCCATCGATCAGCCCGCTGGCGTGCACGACAGGCACAGCGGACTCCCGCGTTGAGAACTGAGCCGCCGGCTTATCGCGCAGGAATACGACCGCGGCATAAACCGGCACGGCGGTCAGCTCCCACTCTTTGAGGAAGTCCTTGAGCTTCAAGGCATCCTTGACGACAGCGCGCGTCGGGTTCCAGCGCAGGGGGCGCCAACGCCCTTTTCGCGAGCGCCGCAGCCATTCACCTCCGTCGTAGAAGTATTCGCCTTTGCGCTGGGTGATCCGCAGCACCAAGACGCCGTGCTTGCTCAGCAGGGCCGCGTCGATATCGCCGAGCGAGCCCTTGCTGATGTTGCGAATGAAGACGAATTGACGATCGAGTCTTTCGGCCAGCAGTTCGCCCAGTTGCCAGGCCAGGGCGTTGTCCGTTTTCCAGCTGACCGCCCTTAGCGCCATAAACAGCGAGACGAAGGCGATGCCGATGCCGGCCAACAGCAGCAATTTCCGCGTCAGATCGTAGGCATCGTAGCCATCATTTGAGGGGACGACGAGGCTGAAAATGTGCAAAACGATGCCGGCCACGGTCATCGCCGCGCCGAGAAGGAAGACCAGCGCGGCCGCGAGCAAAAGGTCGCTCGAGCGTCTGTTCAGGCGGCGTGTCGGGGCCACGTTTTGCATCGTCGGGCTTGACCTCGTCGAGTCGGCCATTAGACATCTACGATGATAGCCGATAGTTGGCGGCTTGCAATCTGCGCCGCAGCAGGGACGCGGGCCTGCCGGACTTTGACTATAATCAAGCGATAGAGCGGCAATGACTGTCGCATTCGTTTGAGATTAACTGCATCGCGCCTGGCGCCTTGAGGCGCAACTGGGATAGCCATGAACATGCCGCGCGAGCCACATGGCGAAGTCAATGCTGATTTGGGGGATGTTCACCGATTCGGCCAGGCGAGCGAGTCGCTCTTTCGTCGTCTATATCGCGGGTTGAGCCGGCGGCGGCAGCTTGAATTTGAGTTGCAGCGCCAGCGTCAGGTTTCGCAGCGCCAGACCGCGGAAAGCGCCAGCTTGCGGCGCCGCGTGCAAGCACTGGAAACCGAGGGCCGGCAGCGCGGCGGCGAACTGGAACGGCTCACGCAGATCTTGAGCAGCCTTGAAGACGGCATCATCGTGCAAGACGTCAACGGCAAAGTGACGATGATGAACCAGGCGGCCCAGGCGATGTTGGGCGGGAAGCGCGCCTTCTGGGACAGCAAGCTCGGCGCCTTGTTTGAGCAGTTCCGCGATGTGGGCGACACGGTCGCCGAATTAACGCCCCTGGGCGAATCGGCCGAGCTGCCGCTGAACAATCGCTTTGTGCGCGCGCAATTGATCGCCATCGGCGATGAAGCGAATCGGCGCATCGGCACCGTCATCATTCTGCGCGATGTGACGCATGATGCCTTGGCCGAACGCTTGAAAGACGGCTTCGTGGCCCATATCGCGCGCGACATGGAGCGGCCGGTCGGCATTATCAAGCTGGCGGGCGAGTTGTTGAGCGCGCAGCCGGAAGACGCCGCTGTCAACCGGATGCTGCTGGATAAACTGCTGCGCAATGTTGATGTCCTTGATCAGCTGGCGCTGGAGCTGGTGGATATTTCGCAGTTGAGCGCCGGCGTCTATGATGTCAGGCGGGAGCCAGTCATCGTCGAAAGCGCGATCTGGTCGGTCGTCAACGGCATCGACGCCGAAGTCAAGAGCCGCGGCATTGATCTGCTGGTGATGACGCGCGGACTGAGCGGCGTGCAAGTCCGCGGCGATGACAGTCGTTTGCAGTGGGCTTTGGGGCATTTGATACGAAACGGCGCCAGCTACAACAGCGAGGGCGGTTATGTCGCGCTGGCGGCGCGCGCCGAGCTGCGAGATGCCAAGGCCTACGCCCTCATCAGCGTCAGCGACAACGGCGTCGGCATCAGCGGGGAAGACCTTCCGCATATTTTTGAGCGCTTTTACCGCGGTGGAGCGATCGATGCCGGCGCCAGACCGCCGGGCCTGGGGCAGGGTTTGTACGTGGCGCGGGCAATCTGTCAGGCGCATGGCGGCTTTCTGGATGTGCAGAGCCGGCTCAAGGTAGGCAGCATTTTCACCATGGGCGTACCGGTGTATTCGGCGGCGGGGGCGGTCGCATGATGCTGGCTCGCGCGCGACTGAGCAGATTGCTTCGGGTTTGCCCATGCCCTACTTGATCGACGGGCACAATCTTATCGCTCAGCTGCCGGATATCGACATTGATGACCCGAACGATGAAGCCAAGTTGGTCAACAAGCTGAAGGGCTTCGCCGCCCGGGCGAAAAAGAAGTGCACCGTGATATTTGACGGCGGTTTGCCGGGTGGCCATTCAAGCATGTCGACCCAGGGCGTGACGGTCAGCTTTGCCGCCGCTCAGCACAGCAGCGCCGACGACTTGATCAAGCGGCGCATCAGCAATATCAAAGACGCGCCCAACTGGACCCTGGTCTCTTCCGATCGTGAGCTGCTGAATCATGCCCGCAGCCATCGCATGAAGCAGATGACTTCGGTCCAGTTTGCGCAGCTCTTAAACCAGCGCAGCGCGAAAGAAGAAACGCGCGGCGAAGAGATTCATCCGGCTATTTCCGCAGACGAAATCGACGAGCTCTTTGACGCTTTTGGCGGCGAGCGGGATGAATAGAGCCAGGGTCATCTTGTTTGTCGAAGCCGCCTGCTTCCATCTGCCGCTGCGACGCGTTTGAACGGGCGACTTGTCAGGCCGCACGAATTCCCGCGGATTGGCTGCGACGGGCGACCCACTGGCGCGCCCCTAGAACTTGCCCGCGGTATGCGGCTCAAGAGACTGCGCGGCTGAAGTGACATTCGAACGTAAAGGCTGCGCCAGCGCACTTTTGACTTTACTAACTTGCGCAAGCCGAGTATGATACGGACGGCATTCGGGGCGTGGCGCAGCCCGGTAGCGCGCACGGTTTGGGTCCGTGAGGCCCC
>WTGN01000104.1 GCA_011523545.1 Chloroflexota bacterium | reverse complement strand
ATGTCGGGGCGTGGCGCAGCCCGGTAGCGCGCACCGTTCGGGTCGGTGAGGTCGTGGGTTCAAATCCCGCCGCCCCGACACAAAGAGCATCACTACCCTTCGCTTTGCGGCAGATTTTCATGGCGTCGTCGCCATCAAGCCGTCGCCCTGCCGGAGCGAATTGCGGCGCGCCCAGGCCCAGATGAATAAAGCCGGCAGCAGAACGAGGCAGTAGAGCATGGCGCCCAGCCAGTTTGGCAGGGCCGGATGCAGGGCGAACACGGTTCCAGCGACCGCCGTTGAGGTGATCACGCCCAGGTTCATCACCGACTGGTTGAGCCCCAGCACTGCGCCGCGCAATTCCGGCGCCACCGTCTTCGTCAGCAGCGACTGCAGCGGCGGAAGAAGCAGACCGCTGCCCAGCGCGAATATGGCCATACTCAGCGTGCCCATGATCGGCTCGGTTGCGATCGCCAGCACAATCAGCGAAACGGCGCGCGCCACCGCCCCGAAGAGCACAATAAGCGGGTCGCTGCAGCGTTTCAGCGCCGCCGGCAAGACGAAGATCTGCGTGAAAAACTGGCCGACGCCAACGACCATCAACATCAGCCCCACGCCCAGGCTGACGGTCGCGAAGTCGGCGCCCGTGAACAAGACATCCTCGGCGAAGAGCGCAAAGGTAGCGATCAGCAAGCCCATGCCAAAGCGAGACAGGAAAGATACGATGAGGGCGGCGACGAGCGGCACATTGCCGAGCAACTCCCTGGGGCGCAGGCGGGCGAGTTCGCTGCTGCGGTTGCGCGCTCGGTCGTCGGCGCTCAGGGATTCTTCGAGCGTGAGCCAGGTGAGGACGACAGTGATCAAGGCTGCGCCGGCCGCGGCCAGAAATGGCAGCTGCGGACCGAATCGGCTGGCCAGGATACCACCGACTGCGGGTCCGACGATAAAGCCAAGTCCAAAAGCCGCCATCGTATAACCCAATGCTTCGGTGCGCCGCCGCTCCGGCATAATATCGGTGACGTAGGCTTGGGCGACGACGATGTTGCCGCCGGTGACGCCGTCGAGCACGCGTGCCAGAAACAAGACCGCGACCGATTGGGAGAATCCGATCATGAGAAAGGCGACCACGGTGCCGGCTTGACTTATCAGCAAGACGGGCAGGCGGCCGCGCTGGTCGGAGAGCCGGCCGATAAAGGGACCGGCGAGGAATTGCGCGGCAAAGAAGGCGGTAATCAGAAGCGTGATCACCTGGGCGTCCATCGCGAACACCGATTGCGCATAAAGCGGCAAGATGGGATGGACCATCGATGTGCCCACCATCTGCACAAACACAATCAAGAGAATGGTCAGCAAACGGCGATCGACAATCTCGCGTCTCAGATTCAATTTGATTCGACCCGCGCAGAACCGGAATAGCGCATCATTCAATCATATTAAAAAGCAAGCACATTCGTTAGTGACAATGAAAAAGTCTGTCAATCGATAACAACCGCGACTGTGCGGTGTTAGAATAGTGGTCGATTGCGCTGAAACGAGATAAGCAGACAGCATGATGACAACGACTCTATATCTCATGCGGCACGGACATGTGAAGAACCCGGGCAATATCTTGTATGGTCGCTTGCCGGGTTTCTATCTTAGCGATCTGGGCATCAAGCAAGCGCGAGCGGCGGGCGCCTGGCTGGCGGACAAACCGATTGAGGCGATCTACAGCAGCCCGATGGAGCGCGCGCAGCAGACGGCGGGCATCGTCGCCGAGCAGCAAGAGCGCCTTTCCCCGGTCATTGACGAGCGGATTATCGAAGTATTGACGCCCCACGAGGGCCGCCCGACGGCAGAGTTGGCGGCGCTGGGCTGGGACTTGTACACGGGCAACGAGCCGCCTTATGAAACGCCCGGGATGGTGCTTGAGCGAGTTCTGGACTTCTTCGAGCACATTGTCAGCGAGCGGGCGGGCCAAGCCGTCGTCGCGGTCGCGCATGGCGATATTCTGGTCTTCCCCTGGCTGCATGCCCAAGGCGTCCGGCCGGATGCGCTGATGAAAGACAAGCTGGTCGATTATGCCCTGCCGGTTGATTATCCGGCGACCGCGTCCATTATGAGCTTCGAGCTGGGAGGCTCTCCGCGCGAATCCCTTCCGCGCGTAACTTATATTTGCCCCCATTAGCGACGGCGTTTCTTTTGCGGGGCAGACAATCATAGACGGATGGGCAGCGTCAATGCGGGCTGGCGTATGGCGCTGGCCAAATGTATAATCTGCATAATTGAATTGCCAGTTTCCCTGTAAGATCTGCCCAGGCTTAGTCGTCTGTAGAGTGGAATCATCATGTGTAAGGAGAAGCAAAATGGAGAACATGAGCGTCATCGCTCCCAGCCTGCACAAGCAGCGCATGCACGAATTACTGGAAGAAGCGAGGATTGAGCGCTTCTTGAACGACAAGAAGAACCGCAAGGCGATCGAATGGCAGCACCGGCGCCTTCAGCGTCAGCGCAAGTTGACCTAAGCGAATCTTCACAAGCTGAGACGGGCCTCGCGAAAGCGGGGCTCGTTTCATTTTATTGGGGCGCGCGAAATTGCCTGGTCAGGAACTCGGCTCTATAATCGGGTGAACGCAATTGAACCGGTACTGGCGCTATGCGACGCCTTCTGCTTCTTATCTTGATCTTGCTGCCAGCGGCGGCGGTCTTCGCGCAAGAACCCGCCCAGCCGGCGCTGCAGCGTCAAACCTGGGATGTATTCATCAGGCGCAACGCCCTCAGCCCATTGCTGACCGACATAATCTTTTTGAACCTTCTCACCGGCGATCAGTCAAGCATAAGCGCCTTGGGCGAGCGCTTCACGCTCACCGAAAGCGGCGTCGTCTTCTATTCCATGGATGAAGAGAAGGTCAAGCTGGCGAAGGCCGACGGCATCATCCGCGACCACCCCTTCATCAATGTAAGCAGTGGGACTCAGCGAGTCGATTGGGTGGCATCGCATGACGGAGGGCAAATCGCCTGGACCATCAGCCGCAAAGTGGGCGACGGGCAGCTCATCACAGCGGTATGGCTGGCCGATGCCGCCGGCGCGGAGATACGGGAATTGCTCGTTTATGGTCCGCGTGACGGCATCCAACTGCTGCCGGTCGCCTTTGGCGCGGACGACAGCCAGCTCTACATGGAAGTTTATGCGGCTGGCAGCGAGGGACTCAGCCCCTATGCGCGGCGAGCCGGTCTATTCGCGCTCAAGATTGACGACAGCGGCGCGGCCACTGGCAGCTTGCCGGGGGATCAGGCTTGTTTCTGCCCGGTGGGTTTCGGCGCCGGTTCAATGCTGCGCCTGGCGCCCAGCGCGGAATCAAACGGGCTTGATGTCGAAGTTTTCGGGCTGGATGACGGCGAATCACAAGTGATACCGGCGCTTTCCCGCGGGAATTACCGCGACGGCGGCAACATTCTCCTGAGCGATGATGGGGCGCTGGCGGTCTATGCTTTGTCGCAGGCGCGCCACTTCGCCAGCGAGCAGGAGGAAATTCGCACGGTGCTGGTGCTGGTCGACCTGGAGAACGGCTGGCAGCGCATTGCCAGCAGCCCGATGCCGGATCTGGCGCGCCCCATAAGTTTTACCGACGAAAACAGAGCGGTGTTGGTCGCTCTGGAACGGAGCGACGGCACGCTGAAGATTGACCTGGAAGATGGTCAAATGATAGAAGTTGCGGCTGCGACCTACTTGGGGCGTCTGGGTGAGCATTAGGAGACGCGCGAACGGGCGAATTTAGGGCGATTGGCCCAGTCCCAGACGGCATCGGCGATTTCCCAGACGGCATCGGGGCGGGCGATCCGCCGGGCGTTTGCCGCGCGCCGCTCCAGCATTTCGGCGCCTTCCTCCAGCCATTCGGCGATCCGCGCCGCCGCTTTCTCCGGCTTGGGCAGATAGATGCCGGCCTCGTTTTCCGTTACCAGCCGCACGTTGCCGGTCTCCTGACCCGGGATGCGCTCGCTGATGATCATCGGCAGCCCGGCGATGGCCGCTTCACTGATGGTTGAGGGGCCGGCCTTGGTGACGATGATATCGGAGGCGGCCATGATCCGCGGCATCTCGTAATGATTGCTCACATAGCCAAAGATGAGCCGGCGGTTAGTCCAGACGCGGTCTTCCAGGCGCGCCTTGAGCTCCTGATTGCGGCCGCACACGACGATCAATTGCGCGTCCAGCGGCTTGGCATCCAGCGCGGCCACCATCTTGCGAATGGAGCCCATGCCCTCGCTGCCGGCGACAATCAATACAGCAGGCAAGAATGGATCAAAGCCGAGTTCTTTGCGCGCCAGCTCTTTTGAGGTCATCGAGTTGATGAAATGCGGGTTGACCGGCAAGCCCGTGATTTGCATCTGGGAAGGCGACATGCCCAGGCGCAGGCCGCGGCGGTAGGCGGTCTCGGTCGGCACAAAGCAGTGGTCGACGCGCGGATCGTACCAAAATGACGGCGTCGTCACTAAATCTGTCACGACAGTCAGAAAGGGCGGGCGTTCATCCAGGGTGAGAAAGGCGCGAAAGGTCGGGTTGCCGATGACGGAATGCGTACAGACGACGACATCGGCCGGATGTTCGGAGACGATGCGGCGCAGGATTCTGCGATTGTTGCGATAGATCAATCGACGGGCGAGCCCGGTGCGGCGCTTGCCATCGAAGCTGTGGTACATCAACGCCCACAGTAGCTTCGATGTATTGACGACGCGCGGATAGAGCTCCGGCTGTTTGTTGAGCGGCCACTTGCATTCGCGCAATACATCGACCGCGTCGAAGTCCACGGCATCGCCGTAGCGAATCTTCATGGCATCCTGTATCGCCTGAAAGGCCGAGCGGTGGCCGCCGCCGGTATCGGAGAACAGGAACAGCACTTTCTTGGTCACGCGGAGTCATTCCGGGCGAGATGGTTTTGCATGCGCCGCCATCTCCAAATGGACTATCGGGAGGGGGACGCCGGAAGCTTGCCCAGCGTGTTCCCAGACCTTACTTTATCACCGAATGCGCTAATTTGTAGCGACAACTGCGGGCGGCCGCTGGCGAGCCCTTGAGCCTGTGGAAGCCAGCTCGCCGCGCAGGTTGTTTCAAAATCCGCTGTCATCGTGTATATTAGAGGTCAGGGTTAAGTTGATTTGGGGAAGCGACATTGCTTGACCTGAACCCGATCACCATTATCATCAACCTGATCGTCCTCGGCGTCGCGATGACGGTTCATGAATTCGCGCACAATTTCGTCGCCTGGAAGATGGGCGACGAAGTCCCGAAATTGCAGGGGCGCCTGACACTTAATCCATTGGTGCATATCAACTGGGTCGGCTGGCTGATGTTCGCCATTATCGGTTTCGGCATCCTGGGCAGCGCGCCGATAGCGGCGGAGCGCATGCGTGACCCGCGCCGCGGCTTCCTGGCGGCGGTGGCGGCCGGGCCCCTGTCCAACCTGGTGCTGGCGCTGGTCTTCGCGATCATGCTGCGGTTCAGCGGCTTAAGCATACAAGGGTTCTTGGCATACCGCGGCCTGGAGCCGATGTCCGACCCGCTCAGTTTGCTGGCGGCGCTGCTCTACGCCATGGTATTTTGGAACCTGCTGCTTTTTGTCTTCAACTTGATTCCGCTATTCCCGATTGACGGCTGGCATATCGTATTGAGCGCCCTGCCCGGCAGTTGGCTGACGCACATGCAGATTCCGGTCGTCGTGCAGCGGAGCATGCGGCCGCTGGCGGAGTTTCTGATGCGCCCCGCCTTCAAGTGGCGCGATTGGCAAATGGCGAGCTATTACGTATTCATCGCGCTGATCTTCCTCTCCTTCTTGCGCCTGCCCGGCTTCAACCCCTTCGGCCTGTTCATCGCCGGGCCGGTGGGAGCGTTGCTGCGGCTCCTGCTCTTCTAGCGGATGAAGGCGGCTGTTCACCGGCTTGGCCAAGGCTTGGGCGCCCTGTTCGCTTTCACCCGGTCCGCCGACCTCGATACGGCGCGCCAGCATCTTAAGGCCTGCGAATTCGACGCCTTCCGCGCATTGTCGCTGTCAGAGCAGCTGCATAGCCTCAATGTCCTGTCGCATGTGCTCAAGGCTGACGCGGCGGCGCCACCGGAACTCAGAGCGGCGGCCCTGCTGCATGATGTCGGCAAGTCGCGCTATAAATTGGCCTTGTGGCAGAAGACCGTTGGCGTGCTTGTCGAAGCGTTGGCGCCGAAGCTATACCGGGGCTTCAAAGAAGAAGAAAAGATCAGATTCTGGCGGGCGCCGTTCATCGTAAGACAGCGGCATGCGGCATGGGGCGGCCAGATACTGCGCGCCTGCGGCAGCGAGCCGGCGGTCATTTGGCTGGTGGAGCATCATCAAGACGATGCCGAGCGCCACCGCGATCATGCGCTGCATGGCCTGCTGGCGCGCCTGCAAACGGCCGATGGCCAGAGCTGAGCACCGCGCCCGGCCAGCAGCAGGTTGCCAACGGAAAGTGGACCGCTCTCCGCACGGCCAACAATCTAACTTCGCATGGGCGAGCCGGCGGCACTGCCACTTCTGGCTCAGCATTTCGATCCGCTTGCACAATGAACTTAACTTGGCTCGACTTCTGCGCTATAGTTGACTGGGCGTTCATGAACCGATTATGACTGGAGCGGGCTATGGCAACATTGAAGGTCTCCATTCTTGGCTTGGACCGTTTGGGCGCTTCGATCGCCTTGCGCCTGCGGGAATACGAAAATAACGGCAAGCAGCGTTTCCAGCTTGTGGGTTATGAAAGCCGCGAAGATTATGAAAAGCCGGCGCGCAAACTCAAGGTGCTGGACAAAGTGGAGCGCCAGCCCGGGGCCGCCGTGCGCGCAGCCGACCTGGTGATCATGAACCTGCCCTACGAAGACTTGCGGGCGGGCTATGAAATGGTGGCGCCGTACTTGCGCGAAGGCGTGGTCATTCTTGATACCGCTGTGATCAAGCAGCCCTCCGCTCAGTGGGCGGCGGAGTTTCTGACCAATGCGCAGCACCTGATCGGCTTTACAGCGGTCGTCAATGCCGATTACATGCTGGACCACCAGCTTGGCGCGGAGCATGGCACTGAAGATTACTTCCGCGGCGGCACGATTTATCTCTCGCCGTCGGCGGCGAGCAACCGGGAAGCGATTGATCTGGCGGTCAACTTCGCCCTGATTCTGGACGGCAAGCCCCACTTTCTCGACCCGGCCGAGCACGACAGCCTAACCACGATCACCGAAGAAATCCCGCAGCTGCTCAGCATCGCCGCCTACTCGGCCGCCATGGAGCACAATGCCTGGGGCGATGCGCAGCGCCTGACGAACCCGCCCTTCAATGTGTTAACGCGTTATCTCTTGACTCACCATCCGGATGCGCTGCGTGATGAATGGCTGGCGAACAGCGATGCGCTTGCGCGCGCCATCGACGATCTGATCGGGACGCTGCGCGAGCTGCGCGAATGCCTCGCCGATGGCGACGAAAGCGCGGTCGAAGCCTTCCTGATCAAGGCCTCCGATGATTATCAGAAGTGGATCAACCGGCGTCACAAGGGCGATTGGGAAGACATGCCGGCTTCTCGCGCGGAATTCGACAATTCCGTCACCGGCGCGTTGTTCGGCAGCGCCATCAGCCGGCGTCTCTTCGGCCGCAATAGCGATGGTGACCGGTGAGCGCATGTCCAGAGCGGCTGAACTGGCAAGGGCGGCAGAAGGCAAGGCAGAATAGGCGGCTCTGATCTGTAGTGGTCCTGAAAAACTGGACACCTAGTAAAGAGAGTATACTAGATGCGCAG
>WTGN01000098.1 GCA_011523545.1 Chloroflexota bacterium | reverse complement strand
CCGACGAGTCAGGGAGGGGGAGCTAGACGCGGCGATGACCTGAAGTAGTTCGTGTCGGCGGTACTGTCGCGCACGAGTATACATGCAACTGTGTATCCGCTTCCCTTCCCGTTTTTTCCCTCTGTGTTCTCGGTGTCCTCGGTGGTTAATTCATTAATCCAGCCCGCCGTAGGGCGCGACAAATGCCTCGACCTCGAGCATGGTCGGCATGAAGTTGGCGCAGCCGTGCTCGGTGACGACGATGGCGCCGCAAGCATTGCCCAGGCGCGCCGACTTGTACCATCCCCAATCGTTCACCAGCCCGTAGACGAAGCCGCCGCCGAAGGCATCGCCGGCGCCCAGGATATTGGTCACTTCCACCGGGAAGCCCGGCGCGTCGATGATCTCGCCGTCTTTGAGATGGATGCGCGCGCCCTCGGGCCCGATCTTCTCGACGACTGCCTCCGGCCCCAGCGTGAGCATGAATTCGATGCCCGCGCGCGTATCGCCTTCGACTTTGGTATCGGAAACCTGCGAATGCGTGACTGTAATCTGGGCCACATCGCTGAGCATGGCCGCGTTGAGCTCGTCTTCGGTGCCGATCACGACATCAACCAGGCGCAGCACACTGCGCGCCACGACGCCGAATGCGCGCAGGTCATGCCATTGGTCAGGGCGGAAATCGACATCAAAGATCACCGTCGCGCCGGCTTGACCGGCCAGGTCGGCCGCCAGCATGGTCGCGCTGCGGCTCGGCTCAAGGCTGAGGTTGGTGCCGGCGAATTGAAAGACCTTGCAATCCTCGACAGGCGTCGCCAGCACATCGTCAATATTCAGGTTGATGTCAGCGCAGTTGTCGCGGTAGAAAACCAGCGGGAACTTGTCCGGCGGCTCAATGCCCAGGACGGCGGCCGAGGTGCGATGCAGGGGCTTGCGCGGGATGAAACGCGTCTCCACGCCTTCGTTATTGAGGAAGTGCAAAATGAAGTCGCCGACCGGGTCCGCGCCGACCGCGGTCAGCAGCGCCGTCTTCAGCCCCAAGCGCCGCCCGCCGACGCTGATATTGGTGGGCGACCCGCCAACGTAAGCGGCGAAGCTGTCGATCTCGACGAAAGGCCTGCCGATGTCATTGGAGTAAAGGTCGATTGAGCTGCGCCCCATGTGCAGGGAGTCGTATGTTTTGCTCATGCGCGGCACCAACCCCCTCTAAATCTCCCCCATTGCAATGGGGGAGACTTGCCAATATGAGCGGCGCATCGCTCTCCCAGCGCATACTCCCTTCCCCAATGCGTTGGGGAAGGGCCGGGGATGGGGTTGGAAACGTGATTCTTCCTCATCATCACACCTCCACCTCGTCCAATCTCACGGGCCGATTCTCTTGCATCGAGCGCATGCCGGCCGCCGCCATCAGCACCGGGACCCGTCCGTCGTTGCCCACCACCGGTACCGGCTTACCGCTCGCTATCGCCTCGACGAAGGCGATCATCTCAGTCACATAACTTTCAATATAGCGCTCGACGAAGAAATTCAGCGGCAGATCTCGCCGAACGCTGGCGGCATCGCTGATCGTCACCGCGTTCGGGTGCCAGTTGCCGGTTGTCGCCGCGCCCATGCTGCCAAAAGCTTCGACGCGCTGGTCATAGCCATAGACCGCTTGCCGGCTGTTTTCGATGCTGCCGAAGGCGCCATTTGCGAAGCGCAGCATGACCTTGGCGCTGTCGATATCGCCGGCCTCGCCGATGGCGGGGTCGATCTTGACATCGCCCAGGGCATAGATCTCTTCGACCTCGCCGAGCAAGAAGCGCGCCATATCGAAATCGTGGATCATCATGTCCATCAGCAGCCCGCCGGAGACCTTGATGTAGTCGATAGGCGGCGGCGATGGGTCGCGGCTGATGATCGTCAGCGTATGCGGCTCGCCGATTTCGCCGCTCACGATCGCCCGTTTCAAGCGCGCGTGATTGGCGTCAAAGCGCCGATTGAAGCCGATCTGCAGTTGCACGCCCGCTTCGGCGACAGCCGCCAGCGCCGCATCAATCTCGGCCAGGTCAAAAGCGATGGGCTTCTCGCAGAAAATTTGCTTGCCCGCCCGCGCCGCCTCGATGATGAAACGGCAATGGGTATCGGTCGACGAGCAGATGACGATTGCGTCAATGTCGGCGCTGTTGATGAGTTCGGCCGGGTCGGCGCTGTAGTCGGGGATGCGGTAATCAGACGCGGCGGATTTGGCGGCGTCTTCGAAGATATCGGCGACCGCCAGCAGCTGCGCGCCGGGGACCCGCGTCGTCAAGGTATTGGCGTGCAGGCGTCCGATGCGTCCCGCGCCGATGATGCCCAGATTGATCGTCATATTTGCCTCGTTTTGAAAACACAACGCTTTAAACCGCTAGTTTAACCGATTCCGCGCCAAATGAGTACGCCGTAATGGCTTCACACACAGGCAAACGCGGGCGTTTCAGCTAACTAAACTTTGCAGACGCGAGTTAACCGACGCTTTACCCCACCCGACGCCTACGAAATCAGCTATTCGTCCATGCAGCGCATAGAATCAGCTTGTACGTCGCGCACGGATTGGAGCATTCGGAGATGAGATTTTTGCTGTCAACCATGCTAATGTTTGCGCTCGCTCTTCTATCCGCCAGCGCGCAGGAACCGGCCGCTGAGTTTGTTGACCGCAGCCTCAGTGGATGGGACACCGTTTTGCCAGCCGGAACGCTCCAGCCGCAACCGGACATCATCGCCGTTGATGGCGGCTTTGCCGTGGCGGCGGCGTCTTTCGTGGCGCAGGGTACGCGCTTCGACTCTACCTGGCTACGGTACGATTTAGTTTCGGGTGACTGGTCAAATTACGAGTTTCCGCAAGCCGAGCAGGCTTTGCGCGACCTCAACGAGGAATTGCTGACGCTGCTCGATATTAGCGATTTAGTGCCTGACGACCCGCGCATCAAGTACCAGCTAGTCGATGGTGGCCGCAAGCTTGCTTTTCTGATTCCCAGTGAGGACTTGTTCGACGAAATTGGTCTTTATAACGATGTTCTGATTGTCGATCCCGCCAGGAAGACTTCCACTCGACACTACGTCTGGTATTGCCAGGGACCGCCGTATGCGGAGTTGGTCGTCTGGGACTTCACGGAGCAGGAATTGTCCGTGATCTGCAACGCAGTATTCCACTATGACGGCGACTCCATACGTACGGAGAGCACCTTCGCGTTCATCGGCAGAATCCAGCAGAGCGCCTTGCAGCTGGTATCCCATAGTCCTGATCACCGCTTCTGGATCCTGGGCGAGGAACATGATTTTTTTGACGGAAGTGGTCCGTTCTACATCTACGACCGACACACCGAACTGACCACTGTGATGCTGTGGCACCTTCCACGAAAGCCGCAGCGTGATTTCGTTCTTTGGCTCAACAACCATTCCCTTTTGACCTATGCCGGCGAGTACATTCTGTATCTGGACATGTCAAAAAGAACGCGCCACGAACTCTTGCGCAGAGAGCTGGCGCTGCTTCCGGGAGACGCCGCGTATAGGACGCCGACGCTGTCAACGGACGGGCGATGGCTCCTCGTCGTCACCGCTGATGGTTCGCTCATGTTGCGAAGCGTCATGGACGCGCTTGTCAAACTTGATGCGTCAGAAGCAGATAGGAACACGTAATGATGAGATTATCGCTTGTGTCAATCGTCTTCTTAGCCTTTGCTATCAACGTCGTCAGCGCTCAGGAAAGCACAGCTGAATATGTAAACCGCAGCGCAAGCGGATGGCGGACCGTGATTGAACCAGGAACGCTGGAAAACAGGCCCGATATCGTCGCTGTCGATGGTGGATTCGCCCTGGCGGTGGACTCGTTCGAGTACCCCAGGTTGCGACCCGAATCGGCCTGGGTGTTTCTCGATCCAGTCTCAGGTGAATGGTCGGACTATGAGTTTCCGAAGACTGATTCACCACTGCTTGACCTCGACGACAACCCGGTGGCGCGTTTGGATATTGCCGGGCTCTTTCCCGATGACCCGGGTCTCAAATTCCAACTGGTTGATGGAGGTAAGAAGGTCGTCACACTCCTTCACGCTGGGGAGATGCTCTTCAACCATCAGCGGTATGATGGCGTAGTGATCGTCAATCCGGCCAAGAAAACCGTCCAGCGTCTCAATGTTTGGCTGTGCTACGGCCCGCCCCGCTCCGGGCTTATCGTCTGGGACTTTCCCGATCAAAACCTGTCCGTAAGTTGCGACTTTCTAATCTGGCACGAAGGCGATTCTATTCGGTTGCAGCCCATGCATGAGTTTATCGGCATGGCTGGTGAGGCAGCGCTGTTCTTGATTTCGCACAGCCCCGATCATCGCTATTGGGTCCTGCGCACTTTCTCGCCCTATAACTACGGCGCTAGCGGCGACTACTACGTCTACGACCGCGAGACGGGGCTGACGACCGTATTGCTTTGGAGTATCCCGTTAAAGCCACAGCGCGAGCTCGTTATATGGCTCGATGACTCCTCGCTATTGGTCAACGCGCACTCCTACGTCCTATATCTTGATATGGCGACGGGCCAGCGCCAAGAGCTCCTGAAGGATGAGATCATGGCGCTACCGTATGACTATTACATTCAGACGTGGCTTTCCCCGGACGGGCAATGGCTGCTCATCGCGCCGGAAGATGGCTCGCTGGTGCTGCGCAACGTCTTTGATGCGTTGGCAATCCACAGTTGACACATTTACGCTGGACGCGTGGTGAGGCCATCTGAAATCGTCGCCCCGGCAGCCTGTCTATCGAACTGTTGAGACGCTACAATATCCGCGTCAAAGATGGACGCAAATTCCGCCGCATGTCTCCCTGCCCTCACCACGACTTCAGCACCGCTTTCGACCCGCTCGACCTGCGCGACCCATTCACCCTGCTCGCCCAAGCCCGCCGGGAGCAGCCCGTCTTCTACAGCCCGGCCATCGATTACTGGGTCATCACCCGCTATGCCGACATCAAAGCCATCTTTCGCGACCACCAGACCTACACCGCCGCCAACACCATCACCCCAATCGAGCCCTTTTCCGACGCGGTCAAGCAAATGCTCGCCGCGGGCGACTACAGCCCGGAGCCCGTGCTCTCCAATAATGTGCCGCCGGGGCATACGCGCATCCGCGCTCTGGTGAATCGCCTGTTCACCCCGCGCCGCATGAAGGGCTTCGCGCCAGCCATTCAAGGCATCGCCGAGCGCGGCGTCCAGCGCCTCATCGGCCGCGCGCCGGTCGATATCGTGGCTGAGCTGACTTATGAATATCCCGCCTATGTGCTTTTTCATGTGCTCGGCGTGCCCGAGGCCGATGTGACGCAGGTGAAAGCCTGGGCCGGCAACCGCATCAAGCTCTACTATGGCCGGCCGACGGCGGCCGAACAGCTGGCCATGACCGCGAATCTCGTGCCCTTTTGGCGTTACGTTGTTGATCTGGTGGCGGAGAAAAACGCCGAGCCGCAAGATGATCTCACGAGCGATCTGATCCGTCTGCGGGACGGCGACGACAGCGTTTTGACGCTCAACGAGATCGCCAGCTGCATGATCACGCTGCTGGTCGCCGGCCACGAAACGACCACAGCGCAAATCAACAACGCCCTGCTGCATCTCCTCAGTCAGCGCGAACATTGGGAGAGGCTCTGCCGCGCGCCGGAAGCGATCCCGCCGATGCTGGAAGAGATGATGCGCTACGATCCGTCGGTCTGCACCTGGCGGCGGCGGGCGGTCAAGCCAAGCACGATCGCCGGCGTTGAGATACCGGCGGGCGCTGACCTCCTGCTCATGCTGCACTCGGCCAACCGCGACGACGATGTTTTTCCGCAGCCGGATATGATCATATCGAGCCGCGAGAACTTGAAAGACCAACTCGCTTTTGGCTACGGGATTCATTATTGCGTCGGCGCGCCACTCGCCCGGCTGGAAATGCGGATCCTGCTAGAGACGCTGACGCGCGCCCTGCCGAGCCTGCGTCTCGTCCCCGATCAAGCGATCGAATATTCTCGCAACATCTCATTCCGCGGTCCCGCCACCTTGCGGGTCACCTGGTGACGCCGACTTTCGCGCCAAATTCTTCTGACCACCGAGGTCTAGCTGCTCGCCTGTAAATGGCTTGTCCGGTACTGGCTGGATCGCTTCTATGTCTTTGAAATGCAGGTGTTTGCCTACGCTTGACCATAGCCACTCGTGAGTCACTACTCGGCTCATACATTGTTTTGACCGCGGAAGAAAGGAGTCTGTTGGGACGTTTCGACGAAACGCCCGTGCTTGTGATAGTGCGTGCTCGTAGGGCGAGACAAGGGTCGCGTAGACACCGACCGTCTCTCGCCCCTACAGCCCCGAAATTGACAGCCACTTAGTTGCTGCGACTTAGTACCGGACAAGTCTTGCAGGTTCTAATTGTCGCCCGTTCTTTATTATGTCTGAGCCGAGTTGTATAATCAGGCGCATCGACCGTCAGATGCGGCAGCACGAGGATCATGGCTGAAGCGCTCTACGCCGATTTCGCTCCGAGGACATTTGATGAATGGATGGACGCCGTTCGCGAGACCTTGCCGGGCGGTGATATCGAGAGCTTGTCGCGGCGCGGCTGCGAGGGCATCGACATCCAGCCCTTCCCGCACGCTGATGGCGTCGCCGGCATCGCTCATCTTGCCGCCTTGCCCGGTCAGTTTCCCTACGCGCGCGGGGCGAGAGCCGGCGGTTACCGCGCCCGGCCCTGGCTGATTGCGCAGGCGCTGCGCATCAGTGACCCGCGCGCCTACAATCAAGCGCTGCGCGAGGCGCTGGCGAATGGCCAGACCGCCGTCACGATCGATACCGATCTGGCGCTGAATGCGCCGGCGGACATGCGCGCGGCTCTCGCTGAGATTGACCTGGAACGCTTCCCGCTGTTCATCCAATCCGCTGGCGATGCGCCCGAACGCTATGAGATGCTGGCGACCGCGCTTGATAAGGAGGCGCTGGCTGGCTTGCGCGGCTGCGCCGGTTATGACCCGCTCGGCTGCCTGGCGCGGTCCGGCTTCATGCCGGGCGATGCATATGAACGGCTGGCGGCCCATGTGTCCAGGCTAGGCGAATGTTCACCCCATCTAGGCAGCATCGCCGTCAGCAGCGCACCCTTTCATGCAGCCGGCGCCAATGCCGTCCAGGAGCTGGCGCTGGCGATAGCGACCGGCGTGTCATACTTGCGCGAACTGAGCGAACGAGACGTCGCCGTAGAAACCGCGGCGCCCAAGCTGCATTTCTTCTTGCGCATCGGCGAAGACTTCTTCTTGGAGATCGCCAAATTTCGCGCCATCAGACTGCTCTGGGCGCAAGTCTTGCGCGCCCTCGGCCTCTCGCATTCAGCGCCGGACATAGTCCTCCATGCCAGCAGCGGCGAGCGGAACAAGGCGCGCCTCGACGCCCATGTCAATTTGCTGCGCCTGACGACAGAAGCGCTCTCGGCCGCCATTGGCGGGGTCGACAGCATACATCTGTCAGCCTTTGATGAGCCGCTCGGCGCAAGCAACAATTTCTCCCGCCGCCTCTCGCGCAACCTGCAGTTGATCCTGCAGGAAGAGCTGCGGCTGCTTGATTTCATTGACCCGGCTGGCGGCGCCTGGCATGTCGAGACGCTGACGGACCGGTTGGCGCGCCAAGCCTGGAAGCGATTCCAGACATTTGAAGCGGCGGGCGGCTTGCTCGCGTCCCTGCGGTCGGGCGCTGTGCAGGCGGAGATTGAAGCGGTCGCCGAGGAACGCCGGCGGGCTCTGGACGCAGGAGACGCTGTCTTGGTCGGCTGCAACAAATACCGCAATCCTGACGAGACCCTGCCCCCTGTCCAACGGAAGCCGGAGCATCGCCTGGATGGCGGCGCAGACGAAAGGGCAGTCCACGTGCGGAAGTTGAAGCCGCTGCGGCTGGCTGAACCCTTCGAGCGAGCGAGCGGCTCATGACCCGTTTCCCCGATTTCAGCCGGCTCGCCTACGATGCAGCGGGCGAAGCAAGCCTCAATGACTGGCGCGCCACCGTCGCCGTCCAAGCCTGGCGCGCGCCCGAGCAAATCGACCTCAAGGCGCTTTACACCTCGGCCGATCTGGCGCCGGTTGAGCATCTCGATTTTGTCGCTGGCATTCCGCCCTTCCTGCGCGGACCCTACCCGGCCATGTATGCGCTGCGCCCCTGGACCATTCGCCAATACGCCGGTTACTCAACGGCCGAAGAGAGCAACGCCTTCTATCGCCGCAATCTGGCCGCTGGTCAGAAGGGCTTGTCGGTCGCCTTTGATCTGGCCACGCACCGGGGTTACGACTCCGATCATCCGCGCGTGGGTGGCGATGTCGGCATGGCGGGCGTCGCCGTCGACAGCGTGCAGGATATGAAGATTCTCTTTGATGGCATCCCGCTGGATGACATGTCGGTCTCGATGACGATGAATGGGGCCGTGCTGCCTGTGCTCGCTTTTTACATTGTCGCCGCCCAAGAGGCTGGCGTCGCCCCCGCCCAGCTGGCCGGCACCATCCAAAATGACATCCTCAAAGAGTATATGGTGCGCAACACCTATATCTATCCGCCGGCCGAGTCGATGCGAATCATCGCCGATATCTTCGCCTACACCACCGCCGAGATGCCGAAGTTCAACAGCATCAGCATCAGCGGTTACCATATTCAGGAAGCCGGCGCGACCGCTGATATCGAGCTGGCTTATACACTGGCCGATGGGCTGGAATACCTGCGGACCGGTCTGGGGGCCGGCCTGGATATCGATCGATTTGCCCCGCGCCTGTCTTTCTTCTGGGGCATCGGCATGAGCTTCTTCATGGAGATCGCCAAGATGCGGGCGGCGCGTCTGCTCTGGGCGAAGCTCGTCAAACAGTTCAACCCGCGAAATCCCAAATCAATGGCCCTGCGCGCCCATTGCCAGACATCGGGCTGGAGCCTGCAAGAGCGCGACCCTTACAACAACATCGCGCGCACCTGCCTGGAAGCCCTGGCCGCCGTCTTCGGCGGGACGCAATCCCTTCACAGCAACGCCCTGGACGAAGCCATCGCCCTGCCCACGGACTTCAGCGCCCGCATCGCCCGCAACACGCAGCTTTTCCTGCAGCATGAGACCGGCATCTGCGCCGCGGTTGATCCCTGGGGCGGGTCTTACCTGGTGGAGCGCTTGACGCATGACCTCGCCCGCCGCGCCTGGACGCATATTCAGGAGATTGAAGCGCTGGGCGGGATGGCTGATGCGCTGGAAAGCGGGCTGCCGACGATGCGAATCGAAGAGGCGGCCGCGCGCCGGCAAGCGCAGATCGACAGCGGCGCTGAAACCATCATCGGCGTCAACAAATACCGCCCGCAACAAGAGAGCCCGGTTGACTACCGCGAAGTCGACAATAGCGCTGTACGCGAGGCGCAGGTCGAGCGCTTGCGGTGGCTGCGCGCGGAGCGGGACGAAGACGCGCTGCATTCCGCCTTGAAGGCCTTGACTTCATGCGCCGCGTCCGGCGATGGAAATTTGCTGGCCTTGTCGATTGAGGCGGCGCGCGCGCGCGCTACAATCGGCGAAATCTCGCTGGCGCTGGAGCGGGCCTGGGGGCGGCACAAGGCGGTCGTTCGAGCGCTGGCTGGCGTTTACAGCGCCGAGTTGGGTGATGACGAAGCCCTGTCAAGCCTGCGCCGCATGACGGATGCATTCGCCGAGCGCGAAGGACGGCGCCCGCGCCTGATGGTGGCCAAGATGGGTCAAGACGGGCATGACCGCGGCGCCAAAGTAATCGCAGCCGCCTTCGCCGATATGGGCTTTGATGTCGATATCGCCCCGCTGTTTCAGACGCCGGCCGAAGTTGCCAAAGCGGCGGTGGAAAACGATGTGCACATCGTCGGCATCAGTTCGCTGGCGGCGGGCCACAAGACGCTCTTGCCGCAGTTGGCGGGCGAATTGAAGGCCCTGGGCCGCGCCGATATGATGCTGGTTATCGGCGGCGTCATCCCGGCGCAGGATCATCAGTATCTCTACGAGCGCGGCGCCTCGGCCATCTTTGGGCCCGGCACCGTCATCCCGGAGGCGGCGCGAACGGTGCTGGATGAACTGAACCGGCGCTTGAATGCCAGCTAGGCGCGGGGCGGTCCCGCTCAGCCCAAGGACGCGGCCCGCGTCAGCGCCCGTCCGGTTTCGTCGCCGCTCAGCAGGATGGTGGTCTTGCCGGCGGAATAATGTCCCTTGGCCGTCATCGCCAGCACATAGGCCGCCATGCTCTCGTTGTCCGGCATTTCCAGGACGGCGATCAGATCGTATTCGCCAAAAGCGACCCAGGCATGCAAGACCGCCCCGCCGAAATGGGCGGCGTCGGCGTGGCCAGCGTCAATTAGCGCGGCGATATCGCCTGTTACCTGATTCTTCCAGGCGGTGGACGTCAGCGAAGTTTGCCATAGAAATTGCGCCATCATCGGCCTCCTCATTACAGATCTCTCACCCAGAGTGTAACAGATAAAATCGATGCGGTAAGATTCAGTGAAATCATTGAATCGGCAAATCCGCTTCCATAATGAGTTGGCAACGGAAAAGAAAAAACTCGCTGTCCTCGGTGGTGGCATAAAATGCGCGAAGCCCGTCAAATGGAGGCGGCCGCCCTCGCCGACGCCCTTCTTGCCGGCGAGCGGGCCGCCCTCGCCCGCGCCATCACGCTGATCGAAAGCCGGGCGCCACAGCACGCGGACGCGGCGCAGCAGCTTTTGGGCGCCTTGCTGCCGCATGCGGGCAACTCTGTGCGCATTGGCATCACCGGCCCACCCGGCGCTGGCAAGAGCAGCTTCATCGATAGCTTCGGCTGCCACGTCATACAACGTGGGCACAAAGTGGCGGTGTTGGCGATCGACCCCAGCAGCGGCTTGACGCGCGGCAGCATCCTGGGCGACAAGACGCGCATGGAACGTTTGTCGCGGGAAACCGACGCCTTCATCCGCCCGTCACCCACCGGCGGCATTCTGGGCGGCGTCGCCGAAAAAACGCGCGAGGCGATCCTGCTTTGCGAAGCGGCCGGCTTTGATGTCATCATCGTTGAAACCGTCGGCGCCGGTCAAAGCGAGGTGACGCTGCGCTCGCTCGTGGATATTCTGCTGCTGCTCTTGATCACTGGCGCCGGTGACGAGCTGCAGGGCTACAAAAAGGGCGTGATCGAAATCGCCGATGCCCTGGTCATCAACAAAGCTGACGGCGACAACCTGACCGCGGCAAAGGCGGCCCGCGCCCAATATCAACGCGCTCTCGAATTTGTCGCGCCCGCCACGCCCGGCTGGCGGACCCGCGCCCTGACTGCGTCGGCCTTGACCGGCGCCGGCATCGACGCCATCTGGACCCTGATCACAGAGTTCGTCGCCCAGACGAAAGCCAGCGGCGGCTTCGACGACCGGCGGCGCAAGCAGCGGCGAGAGTGGCTGCACAAGGCGCTTGAAGCCCGCCTGCGCGACGCTGTCTATGGCCATGAAGCGGTCAAGGCGGCGCTGCCGGAGATTGAGGCGGCCGTCATCAACGGGAAGCTGCCGGCGGCGAGCGCGGCGGAGGCGCTGCTTCGCTTGATCCTGCCCGATTGAGCTAGAGATATCAGGGCCGGCGCGACCTCCTCATTCTCCCGCTCCGGCATTGCGCTATGCAGTTTTGCCGTCTGCCTTTACAATAGCGCCCGAATCGCATTTACGAGGTCAACCATGGAAAGCAAGAGGAAGCGCATGATCGTCACCACTACACCGAGCGTGGAAGGGCAGCAGGTAGTCGAATATCTGGGCGTCGTCAGTGGCGAAGCGGTCATGGGCGCCAACATGTTCAAGGACATTTTCGCCGGCATCCGCGATATCGTCGGCGGCCGCTCGGGCGCTTATGAAGAGGAACTGCGGCGCGCCAAAGACATCGCGCTGCAGGAGATGCAAGACAACGCGCGGGGCATGGGCGCGAACGCGGTCTTGAGCGTCGATCTGGATTATGAGACGGTCGGCGCCAACGGCAGCATGCTGATGGTTTCCGCCAGCGGGACGGCGGTGAGGCTGGCTTAGAGGTGTACCCGGTGGCGGCGGCGCAATATGTCTTTGCAGCGCTGGATTTCTCCCGCTTTTCGCGCGGCTGGCCAGCCCAGGGTCTCGGCGCAGATTTGGGCCAGCTCGTCCAGCAGCTCGGGGCTTAACTGGCCGCGCATGGCAAGCAGCGTGCGCCGCAGCAGCAGGTCGTCCAGCCGCTCCACTTTTTCCGCGCGCAGGCTGAATTCAAGCTCGCGCCTGCTGTAAGCGGCGTGATGCGCCAGCGGGCGATCGTCCCCGCGGCTGATGCAATCGGCGACGGCTTCAGCGCGTGTGCCATAGCGCTCGAAAAGTTGCCGCAGCCTGGGCAGCGCTGCGCCACTGCGGCTTTGCAGATCACGCAGCCAGGCTTCGCGCGCATCGTCGCTTTCGGGGTAGGCTCGTCCACCGCCGATCGGCATGTCCGCCGTGCTTGCTCGACGAGCGCGACCGAGTTCGCCCAGAACAAGATCGCTCGTTTGCTCGGCGAAGGCGCGGAAGGTCGTCCACTTGCCGCCGACCAGCGAGTGAATCGGATAGGGCCGTCCCTCAGCTGGCGCGAGGGACCGGATGCTATGGTCGCGGCTGATTTGTCCCGTTCGGCCGCCTTCGCTGTAAGGCAGGGGCCGGACGCCGGCGAAGGCGAAGACGATCTGCGAACGGTCGGCTTTGAGAGCGGGAAAGACCTTCGATACCATCGCCAGCAAGTAGTCGATCTCCTCCTCGCTGATCAAAGCCGCATCGGGATCATCAATGCGAATATCGGTGGTGCCAATCATGACGCGATTGAAAAACGGCAGGATTAAGACCAGCCGGCCGTCATCATTTTCAAAGTAGAATTCGCTGCCGCGCGCCGCTTCCAGCAACTCGGGATGATCCAGCACCAGGTGGGAACCCTTGGTGCCGCCGATGAAGCGCCGCTGCCCTTGCCCCAGTCCGTCGTTGACCAGGTCGATCCAGGGGCCGGCCGCGTTCACGACCACCTTCGGCCGGACGCTCAAGGCCTCGCCCGTGAGTTCATCGCGCAATTGCACGCTATCGGCCTCAGCCGACAGCGCGCTGACATAATTGAGCGCCTGGCAAGCGTCGTTCTGTGCTTCGGCATCCAGCGCCATCTCGAGGCAGACGCGCTCCGGGCAGGGCATCCAGGCGTCATAATAGGTGGCGGCGCAAACGATCGCTGGATTCAATTGTGGATACTGGCGCAGGGCATTTCCACGCAGCCGAAACTCATGCGCCGGCATCGCGCGGTTGGAGCGGACGAGGAAGTCGTAGCATGTCAGCCCCAGCTTGACGACCAGCGCGCCCCGTTCGCCCGGCCGATCGAGCAGACCGGCGAATTTTAGAGGCGCGTTCAGCAAGCCGGAGAACCAGCGAAAAATCGGAATGGTCGTGCGCAGCGGCTTGGCATAGTGGGGCGCGTTCCGCAGCAGGCGGTTGCGCTCGTGCAAAGCCTCGTTCACCAGGCGGAATTCGCCGTTTTCCAGGTAACGCAGGCCGCCGTGCAGCATGTGCGAGGAAGCGGCGCTGGCGCCACTCCCGAAATCGCCCCGCTCCACCAGAAGCGCGTCAACGCCCTGCAGCGCCAAATCGCGAAAGGTCCCGATGCCGTTGACGCCGCCGCCGATGATCAAGACGGAGACATCGGGGTATTCACGAATGGCTTGCAGAGTCGCTTGTCGCGTCATTGCCTGTCCGCTCGTCAATAGCAATAGACGTGAATGTGGTACATATCGTCTTCGCTCGCGTCAAATCCAAAGCGATATGTTAAGTTATTAAAGGTGAGTTCAATGATGTAGATACCGGGATTAAAGATGACCGGGGCGTACAATTGAAGGATGAAAGGTTTGTCGCTATCGCTAAATTTTCGGTCTCTTTCTTCCAGTATCGTCAGCGCTGTGTCGGACATTGGCGGATATAGCGCCACGTCGATCTCTTGATAAGCCAGCCCCGCTTTGATGAAAGCGATGAACCGACGCTCCGCCACCTTGTGCTGAGGAGAAAAAACACAGTCGGCGTATTGCATAACATGATTTTCACCCACCTGCAGCAGGGCGAGCGGACCCGGCATAACCTCGGCCTCGGAGACAAAACCGGCGCCCTCCCCCTGCGCCACCTCGTACCAGCCCTCACGCAAACCGATCACAGGCAAGGCGCTTCCCCGACTGATGTTGCCAAGACTTTCACAGGAACTGTCTGCGCACTCCAGAAGGTCGCTATCGCGCTTCGTGATAACATAACGCGGCACGCACTCCGGCGCGTCTTCCTGGTAAAAGCCAAGGACCGTATGCCGCCGATCGCCGTCGCGTCGAAACTCAAGATCGCCGTAAGCGGCGACGATTTCGCGCAGCACATCGCACTGGTAGAAATATTCGCGAGTGATGTTGAGCTTCCATCTGTCCGGATCGTAGATATCCAAGACGTCATCATCCTCTACTAGCGCTGTACCGCAACCGGGAGCGCGACCCAGCAGACTTTCGGCGACAGTAACCACGCTAACATCCTTAAGGACATAGTGATCTGCCGTACCGTCGCCCGGGGTCAAGGTATCAGTTCCCAGCATGATGTAATATAGAATCCCTACTTCGGAGATGATCCCCATGATGGCGTCGCAGTTGTATTCAACATTGCCCATTGAACCGCGCTGCCAATCTTGCGCGCCTGCCGGTGTCAGCATCAGCGCCAATGCGATTAACCATAAAATTCTGCTCTTCATTTGTAACCTGCCTTCCGCTCAAGCGGAGATTGCGCTTCACGATGATTGGCCAATGCAGCCATTCTAACCTGTTTCGATGGTGGATTTTCCGCCAATTTCACTCTGGCCGGCCTATCGCCCGTATCAAATTCTGACCGGTCATCTCGCGCGGCTGCTCGACGCCGAGCAATTCCAGCGCGGTCGGCGCCACATCCGCCAGCCGCCCCCAGGCGCGCAAGTCGTAGTAGTGGCCGCCGTCAAGCACAAAGAGCGGGACGGGCCCGACGGTATGATAGGTATGCGGCTCGCCCGTGACCGCATCAACCATGCGCTCGCAATTGCCGTGATCGGCGGTGACGATGGCGGCGCCGCCTTTCGCCAGTACGGCATCGGCCAGCCGTCCAGCGCAGGCGTCCACTGCCTCGACCGCTTTGATCGCCGCCGGCAGCGAGCCGGTATGGCCGACCATGTCCGGGTTGGCGAAATTGATCAACAGGAAGTCGTCATCGGCCGCCTCCAACCGCGCCAGCGTCGCCGCGGTTAATTCGAAGGCGCTCATCTCCGGCTTCATGTCATAAGTCGCTACCTTGGGCGAGGGCACGATCAGGCGCGTTTCGCCGGCGAAGAGCGCTTCATTCCGCCCGTTAAAGAAGAAGGTGACATGCGGGTACTTCTCGGTTTCGGCGCTGTGATATTGGCTTAGGCCCGCTTTGCTCAGGGTCTCGGCCAAGGTATTGGGCAGCAGCTCAACCGGGAAGAGAATCTCATCGGTCAGCCCCGCCATGTATTCCGTCATCGTGATCAAGCGCAAATCGGGAATCGGCTGAAAGCGCCGGGCGCCTTCGAAGTCCCGCCGTACAAAGGCGGCCGCCAATTGCCGCATGCGATCAGCGCGAAAATTGAAACAGAGCAGGACATCGCCGGCGGCGAGGGACAAATCGGCATCAGTCTCTATCACGGTTGGCGCGATGAACTCGTCGGTCACGCCCAGGGCGTAGGATTGCTGAATCGCCGTCAGCGCATCGGGCGCTGTCGCATCGCTCGCAAGGAAGGCCATCGCGTCATAAGCGCGGCCGGTGCGCTCCCAGCGTTTGTCACGGTCCATGGCGTAGTAACGGCCGCTCACCGTCGCCACGCGCGCCTTGCCGGCTTCGGCGGGCCGGTCCATCAATTCGGCGCAATACTTGAGGCCGTTCTGCGTCGGCGTGTCGCGCCCGTCGGTGATTAGGTGCAATACCGGTTCGATACCGTTTGCCGAAGCGATATCCAGCAGCGCATACAAATGATCGGAGTGGCTGTGCACGCCGCCATCGCCCAGCAAGCCGATCAAGTGCAGCTTCTTCCCCGATCGCCGCAGCGCGCTAAGCGCCTCTTTCAAGACGGCCTTGTCCGCCAGCGAGCCGTCGGCGATGGCCTTGGCGATGCGCGATATATCTTGATAGACGATGCGCCCGGCGCCGAGATTGAGGTGGCCGACTTCGGAATTGCCCATTTGGCCCGGCGTCAAACCGACGTGCTCGCCCGAGGTATGCACGATGCAGCGTTCGCAAGTCGCCAGCCAGCGTTCAAAATTGGGCGTCTCGGCCTGGGCGACGGCGTTGCCATGCGTCATCTCGCGGATGCCCCAGCCATCAAGAATGATCAGCATCAAGGGTTTGCGCGCCATAACTTGCCTTTCTCTATCACAATCTGTAGATACGCGCCCGCTTTAACCGCCGTCCATGAATAAGATCTTGGATCCGGTTTTGGGCAAGAATCTGGATTCATAACGTTCTCGCAAGGTCTAGCTCCCCTTCCCTAGCTCGCTGGGGAAGGGGCCGGGGGATGGGGTAGAGAATCGCGCCAGCATCGTACTGGCCCGGGGCGGCAGGGGCGCCTCCGCCTCATAGAGCGCGCCAAGCTCATAGGGCGGCGCCTGATCTATACTTAGATAGGCCGCCGGATCCGCGATCAAGTCCACGGACAGGTCGTCCTGCAGCGCAAAGACGAGGGTACGCGCCAGCAGATCGGGCGCATCAAAGATCGTTTCGTCGCCGCTGAAATCGCCGCATTGGTCGATGGAATGGCAGAAATATGCGTATTCGGACGCATCCGCCTGGTAGAGCGCGTACAAGGCGCTGTTCAACATATCGTTATGCAGCAAATCAAAGACGCCGCGCGCTCGCAGCGCCGCATGACCCATGTCAGTGACGAGCGCCACTTGTGTGCCCGGCGCCAGCTTCGGCGCGATTTCCAGCACCTGATACAGAACGTGGGCTTTGGCTCGCGCGCTTTCGTTGAAGTGATGATGCTGCAGGAAGAGCCGTGAAACGGCCGGCGCCATAAGCAAGAGGCAGAGGCCGAGCACGGCGGCATTCCGGCGCAGACCGGCGCGGATTGGCGAGGCGAGCAGCAGTATCAGGCTGACGGCGCTGACCGCGGCCCCGACCGGCACGAGCAGGTACATCCGCCAGGGATCATGGCGATAAAGCGGCAGCCACATCAACACGCCGACCGCGGCGAAGACGAGCGCCAGGCCGGCCGCCAGCGACAGTGCAATCTGAGGAATAGTGGGCGCCTCATCGCTCTCGCCGTTCCTGATGCAATGCCAGCTGAACAAAGCAACAAGGGCCAGGATTGCCAGCGTTGGCGGCCACCACATGTTCTCAGCCAAAGTCGCCAGCGCATCAGCCCAGCCGTGCACGAAACTTTGCGGATAGACGAGCCCCAGCACTTCAAAAATCGTATCGAAGACGGAGACGCCGGGCGCGCCCGGGTCTGACGGCGCGCTCAGCAGGCCGCTCTGATAAAAGTCGCGCGCGTTCGCTAGCAGCAGCAGCACTGACGCCAGCTTGAAAGCCGGCACGATATACCAGATGGCGCTCAAGTTCAGGCGGCGCCAGGAGAAGCGCCGATCGCGCAGCCAGAGCAGCGGCGGCACGATCAAGATCAGGGCGTATCCGGTCTCGTTCGAATTAACGCTGAAGAGCAAACCAAGCCAAACGCCGAGCAGCGTCAGCCGCCGCGGGGTCTTGCAGTAATCGATAAACAGGGCGGTAGATAACAATAAGGTCAATACGCTGAAATTCTTGGGCAGCCGCCGCAGGGTCATCAAGGCGTCGTTGACCGGATAGACCATGAACAGTATCGCCGTCAAGAAGGCATAGAGGGGCGCGACGCCAAGCTGCCGCAGGATGATATAGAGCAAAGCCATTCTGCCGGCGTATTGGGCGAAGTTGACCAGATGATAGCCAATGAAGGAGTCGGAACTGATCAGGTAGGCGAGCGTGTGCGGGACCATCACCCAGGGGCGCGAGACCGCTTCGGTCACGTAGAAGCTGAGCGTCCCCCCTTCGGTGTAGCCGTGGATGATCCACTCTTCCCAATGGCCGCTGCTATCAAAGCCGAAGGGCAGATACAGCAGGAAGACAACCAGGAAACAGCCGGCGACCGCGAGCCAGTCGGTTCGCGCGGCCCCGCCCAAACGCGCCCGCGCATAGCGCCACAGGAGCGGCGCATAAACCGCGATGCCCAAGAGGATGCCCAGCAATGACGCATAAAAGAAGGGCGGCGGCACCGTGCGCTGCGGGAAGAGCGCCGGAATGGCCAGGCTGTAAGACGCGTTTGCGCCGGCATCTTTGATGACTTCGATCTGCGCTTCTTCGCCATCTTCGGCGCAGTGCTCGGCATAAGCCGGGTTCTCGTCATTGACGATCGCGCGACCGTTGAAATGGATCGACTGCGCGCCGGGCGCCGACCACCAGACCCGAACACATTCATGCGGAAACAAGCTGCGATCATGATCGGCCCAGATGCGAACGGCGGGTTCATCGATCAGGGGCGCGTCATGCGGCGTCAAACGCAGCCAAGCGCCCAGGGCAATCAAGAGCATGCCACCCAGCAGAATCCAATGCAGCGGCAGCGGGCGATCAAGCTGACGAAGCCAAAAATAATAGAGGGCCAGCAAGGGCGAACCGACGAAAATCACAAAGCCGGCCAGATAAAAGAGCAAGTCGGGCAAATGCTGAACGGGCAGCTTGAGAGCGCGGTAGATGCCGTTCTGCGCCCGGACTTCAAACAGGGGGCTTGTGGCATTGATATCCGGGCAATAATCCAGCTCGCCCCAGCCGATGGCGCCCGCGCCATCAATGTGAAGCGACTCGATGCCTTCCAGCTGCCATTCAAAAGTCAGGCAATCGCCCGGGTAGAATGTCCAGGCGCGCTGGGCGCTGAGGAAAATGGCGGTATCGCCAGACTTGAGGTCGATGGCCGGCGCGGGACTATGTGAGACGGTGACGACGAAAATGAGGCAGATGGCAAGCGCCGCGATGATCAGTGTAACGAGCCGGGGATTATTGAACGACGGCCTGCGGCTGGCGGTCATCCGATGACTTCCGACCGCTTGCGGCCCCCGCCCCAACGGATGTCGGGGATCAGCACATCGGCATGCGCTTCAATCCGGTCCTTGTTGGCGAGCAATTCCAGTAGCATTGCCTTTAACACCGAGCGCATGTCGTGCGTTGGCTGATAACCGAGGTCAATGAGATGCTGACGATCCGGATTGTAATAATGCTCTTCCATTTCGGCGCGCGGGTTGTCGTAGCGCCTTATCTCGACCGCGATATCGATTGACGCCGCTACCTCTTGCACCAGGCATGCCAGTTCGCTAATCGAGTAGGCATTTTCAAACTGATTGAAAACGCGGTATTCGCCAGCGCCCGGCGGGTTTTCGATCGCCAGCCCGAGGCACTGCATGGAATCGGCCAGCGGCAAGAAGCCCCGTTTCTGCCCGCCCAGGCCGTACAGGGTCAGCGGATGGCCGATGACTGCCTGGCAGCAGAAGCGATTGATGGCGGTGCCAAAGCACTGATCAAAGTCCAGGCGCGTGCCCAGGCGCGGGTCAGCGCCCATCGCCTCGATGCGCGTCCCGAAGACGACGCCCTGCATGATGTCCGTCGCCCGGATGCCCCATATTTTCGAGGCGAAATGCGTATTGTGCGAATCATGCACCTTGCTCTGGTGATACCAACTGCCGGCCTGCCGCGGGAAAGGCAGGCGGTCCTTGCGCCCGCGGAATTCGACATCGAAGAATCCCTCGGGGATATCAATGGCGGGCGTCCCGTATTCGCCCATCGTGCCCAGTTTGATCAGATGCGCGTCCGGCGCGGCTTCTTTAATGGCCCACAATAAATTCAGATTGTTGACGATATTGTTTTGCTGCGTCCAGACACAATGCGCCCGATCCATCATCGAATAAGGCGCCGACGGCATCTGGCCCAGGTGGACGACCGCCTCGGGCTGGAATTCCGCGAAGAAGCGCTTGACGAATGCGTAATCGGTCAGGTCGCCAACGCGGAAATCGAGCTCGACGCCCGCCACTTCCTTGAAAGCGGCCATGCGCTGCTCGCGGCTGGCGATTGGCAAGGCGCTGATCCCGCCGACTTCAGCCACCCATTCGCGCCGCAGCAGCAGGTCGGCGCCGGCGACTTGGTGCCCGCGCGCGCTCAGATAGACCGCTAAGGGCCAGCCCAAGTATCCGTCTATGCCAGCGATGAATACCCTCATCAAACGCCCCCATGGTGTTCATAACTGTCGCTGCTCCAAATCCGAGCGAGCCAATTTTACTGAATCCGACGTCAGTTTGAATAGTGTTTTAGTGGTCGGCGGCGCCGCGCGGCTGCAACCCGAGCGCGACAGACACGCGGAAACTGCCGCGCTTTGAAGTAAACCTGCAAGGGTATATAATATGTCCCGGTCAAGCCAGCCGTGCGCGGCCGCTGACTGCACATTCCTGCGGAACGCCCATAAGCCTGCGTCCACATAGCGGATTTGGACATCAGAGATTGCTTTGAAAGAAACCGCCGCCAATTCTTCCGGTTACTTGCAGCTGATACGCGGCAATCGGGCCTTCCGACATCTGTGGGCGGGCCAAGTCATCAGCCTGACCGGCGACTGGTTCAACCTGATCGCCTCCGCCGCCTTGATCGCCGCGCTCACGCAATCCGGCACCGCTATTGGCGGCCTCTTCGTCGTGAGGATGGTGGCGCCCTTCATCGTGAGCCCCATCGCCGGCGTCGTCGCCGATCGCTACAACCGCCGAGCCATCGTCATCAGCACCGACGTCCTGCGTTGTTTTGTCGTGTTGGCCTTCGTGCTCGTGCGCGAGCCGCAGCATGTCTGGCTCATCTATGTGCTCACGGCGGTGCAGAGCGCTTCGCAGGGCTTCTACTTCCCCGCCTGGAACGCGATCCTGCCCGATATCACCGAGCGGCATGAGCTGGGCATCGCCAACGCTATCTCATCGGCGACCTGGTCGGTGATGCTTTCCTTCGGCGCCGCGCTCGGCGGATTGGTCGCCGGCGTGGTCGGCGTTTATCCCGCCTTCGTCATTGACGCGATCACTTTCTTGCTCAGCGCCATCATCCTCTTGCGCATGCCCTACCAATCTAAACTCAAGCGCGATATCGATCAATCCGTGATGGCCGGGCTGCGCCAGTACATCGACGGCCTTGCCTATCTCCGCCGCCATATTGATACCTTCTCCATCGCCATCCAAAAGGCCATCCTCGGCTTCTTCATCATCGGCTTTTTTCAAGTGGCGCAGGTGACCATCGCCGAGCAGCATTTTCCTATCGGCGAAGGCGGCAGCATCACCATGGGTTTGATCTACGTCATGGCTGGCATCGGCTCCGGCCTGAGCCCCATCCTCGGGCGCAATTGGGCTCGCGATCGCGATCGGCGCCTGCGCCTGATGATCGCCCTGGGTTATGTTGCCGCGGCCGTCGGTTTCCTCATCTGCTCCAGCCTGCTTTCTTTGCCCGTCGTGCTATTCGGGGCGCTTTTGCGCGGCGTCGGCGGCGGTTTGATCTGGGTCCTCGGGACGCAGCTGCTGCTGCAGATTGTGCCCAATGAAGTGCGCGGGCGCGTATTCTCGACCGAGTTCGCCCTGTACACGCTCTGCGCCGCCGTCTCTTCCGGCGCGACCGGCCGCCTGATTGATACATCGCTGGGCGTCGGCGGCGTGCTGCTTCTGGGTTCATGCATACTTGTCTTGCCGACGGCGCTCTGGCTGCTTTGGATATTTTATGGCCGGCGTGATTTGGTCGCGGCGGGCGCGGCTTGATGCAGAGCCGTGAGATGCGTAAATCCTAGTTCGAATGGGAAAATAGGCGTCCATTCATTTGAATTCTTGCAGGGACGAGCCGCCGGCTCGCCCGTACGCGCAGCATACTTTGGACAAGCCCTATAGATTTCCTTTGATGCAGGTGAAAGCGCGATAAGATAACATGAGCGAATCAATTCGAATTTCAGTGTGAGGAAAAGCATGAAAATTCACGGCATCGTGCCACCGATGGTGACGCCTTTCAAAGCTGATGAGTCAGTCGACGAAGGGCTGCTGCGCGCCGAAGTCGAGCATTTGATTGCATCGGCCGGCGTCCATGGCGTCGCCGTCGGCGGCAGCACGAGCGAAGGCCACACGCTCAGCACCGATGAATTGCGCCAGACCGTCGCAGCCGCTTGCGAGGTTGCCGCCGGTCGCGTACCGGTCATCGCCGGCATCATCGTCGACAGCACGCGGCAAGCCATCGAAAAAGCGGAGGCCCTGGCCGACCTTGATGTCGCCGCCCTGCAGGTGACGCCGGTGCATTATCTCTTTCGGCCGACAGACGAGATGACCTTCGAGCATTTCTCCAGACTGGCTGAGCGCGCCGCCCAGCCAGTCATGATCTACAATGTCGTGCCTTGGGCTTACTGTTCGCCCGCCCTGCTCGACCGCATGATGCGCGAGATCGACGGTCTCATCGGCGTCAAGCAGAGCGCGGGCGATTTGAAGCTGCTGGCTGATTTGCTGCTGACATCCGCCGACGCCGGCCTCATCATGTCGGCTGTGGACGCGCTGATGTACCCGTCCTTCTGCCTGGGCGCGCATGGCGCCATCGCCGCCATTCTCACGGCCGTCCCCGAGCTCTGCGTCGCGCTCTGGGACCAGGTCCAGGCGGGCGATCATGCCGCCGCCCTCGACAGCCATCGGAAGCTGCTGCCCGTCTTCAACGCCCTCGTGGGCGACAATATGCCGGCCAATGTCAAGACAGCGCTGGCTTTGCAAGGCCGGCCTCAGGGCGTTCCGCGCATGCCCATGCCCGCAAGCTCGGCCGAACAGCGGGCCAGGATCGAAGCCGCTCTGCTAAACGCAGGGATCAAGATGCCCGCCGCCAGCTTTGCTTGAGGCGCTCGCTTAGTCGACGAGATAGCGCTGCAGGGCCTCACGATTCAGCTCGATGCCCAAGCCCGGCTTCTGCGGCAGCGGAATCTCGCCATCGACCATCGCCAATTCATCGGCGACCAGTTCGTCGCGCAGCAGCGACTCCGAGAGGTGGGCGGGCAGGTACTCGATGAAGGGGCAGCAGGCGGTGGCGAAACCAAAATGGGCGCTGGCCGCGATGCCAATGCCGGTCTTCCAGCAATGGGGCACGATCAAGCGTCCGTGGTCGGCCGCCAATTGCGCCACCTTGCGCGCTTCGGTGAAGCCGCCAACGCGCCCGATATCCGGCTGCAAAACATCCAGCTTGCCGCGCTGCGCCAGATCGATGAACTCCCAGTGCGTATTCTGCCATTCGCCCGCGGCGATGCGAATCGGCGAGCGTTCGGCGATGAAGGCGTAACCGTCCAGGTCATCGATATTGATCGGTGTCTCCAGGAAGAAGAGATCGAAGGGCTCCAGCTGTTTGATCACGCGCAGGGCCGTGCGCGCGTCATCCCAGGCGTATGCCACATCCACCATCAGCGTCATCGCATCGCCGACCGCCGCCCGGCACTCAGCGACGATGCCGGCGATATGATCATCATCTTCCTGCAGGGCGTTGTGCGTGTAGGGGCCATTGATGCAGATCTCGAGCTTGGCCGCTTTGAAGCCGTATTCCCGCGCTTGCAGCAGCTTCGCCTTCAATGAGTCGCGATATTCTTCAAGCGTGTCGCCGGTTGGCAAGAGCGAGGCGTATGGCGTGATCGATTGCTGGACGGCACCGCCGAGAAGTTGGTAAATCGGCAGCCCCAGAGCCTGCCCCTTGATGTCCCAAAGCGCCATATCAATCGCGCCCATGGCGCAGATCAAGGCGCCGCGCCGCCCGTTCATCTTCGAGCCGCTATAGAGCTTTTGCCAGATCGCCTCCGGCTGCAGCGGATCTTCGCCGATGAGCATTTCTTCCAGCCCCAAGCCCATGATATGCGTGCCCATCGCTTTGATGCAGGCGCGCGCGATCCAGGGATTGACGTCTGTCTCGCCGATGCCGACGATGCCCTCGTCGGTGTGGATTTCGACCACCAGATTATCCTGCGCCGAGGAGCAGGCTTCGGTGTGAAATTCGGGTACCAGCAGAACATGGCAGTCAATGCGGGTGATTTTCATATTGTTTCCTGTCGATTCATTCCTTTTTTCGCCACAGAGACACAGAGACACAGAGGTAAATTTAGAATAACGACGCCCCATAAACGGATCCTGTAGGGGCGAGACGGTGGCTCGCCCGTTAGGTCGCATAACTTACGCGCTCTTACTAAAATCACAGTGATAGAAATCTCGGACCTAAATTTGCAAGATCAAGATGAAAGCAGCAGGCAAGCCAGATCTGTCGCTTCAACTCGAATCGTGATCCGATCATCGTTCTCTTCGAGCAGACAGTCTCCCAATAGATCAATCACGTCGGTGAATCCGTCTTTACCATTCGATTCCGTTACCGCCTCAGGCGTCGGATTGATGAAGAACCAGGCTTCCTGCCCCTGCCATTCTCGCCGCCTGCGCAGCAGCTTTCCACAACAGTCGCCATTGATGCCGGCGCGCGCAAGCAAAGCGGCAAGAAAGCCATCCGTTCCCGCGTCATAGTCGCGATAGGCCAGCGCGCCGAAACCAAAATATGTGCCCAGCAGGACCGCCCATCCGTCGCCCGCGTGATTCAGCACCCCGGCGACATCTTCTCCCGCCGTCAGGATCGCTTCGCCTGTCGTCGGCTGGAGGCGCTGCAAGTAGAAGTTAGCGCGTACATCGCAATCGCTGTAATCTTGGCAGCCGCGCAGCAAGGTCGGCCGGTCGAATTCGCCGAAGCGCCGCTCCCCCGGCATCCAGCGCGCGGCAGCGCCCGGCTCTTTGACCATCACCAGCTCGCGATGTGTTGCCCCGAACAATGCTTCGCCCCCGTCGACGAGTTGCGTCAGCGTCGTCCAGCCGTATTTGTCCCAGCGGCCGGGGCAGGCTTCGGCGATCAGCGCGCCGCCGGCCTCAGTGAAGTCGATGAGATGGCGGAAGTAATCGGCGTCCAGGCTGAGCGGCATCGTGAGGATGGCGGCCTGATAGCGCGCCAGGTCACCGGCGGCGACTTCCTCGGCATCGATGAAATCGACCGCGATGCCCATACGCCACAGGCGCTTGTACCAGCCGCGCATGTTGTAGCGATAGTGATGGATGACATCACCATTGCAGGCTTGAAAGAAATGATACGAGTCTTCGTTCACCAGCAAGGCAACTTGCGCCCGCGGCGGCTGCGCTTGCGCGAAGAAATCGCCGTGGGCCTGGATCGCGGCGCCGATTTTGCTGACAGCTTCCATGCGCTCAGTGCTGTCGCCTAGCGGATCCAACAGTCCGAAGCCATTTGCCTCTTTCCAGAAGCGCTCGACGCGGTGATTCCAAAAGCTGATGCCGGTCATGCCGCAGGCCAGGCCGGACAGAATCCAGACGCGCAGGTCCTTCGGCGTCGGCGCGCGCCCAAAATGCAGCGAGGTGGAAATCGGCCCGCCCTGAAATTCGGCGCCCCAGAGCGCGCGATCGCGCCCGTTGTTGCCCCGCGCCAGATCGGTGCAGAGCATCATCTCTTCCCAGATCTCGTTGAGCAGCGCCTCGTCTTCGCTCCGCGCCGGGTCATCCCAGGGATGGCCGTTGTTCCATTTGGGATAATTGCTGGTGCCGAAGAAATCGCCAACGCGCGCCCAGCGCCACTCGGCCCCCGAGCCGACCCGCGGCGTATCGGCATGACTGAAGACGGGCCGCTGAAAGGGGTCGTTCTCTTTCAGAGCCTTCGTTTTGAAGGCCAGCTGCCGCGCCATGTAAACATCGTCCATGAAGTAACGCCAGTCGATAAAGGGCGCGACCGGCTCCTCGCGGCGCGGCGGCTCAACCTCGTCCCAATCGGCGTAATTGATCTGCCAGGTTGCGTTCAGCGCCGCCAGCGTCCCATACTTCCCGCGCAGCCATTCGCGGAAGCGGGCCAGCGTATACGGACAGTAGCAGAAGCCCAGCTTCCCGGCCGTGTTGGGCCAGAAGCCGATCTCCTGAAAGGTGTTCCAGGCCCAGATATTCTTGTACTGCCCAAGCGTCCGCGCCAGCTCGGCGATAAAGCGCGCCGCCGCTTCCCGCGCGCCGGGATGATCCCAACAGGGTCCCGGTTTGCCATCCATCGGGATGGTATATTGGGTCGGCTGGTTGTGGCGCCGCCCGTCGCTGTAGACAAAGTGGCAGTCGGGATATTTGCGCCAGAGCCAGGCCGGCGCCTGCTCCATCGTCAAGCCCAGATAGACGCCCAGCCCCAACTCATCGGCGCGTTTAACGACGGTCTCGATGCGCGAGAAATCGTACTCGCCTTCGCGACGTTCATCGGCCGACCAATGCTCCTGAATCTTGATCATGTTGAAGCCGTAGTTTTTCAGCAGCGGCAAATCGCGCAGGACGCCGTCGAGGTCGAGGCAGGGCTCGCGGTAGACGTGCGTCCCCCAAGGGAAGACGCCATCGCCGAAGACAGGTGTAAGGGTCATGAGCTATTCCTTCACCGCGCCCAGCTTGATGCCGGCGATGAAGTAGCGCTGCAAGAAGGGATACACGACCAGAATGGGCACGGTCGCCACGATGATCTGCGCACCGCGGATCGCCCGGTCAGACAGGCGCTGCAAGTCTTGCGGATTGATGCCCACCTGCGTCAGATCCAGGGTGACGATCACCGTGCGCAGAAAGGTCTGCATCGGATAATTGGCGGTATCAGTCATGTAAATCAGCCCGTCAAACCAGGCATTCCAGTGATTGACCGACGAGAACAGCGTCAGCGTCGCGATAGCCGGCAGCGACAGCGGGATGTATATGTGCCAGAGCACGCGCCAATGCGACGCGCCGTCGATCAGCGCTGATTCCTCCAATTCCTTGGGCACATCACGGAAGAAGTTCATCATCAATATGACGCTGAAAATAGGCACGGCGTTGGGCAGGATCAGCGCGCCCAGCGTATTCAGCAAGCCCAAACTGCGCACCACAAAGAACGAGGGAATCAAGCCGCCGTCGAAGAGCATGGCGAAGACGAAAAACCAAATGAAGATCGTGCGGCCCCTGAACACGCGCGGCGTCTTCGACAGCGGATAAGCCGTCAGTATAATCAGAAGCATGTTCAGGCTTGTGCCGGTCAAGACGCGCAAGACCGAAATATAGAAAGAGCGCAGAAAATTGCGCGAGCCCATCACCTGCTCGTAATTCTCCAGCGTGAAGTCAATCGGCCAAAAGGACACGAAGCCGCCCGTCGCCGGCGCCCGCCCGCTCAGCGACACGGCGAATATATGCACCAGCGGCGCCAGGCACAGCAAGGCAAACAGGGCCAGAAAGATATAGTTGAAACCATCGAATAGGCGGCTGAACCAGGTCTTGTCGTGGATCACAGCGTCATGCTCACAGAATGCGATAACCGGCGAAGCGGTCGGCCAGCCAGTAGGAAACCACGATCAAAACAAAGCCGATGACAGACTTGAAGAGCCCAACCGCGCCCGCCAAACTCCACTGCGCCCTAATCAAGCCGACGCGATAGATATTGGTATCAATGATATCGCCGGTGCGGTAGACCGCCGGATTGTACAGCGTCAGGATCTGCTCAAAGCCGGCTTGCAGGACATCGCCCAGACTGAGCGCCGCCAGCAGCACAATGGTCGGGCGGATGCCCGGCAACGTGATATGCCAAATGCGCCGAAAGCGCCCGGCCCCGTCGATTGCCGCCGCCTCGTGCAAAACCGGGTTGATCGCTGTCAGCGCCGCCAGATAGACGATGGTCGAGAAGCCGACGCTCTTCCAGAAACCGGAGGTAATCATGGTGCCGCGGAACCAGGCATTGCTGCCCAGCCAGAGCTGCGGTTCAACACCGAATATTGACAAAGCCTGATTAAGAATGCCGCCCGCCGACAGAATATCGAGCAGAATGCCGCCCAGCACAATCCAGGACAAGAAGTGCGGCAGGTAAATCAAGGTTTGAATCGCGCGGCGGAACAGGACGACGCGCGCCTCATTCAGCAGCAGCGCCAGGATGATCGCCCCCACTTGATCAGCGACGATTTTCGAAATCGAGATGATCAGCGTATTGCTCAAGATCCGCCCGAATTCGGGCAGCGAGAAGAGAAATTCAAAATTCTCCCAGCCGACCCAGGGCGAGCCCGCGAAGCCTTTCGCCGGGCTGAAATCTTGAAAGGCGATGACGACGCCATACATCGGGTAATAGCGAAAGAGCAGGACAAAGACGATCCCCGGCAAGATCATCACATACAGGGGCCAGGCGCGCTTCATGTACTGACGAAATGTCATGGGGTTGCCCCGTGATTGCCCAGCGCGTCCGCCGTACGGGTGTCGTAGGGGCGACTCTGTGAGTCGCCCTCAGGTATGTAAGGTAGTCCGATGGGCGATCCACCGGATCGCCCCTACAAATCCTTGTTTGCGGCTAGCGTGAGCTTGGCCGCTACATCCCCCCGTGCCACCATTCGTTGACTTCATCGGTGATGCGGTCGCCGCCGCCGCTGCGCCACTCTTCAACGAATGAATCAAAGCGATCCAGCGGCTCCTGCCCGTTGATGATATTGATGTAGGTCTCGGCTTCCAGGCCATCCAGCGAGGCGCCCGCCCGTTCCATTGTGCGGGTCGGCACGGTCAGGAAGTGGTTCTTGATGCCGTCGGCTTCCCAGTGATCGACGGCGAAGACATTGGCCTCGTCCCACAAAACTGACAGCGGATCGCCGCCGAGGAAGGCTTCCATCAGGGCATCGCGCTCGTCTTCCGGCGTATTCGCCCAAACGTTGCGGCGCTCTTTGATCCAATTCGTCTCGAAGAAGGGATCAGTGCGGCTGCCGCCATTGGTGCCCGGCGGGCCCCAAATATGTTTGGTGTCGTCATAGCCATTGAGATCGAGCGTTGAACCCATTGGATCGACTTCGCCATCTTCGTTGCGCCAGAAATAAGCAGTCCCTTCAAAGCCATGGTAGCGGTTCTTCGGGTTCTGCAGCAGCTCCGCCCACCAGGCCATTTGTTTCAAGACCAGGTCGACATGCTCGAAGCCTTTGCGGAAGACATAGACCGTTTCCGGCACCGGGTTGCTCCAGGCTTTCTTCTTGATGCCGCTCGGCCCCATGGGGATATCGCCGAATGCCCAGCGCGCGTCGGGGTCGTTGGCGACGCTGTCCGGCAAGCCATAGACGGCGCCAAAGGCGGGCGAGTACATCAGGCCGGCCAGGTTGCCGCCGATGTGCGTTCCCGAGTTCTGCCAGGGCGCGAAGGTGAAGAAATCCGGCGCCAGCAGCCCTTCGCTGTACCATTGCCGCAAGACGCCAAGCACTTCCTTGATCTCGGGCCGTACGCTGTCGTATTGGAGGTCGCCATTTTCGTCCGGCGTCCAAAATGTCGGCATGACGCCCCAGGCGCCGAAGATGGGATCCAGCGAGCAATACCAGGTGTTGACCTGGCGGTTGGCGGCGATGCCGAGCGTCGTGCCCTCGCCCCCTTGCCCCATGTCCGCTTCCACGAAAGCGGTCATGACGGCGTGCAATTCCTCAATTGTGCTCGGCGCGCTCATGCCGACGGCGTCCAGCCAATCCTGCCGGATCCACAAGACCTTGTCATTCTGCGCCGCCTGCTCGATATAGGGCACACCCATCTTGCGGCCATTGACTTCAGCCAGGCGCCAGGCGATGCCATCACTGAAGCTCATCGCCTCCTTCAGCCAGACCGGATGCGCCGCCTCGTCCCAGACATCGGTGATGTCTTCGATCAGGTCGTTGTCCAGCAGCTCGGAATAAATCTGCAGGGGCACCGTCTCCATAAAATCGGGCAACTCGTCGCTGGCGATGGCGAGATTGTACTTCTGCAAGACTTCGGCTTCATTGTCCGTCCAGGTGAACGCCAGCTTCCAGTTGATGCCGGTCACCGCGGCGTTCAAGCGCGTGAAGGGCGAATTCTCGATGTCGTCGCCATCGGCGAATTCCCAGGGACCGCGCCGGCTGCCGGTGATTGTAACCGGCGGATCGACCGGCATGCCGTCGGGAATGGGCGGCAAAGTCGTCGTCCAGCCGCGCGGATTGTTAGGGCTGCCCGGATGCAGCTCGGCCGGGATGCCGCCCATGCCTTGCGCCAGAAACGGCGGCAGGCCATTGCGCATCATCATTGCGGCCGCCAGGCTCGCGCCGCCGAGGCGCATGAAGTCCCTGCGTGAGGGCTTCAAGTCCGATGTGTTGTAGGGAAACTTCTTGTTCATGATATCTCCTCAACAAGGTTACAAGACCATTTCGCGTACGGGAGGTTTTGCGGCGATAGACACCTCCTTAGCCTATTGCTGACGGCGGGCTGGTTGAATCAGCTTCAGTCTCGGCTGTCAGGGAAATGACGGTCTGCCAGACCTCGCTGCTGAATTGGATATGGCCACGCATGAGGTCGCCGGCGGCGTCGGCGTCTCGCCGGGCGATGGCGTCGAAGATCGCCTGGTGCGTGCCGCCGCCTTCGGCCTGCGCCGGCAAGCTGTCGGAGCGCGATTCCCGCAAGGCTTCTTCCAACAGGTCAATCAAATTGCTGACGAATTGGCCGATGATGGCGTTATGGCTGGCCTCGCCAATGCGCCGGTGAAAATTGAAGTCGGCCTGCAAATAAGGCTGCGCGCGGTCCATATTGGCGCGCATTGCTTTTAGTTCTGTTTCGATCAGGTCGATTTCTTCCGGCGAAGCCCGTTGAGCCGCCGCCCGGGCCGCTTCCACTTCGATCATCTTGCGCGCGTCCAGCAGTTCAATAATGGTGCCGCCCCAGGTCGCCAAGCTGAGCCCGAGTATGCGCCCGAAGCTGGCGCCCGTGTTGGTCGTCAAGAAGGTGCCGTCGCCCACGCGGGATTCCACCAGACCGACGGCTTCCAGCACCTTCAGCGCCTCGCGCACGCTGTAACGCCCGACGCCCAGCGCATCCGCCAGCGCCCGCTCCGAGGGCAAACGCTCGCCCAGGCGCACGGCGCCGGACAAGATGTAATTCTTCAATTGCTCGAGGGTCTGGTCTTTGACGCTGGCCTTTTCGATTGCCGTGAGGCCGGAGAGGCTCGGTGAGGCATACTTCATGGCTGTCTTCTTCGCGGATCGGCGCCGGATTGGTCAGTGGTGTTACCAATTCTAGGCGATGTTGTCCTTCTTGTCAAATTCTTGCGCTTATCTGCCGGCGCCGCCTAGAGCGTGCGGCGGAAAAAGTCGCGCGCCGCTTCCATCATCGCCGGCAGATAAGCATGGGCGACGCCTTCGTATAGCAGGAGTTCCAGCTTGTCTTCCGCGCCCTGTTCCCGATAAACCTGCCGCGCGAAATCCATGACCCTGTGAATGCCGGAGAGCGGCGAGAGCGGGTCGCTGTCCCCGGTCAAGATTAACTGATGCCGGGGCGCTGTCAGGGCGACGATGTGCTCCATATCCAAGCCAGAAGCCAAGACGCCCGGAACATAATAATAGATGGCGTGCAGCGCCAGGTTTCCGGCGTCGGCGAAGTCGCGATAGCGGGTCATCTGCGAGATGGGCGCGACCGCCTTGACCGATTCAGCAAGCGCGCCCACCCAGGTCGTTCGCGATGCGCCCAGGCTCATGCCGGCCGCGCCGATGCGATCTTCATCCACCTCGGACCGACTTTTCAGGTAGGCGAGCGCGGTCAAATCATCGTGCAGCATCATGCCCCAAAGCGTCTTGCCCTGCCAAAGGAAGTGCTTGAACAGCGACAGCTCGGTGGCGGCGCCGCTCTCACGCAGGCCGGCCGGACCCTGATGTTCCCGCTGGCCGAAGCCATAGGCGTCAACCGCCATCACGACGAAGCCCGCTTCCGCCAGCGCCAGCCCGGGCGCGTAGCCATTTTCGCGTATCTTGATCGCGGCGTCCTTGCCCAGCGAATACTTGCCGCCGTGTTCATGGTGATAGAGCAGCGCCGGCGCCGGATAGTTTATCGCCCGCGGCAGAATCAGATAGCCGTAGATTGTATCGCCGATGCCGTTTTCAAATGAGAAATGTTCCAGGCTGTATGTCGCTTCATCGCGCCGCGCCAAAAGCGTCGCCTGCGGCAGCCCCGGCGCCGGAATATCGCCGAGCAGCCGCCATAATCGTTGTCGCGTTTCCTGCGGGTTCGCTATCAGTCCCATTCGATAATCATCCCCATCGCGCTATTGTCCCAATCGGCGAGATGCGCGTAAGCCGCCCGAAATTCGCGCCAGTTGTAACGATGCGTGATCAGCGGCGCCGTTTGTACGCGGCCGCGGGCCAGCAAGTCGAGGGCGAGGGCGTATTCCCGCTGCGGCGTCCAATAACCCGGGCTGCTATCCTGCTGCGGTTGAGCGCTTTCGTGCCCGCCGATGACGAGCAACCCTTTCTTGTGCACATCGCGATAAAAGTTGACGCCGTCGGTGAGGCCGCGCGCGCTGCCCAGGAGCGCGACCCGCCCCCGCGCCGCCGCCAATTGAAAGGCGGTCAGCACAGCCTTCGGCGCCCCGGTCGCCTCGATGACGACATCCGCGCCCTCCGCCCCCAGGATCGCGCGAAGCCGCTCGGGCAAACTTTCGTCGCTGACCAAGACATCATCCGCCGCCACCTGCTTCGCCAATGCCAGCCGCCGCCGGTCCAAATCAACCCCGACCACGGGCAGCCCGCCCGATAGCTGCGCCAGGCGCATCGCCAGCATGCCAACAAGCCCCGCGCCCACGACGAGCACCGATTCGCCCAGTTCGATGCGCGTCTTGCGCAGGCCCTGCAGCGCTATCGCCAGCAGCGCGAAGAAGGCCGCGTCTTCATCGGCGAGCGCAGCCGGCGCCTTCAGGCAGTCAGCGGCATCCACCAGGGCATGTGATTGATGCGGCGCCCGGCAGACAACGCGATCGCCCTTCTTCAAAGTATGCACGTCGTCGCCAAGGGCGCTGACTTCGCCGACAAAACTGTAGCCGGGGCAAAACGGGTATTCGGGATTTGCATTGGCGAGATTGAGGAAAAATGCGCGCTCGGTGCCCGGGCTGATCAGCGTGTTCAGCGCCTGCAGCAGGACCTGCCCCGCTTGAGGCTGCGGCGGATCAATCCATTGCAGCTCCACCTGTCCGGGCGCAGTGACAACCGCCCGCTGCCCGCGCATCATTTCATGCCTGTGGTGGCGATGCCGGTCGTGATGAAGCGCTGCAGGAAAGCAAATACCAGCGTTATCGGCAGCAGCGTGACCACCGTCATCGCCAAGACGTAATGCCACTGAATCTGCAGCTCGCCCTGAAAGGCGTTCAAGCCCACCTGCAGCGTGAAATAATCGTTCTGGCTGAGCACGATCAGCGGCCAGAGGAAATCGTTCCAGCGCCACATCACCGAGAATATCGCCAATACCGCCAGTGCCGGGCGCGCCAGCGGCAAAATGATGCGCCAATAGATATGCCACTCGCTCGCGCCGTCAATCCGCGCCGCGTCAAGCAATTCGTCCGGAATCGTCAGCATATACTGGCGCAGCAGGAAAATCCCGGTTGGCGTGGCCGCGCCGGGGATGATGACACCCCAGAGATTATTCTTCCAGCCGATGCTAGTGATCACAAGAAAAACGGGCACCAGGATCACGGTGATCGGAATCATGAGCGTGGAGATGAAGAGCACGAAGATCGCGTCCCGCCCTTTGAACTGATACTTGCTCAAGGCGAAGGCGGCCATGCTGTTGATAACCAGCGTGATCAGCGTCGCCGCTGTCGTCACGATGACGCTGTTTTTGAGGTAGGTGAAGAAGTCGAAGTTCTCCAGCTCGACGAGCGGATCGAGGTAATTCTCCCAGGCCAGCTTCACCTCTTCCACCGGTTCGCGCTGCTTGATATTGACCTTGATGATGTCGGCGTCGGGCTTGGCCGGGTCGATCATCTGCGCCTCGATGCCGACGCGCCGCGTCTGCGCCAATTCGCGAACGCTCCCGTCTTCCATCGTCACCATGAATAGCGGCAATGGTTTATCGAAACCGTCGACCTCGACTTGCACCTGCTGATAGGGCAGGAGCGGCGGCGGATATTTGACCAGGCCCGCTTGCGTCTTGAACGAGGAAAAGACCAGCCAGAGCACCGGACCAAACATCAGAATCGTGCCTACGGTCAGGTACAGATAGGTCAAGACATCGGAGGTATTGATGCGCTTTCCGCCGCTGCGATTGAGCAGGAAGCCTGAGATATTGATGCGGTCCGCTTGCATCGCCACGTTCCTAGGACAAGCTCGACTGGTTGCCGAGCCGCAATTGCAGCAGCGTCAGGATCAGCAGCGACACGCCGAGCACCATTGATGCCGCCGCTGACAATCCAAAGAGCTGAATCTGATTGGAGAAGCCGGTGGTATAGATGTACTGCACCATCAGCTGCGTTCTTGTGCCCGGTCCGCCGCCGGTCAGAACGAATATCTGGTCGAACATTTGCACGGCGCGGATCAACGACAGCACCAGCACGACAAACATCGTCGGCATCAGCAAGGGCAAGGTGACGAAGCGGAAATCCTGCCAGGTGTTGGCGCCGTCGATTGAGCTCGCTTCATATAGCTCGGGCGGAATCGATTGCAAGCCCGCCAGCAATATCAGCGTGTAGAAGCCCATCAAAGCCCAAACGCTGACGAAGACCACCCAAAACATCGCCCAGTTGGGATCGAGCAGCCAACGCTTGCTTTCGCCGCCGAGGATCTCAACGATGGCGTTGAGCACACCTTCATGCTGCAAGACCCACTTCCATATCAGTGCCACCACCACCGGCGACAGCAGCACCGGGTAAAAGAAAACGCTGCGGAAAAAGCCCCGCGCCATAATGCGCCGATTGAGCACCAGGGCGGTCGCCAGCGAAAACAGCACGATGCCGCTCACCTGTAGGATGACATATTGAATCGTGTTGAAGATGCCGCGCCAAAACAGATCTTCCTGGCAACTGTTCGGCGAGAGGAAATCCTCGCAGTCAAACAAGGTCTCGAAATTGCCCAGGCCAACAAATGGGCGATCAGCCGGAAAGAGCTTGGTGCCGCCGGTCATGGCGTAGTAGAAGTTGAGCAGCATCGGAAATAAGACAAAGATGCCGAAAATAATCAGGTTGGGCAGGACAAAGAAATAACCCATGCGGTCAATGCCGACCCGGCGCTGAATCGGCGTCAGGATGCGATCGACCGCGCTGACCAATATGAGCAGGATGGGGCGCGCCAGCGTGTCGATGACGCTCAGCAGGCGCAAAGATGTGGTTTGCTTGCCTATGTCAGTCATCTATGATTTAGGAATAAGGGCGACTCAGCGAGTCGCCCCTACAGTTCAATTCCTTGATTCAGTTGAAGCCCGCCTAGCCAGACACCTCAGCCAACGCGGTATCGACATCGTCCTGGATGCGCTCAATCGCCTCATCCAATGTCAACTCGCCGACCATCGCCTGCGTCAGGCGGTCGCGCGAGGCGTTGAATACGTTGCGGTTGTAAGCGTAGGCTTGCAGGTCGAAAGCGGTCTGCTCCAGCGTGCCCACTTGGCCAACGAAGACGCCCAGGGAGTCCTTCGCCAGTTGCAGGTCGGTGTCAAAGTCGACGCCCGCTGAAGACAAGCCAGCATGCGCCGGGATGAAGAGCGTGCGGGCGGCAAACTCGCCCAGGACTTCCTGGCTGGCCAGGTATTCCATGACGCGCGTCACTTCTTCCGGGTGCTCGGTGGCGCCGATGCCGACCAGGGCCGCGCCGCCGGGCATGCCGGTGCAGCCGCCCGGGCCGCAGGGATTCGGCACCGTCTGCCAGTCAAAGGCATCGCCGATCTGCTCGCTGAATTGCCCCACCTGCCAACTGCCGGACATGTAGAAGACCAGCTCGGCATTGGCGAATTCTTCATTGGCGCCGGCGTAACCTTCGCTCAAGGGCCACATCTCCGGGTGCATGGTGCCATCGAGATGCCAATTGACGAAGAGCTCGGCCATGTTGCGGAAGCCCTCGTCCATGACTGTCGGATGCCCCATGTCGTCAAAGTACATCGCGCCCATGCTGATCGCGGGACCGGCGAAACGGTGACCGCTGCGGTCCATCGCCATCGGGTAGGGTATCTCCAGCGCTTCGGCAACGGCAACTGAAGCCGCCGCCCACTCTTCCCAAGTGACCGAGTCGGACATATCACTCGGCACATCGACGCCCGCCTGCTCAAAGAGCGTACGGTTGATGAAGGGTCCGGTGATGGTCAACTGCGTCATAAAGCCGGGGATGCTGGAATCGTCGTCGCCCAGGCGCTTCCAATTGAGGAAGGGGCCAAAATTCTCTTCCCAGTAGGCCGGGTCGCTAAGGTAAGGCGTCATATCCAGATAGTATTGGGCCAGGCCGCCCAGATCGGTGACGCGCGCCATATCCGGCCCTTCGCCCGCCGCCAAATCCAGCGGCAGATTCTCCAGGATGGCGCTGTAGGGAACGGTATCGATCTCGACGCTGATGTCAGGATTGTCCGTCTCGAAGCGATCGAGCAAGTCTCGCAGGACTTCGCCTTCGTTGCCGTCGTTGTACCAGCGGATCCGCAACTCGACCATGTCTTGCGACATCGCCGGCAGGGCCGACGCAAGCAAGGTCATTATGACAAGTAAAACTAGAACTTTGCGCATTTTCGTTCCTCCATTGGTCATGCGTGAATGAAATGACAGTGCGCTTGCCCACGATGTTTCTTCTTATACGCGATGTCCTTTCGCCGTCACTGGGCGGCTATTATAGTTGATTTGCCAATTCTATCCAGCCCTGCCCTCGGGCTGGGATCGCTGTGGAGCGGGCTGGCCGGCCGCTTCGCTCTCCCAATAGGGCGCGGTGTGGATGCGCAGACACAGCGCCCGCTATTTGCAATATATGGCAAGATTTCAAATGCGTGTTTGGCGCTGCGCAGTCTCTTGACGGTTGAACGCCGCTTGATTTGCCGGCAGTTTCCGCTCGCCGGCTTTTCTTAGGGCACAACTGTCATATCATCTGCTATATTAACGCGGTTGAGTGCTCTCAATCGACAATCTCATGTAGAGGTTCAGCGACCGTGACCGGAATACTCGCCCTGCCTGCCATCGTCAAAACCTTGCTAGTTGCAACTTTGTTGATGCGCTTTGCCCTCCCCACATCCGCCAGCGACGAAGGCCTGGCCTGTGCCGAGGAAGTCCTTAATCTGGGCTTCTACCCCTACTTCGAGCCCGTCAGTTACAGCGCCGCTGCGGACCCTGATTCGGCGGAATTCAACCTGCACCGCGGCTACGAAGCCGATCTATTGACCGCTCTTGAAGCCATGGATGGCGCCGGGCTGACCTTCAATCGACAGGCCATCGCAGACTGGGACGGCATTTGGCTGCGCTCGGCCAGCCCCGAATTTGACATCATCGGCGGCGGCATCACGATCCTAGACTCCCGCCGGCGGGACAGGGCCGGCGCTGAAGCGATTACCTTTACCTCGGGGCACATCGCCTTTCGTCAATCCCTGCTTGTCCGTGCCGAAGACGCCCGGCGCTTAAAGACTCACGCTGACCTGACGAGCGCTGACCGCGTTGGCGTCCTCGCCGGCACGACCGGGGAAGCGCGCCTGCTGCAACTAATCGGCCTCGTCGATGATGAAGGCGTGCTGGCGGACGGCGTTCATGCAGTCGTAGCGGACGGCGTCGTCATCGCCGATGGCAGCGCCGATTTCTTCATCACGGCGGCGGACGCGACCGATGCGCTGGCTGAACGGCAAGTCCTTTACCTGCCCGGTACGGGGCCACAAGTGATCTACCTCGGCAGTCGAATCGGCGACGCTGAATTGCTGGACGCGCTCGCCAATTCTGACATCGAAGCGATCGCCAGTGGCGAAATTGGCAACCGCGACGCCGCCCGAGATTCTGACGGGGACTTCGCCGTCACCGCGCTTGATGAGAAGCCCGAGTACGGCGGCTTCACGCTTGATATCGACGATGCGGAGCGCGCCGCCTGCCTTGACGCGCTGCTCAACTGGCTGACCGACAGCCGGCGCATCAGCTACGGCGAATGGCTGGAGGACCGGGCGATATTTTTCAAGCGCGCCAAGGAATGGAATGAGAGGCGAGAGCAAGAATAAGCAGACGAGATGAACTCAGACGACCTATAAAGGAGCGTGAAATGCCTATCGGAAGCAAGAATCAAGCGATCCCCGGTTTGGGCAGTCACCACATCGCCATTCAAACCACGGACTACGAAGCGTCGGTCGCCTTCTACACCGAGGTCATGGGCATGACCGAAGTCGTCGAATTCGAGACCGGCGGGCGCCGCGCCGTCATGCTCGACATCGGCGATGGCAGCCACATGGAATTATTTGAGCCCATTCCGGGGACGCAGCCCTCAAATGACGCGAGCGGCAATATCGTCTTCCACTTCGCGCTGCAAACCACCGACATCGAGACGGCGCTTGAGCGCGTCCGCGCCGCCGGCATGGAAATCACGGTTGAATTGAAGTCGGCCGATCTTGGTCCCCTAAGTGTAAGCCTGGCTTTTTTCAAAGGACCCAGCGGCGAGGTGGTGGAGTTTATGCAGGTCAACAACTAGGCCTTAGACCTCGACATAGATGCGCTCGTCGCGGATGACGACCGGGAAGCGTTTGAGCCGGCGCCGGTCGGTCAGACATTGCCCGCTGTGCAGATCGAATTCCCAGCCATGCCAGGGGCAGCGCAGGATTTCATTTTCATGCCCCCAAATGAACTGGCCGGGTGGAGAAGGCAGCGTCGTCCCGCTGAGTTTGCCCAGGCAGACGGGAGCGAAGGCATGCGGACAGATATTCAGCACCGCCACAATCTGCGAGCCGGTGTTGAATACGCCGATCGATTTGTCACCGGCCTTGATGATCTGGCGCGCGCCCGGCGGGAGATCGTCCAGCGCGGCGACGAATACCTCAGCCTTAGCCGGCATGTTCTGGCCTCTCGATTCTAAAGACCTCTAAGGCATTGCGATACATCACCGCCTCGCGTAGATCCGGGCGCAAATGGCGCAAGGCGAAATCCGGCGTATCGCCATCCCAATGCGGATAATCGCTGGAAAACATCAGCATCCGCTCGGCGTCAAACATGTTCAGGACCTGCTGAAAATGGCGCTGGTCCTCCGGCTCTTCAATCGGCTGGGTCGTCAGCATGATATGATCCTGAATGATCTCGCTCGGCGGGCGCTCCAGCCAGGGCGTGGTCGAGCGCAGGGCCTTCCAGTTCTTGTCCAGCCGCCACATCAGCGCCGGCAGCCAGGCGACGCCGCCTTCAACAAAGACATATTTCAGCGTCGGGAACTTCTGAAAGACGCCCTCGACCACCAGGCTGACAAGCTGCGTCATGTATGAGGTCGCCAGCAGGGTATGCCACTCCAGATAATTGGCGACAAAGCCAGCCGTGCCGCCGGAGCCGGCGATGCCGACGCCTTCCAGGCCTGGATGAATCGCCACCGGCAAATCATATTCGACCGCCGCTTCATATATAGGATGGAAATAACTGTGCCCCAGCGGGAAAGGCGAGCCGCTGACCAGCAGCACCTGGCAGACCCGCGGATGCGCGCCCAGCCGATGAATCTCCTCGACCGCAAACTCGATATTGCTGAAAGCGACCATGACCGAGGCCAGGTAACGCTCGTCAACCGGCAGCCAGTCCTCTACGAAATGTGTATTCACCGCCGTCAGCGCCGCCGCCGAATAATGCGCGTCGGGCGAGACGCAATGCTCCATCGCTTCCATCGGATTCATGACCGCGTAGTCGATGTCGTAGACGTCAAGGAAGTGGCTGGCCATCGTCTCGGGCGATCTTTCGATGCGCCGTCCGTCTTCGGTTACCGCATCCGATTTCATCACGCCGTTGGGATTGTACAGATTGGGGTGCCCGGCGCCATGATCGCCGCGCAGGTAACGGCTGCGCCAGGGCTCATCCAGGTATTCCGCCACCCGCTCGTGGATCGGCACCGGATGCAAGTCGGTATCGATAATCATTTTTGGTTTGGACATCAACTCTTCACCTCGATAGAAATATAGCACATTGTTTGCTAATTCTCTTTCGATGTTTTACACTAACATCGTCGAAGAGAGTTCACTAAACCTAATAGGTCAAAGAAAGGACTGATCATGAAAGTCAGGCTTTTGCTTGTTTTACTGATAGTTGGTCTGCTTGTGCCAATCGCGCAGGCACAGGACGAAGCGGTGACGATCACCGCCTGGGGTCACAATCACCTGCCGCGCGTCGAACTCGACCAAGAAATGATCGCCGCCTTCATGGAGGCCAATCCGCATATCACGGTTGAGTACGA
>WTGN01000038.1 GCA_011523545.1 Chloroflexota bacterium | reverse complement strand
GCGAAAAACTACCCCGCTCAGCAAACTCCCCTTCCCTGATGCTTCGGGGAAGGGGCCGGGGGATGGGGTAGATAAGCGGCATTTCCTAATTCTCAATACTTACTTGGAACTTCTCAGAATCGACTGCCATGATAAAAATGGGGCGGCAAATGTCTATACAAAAACTTTAAACAAAGTGTAAATTCGCCGGCGATCAAGGCGAATGTAGGGCAACTCGCGTTTCTTTCAATATCTCGAGATAGCGATCATGCGGGAATTGCGCGCCGCCGGCATACAAAGCGTTGACGGTGCCGGCCGCCACCCCGCGCCGCAGCGCCTCGGCGAAATCAGCCCCGTCCGCCAAAGCGGATACGATGCCGGCATGAAGGCAATCGCCGCTGGCGACCGGGTCGACCGGCCGAATCACCGGCGGGCTTGCCTCGACAATCAGCGTATCCGTCACCAGCAGCGCGCCATCAGCGCCCAGGGAAACCACCACGACGCCGATGCCATCCGCGATCAGGCGGCGGGCCGCCGCAATGACTTCGCCTGTACTATCCAGCCTTTCGCCCAGCGCCGCCGCCATTTCATCCCGATTGACCTTGATGGCGTAGGCGCCGGCTGCGATGGCATTTTCCAGCCACTGCTTGCTGCTATCGACCCAGACACGCGCCCCAAGCCAGTTCAGGCGTTCGATTAAATCAGTCGGCGCCGCATCCGGGGCGCCCAGCGGGAGGCTGCCGCAGAGGCATACCGCATTCACATCGTCGCGCCCGGCCGCGCGGCAAATGTCATCGGCCAGCGCTTTCCAATGCGAGGGGCTGATAGAGCCAGACTCGTTGATGACTGTCGAAACGCCATCCGCGTTGGCGATGATGCTGCAGATCCGCGTCTCGCCGGCGAACCAGGTCCATTCCGCTTCCAGGCCCTCCTCGACCACCAGCGCAGCCACCATGCGCCCCGTGTGCCCGCCGAGCAGTCCCATCGCCAGAGGCTTCCCGCCCAGAATCCGCAGCGCGCGCGCCACATTCAAACCCTTGCCGCCCGCCACCGTCAAGCCGGCCGGGATCCGCGAAATGCGGCCGATGGCGAAATCCGGCACGACCATGGTGCGGTCCAGCGCGGCGTTGGGCGTCACGCAGATAATCGTCTCGCGCGTCAAGCGATTTCTCCCCGATTCAAGACAGCGCAAAACTTACACCAAGCGTGGCGACTCATCAAGGCGACGCTTTGCCGACGACGCGACGTTAGCAGGCTGCTGCGCCTATGCCAGCCGGCGGCGACCGGCTAAAATGCTTGCGACAAACGACTTCATATAACCGGGACCGCGCGCAGGATGACGGTGTACGGCCGCATTGATATCAGATATCCCGATGGACGCCGTAAATCTTACCAACTGGCGAGCGCAGCGCTCACAATTGGTAGCGCCGCCGACAATTCCATTCAGGTCCCTGATGCCGCCCTCGCCAATCGGCATCTTCGCATTTCCGGGGGCGACGCAGGCGTTTTCGCGGTTAATCTCGCCAAGGATCAGCGCACGATCGTCAACGGCGCGCCTCTGCGGCTCGACGAGCAACGGCGGCTGGCTGACGGCGCGCGGATTCAGATCGGCGAGTTGACCATCGAATACATCCGCAGCAGCGAGGGACCCACTGAGTCCATGACGCGGATATCCGAGCATACCCAGCCTTCAGCGATTGGAATCCGCGCCGAGCTAGAAAGCGGCACGCTGAAAGTCTGGCCCTTTTCGAGCGCGTCCGCCGAACTCAGCATCACGAATTTGACGGATGCGGACCTCCTGCTGAATCTTGAGACGGCCGGCTTACCCGCGGATTGGACGACACCGCACGACCTTACATTTACAGTCGCCGGCGGAAACAGTGTCGATATTCTGCTTCAAATCATGCCGCCCAGACAGCCGGACATCGCGCCGGGCGACTATCCGCTGTCAATTGGCGTCGCCCGTCACGGCGAGAAGGTCGGGCGCGTCCAACTTCAGCTGCTAGTGCAATTGGGCAGCTACCGTGGCTTGAGCGCCGCGCTGGAACCGACTGTTATGTCTCACCAAGGCGCATTCACTTTTTACCTGCTGAATCATGGCAATGAAGACCTGCCGTTGGCGCTAAAGCCTTATGATCCGCGCGATCTGCTCGACATCAAGCTGGCTCAAGACGAGGTCCGCCTGAGCCCGGGCCGGCGCGCGGCCATCAGCGGCTCGGCAGCGCTCCGGCGTCGACCCATCCTCGGCCGGTTGCAGGACATATCCTTCGCCTTGCTTGCCGAAGCTGAAGCGCCCAATCAATTTCTTCTCGCCTTGCCCGCGTCTATTCGCGTCAGGCCGCTCGTACCGGCTCGGGCGCTCATCGCCGCCGCCATCGCCATCGCGCTGCTGGCCCTGGCCCTGGCCGCCGCGCTTTATCAACCGCCGCAGCCGATGATCATGAACTACGCGCTGTCAGCGGAGCAAGTCGCGCGCGGGACGCCCGTTGCTCTCACCTGGGACGCCGTCCATGCTGAGCGCTTCGTCATCGAAGTGGAGCGCGCCCCAGTGGCAGAGTTGCCGACGGACGCGTCGAGCTACGCCTTGGACACTGGCGATTACGTCGACCCTATCGCCATCGCCTTAATCGCCGTCAATGGCGAAGCGACCGACATCCAATCATTGGAACTCGAAGTGTATCAGCCAGTGATCGTGTGGCATTTCGAGGCCGACAAACATACCCTGCTGCGCGGCATCAGCACTGAATTGACCATCAGCTGGCGGGTGGAGGGCGCCGCCGCGCTGGACATCGCGCTGCCGGTCGGTTTCGCGACAGTCCGAGAATCTATCATGGATGATGAAGGCGAGATTGTGATTTCAGGAGTGGCCGCCGACGATATCCAGATCACGCTCAGCGCGGAGGACGAACGCGGTACGACGACAAGACGCGCGCTTGCGATCGCCATCCGGGCGCCTGAATGTATGCCGACTGAGGACATCTTGCTCTACGCCGGGCCCGACCCGCGCTTCACACGGGCGAAATTCGCGGTGCGGAATGTGCCGGTTCTGGCTAATGGCATCACGGCGGATCAAGTCTGGCTGCAAGTAGAGCTGGCGAGCGGCGATTATGGCTGGGGCCGGCTGGCTGATTTTTCTTGTCACGGGTTCAATCCCGCCGAGTTGCAGGTCATCGCCGACATTCCACCCTTGCCGACGGCGACCACGGCGCCGACAGCCGCGCCAACGCTCCCCCCGACGAACGCGGCAACCCCGGCCGGCGGCAACTTCTAGGCGGCGGACGCGAACAGGAACGGACGCTGCCCAAGCTCGCAATTGTCACAGCGTTTCGGCTGGCGTATAATGGCGCATTCAGTTGAATTGACTCACAAGGACATCGTCAGTCAAATGAGCAAACGACCGCCCGTTTATCCCTTCACCGCCATCGTCGGCCAAGACATGATGAAGCTCGCGCTCATCCTGAACGCGATCGACATGAGGATTGGCGGCGTGCTGATACGCGGCGAACGCGGCACCGGCAAGTCCACCGCCGCCCGCGCCCTGGCCGCCCTGCTGCCGGAAATAAACGTTATAGCCGACTCGCCCTTCAATGACGACCCTTTCCGCAGCGAGTCCTGGTCTGATTTCGCGCGCGGCAAATACAATGAAAGCAGCGAAATTCCGACGGCGCGCCGGCGCATCAGCTTCGTCGATCTGCCGGTCAGCGCCACCGAAGACCGCGTCGTCGGCACGCTCGATATAGAAAAGGCGATCCAATTCGGCGAGCGCCACTTCGATACCGGCGTCCTGGCCAATGCCAACCGCGGCATCCTCTACGTCGATGAAATCAATCTGCTCGACGATCACATCGTCGATCTCCTGCTCGACAGCGCGGCGATGGGCGTGAACATCGTCGAGCGCGAAGGCATCAGCTTCAGCCATCCGGCCCGTTTCATCCTGGTCGGCACGATGAACCCGGAAGAAGGCGACCTGCGTCCGCAATTGCTTGACCGCTTCGCCCTCTCCGTCGACGTAACCGGGATCAAAGACGCCAACGACCGCATCGAGATTCTGGAACGCCATATCGCCTATGAAAACAGCCCGCTCGACTTCAAGGACGAGTGGGATCCGGTCGATCAGCAATTGTCCGATCGCATCGCCGCCGCCCGCGAGATCATTGACGATGTGACGCATACAACCCAGGACTTGCGCGTCATCGCCAGCATCAGCAGCGACCTGCGCATCGACGGGCACCGCGCCGACCTGGTCATTTTGAAAGCGGCGCGCGCCCATGCCGCCTTTGAAGGCCGCACCGCCATCAACGACCGCGATATCACCATCGCCATACGCCTGACGATCCCGCACCGGCTCAAGCGCGGCCCCTTCAACGATGCGCAAGCCGATCTCAACGCCGTCGAATCTGCCGTCGACGAAAAGCGGCAGGAAATCGGCGAAGGCGAAGAAGCCGGCGAATTCAGCGAGAACAGCGACGAGCAAGCGGCGCAGACTAAAAAAAAAGTGAGTCTGTAAGCGGCGAAGGCGAACCGCAGGATCAAGAACTCGGCCAGACCGAAGCCGCCCCCCAAGATGTCTTCCCGACGTCGGACGCGCGCTGGTGGGAAGGCGGCCAGCAGGTTCAATCCAAAGCCGAATTCGAAACGCGCAAGCTCAATTCCCAGCTCGACCGCATGACCCGCCGTCAGTCCGGGCGGCGATCAACCACCCGCACCGACCGAAAACGCGGCCGCTACGTGCGCGCCAAACAGGCGGGCGACAAACCGCGCGATATCGCCTTTGACGCCACCCTGCGCGCCGCCGCCCCCTTCCAGCAGGAGCGCGGCGAGCAGAAGCGGGAAACGGGCATGGCCTACGCCTTGCGCAAGACCGACCTGCAAGAAAAAGTCCGCGTGCGCAAAGCCGCCAACCTCATCATGTTCACCGTCGACGCCTCCTGGAGCATGGCCGTTTCCGAGCGCATGCAGGCGACCAAAGGCGCTATCATGTCGCTGTTGACCGATGCTTACCAGCGGCGCGACCGCGTTGGCCTGGTCGTCTTTCAGAAGGATCGCGCCTCGCTGGTGCTGCCGCCGACGAATTCGGTCGTGCTGGCGAAAGAGGCGATGGCCGATATCCCCGTCGGCGGCAAGACGCCGCTCTCGGCCGGGCTGCTGCTGACATACGAATCGGTCATGCGCGAGAAGAATCTGAATCCCGATGTGATGCCGATGATGATCCTGCTAACCGATGGCGCCGGCAACGTCTCCATCAGCGACGCGGTTTCACCGCAAGACGAGGCCCATTCGATCGCGCGCAGAATCCACGAAGCCGAAATCCGCACCGTGACCATCAACATGGAGCACGTCGCCTTCGATCAAGGGCTGGCGCAGCGGCTGGCCGATGAGCTGGGCGGCCCCTGCTACACGCTGGCGCAGATCCGCGCCGACAGCCTGCTCGATACCGTCCGCGCCGAGATGGACAAGATTTAGCCCGCCCCAGGCGAAACAGTAGGGACGATTCTGTGAATCGCCCGCCGTTGTACACCAATTTGGGCGCGACCCGGCTACTTGCCCGCCTAATGCGAGATTGAAGGGGCGAGACTTGCCTCGCCCGCCGAGCACAACCGGGTATAATCGTGTTATGACATATCCCGGGAAAACAACATGAACCGTATCCGCGTCGTTGAACTGTCCGGCTCACCTTACCAAATGGGTTACGCGCACGGCGAGCGCTTCCAGGACGAGATACGCCGCTTCACCGAAGAGCGCGTCCGTCTCTGCGGGTCAATCGAGTGGACCGGCCGCCAATTGCCGCGACATGCCGTCATCGCCCTGGCCGAAGCCTGCGCCGCCGAGCATCAAGCCTACGCGCCAGATCTCATGGCGGAATTGGGGGGCATCGCCGACGCCACCGGCTTGACGCTGGCCGAGTTGATTATCAACAACGGCTTCACCGACTTCATCGACACGATTTACCACCTGGGCGATATCAGCCAGCCCGCCGCCGCGCCGCCCCTGGTCGCCGACAATTGCACCGCCTTCATGGTGCCCCGCTGCCGCAGCGCAACCGGCGCCGCCTTCTTTGGCCAGACCTGGGACATGCACGCGTCAGCGACGCCCTATGTGATCTTGATTCATGGACAGCCGGATGACGCGCCCGCCTTCCTGACCTTCACCGTGACCGGCTGCGTCGGCATGATCGGCATGAACAGCGCCGGCATCACCGTCGGCGTCAATAATTTGATGGCGACCGATGGCCAGATCGGCGTCACCTGGCCCTTCGTCGTGCGCAAAATCTTGCAGCAGCGCGAACTTGATGCCGCCCTCGAATGCCTGTCCAGCGCCAAACTGGCGGGCGCGCACAATTATATGCTGATGGACAGCCAGGGCCGCGGTTATGAAGTCGAGGCGATGTCCAGCAGGCATCACGTGCATGAACTGGCCGACGAGACGATCAGCCATACCAACCACTGCCTTATTCAGAAGAACCTCGATGTAGCGCGCGAGCGGCCGCCGGATTCGCAGAACAGCTCGGAGAATCGGCTGCGCCGCGCCAATGAGCTGCTGGCGAAAGCGGACATCAGCATTGACGATTTGATGGCGCTGACCCGCGACGAGGTGGCGATCTGCACCCGCCCCCAACCGCCGACGCATGTTGAAAGCTGCGGCGCCGCCATCATGTGCCCGGCCACCGGCGACTTCTGGTCGGTCTGGGGTATCCCCGCCGACAACGAATACGAGCGTTTCGTCATCTGATCGGCGCCCGCGTCAAACCCGACAACCCAAATCCCTCCCAATTGCGCTGCCTCGCCACGCAGTATCTAGGCACTTTGTACGAAATGTAGAGACTATCTTCCTACATCGTGTACAATGAAGATGTGCTAATAGGCAGGAGCGATTCGATGAACATCGGCATCCCAAAGGAAATCAAGATCGAAGAGCATCGCGTGGCGATTCCGCCGTCGGGCGCGCGCGAGTTTGTCAGGCGCGGTCACAGCGTCTATGTGGAGCGCGACGCCGGCTTGAGCAGCGGCTTCAGCGACAACGAGTATATGGGCGCGGGCGCCGTGATTGTCGACACAGCCGCCGGCCTCTGGGCGAAATCGGAAATGATCCTCAAAGTCAAGGAACCACAAGCCAGCGAGTACGGCTTTCTTCGTCCCGATCTGATCCTGTTTACCTACCTTCATCTGGCGGCTGACGAGGCGCTGGCTTTGGCCATGCTGGAGAGCGGCGTCACCGGCATCGCCTACGAGACCGTGGAAGACAGCCAGGGTCGGCTGCCCCTTCTGGAGCCGATGAGCGAAGTCGCCGGGCGCATGGCGGCGCAGGTGGTTTCGCATTATCTGGAAAGGCACCAAGGCGGGCGCGGCATGCTTATGGGCGGCGTGCCCGGCGTTACGCCCGCGCATGTCGTCATATTGGGCGCCGGCACTGTGGGCAGTAGCGCCGCCAAAATCGCCCTCGGTATGGGCGCGCGCGTTACGCTGCTCGATATCAATCTGGATCGTCTGCGTTACCTCGATGATGTGCTCGCTGGCAAGCTGACAACGCTCTATTCCAACAGCATCAACATCTCCCGGGCAATTCAAACTGCCGACGCGCTGATCGGCTCCGTGCTCATCACCGGCGCGCGCGCGCCCATGCTGGTAACGCGCGATATGCTCCCCTCAATGCCAAATGGCAGCATCATCGTCGATGTCGCCGTCGATCAAGGCGGCTGCGTCGAAACGACGCGCCCGACCACGCATAGCGACCCGACCTTCGTCATTGACGGCGTCTTGCATTACGGCGTGACCAATATGCCCGGCGCCGTGCCGCGCACATCAAGTCTCGCGTTGGCGAACGCCACCTTGCCTTATGCCATGAAGCTCGCTGACCGCGGGGGGGCCGATGCTTTGCGCGCCGACCCAGCCCTGCAAAAGGGCCTTAACACAGCTGGCGGCCGCTGCACGCATCCGGCAGTCGCCGAGACGCTTGACCTCGAATATGCGCCCGCTGAGCTGGCGCTGGACAGCCTGATGGTTGACGCGGTATTCGCGCTCTGAGCCCAATTCACGCGTTCGGGCGCTTTGCTTCATCGCGCCGGTTTCCATTGATTCGGATTCAACTATCAGTCCCGCACGCATAGTGATATATTTTTGAGCGTAATTGATTTCGCTTTGAATTCAGCGCCCGGGCAAAGATGACGCGAAACAGTAAACGGCTGGCCCTCACCGTTGGCAGTTTCACCAGCGCGGCCTTTCTGCTGCTGGCTTTTCGCGGCTTGCAGCCGGAACAGCTTTGGCGCAGCCTCGCCGATGTCAGCCTGCCCTGGCTGCTGATCGCCACGCTGGTCTATTTCGTGGCGGTGGCCGTCATCGCCTTGCGCTGGCAATTCTTGCTCGGCGCCATAACCGCAGTGCCCCTGGCCGCGCTCGTCAAGCTGGTCTTCATCGGCTACATGGGCAACAACGTCTATCCGCTGCGCGCCGGCGACGCCCTGCGCGTCATTCTGCTGCGCCGCAATCATGGGGTGGCCCTTGTCCGCTCTACCACCATCGTCGCCATTGAGCGCACGATTGACGGCTGCGTCATGCTGACTTTCGTATTTGTCGGCCTTCTGTTTATTGATCTGGCTTCGCGCGAAGTCGATGCGATGCTAAGCGTTACGGCGCCACTATTCGCGGCCCTGATGCTGCTCGCCCTGGTGCTGGCCGCGGCGCCAAAGCTGCTGCGACGCGTCGTCTCCCTGACGCTCAGACCATTGCCAGAGCGGCTCGCGACAATCGCCGCGCAATTGGCCGAAGAGATTATCGCCGGATTCGCCGCGCTGCGCAGCCCGGCCCATCTGCTGGGCGCTGTCGTTAGTTCTTTTGTCACCTGGGGCATTGAAGCCGGCGCCTACTGGCTGGTGATGCGCGCCTTCGATCTGGAATTAAATTACGCCGTCGCCCTGCTCCTCGTCGGCGCGGTGAATCTGGCCGGGCTGATTCCAGCCTCGCCCGGTCAAGTCGGCGTTAACGAATTTGTGGTGATTTCCATACTGACCGCGTTGGGCGTCCCGCTGTCGACGGCAACCGCCTACGCCATCCTGGCACACGTCGTCATCTGGCTGCCGATTACGATAGCCGGTTTTGCCTTGCTGATTCGGCAGGGATTGGGTTGGGCCGATATTGGCCGCGCCCGTGATATGCAGTCGGCAGCGGATCCGCGGCTGGAAGGCGCCTAGACATCAATGGCGCTGTCAAAATGCCGCAGCATGGGATCCAACTCCGCCCAAAGTTGCGCCGGAATATCAAGCTCCGCCGCCGCCAGGCTCGTCCGCGCTTCTTCCGGAACACGAGCCCCGGGTATGACCGAGGCGACTTGGGGATGGCGCGTGCACCATTGCAGCGCGACCGCCAGCATCGGCGCATCGTAGCGCGCGCAAAGCTGTTGAATCTTGCCGACATGCGCCAGACAGTCCGGCGTGAAGATGCGATTGAGATATTTCGTATCCGCCTGCGGTCCGGTGACAAGCAGGCTGCGCTCCAGCGGCGTCGCCCCGACCAGACCGACATCATGTTCAGCGGCCGCCGCAAAGATCTCGCGCGCGGCAATATGATTGATCAGGCTCCAGCAATCGGCGATGACGGCGGCGTCGAATTCGCCCGTGCGGATGTATTCCAAGTTAGTCGGCGGGTTGTTGCAGGCTGTGCCGATATGCTCGATGATTCCCTGGCTCTGCAACTGACGCAACGCGCCGAGCGCGCCGCGAGCCGAAAGCAGCTCGTCCATCGGCTGCCCCATCGCGTCATGAATATACACAATTTTGAGGCGATCCAGGCCCAGACGTTCAAGGCTCTGCTCAACGCTGCGCAGAATCCCGTCAAAGCTGAAGTCGTAACCGAGATGAGAGCGCCCGGCTTTTGTCGTTACGATGATGGAGTCTTTGGCCGCCGGCCTCTGGCGCAGGGCTTCGCCGATCATCGACTCGCTCATGCTCCGCCCATACAAAACTGCGGTATCGATGAATGTACAGCCGGCGTCAATCGCCGTCACAAGCGTCTGCAGGCCCAGCGCCTCATCTAGCCGGCGGCGCTCGTCATCCACTTCGACGACGGTGTCATTCTGCGTCGGCACGCCGACGAATGCCGTGCCAATGCCGACAATAGGCAACTGCAATTTGGTGCGGCCCAGCCGCTTGGTCCGCATCATATCGCTCTCTCTCGCAGTTGACCCTGCTGGGCGTATTCTGCCTTGATCTGATCGTCGGTCTTGCCAAAGCGCCGCCGTCGATTCCCGTATTCGACCAAAGCCTCATACAGTTCGGTCCGTCCAAAATCAGGCCAATAGGTCTCCGTGGTATAGATTTCGCTGTAGGCGCCCTGCCAGATCAGGAAATTGCTCAGGCGGAACTCGCCGCTGGTGCGGATGATCAGATCCGGATCGGGCAGGTCGCTGGTGTACATGTAACTGTTGATGGTGGCTTCGCTGATGTCTTCGGCCTTGATTCCGTCGCGTACGATATTCTGGACCGCATGGACAATCTCGTCGCGCCCGCCATAATTGAAGGCGACATTGAGAATCAATCGCTGATTATGGCGCGTGTATTCACAAGCTTCCACCACTTTGCGCGCCAGGCGCCCGCTGATGCCGTCCAGCTCGCCGATATGTCGGATTTGCACGCCTTCTTCATGCAGCTCCTGCAATTCACGGTCGATGACCATTTCCAGGATTCGCATGAGCAGCAGAACCTCGCGCCGGGGCCGCGACCAGTTCTCGGTTGAGAAAGCGTAAATGGTCATGATGCGCACGCCGAACTCAACAGCGGCGCGAATAATGCGGCGCAGATTGTCGGTGCCCTGGCGATGACCGGCCGAGCGCGGGAGGCCACGCTGCCGCGCCCAGCGCCCGTTGCCGTCCATGATGATGGCGACATGTTCAGGCGCTTTTTGCAAGGGCGGCAGCGCGTTTCGCTCCCGCCGATTTTCTCTGGAGATTATCGTCATAACCTGTTCCTGCGTCGGCTTTGGTATCGGTCTGCGGTCTCGCTCACTTATCCTATACACCGATGACCGATTCTACTCTCAGCCGTCTACAACAGAATCCGGGGACACCCGCGTTGTGACGGCGGTCTCAGCTAGACCTCCATGATATCGCTTTCTTTGGCGGCGCCGAGCTCACCGATCTGCTCGACGTACTGGTCGGTCAATTTCTGCACTTCCGCCTCGCCACGTTTGCGATCGTCTTCCGATATGAGCTTTTCCTTCTCGAAATCTTGCAGGTCGCTGTTGGCAGAGCGGCGGATATTGCGAATGGCGACGCGCGTGTCTTCCATGCGCCGATTGAGAAACTTCACCAATTCCATGCGCCGCTCACGGGTCAAAGCCGGCATATTCAAGCGGATATTCTCGCCATCGACGTTGGGATTGACGCCGATATCCGACATTTGAATCGCCTTCTCGATGTTTCGCAGCGCCGCCTTGTCATAGGGGCGGATCAGGATTTGCATCGCTTCCGGCGTGGAAACGCTCGCTATTTGGCGGAGCTCGGTATCCTGGCCATAATAATCCACCATCATGCGGTCAACGAGCGCTGTGCTCGCGCGGCCGCTGCGCATGCGGCTCAATTCTTCGCGAAATACAGACAGGGTCGATTGCATTTTGCCCCTTGCTTCATCCAAAATGTCCTCAATCATATTGGCCCTCCCGTATTCACGATCCGCCGCCCACGCCGCCGAATGACCCTATTATATCGCCATTTGCTTTGCGGCAAATGCAGGATACCAAGAACATTGCCTGGGCGTCTCGCGCGGCCGCCGACTTCTGGATAATTCACCGAACGTGATCGATGCCGCGTCTCTCAACGTGCGGAGATGCGAGGAATCCAGGAGGCATAAGCTCCGCCGGCCGCTGTGATCTGCTGACTGTTTCCGCCTTTCGCATCCATCAGGAAGAGTTGGTCTAGGCCATTCTCAGTCGCCGTCACGACGATGAATTTGCCATCAGGACTGTAGCTTGCCGACCAGACGCTGCCGGGGCCGCTGTACATGATGCGGCGATCCTCACCCGCCAGGTTCATGCTCGCCAGCGCGCGCGCGCCAGCGACGGTGGTCACGTAGAGAATGCGCTGGCTGTCCGGACTGAACGTCGGCGATGCGTCGCGCAGGTCGTTGTCGGTCAGCAATTTCGTCTCGCCGCTGGCACGATCCAGCAGGCGTATTTCCCAGCTGTTCGCGTCTCTCACAGCGGGACCCGATGTGAAGACCAGGTAGCGGCCGTCCGCGCTGTATCGGGCGTGGCTGTTGCGCCAGCCGTCGCTGTAAACGGCTTGGGTCTCGCCGCCGCCAGGGCGCGCCTGAACCAAGTCGAATGTTTCGTCATCGCGCAGGTCGCTCGAATAAATGATCCAGTCCCCTTCCGGCGACCAGGACGCCAATCGATCCCAAACCGAATTCGATGTCAGTTGCCGAAGCTGGCCGCCGAAGATGTTAGCGACATAAATCTCGAAATCCCCGTCCCTATTGGACTGAAAGGCGATCCAGCGGCCATCCGGCGACGGCATTGGATAGGCGCTGCTCCCGCCACCGGCATGGAAACGCCGGCTCTCCCAAGTTCGCAGATCCAGAACGACGATTTCAAAGCGCGTCCCAGCCTCGCCGTCGGTCTCGCGCCTGGCAAAATAAACCAACTCGCCGTCAACCGCTTGCAGCGCCGGAAGAAGCGTTGGACGCTGTCTGACGCCGACCGGCTGGATGCCCGGCGGCGTGGGCGTCGGGCCTGACTGGCGCAAAATCGATTCCACCGTGAAAGTCGCATCAGCCGCCGCGTTGAGAGCGGCCTGCGTCATTTGCGGCCGGTCGCTCCGGGCATCGCTTTGCGGGCTGGCCAGGGTTGGGACTGCGCTTGGCGCCGCGGTAGAGGCGGGCGCGAGCCCCTCCACCGGCGCGACCGCTGTCGCCGTGGCGGGCCGCCCACCATCGCGCGAAAGGATGCCGAGCAAGGACAGCGCCATAATCAAGACGCCGGCGAGCAGCGCGCAGCCAATAGCGCCGCCCGTCATCATCCCGGCCCACACCTTCATGCGGCGGCCGGGCGCAGGCGGCCGGCGGCTTAAACCGGGCACAGCCGGCGATGTATCGCTGGTGACCGGGGCGGCGGGCGACGGCGCGAGCGGCAGAGCTGCGGCTGCGGCGGGCGACGCGGCTGACGGCTCTGCGACAACTGGTTCAACTTCCGGCTCTGTGTCCTCTTCGACCCCGGCCGCAGAATCTTCCAGCGCAAGACGCAGGTCCGCCACCAAGGCGCCGGCGCTTTCGTAGCGTTCGTCGGCGGTCTTTCGCAGGGCGCGCAAGATCACCCTTTCAAGGGCCGCGCTCACTTCTGGCTCCAGTTGGCGCGGCGACGGCGGCGGCATGGTGACATGCATGACGGCGATGCTATAGGGCGTGTCGCTTTCGAATGGCCGGCGCCCGGTGACCAGCTCGAAGAGCATCACCCCGAGCGAATAAACATCGCTGCGCCCATCCAGCGGCTCGGCCCGCGCCTGCTCCGGCGACATATAGCTGGGCGTACCCACCACACCTTGCGTCGTAATGGTGCTGCCGCCTTCGCGCAAAATGCGGGCGATGCCAAAATCAGTGATGAAAACGCCGCCGCCATCATCCAGCAGGATGTTGCTCGGCTTCAGATCGCGATGCAGGATGCCTTGTTGATGGGCGTAATCGAGCGCGGAGGCCACCTGTTCTACTATGCTGAGAACGCGCGGCAGCGGTATCCGCCCGGCAGCCAGGAGATCCTCGACTGAACCGGCCGGCATAAAACGCATGGCGATGTAGGGCTGGCCGTCGAACTCGCCATAATCGTATACCGGCACGATGTTGCGGTGTTCCAATGAGGAAACGATCTTGACTTCGCGCTCGAAGCGCTGCAAATAGGTATCGTCATGCATGAAGACGCTGGGCAAGAACTTCAGCGCAGCGTGGCGGTTCATCGATTGTTGGCGCGCGAGATAGACCGTCGCCATGCCGCCTTGCCCGACCTGGCTCAGGATTTCGTAACCGTTTACCGTTTTTCCGATCAGATCCGCCGACATCAGGCCTACCGCTGGCAAGTGGCTGCCGCCGGCCTCGATTATATGCCATGCTCCGCCCGCGCTTAAACACCAAATACTTGTCCGGCGGGCGCCTAATCTACCCCACCCCCCGGCCCCCTCCCCGATAAATCAGGGAGGGGGAGCTGGAATCGGCGGGATGCAAGGTATTTTGCCTGGGCCGTTGCTGAGCAGGGCCTGTGTCTACAGATTCCCAAATCGCGAGTTTACTATTTTAGGAAGAAGGCGCGCCCGGCTCGCTTGACAGATGACGCCAGTCGGCTGACAATAGGAGGCTAAGAACTGGTTCTGTCCTCGAAGGCTGGTGACATGCGTGACAGTCTCGTCACCGATTCCTCTCGGTCTACGGATCTTCGCGAGCGGCTCATCACAGCCGGCGTCCTGCTGCCGATAGCGATCCTGGCGTCGCTGGCGGGGGATTGGCTGTTTCTGCTCTTGGTATTGCCGATTATGTGCGTTGGCATGCTGGAATTCTATGTGATGGAGAAAGATACGGCGATGCAGGGCAGCTCGCTCACCGGCATCCCCACCGGCATCGCCGTCGTCCTGGGCTTTTACCTGCAGCTTGACTGGCTCTGGCAAGCGGCCTTGCTGGCGGGCGTCATGCTCACCTTGCTCCTTGAATTGTCGCGGCAGCCCCAGCATCCCGTCCGCGCTTTGAAGCAAGTCGGCACGACCTTGTGCGGCGTCGTTTATGTAGCCATTCCAGCCGCCTTTCTCGTGAGCTTGCGCAATGTGCCGGGTGACGGCGTCATTTGGCTCTTTATCGTCTATGCCATCACCTGGGGTACGGACAGCTTTGGCTATGTCTTTGGGAAGACATTCGGGCGGACGAAGCTGGCGCCCCTCATCTCGCCGAATAAAACCGTTGAAGGCGCCATCGGCGGCATACTTAGCGCCTGGGTGCCCGCCTTCTGTTTATTGATTTTCACCGGCGCCTTCCAGCCGATTTTGATTCCGATGATCGTGGCCGGTCCCTTTATCGCCGTCAGCGGCGACCTCTTCGAGTCCGCATTGAAGCGCTTCTTCCGCGTCAAGGATAGTTATGTCGCCGGCTTCAACGTCTTCCCCGGGCATGGCGGCGTGCTTGACCGCATTGACGCCTTGGTCTGGGTGGCCAGTTGGGTATTCCTCTATCTTTACGCCGTCGGCCTCTTGTGACGCGGGTTCGCGCCCGGCGCATGGGCTGGCGCAGGTCGTTGCCCAGGGCGATTCATGGCTCAATGAGACCTGTCGATTTGCCTTTGCCGGTGTTCCTTTGAAGAGCCGCGCAGTGTACGATATAATGTGTGCCGTTGGAGCGTGAGCGCCTGGACGCCGGGCCTGGCTCCGCCTGACGGTTTGAAACGCCGCAAACGCAAAGTTCAACTTGCAGCGAAAGTTGGTGCTGAATGCCAAAGTTCGAAACACAGGTGCTGATCAACCGGCCGGTATTCCATGTCTTTCGTTATGTCGGCGACTTCAACAACGATGTGCACTGGCGCAACGTACAAGGCGTCGGCATCACCAGCGGCGACCCGATTCGCGCCGGCACGATGGTCGCGATGACGCGGCGCATCCTGGGGCGGCGAGGTTTCGTCAACAGTGATGTCACCGATTTTGAGCGCAACAAAAAAATCGAGCTCAAAGGCTCCTACTGGGGCTTTCCCTTCATCAACACGATTGTGTTTGAACACCGCGGCCAGCAAACCAACGTGCGCGAGACCCTCGATATCCGCACACGCTGGTTCTTCTGGTTTGGGATTTTCTTCAACTTGACGCTAAAGGGCGTCCTGCGCCGCGAGTGGGACAAGCTCAAACAAATCATGGATGGCCACAGCGACCGCAAGTCCGCCACGCCCCAGCCTATTCCCGAGTGAGGCCGCGCTTGGCCTTGGCCTTCTGCAGGCCGTGATCATCGAAGTGGATGCCGATTGCCTGCGCATATTGTGCGAGAAGATGCAAGCTCGCGTTCCACACCAGCACGAAGCCGCAGAAAAATGCAAACATGCCAAAATACTGCCAGTCCTTCCCGCCCTCTGGCGCGAAGCTCTGAATGGCCGGCCAGGTCACATCAGCGACCATGACGCCGAGCGCCATCAGATAGACCGCGCCACCGAGCATTAAGAGCTGCAGAAGCACATACTGGCATGACCTGCGTCTATGCATCAACAGCCCGAATTCGTCAGTAATGCGGTTCGCCGCATTCCGGCCTTCGCCTTCAGTGGCGTAACGCGCCAAGCCGACGATGTAAATCACGGTCAAAAAAGTTAGCGCGATAAAAGTGACGGCGAGCCGAGCCAGCAAATGTACCGCTTCAACGAAATCAAAAACTTCAATCGCTACAATGTGCGCCCACAAATCGGAAGGTAAGGCCACTATGACCAACATATACATCACTACGAACACAAACATAAACAGCGTTGAGAAGACTGAGCCGATTCTCAAAGGCAAGAGATCGGAGATGCTCAGGGGCGGCAACGTTTTTCCACCGGACAATAGGCGCCGAAGCGTCGCAATAGCGCGCCTCTGTAGCCAAATGCTGTAGATGACCAGAACAACAATACTTTGAACAAAGACCGTCGTCCCTTCTAGCCGTCCGGAGTTTCGGTACGAGTCTTTAAACCCGGCAATCACAATTGACCAGATCAGGCAATGGAGCAGGACAACCAGCACAAAAAGCGCAAGGTTGCGCAGCGGGAAGGCTAAGGCGCTCCGAAGACTCATTATGTCGCGCAATACGAAATGGCAGGGCAGTTGCTACGGATCAGTCAACGCCTAAAATGCGTCGACCTTGTCCTTCTCGGAATCGTAGTTATCGCTGCGAATACCGATTTCCGTCGCGTATTGGGCGATGAGGACCTGCGTCGAAAAGTGCTGCATCAAATTGAATATGTAGTAAATGATGATCGACAGCGTAATCCCGGCGAGCAGATTCATGCCCAGGAGCCCGCCGAAGATGCCATCGACCACGCTGCGAACGACGCCGTAGATAATTGAGAAGACGATCATGTATAGAAGCAGCGACAGTCCCTTAGCCCAGTTATTCCGCGCGACGCGCATGTTGCGCCAGATCTGCCAGGCGGCCCGGTGGTCGCCCTTAGCCGCGAAGCGCGCCATGCCCACAAAATAAGCCCAACCCATCACGCAAGTCGCGCCAATCGTGATGATTGCCAGCGCCAGGGTGACGATCCCGCCAATAACACCGTGTACTATCGCCACGATGACAATGAGCGCGATGAATAGTATCCAGTAGGCGACGCTTGCCACGAAGAGGTAGGCGCCGTCCTTGACATTCCGCCCAAAGTCAATCGGCGGCATCCATTCTTCGTCGCGCATCACCGACCGGATGACCTCGACGCTGTAACCGGAAATCCAGAACCCTGAGACGATGGCGACCACCAGCAGGCCAACAACGCCTATCACCGTCGAACCCGAAAAGGGCTCGGACAGATAGTCGTCCCCCACCGGCGATTCCAGCCCATAGAGCGACTCAAAAAGCGGCGACCAATCGTGGCTGTTCAAGATGATGGCGATGAAGACGGCGAAGGCGATTGTCAATGCCAGCACGATGCTCATGACTTTGGCAAAGTTCTGAAATGGGTATTTGAAGGCGCGGGAAAAGTTCATAATGGTCCTCGTTCGTTTCAAATCCAGTCTATTGTAGCACGGACTGCGGCGCGCCGTAATGGGCGGAAGAGCGCGGCTAGTCCCCGTTCGCGCCGGGCTTGAGATGGTCGCCGATGCCGATCTTGCTGGCGTAGCCTGCGACGAGACGGCAGCAAGCTAGACCGCCACTTAGCAGCACAACGTAGAAGCCGAAAGAACCAATTGCTGCCTCCACCATGAATTCCAGCTCCTGCCATGCTTCCAGAAAAACAGACAATCCAATCCAGGCGACAGCACAGAGAATCGACAACAGAATCAGCATGAATGTAAGCGCCAAGCTGGCTTTGAGGTTGGCGAGCGCCAATCCCATGTTCTCCCGCCGCCGGTAAAGCAATGTGTGCTCTCCAAACACAGCATAGCGCGACAAACCAACGAGACTTCCCCAATACATCGCCAGCATAACCGGCGTCCCAATCATCAGCAGCGCATGATAAGCGTGATTTCTAGTCGCCAAGGGCAACATGCTGGCAAGAACGGTAATGGCGATAAGATACGCTATCGCGGGCAACCAATACTTGAGGCACATGAAAAAGAGCCCGCAGCCTTCAACCGCCGACACCATGCGAAGTGGCGGGAGCTGCTGTTCGCTGCGCAAGGCTCGGCTAAGTACGTCAAAACTGTAACCGTTTATCCAGCCGCCGAATACAGCAATTCCCAAAAGGAACAAGCCAAATGCGATCCACAAATGAGTGTCTTCGGATACGCACAGCACATTGCCCTTGTACCAATCATATTCGGGCACACATTCGATCGGTGTCGGCGCCCCCAACCAAAGCCACATGGTCGTCGGAATCGTCATCCATAGCGCGATACGAATGAGGCGCAGCGCGTCAGCGAGAAACTGTCGGATTGAGCTTGGCATGTCCAGTCCGTCCTTCCTATGACGCTGCTGTTCAGATTTTACCACAACGGGCGCGCCTCAGCTTGCCCGCTCTTCCAGTCGGTCGTGCGCCGGCGGCGGGGTCGGCGAAAGGGCGGCAATTTCGGCATACCATTCCGGCGTCATGTCTACATCCAGGGCGGCCAGCGACGCATCCAACTGCGCCAGATTGCGCGCGCCGATGATGGGCGCCGTGATCGCCGGCTGCGCCATCACCCAGGCCACCGCCAGCGTCGCCGGCTGCAAGCCGCGTTCTGTCGCGTGCGCGGCGAAGTCCACCGCCGTCTGGTAATAATCGGCGACGCCATAACGCTTGATGTAACTCTCGTTTTCAACCAGGCGACCACTTTCGGGTTTCTTTGACGTCCCGTATTTGCCCGTCAGCAAGCCGCCTCCCAGCGGGCTGTAGGGAATGACGCCGATCTCTTCATGCGCAGCCATCGGCAGGATCTCGACTTCCGCCTGCCGCTTGACCAGGTTGTACATCGGCTGCAGGCATTCGATCCGCGCCAGGCCTTCCCGCGCCGCGATGCCGTTGGCTTTCATCACCTGCCAGGCCGCCCAGTTGCTGACGGCCGGGTAGAGGATCTTGCCCTGCCGCGCCAGGTCATCCAGCGCCCGCAGCGATTCCTCGATCGGCGTTTCCGCGTCGTAGTGATGCAAGAAATAGACATCGATGCGATCGGTCTTCAGGCGCTTCAGGCTCTCTTCCACCGAGATCTGAATATGCCGCCTTGAGGCGCCGCCTTGATTGATGTCCGCGCCGGTGCGCGACACGACCTTGGTTGTCAGCACGATCTCATCGCGGCAGTCGGCGATCAGCTCGCCGAGGATCTCCTCGGAGCGGCCGCCGGCGTAGGTGTTAGCGCAGTCAAAGAAGTTGACGCCCGCCTCGCGGCAGCGGTTGAACATGCGCGCTGATTCAGCTTCGTCAGCGATATCACCGAAGGACATCGTGCCGAAACAAAGTGACGACACTTTGACGCCAGTGCGACCCAGCAGTTGATAATCCATTGCAGTCCCTTTCACCAGAACTCATCTCAACTTGTTGCGGACAGCCAACCCCACCCCTCGGCCCCCTCCCAGACGAGTCAGGGAGGGGGAGCAACGACGCCGCAAGATCCACGATATTGTGCGTGGGCTGCAGCATTGTCGCGCGGGTTTCTTCGAATTGCGCCGACTAATCGGCGGCGAGCTGGCCCTGCGCTACCATCTCCACCCGGCCGCCAACGCGAACCTCGATTTCCGCCCCGGCCCGCTTCGCTTCAAGATGCAGCAGCGAGGGCCGCCCGATTTTGTAACCTTGCTCGGTACGTATAGAGATTTTATCCGATCCGAAGTAAGCATGCTCGACCAGATAAGCGGCGATGCAGCCGTTGGCGCTGCCCGTTGCCGGGTCTTCCGGCGCCCCGTAGACATCATCCAGCACGCGCACATGGATATCATTGCGCCCGTCCAGCGTTTCGGCGCAGAAGATCGCCGGCCCGATGGCATTGTGCGCGCCCAGGATCGCCCGCAGCCGATTCAGATTCACCCAGGCGCGGTTCAGGGCTTCCAGCGAGACCATCGGCGCCAAGACAAAAGCCAGCCCGGTCGACACCTCTTGAATCGGGAAGCGCGGGTCGAAATCCTTCTCCTCAACATTGAGGATCTGCGCCAGCTCGGCCGCCGAAAAACGCGGACCAAAACTTGGCGGATTCTGCCGCATCCACAGGACGCCGTCATCGGCAAAGCTGACCGGGATCTGCCCCACCGGCAAGTTCAGCGTGAGCGCGTCGACCGGATGCCCAATGATTTCACGCTGGATGACATAGGCGGTGCCCAGCACAGGGTGGCCGGCGAAATCCACTTCGACCTCGGGCATGAAGATGCGCACGTTGTAGCCGCCGTTTTCGGGACGGTCGGCGGTGACAAAGGTGGTCTCGGAGAAATTTATCTCCTTCGCCAATTGCTGCATCAGCGATGCCGGCGGGTTGCCCAGATAGACCGCCAACTGATTGCCGGTGTACTTGCGGCCGACGGTGAATACATCGACTATGAAGAATTCCATTCGCGACATGTCAATTGCTCGTTTCTTTCTGAAGCGCGTCTCGTCAGCGCGCAGGCGGGCCCACCGCAGCGCCCTCCAGCAGCCGGCCATAATGCTGCGGCCGCCGCTGATGCAGCAGGGGGAAGAGCTCCAGATATTGTTCTCGCACTTCGGCGCGCAGCAGGGCGTGAATCACCTCGTCCCGATCGCGGCTGGCCTGGGCCAAAACGCGCCCCAGTGGATCACAGATGAAGCTGCTGCCGTAGAAGGTGACGGCGTTCTCCCGCCCGATGCGATTGCAGGCGGCGATGAATAGGCCATTGGCAACCGCGTGACCGCGCATGACGCTGCGCCAGGCGTCGGCCGAGTCAAACTCAATGGCGGTCGGTTCGGAGCCGATGGCGGTCGGGTAATAGATGAATTCAGCCCCTTCCAGCGCGTAGATCCTCGCCAGCTCGGGAAACCACTGATCATAGCAGGTCGGCGCCGCCAGCTTGACCGCGCCGATATCATGCACGGGGAATTGACCCGCGCCTTCGAAATAATCGGTCTCGTGATAACCCTCGCCCGCGGGAATGTGCATCTTGCGGGTGAAATGACGCAGCCGCCCGCGATCGTCATGAACGGTAGCGGTATCCCAATGCTTGCCATTGTCGTCCCGCTCGAAGAGGCTGCCGATGACGCTGACGCGGTGCTTGCGGGCCAACTCAGCGAAGAAGCGGGCGGATGCGCCGCTCTCAAGCGGCTCGGACCAGGCAAAGCCGGCTGGATCACGCCGACCGGGGAAGTAAGGCAAGATGGAGAATTCCGGCAGACAAATCAAGTCCGCGCCCGCTTGCGCCGCTTCCGCCACCAGCTCGCGGTAGAGGGCCTTGGTGGAAAGCTGATCGCCGGTCCAATGTCCCTGCGCCAGGGCGATGTGAATGTCTCTCATGGTCTTTCATTCTCCGCGATTTCACGCGCGGCGCGCTGACCGCTGAAATAAGCGCCGTGCACCATGGCCGTCAGATGATGGGGCGCGCTCGCCTCGCCCGCCCAATAGAGCGGCGGCGTCGGGCGGGCCAGCTTCTCCCGCGCGTCATAATGCCCGGGCAGGCAGACGCTGTAACCGCCCAGAGCGTAGGGGTCGTCAGGCCAATTGACCCAGCGCGCCTTGCGATAGCGCAGCTCGGGCTGGCCGATTTCTTCTCGCAACGTCTCCAGCCCGCGCTGAATTGCCGCATCTTCGCCTAGGGCAAGCATCTCGCGGGCATAGTCGCCGCTGAAGAACGCGGTCCAGACTGTGGCCCCGCCATCACGCCCAAGCGAAGGCGACCACCACATCGGCGGGTTGCCCCGGGCATAAATCGCGCCGATCGACGGATCGAGTATTGGCTCGTCAAACAAGTAGACCAACTTCATCACCGGCCCCATCTTGAGCCCGGCAAGCGCTTCCCGCTTATGGCGCGGCAAGGGTGGATTGAAGCAAACCCGATCCGACTGCAGCAGGCCCAGCGGAAGCGTCAGCACCGCCGCGTCGGCGGTGAAGACCCGGCCGTCGCGTGTCGTCACACTTGCGCCATCCGACCAGTCTATCGTCTGCACGACCCAGTTCAACCGGATATCGAGCCCGTCCGCCAGGCGCTCATAATAAGCATCATAGCCGTCCAGGATGCGAAAATCGCTGTGATCATCTTCGCCATCGCTATCTTTGAATAAATGCGCATGAGCCGCTGCATTGAGCTTCTCCATGCTTTCACCTTCGGCATTGGCGAATGATCGCTGCACATAGCGCATCTGCCGCTCACTGAAGCCGATCCGCCGCAGGTAGCTGCCCAGATCTTCATCATCACGCGGCTCGGGCGCATCGCCAAGATTCCAGGAGCGCGTCAGATCCAGTTCGGCCGAGGCCGCGCGCGCCTCGCCCATCGTCAGCCAGCCGCCATCGTCGGTACGGATCATCGAGTCGTCGATCTTGTTCCAATGCCAGGTCTTGAGCCCCAGCTTCTCCACCCAAATCCATGTATTCACCTCGGGCGAGCGGCCATGAATCAGTTCGGCGCCGAACTCGACCGGGATATCAGCGAAATCCCGGCTGGTCCAGACGCGTCCGCCAATGCGGTCACGCGCTTCCAGGACGGTCGACTCAATGCCGGCCTGCCGTATATGATAGGCGGCGCTCAGCCCGGCGATGCCCGCGCCAATGACGAGGACATTCATATCACTTTGCCAGAATCGAATAGGTAATTCTTCCAAAAGAGTAAGACACCGGCGCCGCCCGAGTTTGGCTCGTCAAAACAGTCAGGCACAACTGGATAGAACGACACATCGCGGAAGCCGCGTTTTAGAAACAGTGATACGACAGGATCGTAAATCTTTCCCAACCTTACCTTGTGCCAATACGAACTGACGTCCATCTCGTCCAAGTGCTTTTCATAACCCTTTAGCAGACCGACGACATAAATGCCACGTAGGTTTTTCCTCACGGCAAGAGCGGAGCACGCACGAATAAAGGCGCTGCCCATTCCTCGACGCCGATAATTTGGGTGAACCCACATGAGTACAATATAGAGCCAGCTTCCTTCGGGCTCATGACCGGCGAGCGATTTATCGCTGATAATGTCTAGCCATGGTAATATGCCACCGTGACGTATCTGAGAGGTGCGCAATGTCGTGCAAATGCCAAAATTGGCGGCGCGTCGGTCACCAATGAATTGCCCATCAGAAAATCTATCGACGTGAGATTGAAAATTTTCATCGTTAAACCGCGGATGTCGTATTCCGATACGCCAAGGGGGTGCCTTAAGAATATAGCCCCCGAGCCAATGTTCTACTATGTACTTGTGGACATCTGGATTATAGTGGCCATTAGGCATCTGAACTTCTCCGGCTAGATATCACAATCGCTCCACTGCAGAGAATTCCGGATTCTCCCACACAATAAGCACGCCGGCGCCCCCGGCGGCCGGCTCATCGACGTAGTTTGTCACGACGCGTACCGGGCGGAAGCCGCGATTGATCTGCATCGTCACGGTCTGATCCTTGATCTCGCCGGCGATCACCTTTTCGCCGTAGTCGCGAACATGCATCTTCTCGGCGTAATGTTTGTACCCCATCAGCATCCCGATGGCGTACCAGCCGCGCAGGTTCAGCCCCCGCGCCATGTTAAAGCGCGCCTTGTACAGCCCGGCGCCGATGCCATGCCTCTGATACATTGGGTGTACCGCCACTTCGACGCCGTAGAGCCAGTCGCCTTCCGGTTCGTGGGCGCTCAGCCGCAGGTCGCCGATGGCCTCCATCCAGGGCAGAATGGGCGCCGAGGGCGGGCGCGATGTGCGCATGGTAGTCGCCATGCCGACGCAGTTGCCGGCGCTCGGTCCGCTAATCCGCTGGGCGGCGAACTGCCCTTCGGGGAAGCGCTCAATGTGCGCCAGGATATGGTCCTCGGTGAAGCAGTCATCGCAATCGCTTAAGTCGCGAATGCCATAGGCTTCAGCATAGGATATGCATACGCTGCTCACATGCCAGGGCTTGGTGTTCAAGATCACAAAGCCCGGCAGTTCCATCAGCACTTCATTTCGATCGAAATCCTTCAGCCACCAAGCATCGGGACTGGCTTGGAGCGTTCTCGTTCCGCCACTGTCTGTTGTCCAGTAGGGTTCATATGGGTCGCGTTCTTCGCCGCTTTCCTCGGTAGCTTCTTTTGCCCCTTCTTCAATCAAATGCTTCTGAATCGCGGGCCAATCTTGGTCCAGCGCTTGCTGCAGCGCCGCCTGTTTTTCTTTGCGCCGGTCGCCCTTTATCGCATCGTCCATTTTGGAGACTTGTTGGTTAAGGTCTTTGTCGTTTTCTTTCTTGTCCATGATGTCGCCCTCCCTGCCGGAAGCGTGGCGCTTGCCCCTAAGATACGTTATTATCGTTATTTAGACTATGGCAAGTCATCGCCGATGAAGCAGCGTCAACTCATGTCAGATCGCTTGCGCCGCCTGCAGCAAAATGGTTCGCTCCTGGCTTTGCCGACTGTGGCCTGGCTGGTCATTTTTTTCGTGCTGCCGCTGCTGATTGTGCTGGTGGTCAGCTTCATGACGCGCGGGCGCGGCGGCGTTGGGCAGCTGCCCTTCACGCCCGAACATTACGAGCGCACGTTTGGCGTCTTCTTCATCATCCTGCAGCGGTCGATTGGGCTGGCGGCGCTGACGACGGTCGTCTGCCTGCTCGTCGGTTATCCGCTCGCCTTTTTCATCGCCACCCGCCGCCGCCTCGTGCAGCAGATCGCCCTTTTTCTGGTGATTCTGCCCTTTTGGACGAACTTCCTTATCCGCACCTACGCCTGGCGCATCCTGCTGGGGGAAGAAGGCACGATCAATGGCATTCTTACCGGTCTGGGTTTGGTCGGGGAGCCGCTGTCGCTGCTGAATACGCAGTTCGCGGTCCTGTTGGGCCTGGTCTACGGATTCTTGTCCTTCATGGTGCTGCCGATATTCGCCTCGGTCGAGCGCTTTAATTTCCGCTATGTCGATGCGGCGCATGACCTGGGCGCCAATGATGTTCGCACCTTTCTACGCGTCGTCCTGCCGTTGACTTTGCCGGGCGTTTTGGCCGGCTGCGCCCTGGTGTTCATCCCGTCCGTCGGCGCCTTTGTCACGCCTGATCTGCTGGGCGGGACCAAAGGGCTGATGATAGGCAACCTGATCAACAAGCAATTCGGCGGCTCGGGCAATATGCCCTTGGGCTCGGCGCTGTCAATCGTGATGATGGCCCTGGTGATGATCTCGCTGCTGGTCTATGTCTTCGCCAATCGGCGTGACGCCCGGGCATAAGCATGGCCGCCACAAGCCAGCTTCTCATCAACGAATCGGCCATCAGGCGCAACCGCATGACGCGTCGGCTCGGCCAAGCCGGGCTCTTGCTGAATCCGGTTTTCACCTACTTTTTCCTCTGGGCGCCGATTCTGATTCTCGTGCTCTTTTCATTCAACGAAAGCCGGTCGGTCGCCTCCTTCACCGGTTTCACGTTGAAGTGGTACAACAACATCTTGAACAACGTTATGGGCGCGGAACGGGCTTTCTCCACCGAGATCATGCTCAACGCCTTTCGCAACAGCCTGTTCGTAGGCACGGTCGCCACCGTCATCGCGACCGTGCTGGGAACCATGATCGCGCTGGCGATGGCGCGCGGTCGCTTCCCCGGCAAAGGCTTGATCGACGGCCTGCTCTTCTTGCCGGTGGTCATCCCCGAGATCACGCAGGCGATTTCCCTGGCCATCTTCTTCAAAGTCGCTTTCGACTGGATCGCCGTCATCAGCGGCGAGCGCATCTTCCCCGGCTTTCACACCATCATCATGGCGCACGTGACCTTCAACATATCCTACGTCGCCATCGTGGTGCGCGCGCGGCTGGCGGATATGGACCCGCAGCTGGAGGAAGCGGCCAAGGACCTGGGCGCAAACCCCTGGCGCGCGTTCTGGCGGGTGACCTTCCCGCTTATTCTGCCCGGCGTCATTTCCGGCGCTCTGCTGGCATTCACCCTGTCGCTGGATGATTTCGTCATCACCTTCTTCACCTCGGGCGTCGGCACATCCACCTTGCCCGTCTTTGTGTACGGCTTGCTGAAGCTGACGGTCACGCCGGAAGTCAACGCCATCTCGACAATCATGATGGTCTTGAGTACGCTATTAATTGGCATTTCCCTGGCCATGCAGGGGCGCACCTCGTCCCGCGCTTAGTTCATTTCAGTTTATGGAGGAGAACACCATGAAAAACTTAACCCTGTTAATCTGCATCATTTGTTTGATGGCGCCGGTGGCCTTCGCCCAAGATATGGAGCACGAGCCCTGGACCTGCCCCGAGGGCTACGAAGGGCAGACCTTGAGCATTTTCAATTGGTCGACGTACATCGCCGAAGACACCGTGCCCAATTTCGAAGCAGCCTGTGGCGTGTCGGTCAATTACGACATTTACGAGAGCAACGAACAGATGCTCGCGCGCATCCGGCAAGGCAACCCGGGTTATGACATCATCGTGCCGAGCGGCGGCACCGTCCAGCGCATGGCGGAAGAAATGCTGCTGATTCCGCTCGATCTGGCGATGATTCCCAATGTCGCCAATGTGATTCCCGATCTGCTGGGCGCCGCCTACGACCCCGAGAACATGTACTCGCTGCCATATCAATGGGGCACTGTGGGCGTCGGTTACAGCACGGAGGTCTTCCCTGATGGCATCAGCTCCTGGGACCAGGTCTGGGAGCATGACGGGCCCGTCGCCTGGCTTGACGACAGGCAGACCATGCTCGGCATCGCCCACCTTTTCCTGGGCAACGACCCCAACACCACCGACGCCGATGAGATTAACGCCGCCCGCGATTATCTGATCGAGAAAGGCGGCAATGTCGTTACGGTCGCGGCCGACGACGGCCAGGTCTTGCTGGAGCGCGGCGATGTCGATATCGCCGTCGAGTACAATGGCGACATTCTGCAAATCTCATGGGATTGCGAATGCGATGATTACGCCTATGCCATACCGGAAGAAGGCAGCAACGTCTGGATTGACAACCTCTCGATCCCAGTCGACGCGCCCAACCCGGAGCTGGCGATGGTCTTCATTGATTACATCCTGGACGCCAAGGTCGGCGCTGACTTGACCAATTACATCTGGTACGCCTCGCCCAACCAGGCATCAATCGAGTCCGGTTACATTGACGAAGAAATCCTGAATGACCCCGCGATCTTCCCGCCGGCGGAGCAAGTGGCGAATCTCTTCGCGATCATTGATGTGGGCGCCGAAGCCGAAGAGTTGATCAACAACGCCTGGGATGAATTGCTCATCTTCCTCGGGGCGTAGCGAATTCACACGCCGCCGCGCTAATCCGCGGGGGCGAGCGCTTGCAAGCGACTTTATGTCTCCCGCACATCTGCTCCCCCTCCCTGACTCGTCGGGGAGGGGGCCGGGGGGAGGGGTTGGCTCTACACATGGCCACCTACGATGTCGAACTGGTAGACATCGTTAAGGAATTTGATTCGGGCCTGCGCGCGGTCGACAAGGTCAGCGTGCAGGTGGCCGATGGCGAATTCTTCGCCCTGCTCGGCCCCAGCGGCTGCGGCAAGACGACGACGCTGCGCCTGATCGCCGGTTTCGAACAGCCCAGCGCCGGGCGCGTGCTTATTCGCGGCATCGCGATGGAAGGCATCCCCGCTTATCACCGCCCGGTGAACACTGTCTTTCAAGATTACGCCCTCTTCCCCCATTTAACTGTCGAGCAGAACATCATGTTCGGCCTGGAGATGGAGGGCGTCAACAAGAAAGAGGCGCGGGCGCGGGCGGCTGAGTCGCTGGAGATGGTGCGGCTGCCGGGCGTTGGCGAGCGCAAACCGCGGCAGCTATCCGGCGGCCAGCAGCAGCGGGTGGCATTGGCGCGCGCGCTGGTCAAGAAACCGGCCGTGCTCCTGCTGGATGAACCCCTGGGCGCGCTCGATCTCAAGCTGCGCAAGAACATGCAATACGAACTGAAGGCCTTGCAGCGCGATGTCGGCATCACCTTCATTTATGTGACCCATGATCAGGAAGAAGCGATCACCATGGCCGATCGCATCGCCGTGATGAATGAAGGAAAGATGCTGCAAATCGGCAGTCCGCGGCAGATCTACGAGCGCCCGGAGTCAGTTTTCGTCGCCGACTTCATAGGCGAGACGAATTTCATCGCCGGCGAATTGCTTGAGCGCGGTCCGGATGGCTTTGGCAGAGTTAAACTGGCCGACGGCACCGTCATTAGGGCGCAACTTTCAGAGGCGCTAAGTCGGTCCTCCGGCCAGGTCCGGTTGGCCATTCGCCCCGAGCGCATCGGCATCGCAACCATCGCCGAAACGGGCGGCGAAGAAATCGATCCCAGCGAGTACACGGTGCTTGACGCCCTGTTGATCGACAGCCAGTACATCGGCACCGACACGCGCTACACCCTGCAAATCGGAGAGGCCACCGAATTGGTCGTCCGCGTTCAGAATATCAGCGAGTTGGACAGCAGCGGCATCGCGCTTGGGCAAGCGGTCACAGTCTATTGGCACAATTCAAGCGCCACCGTCCTCGATATCTGAAACTGCCGCGCCAGGTTGCCGAGCACAGCCCCATTCCTTCGCCATTGACGGCGAGATATGCTAGTATTCGTTTACCGCCCGACAATGATCGGCCTGTATCACATGGTGGTTAGCGCGCCTGAAAAACCCTCGCCCGCAGTGAACCGCGCCCGCGCCAAGCCGGTGGACGCCAAAACCGGCTTTGAAGTCACGGCCGAGTTCGAGCGTTTCAATCAAAAATACGATATGTTCAATCGGGCGGTCTGGGATGACGAGGTGCGCTCGGAGCGCGCGCGTAAGTTCTTCGAATCTTACTACACCGACCTGGCATCTTTTCGCAAGGTTGAGGGATTCCAACACCGCGATTACGCCCTTCGCAACGCCGCCTGGTATATCGCCGATTTCACCGCCGATCTGCTGGAGACGTCGCAGGATCGCAAAGAAGGCTTCCTCGATACCTACACCATGTTCCGCGAAGGCGCGGCCCGCAAAACGACTGCCACCGCCGAAGAGAATACGGCCGAGGTCAAGCGCGCGGGCCGCTTTCTCGGCGCTGACGCCATTGGCATCTGCGAGTTTGACGAGCGCTGGGTTTATACCCACAATTACAGCCGGCAAAAGCTGACCGACAAGGAGATGGACCTGCCGCCGGATCTCAGCCACGTGGTCGTGATCGTCAACGAGATGGATCACGAGACGATAAAGACGGTGCCCTCGGCCTTGAGCGGCGCCGCCACCGGGCAGGGATACAGCCGCGATATCATTTCCGTTCTGTCGGTCACACAGTATATTCGCAACCTGGGTTATCGAGCGGTCGCCAGCCTCAATGACACGGCCCTCTCGATTCCGCTGGCGATTCAAGCCGGTCTGGGACAATACGGGCGGCACGGCCTCATCATCACGCCTGAGTTCGGCCCGCGCGTGCGCATCGCCAAGATCTTCACCGACCTGCCCCTGATCGCCGATGAGCCGATCGACTTCGGCGTCACCGAGACTTGCAATATGTGCCGGCGCTGCAGCAATGGCTGCCCGGTCAAAGCAATCCCGTTTGACGCGCCGAAGTTCGAGATACACGATGGCATTTCCCATCTCAAAGGCGTTAAAAAATGGACCATCAACGCCAAGCAGTGTTTCAAGTTCTGGGTGAACCAGGGCACCGACTGCTCCATCTGCATCCGCGTGTGCCCCTATAACAAAGACTTCAGCAAGCGCTTCAATCGGCTCTTGCGCTGGATGTTGAGCAACCGCTGGCGGCGTCTGGCCCTCTGGCTGGATGGCAAGCTGAAATACGGCGAGCGCAAAACCGCCGGCTGGTGGTGGCGGGGCGCCCAAGGTTAAGCCGTCAATGGCGCAGATTGTTCTCAGCGGCCGTTCTCAACTGATAGAATCGTCACTCGGTATTACTGGAGCGCCCACAGCAGCGCAGAAGCGGACGCTGTATTCAGGCATGCTCTCACTCGCCGAAGACTGCGCCGCGCTCGGTCAATCGCAGACGGCCGCCGACATCCTCGCCTTCCTCTTGCTCCAGCCGGAAATGAGCGCCGACGATATGGAGACTGCCCGCGAGCTCTTCGCCGAGCTGGAAAGCCGGGTTTGCCCGCGCGTCATTCTCGACGCGCGCGAATTCGCCTTTGGTATGGACCTCAGGACGATGCTCGAGTACCTGCTGGATCTGGTTCAGCGCGAGCGAAGCTGACGACTGCGCTGCGCTCTATTCAACCGGCTTGACCGCGTAGGCCAATCGCTGCTACGCTCACACCTGTTGACCAGCGTATCAAGTTGGCGCTTGGATGGATCGGCTTCGTCACATCACTCAAATGACGGCGGCGCGTTGGGCCTTGGCCATCGGCTGGACGCTGTTGCTGACCTTGCTCTTGCTGCAGCCGGAAGCGGATCCCGTCATTGATCTCGGCCTGCCGCAGGGCGATAGCTCGCTTCAGCGCGAAATCTTCTTCAGCGCCTTGCATCTTCTGGCATTCGCGCTGACCTGTGTCGGGTGGTTCTGGGCTTTAAACGGCGCATTCGCGGCGCGGACGAGCCTGATTATCGCCGTCATCATCGCCCTAGCGCTCGGCATTTTGACCGAATCTTTGCAGACCTTGACGCTGGACCGCCACGCCTCCTGGATTGACTTGCTGGCCAATGCTGCCGGGACGCTGGCGGCGGCGCGCCTCATTTGGCGGCGTTATCTGTAGCGTTTTTTCTCACCTGCGCTGAAGGCGCCGCTGGATTCTCAGTCCGCTCGATAACTGGGATTCAGCCAAACGATAAGCGTCGCCCAGTTGTCCGAGGCGTCGTCTTCGATGTAATCTTCCAGCAGGCCGCGCACTGCAAAACCCCGCCCCAGCTGAAAGGACAAGGTGCTGTCATAGAGCTCGCCCGCGACCACCTGATCCACGTACTGGCGCGGAGTCATGCGCGCCTTGTAGTCAGCGAAGCCGGGGATCAAGCCGCCGGCGACAATCCCGTGCCGATTCATGTCCTTGACGATATCTTTGCGCGCCTCGTATAGCAAAGACCCCACGCCGCGCCTGCGATAAGCCGGATGCACGCTGATGTCGCCGCCATAATACCAATCGCCGTTCGGGTCGTGATTGCTGTAAAAGCCGCCTGCGATGATCTCCTGAAAACTGTGCTGGGCATGTTCGAAATCAAAGTCAATCAGAAAGCCGGAGCCCAAGCCAATCACACGATTTTGATGCAAGGCGACGAAGTTGCCCTCGGGGAACAGGCGGCAATGATTGAGAAAATGCTCCGCGCGCATGAGCTCAGCCGCGCCCAGCGTCGGGAAGCAGTCGCGCTGCAATTGCTCCAGCGCGCTGGCGTAGCGCGGCTTGATGGTTTCGATTCGGATGCTATCCCTAGCCATTCGCGCGTTCTCGCTCCTTGATACCGCCCCTAGTTTAGCGCCCGCCGGCTTTGCCGGTCAACAGCGCTGGCGCATACGCGCGACTGGTGCTATCAATGGACTGCATTGGACATACGGATGCTGCCCCGCTTGCTCTAAGATTAGCGGCAGATGCATTCAGGAAGAAACGAGGTCTGGGCATGGCGACGAATGGTCATCAGCTTAATCAAAATGAAAAGGGCACGGAGGCGGTCAAACGCGGATTGGCGCAAATGTTGAAGGGCGGCGTGATTATGGATGTCGTCACGCCGGAGCAAGCGCGGATCGCGGAAGATGCCGGCGCGGTCGCCGTCATGGCGCTTGAACGCGTGCCGGCCGATATCCGCGCGCACGGCGGCGTCGCCAGAATGAGCGACCCCGATATGATCGACGGCATCATCAATGCCGTCTCCATCCCGGTGATGGCGAAGGCGCGCATCGGCCACTTCGTCGAAGCCCAGATACTGGAAGCGCTCGGCGTCGACTATATCGATGAAAGCGAAGTCTTGACGCCCGCGGATGAAGAGCACCATATTAACAAGTGGAAGTTCTCGGTGCCCTTCGTCTGTGGCTGCCGCAACCTGGGCGAGGCCCTGCGCCGGATCAACGAAGGCGCCGCCATGATGCGCACCAAAGGCGAAGCCGGCACCGGCGATGTCGTCGAAGCGGTTCGTCACGCGCGCGCCGTCAATGGCGAGATCCGGCGCATCAGCTGCCTGGCCGACGACGAACTCTACACCTACGCCAAGGAGATCCGCGCGCCCTATCATCTGCTGAAAGAGACGGCCGAGCTGGGGCGTCTGCCAGTCGTGAACTTTGCCGCGGGCGGCGTCGCAACGCCGGCGGACGCAGCGCTGATGATGCAGTTGGGCGTCGATGGCGTCTTCGTCGGCAGCGGCATCTTCAAGAGCGGGGAACCGGCAAAACGCGCCCGCGCGATCGTCAAAGCGGTGACGCACTTCAACGATGCGGCAATCCTGGCTGATGTGAGCCGCAACCTGGGCGAGGCCATGGTCGGCATCAACGTCACGCCGGACGAGGTCATCCTGGGCAAGCGCGGCTGGTAAACTTGCGCCCCAGCAATCAGCAGGGGCCTTTGACTCATTGTTTGTCGGAAGCGGATAAACCCCGACATCATTCGTAAAACAAGGGAAAGCCATCGTGTCGATTTCTTATGTAAGCGACCTGGAAACGCCGAGCGTCCTCATCGACCTGGACAAAATGGAGCGGAATATCGCCGTTATGCAGGCGCGCTGTGACGACCTCGGCATCCAGTTCCGGCCGCATATCAAGACGCACAAGATCCCCGATATCGCCCGCCGTCAAATTGAGGCCGGCGCCGTCGGCATTGCCTGCCAGAAGGTCAGCGAGGCGGAAGTATTCGCCGATGCCGGCTTCGACGACATACAGATCCCCTACAATATCGTGGGCAAGCGCAAGACGCGGCGCCTCGCAGCCTTGGCCAAACGGGCGGAAGTCACGGTCACGGTCGACAGCCAGCCGGTAATCGATGGCATTGCCGAGGCAGCGCGGGAAGCGGGCGCCTCCATCAAGATGATGGTGGAGCTCGTCTCGCTCAATCAACGGACGGGCACAACGCCGCAGGCCGCGCTTGAGTTGGCGCGGCGCATTAAAGCGGCGGACGGTCTGCATTTCGCCGGCTTGATGATCTACCCGTCTGACGCGGCGATTCGCCCGCGCTTGCTTGAGACGCTCGCCTTGTTCGCCGATGCCGGCATCGCGGTGGAGACGGTTAGCGGCGGCGGCAGCGGCGCCAGCAGGGACGCCCATTTGCTGCCCGAGTTGACTGAGCTGCGGGTTGGCACCTCGATCTTCTGGGATTGGAATTGCGTCGTTGCCGACTACACCGGCTTTGACCAGGTCGCCATGCGGGTGCGCGCGACCGTGGTCAGCGCCAATGAGCCGGAGCGCGTCATCCTTGACAGCGGCAGCAAGGCGATTCACTCGGAGACGAACGATGGGCAATTCGGGCACATCGTTGAGTATCCAGCGGCGCGCCTGCACAAAGTCAATGAGGAGCATGGCTACGTCGATTGCAGCGCCTGCCCCAGCCTGCCCGCGGTCGGCGAAACCGTGCATATCATCCCCGTGCACACCTGCGTGGTCACCAACTTGCACAACCAGCTCTTTGGCGTTCGCGGCGACCGCGTCGAAGTAATTTGGGATGTCGCCGCCCGCGGCATGGTCTGGTGATCACAGCGGCGGCCAGCCGGCAGCATACCTAGACAAGCGCCTGGAGCAGCCAAATGCTGATAATCGACGCCCATCTGGACCTGGCCTGGACTGCCCTGCAATGGAACCGCAACCTGCAAGAGTCAGCCTATACCATTCGGGCGACGGAAGTCGGCGTTCCCGGCAAGGGACGCGCCCAGAACACGGTTTCGCTGCCCGATATGCGGCGCGGGCGCATCGCTCTCGGCTTCGTGACGATGCTGGCGCGCGCCACCGGGCGCAAAGTCGAATACCTCGATTACGGCTCACAGGCGCAAGCCTATGGCGTCGCCAAGGGTCAGTTGGCTTATTATCGCGCGCTGGAAATGGATGGCCAGGCGCGCATTATTGAGGACGCTGAGAGCCTGCGCGCGCATATCGCCGAGTGGGAAGCCTGGGAAGCCGGGGGCGCCGACCCGCCCGCGACGCCGCCTTTGGGTTTCGTGCTCAGCATGGAAAGCGCCGACCCCATTCGTGACCCGGCGCAGCTTGAAGCCTGGTGGGCGGCCGGCTTGCGCTTGCTCGGCCCGACGCATTACGGGCCTGGCCGATACGCCGGCGGCACCGGCAGCGAGCTCGGGCTCAGCGCATTGGGCGAGCCGCTTCTGCGGGAGATGACGCGCCTGGGCATGCTGCTCGACCTGACGCACTTCAGCGACGAGGCCTTTTGGCAAGCGGTGAAGATCTACGATGGGCTCGTCCTGGCCAGCCACAACAACTGCCGCGCGCTGGTACCGCATCAGCGTCAATTCAGCGACGAACAATTGAAGCTCATCATTGAGCGCGATGGCGTGGTCGGCGCCGCCTTCGATATCTGGATGCTGAAACCAGGCTTCATTCGCGGCGACAGCAACGAAGGCGTTTTCATCGAGAACGTCGTCGATCACATTGACCACATTTGCCAACTCGCCGGCAGCAGCCGCCATGCCGCCATCGGCAGCGATCTCGACGGCGGGTTTGGTCGCGAGCAATCGCCCTGCGATCTCGATACGATTGCCGATTTCCAGCGGCTGCCGGCGATGCTGTCGGCGCGCGGTTATGACGCCGTTGACATCAAGAACATCATGCGAGACAACTGGCTGCGCCTGCTTTACCGCGCCTGGACCTGAGCGGCCGCGCCAGTTCCTCAGCCGAGCATAGCGTCAAGTTCTTCCCCCGCCGTTTTCAGAAGGCCGGAGAGCGCGAAGTCGCTGCCATGTGGAATCATGAGCGACCCTTGCCGGCGATATTCGTCCACTTCTTCAATGGAGCTTGCGGTCCGCGCCCAGACTTTGCGATGCCGCTTGGCCGCGCCCGCTACCCTGGCGACGGCATCATCAACGCTCATGCCGAATGACGGGAAGGCCTCCAGCCGCAAGCCCAAATCCGCCGGGCCGACGAACAGCGCATCTATCCCGTCAACGGCCGCGATTTCGTCGACATTCGCCACCGCTTCGGGCGTCTCGATCTGCGCCACGATAAAAGTCTCGCGATTGGCGTCCTTTATATATGTGCTGCCGGGCCGCCAGCTGTCAAAGCCAAAGCCGGCGTCCAGGCCAGCGCCATCCAGCCCGCGGTTGCCCAGGGGCGGGTACTTGGTCGCCGCAACGATCTCGCGCGCCATCGCCGCATCCGATACAAAGGGGATCATCAAGCCGGCCGCGCCATCCTCCAGATAACGGTAGAGTCGGCTTCGCTGCACGGTCGGCGGCCGCACCATGCAATCGATGTCGTACAGTTGGCAGAGCGCCAGCAAGTGCTGCACTTCTCGCGGGTCGAAATTGCGATGCTCCAGGTCAAGCCAGATGCCGTCGTATTTGTTCTGCGCCGCGTGTTTGATGTAGAAGGGGATAACATGCCCCAGGCCGCAAACGCGCGCGAATTCGCCCGCCCGCCATTTCGCCAGCACCTTGCTCTTTCTCATGATTAATCGCCTCCTGAGCGCATGTCTAAGCCGCAAGCCCTAACGCGGGCCCGTGTCACCGCCTCGCCTCTGTATTCTTCGCCGATATGGAATGCGGCAAAGGGCGAATCGATTTGCGTGGGCGGCGGCATTATCGCGCGTATGTCTACAAACTGTGGTTTTCGTGGAATTGTTATTATGAACGATCCGACTCCTGCCTGCACAGGCAACGCAATTAGCTTAGCAGGGGCCTCATCTGCGACAGCGCCCGCTCCAGCAGCGCGACATCGGCGGCGAAGCAAAGCCGCAAATAACCCTCGCCCTGGGGGCCGAAAGCCGCGCCCGGCGCCAAGCCAACGCCGGTTTCGCGCAGGACTTTCTCGGCAAAAGCGTAGCTGTCCGCCACGCCATCGACAGCAAAGAAAGCGTAGAATGTCGCCCGCGGCTTGGGGAAAGTAACGCGCGGCAATTCGGCGAAGCGCCGCTCGACAGCCTCCAGCGCCGAGCGATAACGCGCCACCGACTCGCGGATGAACGGTTCGCCCAGCTGCAAGGCGGTGATGCCGGCGGCCTGCACCGGGGCGAACACACAGGAGAAATTGAACTCGCTAACCGACCCCAAAGTTTCAGCCAGGGACTCAGGCGCGGTCAGCCAGCCCAGGCGCCAGCCCGTCATCGCCCAGGACTTCGAGAAGCTGTTGACGATCAGGTATTTGTCATCGTCGGTGACCTTGTCGGCGAAGCTCGGCGCGCGCGCCCGGTCGTAGACGATCCGATTGTAAACTTCGTCAGCGATCAACCAGATATCGCGCTCGCGGCAGAAGTCGATGATACGCCGTTGCTCGTCGTCCTCCAACATCCAGCCGGTCGGGTTGTTTGGCGAATTTATCGCTAGCGCGCCGGTATGAGCCGGACAGGCGGCGAAGAGCTCATCGAGGTCAAGCGACCAGACGCCAGCGCGCGGCCGAATCGGGACGCGAACGACCTCGGCGCCAAGTATCTCGGCAGAGCCAGCAAAATTTGGCCAGACCGGCGACGGCAGGACCAGGGCGGCGCCATCAGCGATCATGCACTGCAAGGCGACCGACAGCGCCGTCATGCCGGACGGCGTGACGACGATGTTTTCCGGCGTGAAGCTGGCGCCGTAAAGGCGGTTGGTATAGTCCGCCAGCGCGGCGCGCAATTCGATGATGCCGCGGCTCGGCTGGTAGAAAGTCTGCCCTTCGTCGATGGCGTCCTTGGCGGCTTGGCGTATAAACTCGGGCGTGGGCTTGTCCGGCTCGCCAAACCAAAGCGGAATGATGTCGGTCCGGCCGATGCCGGCATTGGCCAGCTTGCGAATCAAGCTCGGCTGGAGCGCGCGCACTGCGGGGCGCCCGGCGCGGATGGTCATAGAAGTTAATCCCCTTCCTGCTTGTAAAGCGCAACCGCGGCGACAATGATGATGCCTTGAATCAGACCCTGCACAAATTGATTGACGCCCAGCATGACCAGCAGATTCGCGGTGACGCCAAGCAGCAGCACGCCACCCAGCGTGCCGATGACGGTGCCGCGGCCGCCGAAGAGACTGGTGCCGCCGATGATGACCGCCGTGATCGCTTGCAGCTCGACGCCATCGCCGATTGCCGGGTCGCCCACGCCCATGCGCGACAGCCAGAGCAAGCCCGTGATTGAGGCGCTGATGCTGCAAATCACGTAGACCCCGTAGCGCGTCAGCTTCACCGGCACGCCGGAAAGATGCGCCACTTCGATGTTGCCGCCGACGGCATACAGGTATTTGCCGAAAGCGGTGTAACGCAGCAGCAGCGCCGTGAGCACAAGCAGCAGGGCAAAAATGACTGCGATGACCGGGATCGGCCCGATCTTCTGCACATAAAACATGATAAATGGACGGCTGGCCGACCCCACCGGCGATGTGGAAATGCTAAGGCTGACGCCGCGCAAAATGCCAAGCGAAGCCAAGGTGACGATAAATGGCGCGATCTTCACTTCGTTGACGAGAAAGCCATGAATGAGGCCGACCAGCAAGCCCAAGCCCAGCGTCGCCGCGATGGCCGCGCCCTGATTGTTCGTCTCGCCATTCATCACGATGGCGGAGACCAGAATCGACAGCTTCACCAGCGAGCCGATTGACAGGTCTATGCCGGCGGTCAAAATGACGAGCATCTGGCCCAGGGCGACGATGCCAAGGAAGGCGGATTGGCGGGCTACATTGGTAAGATTCCGCACCGTCAGGAAGCGCTCGGATTGCGTCGCGCCGATGATGAACAATACAACGATGAATCCATAAACCGCGAAGATGGGCCCATAGCGCCGCAGAAAGAGACGCTGCGAAGCGGAAAGTCCGCCAAAGAGACGCGCCGAAATACCCATGCTAATTCGCCCCCGCGCCTGCCATAGTCGCGAGCTCGATGATGCCGGCTTCGGTCGCTTCTTCCCGAGCAACCTCGCCTACGATGCGACCGTTGTTCATCACCAGAATGCGATCGCTCATGCCGATCACCTCCGGCAGCTCAGACGAGATCATCACTATCGCAATCCCGCGGTCATTCAGTTGGCGCATCAAGCGGTAAATCTCGAATTTCGCCCCCACATCCACGCCGCGTGTCGGTTCGTCCAGGATGACGACGGCCGGATCCGTCTCCAGCCATTTCGCCAGAACGACTTTCTGCTGATTGCCGCCGCTGAGATACTGCGTTTCCTGATCGGACGACGCCATCACGATGGACAGGCGTTCTCGGGCCGCCTCGACGATTTCCTCCTCCGTCTGGTTCTGCAATATGCCAAAGCGCGTGAGCCGCGCGAGAATCGGCAGCGTGATATTGACGCGAACCGATAACGATGTGAACAGACCGTGCGACTTGCGATCCTCCGGCACCAGCACCAAGCCCGATGCGATAGCCTTCGCCGGCGTATTCCAGAGCGAGCCCGCTTCGCCAACCAGCGAGACCGTTCCGCTGGTCAAGGGATCGGCCCCGAAGAGCGCTCGCGCCAGCTCCGTCCGGCCGGAACCGACCATGCCAGCAACTCCCAGAATCTCGCCCCGGTGCAGCTCCAGGTTGGCCCCCTTGAGGATGGTATCGGTGGAGACATTCTTGGCGACCAAGACCAACTCGCCCTGCTCGTGCTCCGTCTGCGGGAAGATTTCATCCAGCGGACGCCCGACCATGAGCTTAACCAGCGTTTGACGATCCAGTTTATCAATGGGCCGCGTCTCGACCAACTCGCCATCTTTGAGCACCGTCACTTCATCGGCGATGCGAAAGACCTCGTCCAGCCGGTGTGAGATATAAATAATGGTGACGCCCTGGGCGATCAGCGATGTGATAATGCGGAACAGTTGGTCCAGTTCGCTGCCGGCAAGGATCGCCGACGGTTCATCCATGACGATCAGATCGGCGTTTTGCGACAGCGCTTTTGCGATCTCGACCAATTGGCGCTGGGCGACCGTCAACTCGCTGACCGGCATGCCGGTGTCCATTGAAATGCCGAGGCGCGCGGTCAGCTTGGCGGCGCGTTCATGCAGCGATTTCAGATCCAGTATCCCGAATGCGCGCTGCGGCTCGCGCCCGAGAAAGATATTCTCGGCAACCGACATGCGCGGCACGAGCGCCAGCTCCTGGTAGATGATGCTGATTCCGCTGTCGATGACGTCGCCGGCCGACGCCCCCTCGCGCCGCTGCCCCTTATAGATGATCTCGCCGGCATCCGCCTTGTACGCGCCGGCAAGGATCTTCATCAAAGTCGATTTGCCGGCGCCATTCTCACCCACAAGCCCATAAACCTGGCCGGGCTTGCAGCGGATTGAGACGTCTTTCAACGCTTGCACACCAGCAAATGACTTGGAGATATTGCGCATCTCCAGGATGTATTCGTCGATACCCCACCCCTTACCCCTCCCCGGTAAACCAGGGAGGGGAAATGTTCACCTATTCGCCCGAATTGCGAATCCAGCGCGTCGACGGGCGACTCACCGAGTCGCCCCTACAAGTTCTTTTGGTCGGGCTTACTCTTCATCCACCAGGAAGCCGAGCTCCGCCAGCTTCTCATCCGGCATGGTGACCGGACCGTGCACATCGTCGCTCCATCTCGGTCTGTAATAATCCTCAGCCTCGGCATCAGTGAAGGGACGGGCTTCAGGCATCGTGTCGACGAAGTCGATGAAGCGCGGGATGGGCTCGCCCTGCAGAATCTGAATGGCGGCATCCAGGCAGATCGTGATCATCGCGTTGGGATACATCCAGGCGTAGAACTCGAAGCCGTGCTCAATCGCCGAGCGCAGGAAGCCATTCTGCATCTCACCGCCGGCGATCGGCGGTATATCCAATTCGGCATCCTCATAAGCGCTGATCATGCCCTGGACCATTTGCGCGCCGCCGGACCAAATGCCATCGATCGCGTCGCCGTGCTGCGCCAGCCAGGTCTCCATGATCTTCTTGCCTTCGGCTGGCGACCAGAATCCAGGCTGTTTGTCCATCAGCTCAATGCCGTAGGAATCGAAGACAGCCAGGGCGCCTTCTTCCATGATGTCGGAAGTGGACGTGCCCGGGATGCCCGTCATCATCAGGATATTGCCATCGGCTCCAACAGTGTCAATCAACCACTGCGCCAATGTGGCCCCAATGCTATAGAGATTGGTGCCGACCTCGGTGACGAAGTTGTCGGTTTCCACCGCGCTGGCGCA
>WTGN01000079.1 GCA_011523545.1 Chloroflexota bacterium | reverse complement strand
GGGAAGGGGAGCTTTCTTAACGAGGCGATTTTCTTGCAGAACTTACTTGGGCTTACTTTAGTAGCTCCAATTGAAGCATGCACGGGCGTTTCAGCGCCTTGCGTAGACACTGCGGGTCAAACGCCCCTACAGCATCCTATTGAGAAGATCAATATATCCCTCAGTGCCCTCTGTGTTGCCTCTCTTCCTCTGTGGTGATGCTTTGGAATTCTGTCCCATCTTGTGGGATCACAATACCGAACCGTACTTCTTGACCACCTCCGGATTCAATTCCAGGCCCAGGCCCGGCTTATCCGGATAGGGCGACCACATCCCATCCACCGGCTCGGGGAATTCGGTGTAGGCCAGCTTGTCAAATTCTTCGGATGCGCCTAGATACTCGACGATGCGCAGGTTGGGCGTCGCGCAGGTGACATGCAGATGCACCACTTGAAAGGCGTGAGGCGCCACGGGCAGATTAAAGGCATGCGCCAAATGCGCCACCTTCATCCACTCAGTCACGCCGCCGACCCGCCCAATATCCGGCTGCGCGATATCCGCCCCGCCGCGGGCGATCAACTCGCGAAAGCCATACTTGCTGTACTCATGCTCGCCAGTCGCGACCGGGATGTCGATCGCGCGGGCGATGGCGGCCAAGCCTTCGATATCATCAGCCAGGACCGGCTCTTCAAACCAGCCGACTTGATAAGGCTCGAACTCCCGCGCCATGCGAATCGCCTGCTTGGCGTAATAGCCATTGTTGGCGTCGATCAGGATTTCGATCTCATCGCCGACCGCCTCGCGCACCGCCGCCAAACGCGCGATGTCCTCTTTCTCGCTCTGGCCGAAATCTTTGCCCACTTTCATTTTGACCGACTTCATGCCCCGCTCGACATAGCCAAGCTGCTCGGCGACCAGCTCGTCGACGCTGAAATGGGTCCAGCCCCCGCTGCCATAAATGGGCACGCTATCGGTGTAAGCGCCCAGCAGTTCATAAAGCGGCACATTGAAATACTTGGCTTTCAGATCCCACAAGGCGATGTCCACCGCCGAGATTGCGGCGAAAGCCAGGCCTTTCCGCCCGACGCCGCGCAGGCGCCAGAACATATCGTCCCAAAGTTTTTCGATTCGCAGCGGGTCCTGCCCAATCAACAGGGGCTTAAGCGACTCATTGATGAGCAGCTGCGCCGCCCGCCCGCCATCGCCCGTGCCCAGCCCTTCCAATCCCTCGTCGGTGAGGATATGCGCGAAGCATTGGCCTCGTCCCGGCGTTGGATGGCGAATGGTGGCGTCTTGAATGCTGCCCAGATGCGGAATATAGATGAACGTCGTCTTCACATCGGTGATTTTCATCGGCTGGATCTTCCTTCTCTCAGTGGTCCGGGCTGCGCGTCAAATCTGTCCGGCGTCGACTAATCCGCCGCAATCACATCAAGGATCTGCAGCAGTTTCCGGTCGCGCCACTTTTTCAACTGCTCCTTATCCGTATCGGCCAGCGACGCTTCCATCTGCGCGACGCAGATCTCGGCCCAGGCGCGCATGTTTTCCGGGCTGCGCGGCGGCGCCTCCCGCTCGACGCGCGACGGAATGTCGTCTTCGGCGCTATGGTCGAGCTTCCGGTCGAGCATGGTATCCCGCATGCCGCCGGGGCTGGTCAACATGCCCACCATGAAGGGGCCCATCAGCGCCAGGCGCAGACCGGGTCCAGTTCTGAACGCGAGGTCTATTTCATCCACGGTGGCGACGCCATTGCCCACCAGCCACAATGCCTCGCGGTACAGCACCGCCTGCATGTGGTTGACGATATGACCGCGGCATTCCTTGCGCGCCACCACCGGCGCCCGGCCCATGCGCGCCATGAAGTCCCGCGTGACGGTCACGGTTTCGGCGGACGTCGCTTCGCCCGGCACGATCTCCACCGACGGCACGATATGCGGCGGGTTGTAGGGGTGGGCCACCACGCAGCGTTGGGGATGCGCCGTCACCGATTGAATCTCCGTCATCAGCATGGCGCTGGTGCTGGAAGCGAGCACGACCTCCGGCCGCGCCAGCCGGTCCAGATCACGGTAAATCTCGCGTTTGATGCGATACCGTTCCGGTCCCGATTCTTGCACGAAATCCACATCGCGCAGCGCCTCCGCCAGGTCAGTGGTCTTGCTGATCCGAGCGAGGGCGGCCGCCGCTTCATCCGCCGTCATCACAGCAGCGTCGACCAGCGTGTCATAAGACGCTTGCAACGCGGCATCTGCCTGGCTCAGCGCCTTGTCCGAGACATCGTAGAGCTTCACCCGCAGCCCATGCTGAGCGAATAGCACCGCCCAGGAGAAGCCAATCGTGCCGCCGCCCACACATGCGACGCTGCTGATTTTTTGCGCATTCATCGTCATCATCACCGCCCGTTGTCTTCTTCTTCTGCTGAATTGTAACAAGAGATGACGCATTCGTCCGACGCCTGCCCACCAGCCACGCTCGCGCGATGGCGCTGTCGGACCGCCACGGGCTTGGTCTCACAAATGTTGCGCGTTCGGGCGAGACAAGTCTCGCCCCTACGGTTCCATCGTATTAGCGCCGCTCAGTTACAACGACATAGTAGCGGACAAGCCTTGTAGGGGCGACTTATCAAGTCGCCCGCGCCCAACACCTTCTGCAGGCAACGGGCGACCAGGTTGGTCGCCCCTACAGGTCCGGGTATGGGCGGGTTGTTTACGTTCTGTGACCCGCGTCGAGACTCGCAACGGGCTGTGACAAAAGCTCCTCTGTGTCCTCTGTGTTTCCTCATTTCCTCTGTGGTGAAGCCCTCCGCCCCATACATACAGGCGCCCAATAACCGAGACAGTTTGCGCAAAGCCCAGGCCGTCGACATAATACGAGCCATAGCCAATCAAGGGAGAAATGACTCATGTCGGACGACATTCGTTTTGACCTGCCCCAGAGCGCCATCCCGCGCCGCTGGTACAACATACAAGCGGATCTGCCGCGGCCGCTGCCGCCGGTGCTGCATCCGGGTACGCATCAACCGGTCGGCCCTGATGACCTGGCGCCGCTCTTCCCCATGGGTTTGATCATGCAGGAGGTGAGCCAGGATCGCTGGATCGAGATTCCGGACGAAGTGCGCGAGATCTACAAACTCTGGCGGCCGACGCCCCTGCTGCGCGCGCGGCGCTTGGAGAATGCGCTCGATACGCCGGCGCATATCTATTACAAATACGAAGGCGTGTCGCCCTCTGGCAGCCACAAGCTGAACACGGCGACAGCCCAAGCCTGGTACAACAAGCAGGAGGGCATCAACGGGCTGACCACCGAAACCGGCGCTGGGCAATGGGGCACGGCGCTGGCGCAAGCTTGCAGCTTCCTTGATATGGAATGCATCGTCTATATGGTGCGCATCAGCTATGAGCAGAAGCCCTACCGACGCGCCATCATGGAGAGCTTTGGCGCCAGCGTCACCGCCAGCCCCAGCGAATCCACCAACGCCGGCCGCACGATTCTGGAGGCGGATCCCGAAAGCACGGGATCGCTCGGCATCGCCATCAGCGAGGCGGTCGAAGTCGCGGCCACCAGCGGCGGAAAATACAAGTATTCCCTGGGCAGCGTGCTCAATCACGTGCTCATGCACCAGACAGTCATCGGTCAGGAAGCGCTCGGGCAGATGGAACTGGCGGGCGAATATCCGGATGTCGTCGTCGGGCCCACCGGCGGCGGCAGCAACTTCGCCGGCATCGCCCTGCCCTTCTTGCATCAAAACCTGACCGCCGGAAAAGGGACCAAGCTGCTAGGCGTCGAGCCGGCCGCCTGCCCGAGCTTGACGCGCGGGGTCTACGCTTATGATTTTGGCGATACGGTCGGCATGACGCCGCTGGTGAAGATGTATACGCTGGGGCATGGCTTCGTGCCGCCGCCGCTGCATGCCGGCGGGCTGCGCTATCATGGCATGGCATCCATCATCTGCGAACTCTGGGATCAGGATCTGATCGCCATGGCCGCCATCCCGCAGATGGAGACCTTCGCCGCCGCCATCACCTTCGCCAAAGCCGAGGGCATCATCGCCGCGCCGGAAGCCGCCCACGGAATTGCCGGGGCGATCCGCGAAGCCCAGGCGGCCAAAGAAGCGGGCGAGGAACGCGTCATCCTCTTCAACCTCTGCGGGCACGGCCACTTTGATATGAGCGCCTACGACGCCTATCTGGGCGGCCAGCTCTCGAATTACGAGTACCCGCAAGCGGAGATCGAACGAGCGATGCAAGCCCTGCCGCAAGTTGGTTAATCCGTCGCCGCCTCATGAGACAATGTAGGGGCGACCTATAAGGTCGCCCGCCGGAGCAATTGTCGGCAACCCGGTGGCTCGCCCCCATAACGACAACGGCAGTGGCATTTCGCCCTAAGTCCCGTGCATGTGATAATGCGTGCTTTAGGGCGACTCAGCGAGTCGCCCCTACAGATTCCATTCATATCGAAGGCCGTCACTCGCCTCGCCCGCCGAAGCGCAAAAATGTCCGCCCTGGCTGGCAAGCGCGTCCGGGGCGACTCCACTATAATGGGCGCAAAGCATCATTCGAATTCAAGAGAGCTTGACCTCATGAAGCCCAGACTCATCCTATTTCTGCTGGTTTGCGCATGCTTGCTGGCCGGCTGTTATCGCCAGACGGAAGAACCGTTCCAGCAGGTGGACAGCGCCGAAGTCGCGGAAGTGACGGCGGCCGTCGTCGCGGTGGCCGAGGGCGAGGATGCGGCCGCGCCTGATAGCGGCGTCGGCGACGGCGAGGCAACGTCGGTGGAAGTGAGATACATCACGCCGGAAAGTTTGCCCGGCCAGGTCGAACAGCCGACGGTGGCCCCGCTGACGAGCGACGCGGAACCAACAACGGCGTCCGACACAATCACGCCATTCGTCGCACCGTCGCCCACGCTGACATTCGAAGAACAGCTTGATCCGGACGATGACTGCGTCTATCAGGTGCAGGCGGGCAATGTCTTGTTCCGGCTGGCGCTGGCTTGGGGCACAACCTACCAGACGATCATGGAAGTGAATCAACTGGACAGCGAGAATCTATCGATCGGCCAACTTCTGCTCATCCCGGATTGCGAGCCGGAAGAGCCGGAAGTCGTCGCGACCGAAGCCAGCGCGACGCAAGTAGATGTGACGGCGGGCCCGATTATTGTCGAAGGCGAAGCGGACACGATGGAAGAAACGGCGACGGCGGAACCAACGGCCACGCCCACCATCACCCCGACGCCGCGGCCGGAGATACATGTCGTCTCCGCTGGCGAGACCGTCGAGAGCATATCGCTGCGCTATCGCGTCGATGTCAGAGAATTGATCTCGTTGAATGAATTGACCAATCCCAATCGCTTGAGCGTTGGCCAGGAACTAAAACTGCCATCCTAATAAGCGCCTCAATCGCGTTGAAAACTCGCCGGCGTGATGCGATTCAGCACCGCTTGAGACAGACTCAAAACACTCTGGTAATCATCGAGATTCAGCAGCGCCGTCGGCGTATGGATGTAGCGGCAAGGCACGGAGATCGGCATGGTCGGGATACCCGCCTGCGCCAGATGAATGGCGCCGCCATCGGTGCCGCCCCCGCCCATGGTTTTGACCTGATGGGTGATGCCATGCGCCGCCGCCGTCTCGCGCAGGAATCTCAGGGCGCGCGGATCCGTGATCATCTGCCTGTCTGACAAGGTAATGACCGCCCCTTCACCCATGCGCGTTCCGGGATTGGAGGGCAGGTCGCCGGCGTCGGCTTCCCGGTTCGGGTCGGGCACATCATAGGCGTAAGTGCCTTCGAGCACGATGGCGGCATCCGGCTGCAAGCGCTGGGCCGCCACCGTCGCGCCGCGCAATCCGATTTCCTCCTGCGCTGTGAAGGCGGCCGCGACCGTGACCGGATAGGGCCCGCCCCGGAGAATATCCACCAGAATTGAGCAGCCGACGCGATCGTCAAATGCTTTGCCGCGCACAACCGTATCGCTCAAGCGCGTGTAGCCGCCGTCGAAAGCGATGCGATCGCCCGGTTCGGCCGCGCTTTTGTCGGCCGCGCCGACATCAATGCGCAAGGCATCCATCGGGACTGTTTTCATTGCGCGCCAGAAATGTATCGGCTTCCAGAGGATCACCCCTGGGCTGCGCTTCGCCCCCACTTTGACGCGCAAGCCGGGCAAGATGCGGGCGTCGACGCCGCCGACGCCAGTGAACTGGATCAAGCCATTGGCCTCGACAGCGGTCACCATCATGCCGATTTCGTCCATGTGGGCCGCGATCATCACAATGTACTCGGGATGCGCCGTTCCGAGCTGGCTGGCGGTGACATTGCCCAAAGCGTCCACTTCCAGATCGGTAACATGGTCGCGAATGGCGTCGATGACAAGCGCGCGCACTTCGTCTTCTTCGCCGCTGACGCCGATGGCTTTTGACAGTTCTTCCAGGATCATTTGCCCTCCCTGCCCCGGCCTGGCCGCGCAGGAGCAAGCTGCTCGCCGCGACCGGCCGCTTTGCCGGCGCGATTGGAAAAGTATAACGGATGCTGCGACCAGGGCGCGACGCTGCTGCGGCGGGGGACGTTCACGCCGAAGCGAATGGCGGACAAAACGTGGCCAGCTGCCCAAGCTCCAGCGGGCAGCATTGGATCAGCCGCCGTTGGGCGTCGGCGTGATAGTGGGCGTCGCGGTTGGGTTCAGACTATTGATGATATTAGAGAAGATGTTGCCGATTGCCGGCCCCAGCAGCGCGAGGATAACGATGACAACGACTGCGACCAGCACGAGGATTAATGCGTATTCGACTAAACCCTGCCCTTCTTGGTGACGTGGATTCCGAGGCATCAAGAGACTCCTGCGATAAGCGTTTGAGCGTGAATGATTTGTGAATGGCGTATGTATGCTCAATATAGCATAGCTTAATCAACTAGGCAATTGACGCGCGCCGCTCAAGGGGGCCGCAAGCGCGCTTGAAGCGCGGGCCACACCCGACGGCTTCCCTACGCGCTCTCAGTAGCGCCACCAATGCAGCGCAAAAGATAAGGAACGCCGTAGGGGCGTCTCGCTGAGACGCCCATGTTAGCAATTGTGCACGCTTGTGGGCGTGCCGGTGGTCTCGCTGTTTATTTCCCGTGCGTACGGGCGAGCCGGTGGCTCGCCCATACAGCGACGTAACCGACGGCTTTCCTAAGCGCGCTCAATCATAACGCAGCACGTTCATGACTCGTTCTTTGAGCGCGACGCGGGCGCTGAGGAAGGTGGCGGCCCAGCCGATGAGCAGCGCGGCGAACAGCAGGGCAAGGGCGGTGAGGCGCGCGTCCGCCGGCAGCGGGATAGCAATGCCGCCAGCCGCAGACAGCAGACGAATGATCAAGGCGCTGAGCCCGATGCCGATGCAAGCGCTCAATAAGCTGACCAGGCTCGATTCGATGAACATGACCGCCAATACCCGTCGCGACTTCAGCCCGATCGCTTTGAGGATGCCGATTTGACGGCGGCGCTCCAGCGTGGAAAGCGCGACCGTGTTGGCCATGATCACGGCGGCGGCGAAGAGCGACAACAGGCCGACGATGGTGGGGATGGCCGCGAACTGATCGATCAGGCGGCCGATCAAACCATCGATGAATTGCACGTCGATTGACAAGGCGAAGATCACCGACGACAGCTCGGCCAGCGCGCGATTGAGCTCTGCCGCCGGTATCTGAAAGGCGTAGAGCGTGAAACCGGCGGGCAGCGACGCCGGCAAGACATCCGGCGGAATGAGCCCGCTGGAACCGCCGAAAGCAGCCAGGCCCTGCGCCTCGCCCAGAATGCCTGCGACTTCCAGCGCGCTGCCCTCGGCGCCTTCTAAGGTGATGCGATCGCCGACTTCGATTTGCAGGGTCTCAGCCAGTGCGTAAGGCAGCACGATCAGCGGCTGACCGCGGTCTTCGTTTGTGAGCATGCGCCCGCTGCTTGTCGCGCCCTGGCCGCCGTAGATATCCGGATTGTCCGACTCCCACACGGTCGCTTCAAGTTGACTGCCGTCCGCTTGCGCCTCGCCGTCGACGGGTTCATGCTGGACGGCATCCCCGTTGACAGCTGTCACCTGCAATTCGTAGTTCCTTATCGCTGTGCGGTACTGGATTTGCACATCCCGCAGCGCGCCGTCGATGCCGCTCTTGACCAGCCCGGCCGGCAACCCGGGGAAGGGAAACACCAGCACATTGCCGCCAAAACTGCGGCTGAGCTGAAGATTGAGCAGCTCGCGCGTGCCCTCGCCGACGAAGGTGATGGCGCTGAGGGCGAACATACCGGCGATCAACGCCAGCGTGGTGATGGCGGTGCGTATGCGGTTGGTGGACAAGTTGCGCAGCGCCAGCTTCCAGGTGACCAGGCCAAGCGAAGGCAGCCTGCCGATCAGAAGAATAATCAGCCAGAGGACGGCAATCAGCAGGAGGAAGAGCAGAAAGGTGGCGCTGACGCCGAGCACGCCAACCAGATACGGCGATGGCGATTCAAATCCCGCTCGCGCCGTCGCGCCGAAACGGCTCGATTCGGCCGCGGCTGCCCGCTGTTCATCGGAGAGGCGCTCGGCATCGCGCGTGGCGATATCGGCCAGCCTGGCCTCCGTCAACTCGAACGAGGGGCGCAGGATATGCCCGACGACCAAGCCCAGGCAAAGCGTGACGAAGACGACTAGCGCGATCGACTGCAAGACGCCAAGCGCGACCCAGTGGTTCTCATTGGGACGCAGGATGATGCTGGGGCGGACCTTGACGGCGGTCAAAACCGGGGCGACGCCGAAGATAGCGGTGACGATCATGCCGAGCGTGAAACCAAAGACGAGCGCTTCGGGATAGATCTGCCAGGTCAGCGCCTGGCGCAGGGCGACCGCGCCATATTGATTGACGATGACGCTTAAGCCGACCCCGACGATGATGCCGAGCAGGCTGCCGATGAAACCGAGGATCAAGGCTTCGGTGAAGAAGAGCGTGGCGACCTGCCCCCCGCGCAGGCCAAAAGTCTTGACCGCGGCGATTTCTCCGGTGCGGCGGCGCACCAACACCAGCATCGTATTCATGATGCCGACGCCGCCAATCAGCAATGCGCCTAAACCCATCACGACGACGAAATCGCTGAGGTATTGGGAAATCACTTCATAGCGATCCAGAAAATCGGAAATGACGGTGACGCGGACGTCGGGCGCGAATGCTCTGATCTCCTCCTCGAATTGAGCCAGCTGCGTCTCGTCCGCCGCTTCGGGCAGGAGGACGCCAAGGCGGTTGGGCGCGAAGTCTTTGTTTATGACCGCTCGCGCGTTGTCGAGGTCAAAATAAGCGAAACCGAAAAAAGCGTTGAGGAAGTTGGTGACGCTGCTCTCCTCGGCCACGGAGACGATGCCGCGCACGGTGAAGGGTTCCTCGGCGCCGCTGACGCGCACTTGATCGCCCACCGCGATATCGCTCTGCGCGGCCAGGTTATCGCTGATGACGACCTCGTTGCCGCCGCTGAACAAATCGGCTAGCGGCCGCTCCGGCGGGTCAAGGGCGCGGATGGTGTGAGTCGGCGGGTAGGTATGCGGGTTGATGAAGCTGCTGCCGATGAAGCTGGGCCGCCCGAAGCCCTCGCCGCCGACCTTGGTGATTTGCATGTTGCGCCCGCTCATGTAGGCGGTCGTGCGCGCGCCTTTTGCATCGGCCCAGGCCAACAGCGCCGCCAACTCCTCCGGCGAAAATGCCTTGGGATCATTGCTGCCGAAGCCGCCGAAGATGCTGTCGTTGCGTATCAGCAGGTCGCCCTTGACCTCGATGCGCGCGTTGTTGGTCAAGGTATCGCCAACAGCCAGGCCCAGCGAGCGCAGGGCGACGACGGTGGCGACGCCGGCGCTGATGCAGAGGACAGCCAGCGTAATCCAGCGGCCGCCGCGGCGGATATTGCGCAGAGCATAGGTGATGTAGAAGCGTAAACGATGCGTCATGGATCAGTTTCTCGGAACAGGCAGTCTTTCATAACTTGCCGGTTGGTCCGGGCTTAAGAGCCATTGACGGGCGGCGGCAAGCAGCCGATTCTATTCATCCTTTCTTACGATGCATGGCGTTTAAGGTTGCGTCAATGGCGCTTGCCTTCATAGCGGCGGCCGGTTTATAGTTGTGCCGCCATCCATTCTGCGAGCAGCCGGAGGCCAGGCCAATGAGAAAACCCGCAATCGGGATCACAACCGGCGGACGCAGCGAAGAGTATATCAAATCGCGGCATTATGATGCCTTTTTCAGCACGCCCGCGCCTTATGTCGATGCTGTGCGGCGGGCGGGCGGCCTGCCCCTGCTGATCCCGTCGGGCGAGGACGATCCGGCGCGCATTCTGTCCCTTCTCGATGGCGTCGTGGTGACGGGCGGCACCGATATCGACCCGGCCGAATACGGCGGCGACCGTTGGAATCCGCATGTATTGCCGGCCGACCGCGAACGCGACCGGGGCGAACTCGGGCTTTTGCGGCGCCTGCTCGACGAAGGCGAGACGCCGCTGCTCTGCATCTGCCGCGGTCTTCAGGCGCTTAATGTCGCCGCTGGCGGGACGCTGCACGAGCACATTCCCGACATCCGCGATGAAGACATCCACCGCAATGAAGCGGGTCTTTGGGCGCTGCAGGAAGTCCAGGTCGAGCCTGACAGCTTGATCGCCGGCGTCATGGGCTTGACGCAGCTGCATACCTCGTCGGGGCATCACCAGGCGGTCAAGGCGGTGGCGCCCAGTTTGCGCGTGACAGCCAGAGCCGCCGACGGCATCATAGAGGCGCTGGAACTGCCCGGGCATGCCTGGCTGATCGCGGTGCAATGGCACCCCGAGGTCACAGCCGAGCGTGATCCATCCCAGCAGGCGCTGTTTGACGCGCTGGTGGCCAAGGCGCTGGAACGTCAGCAAGAGCGCGTCCCCGGCTGAGCGGGCTTATCCGACCGTAATGGGTCCGATCTCCAGCTCCCGCTCGAAGCGGGTCCCGTCGCTGAGGACCGTTCCGGCTGCGCTGGCACGCGTTTCGTAATTGTAGACGATCATCTTCAGGCTGTAGTCCCCGGCTGCAAGCGCCGACAGATCAACCTGGTATCTGGCCAGGGAATCGACGCCGACAGTGAAATCCTGACCGGCGACCTTTTCCCCCGCAGCGTCAAAGATCTGCAGCGATATCGCCTGGGCCTCGTCCGGTTTACGCGTCCACCAGGCGAACACAGTGAGGTTTGAGCCATCGACTTCATAGAGCAAGTTCCTCAGCCTCAGGTTGTTGTCATAAGCAACTTCGAATTTGTCAGCGGCTGAAAGCAGCGCGCAGGGGAAAGCCACCGGCGCATAATACTCGGCGACGGCGTCGGCCGTCTCGACAAAGCGTCCGCAGGCGCGGAAGTCAGCCGCGACCGCTTCACGCAGGGCCTCCGGGCTATCTTGCCCCGGGTCGTAAGACAGGACGATGACTTGATTGCCTGCCGGCAGCGCGAGAGCGTCGCGGTCGTCGGCGTCGAAGCGCTGGACCCGCAGTCGCCCGCCAGGCAAGCTGACATGTTCGAAAGATTTCCAATACTGGAATAAGGACGACAGGTAACGGAGCGTCTCGTCGTCCATGCCCTTGGCGGGGTGAAAGCTAACTATCGACATGCCATCATCAGCAACGAGCAATGGGGACAGCGCCAGTTGCCGCAGATGGGCGAATGTTTCGGGCAGGGCGATTGACTCATCGTCGCAGGTTTCGGGCAGTTGCCGCAGGCGGTAGATGCGCGTATAGCTGTCTTCGTAAGCGGGCTGCAAACCGGCGAAGCTCGGCGCCAAAAAGTTCCGCCCGCCAAACTCTTGATGAAACACAATATGGCTGAATCCATCCGCCAGCAGCTGGTCCAACGCGGACAGATACTGCTCGCGGCTGGCTGGCAGGCAACGAAGAATACGGAAGCGCTTCCAAGACTTGAGAAGTAAATTGCCATCAATGTAGTTATATGCCGATGCCGGCGCGCGCGTCGGGCGCCCTTCCACTTGCGGGTAGCCATTAAAGGTTTGATAGAAGTCATAGATTTTCGACTGATTCCCGCCCAAGGGCAGGTTTATCAAGTTGACCGAGTCTGGATCCGCCTCCCGCTTCAAGTGCGCCAGGAATGCCAACTGCTCGTCGGGAATCACAAGCGGGTCAGGCGCTTGATAATATTCGAAGGCGATCACGACGCTGACTATGAGGATCGCCGTGACATGCCGTGCCGGCGACAAACGCCACTGCAGCGCCTTCATGCCGTAGCATGTCAGAAGCGCAAATGGAAACACGGCGCCGGCAAAAAACTGATCAGTGGACCAAAATGGCAGGAAGACTTCTGGCGCAATCTTCGTCAAATAGAACTTGGGCAAGCGTATTGCTTCATACTCCACATCGTTTATTAGAAGCGTTGAACCGAGACGCAATAGCAGAAATAAGAGCGTCAACGCCAGCCAGGGCCAGGCCCTTGAACGCATGCGCGCGCTTGCCAGACCCAGCGCGACAAGCAGCAGCGGCACATAACCAAGATACACGGTCTGAGGCCAGCCGCGCTCGACTTGTTCCGATGCGAATACCGACCGCAATAGCGGTCCGGTAAGCGGATGTTCATAATTGACGAAATTCCCCAGCAAATCTCTGCCAATTTCTTGATCAATATTCTTTGCCAGCGCGTTGGAGAGGCCATCGGCGTCGGCAAGCATAGGGAATATGCGCACAGCGCCTATCGCGCCAGCGACAAGCGCCAGGCACAGGACCATGCTCCAGAATGAAAGCTGTCTCCAGCGCGCGCGCGCGAATGCGATAATGTACAGCGCAACAGTAATCAGCAAGCAAACCAGGGTGTACAAGCCAACGAAAGCGGTGAAGCCGGTCAGCGCGCCAGCAGCCAACAGGCATTTCCAGCGCGCTTCCGCCAATGCGCGATGAAGAAAATACAGCGACAGCGGTACGCTCGCAATAAAAGATATGTGCGGAGTTGCCGGGCGCGCGAGCACAAAGGCGCTGGCGCCGAACACGATGGCGCCGAAAAACGCCAGCCATCGGTCGCGAAGCAAATGCCACAGGTAGACATAAGCGGACAAAAGCGAAACGAGCACGAGCAGCAGATAGGTCAGATTGAATGCGCTGGCGCGCGGCATGATGGCGCTGAGGCCGCCAAGCAAGAACATATGCGGCAGGCTGAAATTGTGAAAGGCGAGCGATACGCCGGCGGGGTGAAATTTCAAATCAGTGTAAAAAAAGTCTGCCTGCTGCGTCAGGATTAAGTTGCTGTACCAGCCATCCCAAAACAGCATATAGATGTCGTCTCGTTGAGTCGGCAGCCAGAACGAGCCAGCGTCGAAGATCTGCCAAACTGCCGGCCAGGTCATCACAATGATGACGAGCGGGGCCAGCGTAAAGACGGGCCAGTGTTTGCGGAGAGTCTTCAAAGTGATCGTCACGCGCTTTTCAGTCGCTTGGTTTTCAGAGGAAAAGCGATCACGCGGCCGGCATCCACCGAAACCGCGCCGACGATCGCGTAAGGCATTTTACTTCACATGCAACTCGCCGATCTCGAGCTCGCGCGCGAAGCCGGTTTCGTCGGCGGCGATGACCCCGGCGACGGCGTCGCCTGTATGGTAATCATAAACAATCATCTGCACACGGTAATCTCCGGGCGCGACAGACGACGTATTGATCTGATAGCGGTCCAGCGGTTCAGACCCGATGACGAAATCAGCCCCGAGCGCGCGCGCGCCATCGGCATCGAACAATTGGATTGATACAACATAATCGCCAACCGGTAGGCGCGTCCATAACAGGCTGACCTCAAGCGAGCCGCTCTCGACATGCACCTGTCGATTGCCCAATTGAGCGCCATTCGCGTAGTGAACTTCCAGCGGCTCAGCGGCGAATGCCAGCTCACAGTTGAAGCCCGCCCGCATGAAATACTCGATGACTGCCTCGTCCGTCTCCGTCACTCGCCGGCAGGCTTTGAAAAGGGGCCCGAGCCATTCACGATAGCCGTCAATAGCAGCGGGATCGGCCGTCCGCGGATCATGAACCAGCAGAATGACGCTTCTTTCCGTCAACAGCGCTTCGAGCGCTTCGCCTTGGCTGTCCTTCGCCTGCACCACCCCGGCTTCCAGCTTGAGGGGCTCGTAGCTGTAGGGTCCCAAGAGAACAGCCGCGCCATTCTCTTCCGGCGCCCGCTCCCCGCCCGCCGCGGGCAAAAGGCTCAGGATTGCCGAGCCGTCCCCGGGGATGATGGCGGTTGAAGAATCCAGACGTCGCAATGCCGCCTGCGCCGCTGGACTGACCGCAGACGACAGGTCGCAGCTCTGGTGCAGATCGTCCACCCGGTAAATCGCTACATAATCGTCCTTGTATGTCGCGCTCAGGTCGACAAAGCTGCTGGCAACCGGCATGTCTTCAGCCAGCCAATGATGCCAGACGATATACGTGAAACCATCCGCCTGCAATTGACTCAGGCCGGCGCTGAAGTCTGCGCGCAGCGGGGGATAGCAGTGAACGCCATCGCCGCGCTTCCAGGCGCTGAGCAAGAAATTGCCATCTATGTAGGCGTAAGCCCCCGTTGGTGTGCGCCCGGTCAAGCCCTCGACCTGCGGGTAACCGGTCAGCGTCTGATAATAGCCGTACAATTTGGCGTGCTGCCGGCCGATTGGCAGGTTGATCAAGCGAGGCGCGCCGCCCGCGCCATCCTGACCCAGCGCTTCAATGAAGGCCAGTTGCTGAGCAGGAACAATTCTCGGCGCGGGGCTTTCGTAATACTCAAAGGCGACAAGCACAATCACGGCAAGCGTGACCAAGATGCGCTGCTTCGGCGGCCGAGAACCGAGCAGAGACTTGAGGCCATAGCAGGTCAAGACCGCCAGCGGAAGCAACAGCCCCATTTGAAAATGATCGGGCGCATGGAATGGACTGAATATCGGCGGCAGGAACTCATCAAGCACTGATTTGGGCAATACGATGTCGCTATAATCATGGCCATCGACGCGCAAGACGGAACCAAGGCGCAGCAGGAAGAACGGCAGCCCCAGCGCCAGCCAGGGCCAGAGCTTGCGGCGACAGCCGGAGCGAAAAAAGCCGATGATGATGAGCGCCAGCGGCAAGTAACCCAGATAGCTGGTCTGGGGCTCGTAAAAGGGCGAATCCGCTTGAAACACCGACTTCAAGAGGGGCGCCGTCAGCGGGTGCCGGAAATTGACAAAGTAGGAGAGCAGGTCCGTGCCGGTTTCCTTGGCGCTGTTCTTGCTGAAGGCGGATGCCAGATCGGACGCGTCAGCCAGCATGGGCGCCATGCGTCCAGCGCTGACAAGGGCGATGACCAGGCCGAGAGCGAGCATCCAGCGCCAGAAGCGGAGTTCTCGCCAGCGCTCGACCGCGTAAGCGAGCGCCATGAGCGCCAGGGTGATGAGCGCGCAGACAAAGATGTAAAGGCTCATGTAGGCGGTCAAGCCGACTGTTAAGCCGCAGTAAACAATATGCCGGAAGCGCGCCTCCCGCAGGGCGCGCTCGAAGAAATAAACGGTCAAAGGCAGGCTGACGAGCAAGTTCACGTCCGGATGCGCGGCGTGCCCGATGATGTGCTGGTTAAGCCCGAAGACAGCGGCGCCAAGCGTCGCAAGCCAGCGATCGCGCAGCAAATAATTCAGATAGACGTATGCGCTCAAAGCCACGGCGAAGATGATGAAGAGGTAGGTTAGCGTGTAGGCGTTCGCCGGCGGAAGAAATGCCCCCAGCAAGCTCGCGGCAATCATGTGCGGCAGGCTGAAGTTTTCGAAGGCGAGCGACAGGCCGGCCGGATGAAACATGACATCGGTATGATAGAAGCTCGTATTGCCAGCCAGGAATTGCTCCCAATGCCAGATATCCCACTGCTTCTGCCAGACATCGATATTGCGTGTTGGATAGGCGATTGTCTGCCCGTCAGCGACATGCAGGAGCGCCGGCCAGGTCATGACGATGATGAGAAGCGGCAGGATGATGAGGAAGGGGCTGTGCTTGCGAATTGGCTGCGCGATTTTCGTCAAGATATGCTGTAGTCTTTGGAATGGCTTGGACTGAACCTACACGCTACCACCATACCATGAAAGATGAACTGCGGCCGACATTCCTCGCGAATCCAGCCTCAGTCGGCGCCGGACGGCTGCCAGTTCTTGTCAATGATGCTATTCAATGGTCAGGCGCGCGAGTTCAAGTTCGCGCTCAAACGCCAGGCCCGAGCTGATGACCGTGCCCGGAACAACGGCTCGGGTTTCGTAGTTATAGACGACCAATTTCGCAAAATACTCGCCCGGCTCAATGGACGACCGATCGAGGCGCAGAGCAAACACCGGTCCGCTGTCCTTGGGGATCGTTCTGTCAACGCCTGAAATTCTTGTGCCAGTTTCGTCAAAGAGCTGGAGGGAAACGCTGTGCAATTCATGCGTCATCCGCTCCCACAAGATATCCAGATCCACGTAGTCGCCTTGGATTCTTAGCAATGCGTTGGAAAGCGCCATGCCGTTGCCATAACTAACTTGCAGGGGGCTGTCAGCGTTCAACATCTCGCATGGAACAGGGTCCTTTGCAAAGTACTCTATATGTAAACTTGTTGCGCCGCGGGCATTTCCGCAAGATTTGAAGCGGCTGACAACCCACTGTCTGTAAGCTGAAATCAGCTCGGGCGCGGTCGCTGCCGGGTCGTACATTAGCAGTAGCAGGGGCCTCTGCATAAGCTCTTGTACCGGCGCTCTTCCATGCTCGGTTTCCACGGCATCGTCGACCGTAAGAAGGACAAGACTAGGTTGGGATTCGGAAATCCCGGCGTAGAAGCGCGTTAATTCTTCGCTGGCGTCGCCGCTTGGATGGATTGACAAGACGGCCGCGCCTTCTCCCGTTCTGAGCGCCGACGGATCGACCAAGGCGTCTTTCAGTCGCATGACCGCGCTGTCGCTGTCGCTGATAAATGCGGTCTGGCGGCAGCCCTCCAGCATGTCTTGCAGGCGATAAACCGCGACGAATTCGTCTTCGTAGGCGGGCTCGGCATGCAGGTAGCTTATCGGCGGATCCATGGATTGAGCCAGCCACCGGTGGATGACGATATGCGTAAATCCATCGGACAAGAGCCGGCCGAGGCCTGCATTAATAGCGCTAGCTTCAGCGGGAAAACAATGGATACGCGTGTGTCTTCTCCATTCGCTCAAGATTGGATCGGCATCAATATAGGAATAGGACTCGGCGAGCGTACGATTGGCAACGCCCTCGGCCGTGGGATAGCCGGAAAATGTCTGGTACAAGCTGTAAATCTTCGAGTAACTGCGGCCCATAGGCACGTGAATCAAGCGAATGGAATTTTGCTCTTCGGTCTTAAGCCAGTCTATGTATTTTGTTCCGCCTTCCTTGATCACGCTGCTTTCTATTGGCGCGTAGAATTCAAATGCGGTAAATGCGATCAACGCCAGGACGAGCAAGCTAGCGCGCCTTTCGGACATTCCCCGCGCGACCGTCTTGAGACCGAAGCAGGCTAGAACCGCAAATGCCAGAACCAAGCCCGTCCCCCAACCATAAGGATACCAAAACGGCCTAAACATTATGGGGAAGACTTGGTCAAGTATTGGCTTTGGAAGCGGGACATTTGGATATTGCACCCCGTTGACAATAAGCGTGTCCCCCAGCCTCAACAGCAGAAACAATAGAAACATAACAAACCATGGCATCATCTGGCGGCAACGAGAACCGCGCGCAAAGCCCAGGATTACAAACAGTAGCGGCGCATATCCGAGGTAAGTTTCGGGCTGAGCATGGCCAGGTGGAACACCGACAACGCTTGCTATAAGAGGACTCAGGGTCCGATTGGGCGACAGGACAAAATACCCCGCGACATCGCTTGAGACCAATGCGTCCTTGCGTTTAGCAGCGGCTTCAGCAAAGGCGTCGCGGTCCCACAACATTGGCGCTATGCGGATCGCGCTCAGGGATGCGCAAGCGCATAGCAGAATCGCAATTTGCAGCCAAAAGCCTCTGCATCTCCAGCGAGAGGCGGCCAAAGACACAGCGACGATGCCAAGCGTCAGCGCAGTGCAAACAAACATGTACATGCTGACGAATGCAGCGACGCCGGCGGCAAGCCCAGCAAACAAGGCGAAACTCAGCCGCTGTTCATTGATTGAACGGAGCATTAGATACATGGCCAAGGGAATTGAAGCCATTAGAGATAAATCAGGCAGCGATTGGTGGCGAAGTAAAGCCGGGCAAACGCCGACAAGGGCCGCGCCGAAAAGACTTATCCATCTGTCGTTAAAGATATAGGTCAAGAGCAGGTACATTGATGAAGCGTTAGCAAATAACATCAGCAGGAAGCCAAGATTTATTGCGCCTGGGAAGGGCATGAATGACTGCAAGAAACCGACGGCGATCGAATGCGGCAGCGAGAACTGGTGGAATGCAAGCGACATGCCACGCGGGTAAAATTGCAGATCGGTGTAGAGAAAGTCCGCGCGACCCGCCAAGACCTCTCTGATATACCACACGTCCCAAATCTTGAAAAACAGATCGGTGCTTTTGCCCGGCAACCATAAGGCGCCGACATCAAAGACATGCACGATCGTCGGCCAGGTCATGACGATGATGAGAAGCGGCAGGATGATGAGGAAGGGGCTGTGCTTGCGGCAGGCGGCTCGAATCCGTGACATCAATTGCTCCAAGCTGAAAATGGATTAATGCAGCCAGCAGGCGGGCCAAGGCCAGCCAGATCGAGGCGACCGCTCAAGAACCGGCCCCGGGCCTGCCTCAACCGCCGCCAAGCCACCTGACAGCGTCTTTGGCGAAGTAAGTCACGATAATATCAGCGCCGGCCCGCTTGATGCACATGAGGCTTTCCAGCGCCGACCGCTCCCGGTCGAGCCAGCCCTGGCTCGCCGCCGCGTGAATCATGGCGTATTCACCGCTGACCTGGTAGGCGGCCAGCGGCATGTCGTAGCGCCGGCGCGCTTCGCTCAGAATATCCAGGCTGGGCAGCGCCGGCTTCACCAGCAAGATATCGGCGCCCTGCTCCACATCTAGCGCGATCTCCTTCAGCGCTTCGCGGCGGTTGGCCGGGTCGAGCTGATAACTGCCGCGATCGCCGAAGCCCGGCGCGCTGTGCGCCGCCTCGCGAAAGGGCCCGTAGAAAACGCTGGCGTACTTTGCCGCGTAGCTCATCAAGGCGACATGGGAGAAGCCTTCGGCATCGAGGGCGGCGCGAATGCCCGCGACCATGCCGTCGATCATGCCCGAGGGCGCGATGATATCGGCGCCGGCGCGGGCATGAACGACCGAAGCTCGGCGAAGCAACTCAAGCGTGGGATCGTTCAGCAAATAACCCAGCGGCAAATCGGGATCGAAATGGGCATTATCCGGCGCGTTGATGATGCCGCAATGGCCATGGTCGGTGTATTCGCAGAAGCACATATCAGAGATGACGATGAGATCGGGCGCGGCGTCTTTGAGGGCGCGGATGGCGCTTGGGATGACGCCGCTGTCGCTGTAGTTGTCGCTCCCGCGCCAGTCCTTGCGCTCGGGGATACCGAAGAGGATCACGGCGGGGATGCCCAGCGCTGCGATATCTTTCGCTTCCGCCGCCAATAGATCGACCGTCAACTGGGCCTGCCCGGGCATCGATTGGATGGGGATGCGCAGGTCGCGGCCGTGGCGCACGAAAAGCGGATAGACGAAATCTTCCGGCGCCAGCCCCGTCTCGCGCACCAAGCGCCGCATGGCCGCCGAGAAACGCAGCCGGCGCGGGCGGTTGTTCAGGCCGGCTGCCCGCGTCCTCGCCTTCGCCTCTGTACTGATGTCGGCTTCCGCCATAGGCGCCCGCCCCGCCCTTAAGCCCGGCGACCCGCGCCGAAGCTACCAGGTCTCCCAGTGAACGACATCATCAAAGAGGCGCCGGCCGCCCGCGCTGAGCGGCTTGCTGGCCGCTGCCTGGTCGGCGGGATAACCAAAAGATATGACCAGGCGCGTCTGGAAACCGGCCGGGATGCCCAGGATTTCCCCGGCAAGGTCCGGCTCGTATATCGTGCCCAGGCAGGAGCCGATGCCAATTTCGGTCGCGGCCAGCTGCATATAGGCGGCGCTTTGACCGGAATCGAAGAAATGCCAGAGCGTGCGCTCGTTTTCCGTCGGCACGACGATGACGACGCAAAGCGCGCAGCCGGCCACATGACCCATGCCGGCGCCGGTCTCGGCCAGTTGTAACAGGCGCGCTTTGTCCTGCACGGCGATGAAGTGCCATGGCTGGCTGTTCTTGGAGCTTTGCGAGCGGCGGCCGGCGTTGAGTATGCGCTCTATGTGCTCGTCAGCCAGCGCTACATCGCGAAACTCGCGTATCGCCCGCTTGCTTTGAATGGCGTCCCAGACTTGCATATTGTCCCTTTCTGCGGCCGCTGCCTCAGTCATCCACTTTGTGGGCGGCGGCCAATTCAAAATCGCCGACGCCGTTGAAGGACTGCATCTCCTGACGCAGCATATCATTGATCTCGGCTTCGTAAGCGACCTGCGCTTCGACGTCGGCATCCATTGCGAACTCCAACATCACTTCCGCCACCGAATTCTTCACCGTGCGGCGGATAATCTCTTCGAGTTCGCTAACCGTTAGCTCGCTAATCGCGCGATTGTCCATTGCGGTTGAGCCGGGCAGTCCCTTGATGGCTGTCGCGGCTTGCTCCTTTCCTCTTGGCATAAGGCGATTGTATCGCCAAATTCATGAACCTGCTGAGGTCTGCGCCGCGTATCGAGTAATTCAAAATGACGGCGCTGCCCTTCTTTCATTTTACATACGCTTTTCGCTGGGAGAGGTATCAGCCACTGTGCGATTTGCACGACGGCGCGGCCGCCGGTCCCTGGCAGCCCGGCCACAAGCGCTGCGGACAGCAAACCTTGCCTATTGCGCCAGTCTGTGTGACACTGCCCGCAGCTTATGGAGTTCAGCGCACTGTGGATATGCCGCTGATTTGGGCGGGACTCATCATGTTCGTCGGCAGCCTGGCGCAAGGCACGATTGGCTTCGCGTTGGGCATGATCGCCGTGCCGCTGCTGGTCGAAGCCGGCTTCAGCCTGTCGCAAGCGGTGGCGCTGACGACACTGTCAATCGGCATTCAGGTGATGTTCGGCGTCTGGCAATTGCGGGCGCATATCCCCTGGGGCGATGTCAAGCCGGCGGCGATCACGCGCTTGCTGACGGTGGCCGTCGGCGTTCTACTGCTGCTGAATGTCGAAGCGCTGGAGCTGGCTAGCATCAAGCGCCTTGTGGGCTTCGGCGTGCTGCTGGGCGTTGCCGTCCGCATCGCCGCGGGCAAGTTCGCCGGGCGCGAATGGCCGACAGCCGCCTCGATCGCCGCCTTCAGTATCAGCGGCGTCTTGCAGGGCCTGGTGGCGATGGGCGGTCCGCCGCTGGTGCTGTGGATGACGACGCGCGATTATGAAGCGCGGGAGGCGCGCGCCTTCACGATGACGCTCTTCCTGTTCAACGCGCCGGTGCAAGTCGCCCTCCTGCTTTTCCTGTCCACGACGATGAACCTCGAGGTAATTCTGCTGGCGCTGGTCATTTCGCCGCTGATCTATTTCGGCACTGCGATCGGCGTGCGCATCGGGAATCGCTTCAGCAAGCGACTGCTCAATCATGCCGCGCTGGCTGTCTTGACCGTGATTGCCTTGAAAGCGATTCTCGGCGGGGGCTGAGGGAAGTAGTTCCAAGAAAGTAATAAGAATTCGAAAATGCCGCTTTTCTACCCCATCCCCCGGCCCCTTCCCCAGCGAGCTAGGGAAGGGGAGTTTTCTAGCGAGGATGTTTTCGCATGACTAACTTGGAACTACTGAGGTCTATGGCTTCACCGCAGGAGACCGGAGGCGGGCGCAGTGGTCGCCGACGGATGTCATATTGCCTAGCATATGGCTTCGCTGGGGCGAGAGACGGTCAGCGTCGCGACCCATGTCCGTCCGCCACAATTGCGCAACAAGGCATGCAGGCATTCGTCCACGCCCGCGGGCGACTAGGCGAAACGCCCCTACAAAATCACATGGCGAATCAGGCGTGTACATGAGCGATTCATCACAGCGACACAAGCTGCAAATCAGCCGCGACGAGATGCGGGAATTCGGCTACCAGGTCATTGATTCGCTACTGGACTACTACGATACCCGCGCCGAGAAGCCGGTCGTTGAAAAGCTGGACCTCGACGCGCTGGATGCTATTTTGACCGAGCCGCTGCCGCGCGAAGGCAGCCATTGGCGCGCCGTCCATGAACAATTCGAAAGACAAGTGGTCGAAACATCGAATCGCGTCGACCATCCGCGTTTCTTCGCCTATATTCCGCTAGCGAACAACTTTGTCAGCGTCATGGCCGACGCGCTGGCGGCCGGCTACAACGTCTTCAACGCCGTCTGGCTGCAAGGGCCGGGCGCAGCGCAGATCGAGCGGCTGACGGTAGACTGGCTGCGGCAGATTTTCGGCTTTCCCGCGGCGGCGGGCGGGACCTTCGTCAGCGGCGGCTCGGTCGCGAATCTGACCGCCCTGGCTGTCGCGCGCGAGATTCAATTGGCGGGCGATATGCGGGAGGCCCTCGCCTATTGTTCCGATCAGATTCATTTCGCCGTCTCGCGCGGGTTGCGCCTGCTGGGCTTCGCGCCGGGGCAGCTGCGCAAGATCCCGAGCGATGATAATTTCCGGCTGCCGCCACCAGCCCTGCGCGCGGCCATTGCCCAAGATCGCGCCGCGGGGAGGCGGCCCTTCTGCGTCATCGCCTCGGCTGGCACGACGAACACCGGCGCGGTGGATCCGCTGGATGCCCTGGCCGACCTGTGCCAGGAAGAAGACCTCTGGCTGCATGTCGATGGCGCTTACGGCGCGCCGGCGATAATGACGCCGCCGGGGGCGAAGGCGCTCAAGGGGCTTGAGCGCGCGCAGTCCCTCGCCCTGGATGCGCACAAGTGGCTGTTTCAGCCGATTGAATGCGGCGTCGTGCTGCTCCAAGATCGGCGCTGGCTGCCGGCGACATTCAAGGAGACGTCTGAAGTCCTGAAAGATGTACAGAGCGAAGGCGAAGAGATCAATTTCATGTACCAAGGCATTCAGTTGACGCGGCAGTTTCGCGCGCTGAAACTGTGGATGAGCTTCAAGGTATTTGGCCTGGATGCCATCAGTGAGGCGATCGCGGCCGGCTTCGCCAATGCCGAGTTGGCGGAGCGCCTGCTGCGCGCGGCGGGCTGCTGGGAAGTCGTGACACCGGCGCAAATGGCCATCGTTACCTTTCGTTACAAACCGGCTAATGGCGATCAGACGCTTGCCGACCGCGTCACGCAGAATTTGGTAGGCAGCCTGTTGGAAGCTGGCGACGCTTTCGCCTCCGGAACCCAGCTGCGCGGCAGGCCGGTCATGCGCATCTGCGCCAACAATCCGCGCACCACGCCCGCGGACCTGGAAATGACGATTCAGCTTTTGGGGCGGCTGGCAAACGAGTTGGAAGTTCAGCTTGGAGACTCGCCGGCAATCAGCTAGATGCCTCCGCATCATTGACGCTGTAAATCCACACGCTTAATGCAAAGTTAAAACTTGTTGCAACGATAGCGTTGTCTAACGCTTAGTTGGCATGATTACAGAATCTGCGTTAAGGTATCCAAATCTGTCGAACTTTGCAGAGGCTTTTATACAAAGCACGACGACAAGGATCGAACATGCGCACGTCGAACCCCCGAGACCAATTAAAGCTCAGCGCCGACGACATGCGGGAGATGGGCTACCGAATCATCGACATGCTGGTGGACTATACCGGCGCGCAAGCCCAATTTCCGGTGACGCGGGCGCTGGATCACGCGACATTCGAAGAAATCCTGGACGAACCGCTTCCAGAATCGGGGTCGGATTGGCGCGATGTGCTCGAACAATTCGAGCGGCAGATATTGACAACCATCGACCACCTGGATCATCCGCGCTTCTTCGCCTATATCCCCTCATCCAACAACTTCGTCGGCGCCATGGCGGACGCGCTGGCGTCCGGCTACAACATCTTCAACGCCTTGTATCCGCTAGGGACGGGCGCGGCGGTTGTCGAGAGGCTGGCCATCAGTTGGCTGCGCAAGCTCTGCGGCATGCCGGAAGAGGCGGGCGGCTTGTTTGTGAGCGGGGGCTCGGTTGCGAATCTGACGGGATTGGCGGTGGCGCGTCAGATTCAACTGGACGGCGACATGCGCGATGCCGTCGTCTACTGTTCAGATCAAGCGCACTTCGTCATCGCGCGCGGCTTGCGCATCCTCGGCTTCGCGCCCGATCAATTGCGCGAAATCCTCTCCGACAGGGATTACCGGCTTCCGCCGGCTGATCTCGAACGCGCCATTGCCGAGGACAGAGCGGCGGGCAAACGGCCGTTTTGCATTGCTGCGACAGCCGGCACAACCAATTCGGGCGCGGTGGACCCGCTGAATGACCTGGCGGATCTTTGCGAGAGAGAAGACCTCTGGCTTCATGTCGATGGGGCTTATGGCGCGTCGGCCAGTTTGACCACACACAGGCGGCTGGAATTGGCTGGCATTGAGCGCGCGCATTCGCTAGCCTGGGACGCGCATAAGTGGATGTTCCAGCCAGTAGAGTGCAGCGCTATTTTGGTGCGTGATCGTCATTGGCTCAGCGAAACATTCAAAGAGAAAGCCCATTTCCTCACCGATGCCGAGCCGCATAGCAAAGAAGAGGCCGGCGAAGAATTAAACTTCATGTATCAGGGCATTCAACTGACGCGCTATTTCCGCGCCCTGAAATTCTGGATGAGCCTCAAAGTATTTGGGTTGGCAGCCATGCGGCAAGCGATTGATCGGGGATTTGAATTGGCTGAGTTAGCGGAATCGCTCTTGCGCGATTCGGGCCGTTGGGAAATCGTCACGCCGGCGCAAATGGCCATCGTGACCTTTCGTTACAAGCCGCGCGATGGCGACGAGGACCTTGCCAATACGGTGACGTATCAGTTGAGCGGCGCTATGGCGGCGAACGGATTCGCCTTCGCATCAACCACGCAGCTCGGCCAAAAAACGGTCATGCGCCTGGTTACGAATAATCCGCGGACCACGCCTTCCGATTTGCGGCAGACCGTCCAGATAATGGGGCGGCTGGCTGCTGAACTGGAAGCGGAGACCATCGGCGCCGCGTCAGCCGGCTAGCACCGCGCGTTTCGGTATCTGTACAGACTGTACAGCCGGCGCTAACTTGATAAAATGGTCGCGCTTTCTGGACTGCCAGTCTCTTAACTCACTAGCGCGGGAATCATACCTTGGATTACGGTCTGTTGGCGTTTTCGCTTGCCGCCTTTGCCTTCACCGCCGTCGCCGCCTTTCAGATCGGACGCCTGGCGACGCGCGTTCATATGCCGCTGATCAGCGGTTATTTGCTGGCCGGCCTGTTGGCGGGTCCATTCATATTCCAGTTTATGGCGCCGGAGAATGTAGAGATTCTGCGCTTTCTGGACGAGATATCGCTGGCTTTCATCGCCTTCGCCGCCGGCAGCGAGATGGCCCTTGATGAACTGCGCGGGCGCTACCGCAGCATCGGCTGGAACACCTTAACGCAAATTGGCGCTATCTATATTTTCTGCGGCAGCGCCATCTTCCTGCTGGCTGACTACATACCGTTCATGCAGGGCTTGACGAGCGCCGGCAAAGTCGCCGTTTCGCTGCTGGCCGGCACGATACTGGCGGCGCGCTCGCCTTCCTCCGCTATCGCCATCATCAACGAGATGCGCGCGCGCGGTCCATTTGTCAAGGGCGTCCTGGGCGTGACCCTGGTCAAAGATGTGCTGATCGTCGTGCTTTTCGCCTTCAGCACATCGCTGGCGGCGACGCTCTTGACCGGCCGGAGCTTTGACCTGGGCTTCCTCATTTTGGTCGCTTTTGAAATCCTGGCGTCGATTGGCTTCGGCATTCTTGTCGCCCAGCTGATGGGGCTGATTCTGCGCAATCATTGGGAGGACTGGCTGAAGATCCCCCTGTTGCTGCTGATTGGCTACCTGGTCTTCGCGCTCGCCGTCGAGATCAGGCATTTCAGCCACGACAATCTCGACTTTGAACTGCTCTTCGAGCCGCTGCTGATTTGCATGGTCGCCAGTTTCTGGATCACCAACCGCAGTCCCTACCGCAGCGAATTGCGCCACCTGCTGCATCGCGTGGAGATGCCGATCTTCGTCATCTTTTTCACGCTCATCGGTCAAGCGCTGGACCTGGCTGTGCTGCGCGCATTGCTGCCGATAACGCTGGTGATATTCACCGTGAGACTGCTGGCGCTCTTCGTCGGGGGCTATATCGGCGGGACCTTGGCCGGCGATCCGCCGCGCTTCAATCGGCTGACGTGGATGGCCTACATCACGCAGGCCGGCGTCGGGCTCGGTTTGGCGAAAGAAGTCGCCATCGGCTTCCCGCAGCTGGGCAATGAATTCGCCACCTTGATGGTGGCGGCGATCGTCCTGAGCCAACTGGCGGGCCCGCCGTTTTTCAAATACGCCATTCGCTTGGTCGGCGAATCCCACCTGCCGCAGGACATCAAAGACGACGAGATCCTGGATGTGGTCATTGTCGGCATCGAGAACCAATCGCGCCAACTGGCCGATCGGCTCCTGGAGCATGGCTGGCGCGTCAAGCTGCTTGATATCGATCAGTCGCATGTGACATCGCAGGTGGCGGCCGACGGGCTGCGGCACGAGCACTGGCTGCCCGAAATCTCGGCCGAGGCCCTGCGCAAAATCATCGAGCCGAAAACCGAAGTCGCGGTGACGCTGCTGCCGCATGACGAAGACAGCTTCAGACTCTGTCAGATCTTCTACGAGGATTTCGGCATCACGCGGCAGATCGCTCGGCTCAATACCTTCAATCTGATGGATCAATTCCGCGAATTGGGCGTGCACGTGCTGGATCCTGTCAATGCCATGGTGCACCTGCTGGATAACTTTGTGCGCGCGCCGCAGCTGGCAACCATGGTCTTTGAAGACGATCCGGAACATGACGTGATTCAGGTGACGATCACCGACCCGGGCGTCGATGGCTTGCACCTGCGCGAGCTCATCCTGCCGGATGATGTGCTGGTGATGGCGATCGTGCGCCGCGGGCATTCGATCGTGCCGCATGGTTATACCAACCTGCACCTCGAAGACGAAGTGACCCTTATCGGGCCGACCGACAGCCTGGACGAAGTCGCTTTGAAGCTGGGTTACTGATCCGGCAAGCGCCGCCCCGGCTGCGATCTTCCAGGTAAGATTCCGCCGGAAATTTATATCAGAACATGCAAAGACGGACATCGACATCAGCGAAAGGAAGAACCGTGCCCGCGAATCAACTGCCGGTTGCGATCATAGGCGGCGGACCCATTGGCTTGGCGGCGGCGGCGCATCTGATCGAGCGCGGCGAAGCGCCCATCTTGTTTGAAGCCGGCGCGTCCATCGGCGCCAATGTGCTGGATTGGGGTCATGTGCGCATGTTTTCGCCCTGGGAGTTCAATGTCGATTCGGCCAGCGTTCGCCTGCTGGAAAGCGCTGGCTGGACGATGCCGCCCGCTGATGAACTGCCCTCCGGTCTGGAATTGGTAGAGCGTTATCTGCAGCCCCTCGCCGAGCTGCCGGCGATGCGCGCGATCATTCGCACCGGAACACGGGTCATCGGCCTCAGCCGGCGCAATCATGACAAGGTCAAAGATGGGCGGCGCCAGCATGCGCCATTTCAATTGCATATTGTCTGCGACGGGCATGAAGAGCTGGTCGAGGCGCGCGCCGTGATAGACGCCTCCGGCAGCTGGCATTTGCCGAATCCGCTGGGCGCCAATGGCCGTCCCGCGATCGGCGAAGCAAGCTTGCGCGAACGGCTCGTCTACGGCATGCCGGACATCCTGGGCGCCGCGCGCTCCCGATTCGCCGGCAAGCGCGTCATGGTCGTCGGCAGCGGCCACTCGGCGATAAACGCCTTGCTTGACCTGATCAGACTGCGCGAGGGCCATCCCCAAACCGACATCATCTGGGTGATGCGCAGCCGCAACCTGCAGAAGGTTTATGGCGGCGGCGAGGACGACGCCCTGGCGGCGCGCGGTCAACTGGGCCTGCGGATCAAGGCAGCGGTTGCCGCGGGCGCATTGCAGATCGCGGCGCCCTTCCCGCCGACGCATGTTTCGGCGGAAGGCGACAGACTGCTGCTGCGCAGTGAATTCGACGGCCTAGCAGAGAGCCTTTCAGCCGACGAGATCATCGTCTGCACCGGCGCGCGGCCCGAGCTGGAGCTGCTGCGCGAAATGCGCCTGGACCTGGACCCGGCAGTGGAAGCGACGCGCAGCCTGGCGCCGCTAATCGACCCCAATCTGCACAGCTGCGGCACGGTGCCGCCTCATGGCGAGGCCGAATTGCGCCAGCCGGAGACGGACTTCTACATCGTCGGCATGAAGAGCTATGGGCGGGCGCCGACATTCTTGCTGGCGACCGGCTACGAGCAGGCGCGCTCGGTGGTTGCCGCGCTCTGCGGCGATTGGGAAGCGGCGCGCGATGTGAGGCTGAACCTGCCGGAGACCGGCGTCTGCGTCACCGACTTCGCCCTTGATGGCGCCTGCTGCGCGCCGGCGGATGCCGGGCTGCTCGCGCTCGCCGAGATCCCTGTCCTGGAAGAGACGCCGGCCGGCCCGACAAGGGAAGGCGTCCCCTGCTGCTAAAGCGCTGAGGGTCTTCCCTGCGAGGCTGGCGAGAAAAGCGCATCATCCGCCTCACAGGCGACCGGATACTAAGAAAGGATGACCGATGGCACATCCGATGGTGGAGCAGCTTCGTTTCACGCGCGGCGAATTCCTTCGCTGCCTGGAGGGCTTGAGCTTGCAGGATGCCTATGTGCGGCATGGGCAGATGAATTGCATCAGCTGGACGATCGGCCATCTGGCGGATCATGAGAATCGTACCTTCGTCTTTCTCGGGCAGGGCAAGGTCATTCAGCCCGAGTTGCGCAAGATTTGCAGCTTTGGCTGCCCGCCATCGACGCCCAAACTGGACGACATGTGGGCGGCCTGGCGCGAGGTGACGGCCAACGCCGATGTCTTCCTGGATTCGCTGACGACCGAAACGCTGGCTGAGCATTTCCTGTGGAAGGGCGAGGCACTGGAAGAATCGATCGGCACAATGACGCAGCGCGTGATTTATCACTACTGGTATCATCTGGGCGAGGCGCACGCCATCCGCCAGATGCTGGGTCAGCGCAACTTGCCGCAATTTGTCGGCGATATGGATGACGCGCCCTACCGACCCCATTAAAGCCCGATGTCCCGCCCGCGCATCGGCATCACAACCAGCCTGGAAAACGGCAAACAGACGCTCGATCTGCGCTATGCCCAGGCGGTTGAAGCGGCCTGCGGCATCCCGATTATCCTGCCGATTCTGGACAGGGCCGGCACGGCGCGGGATTTCGCCATGCTGCTGGACGGGCTGATCATCCCTGGCGGGCCGGGCATCACGCGCGGGCTGATCGGCGCGTTGCCGGCGGACCTGCCAGCCGTCGATGAACGGCGTGACCTCAGCGATGAATTGATCTACCATGCGATGGCGGAGCGGCCATTTCTGGGCATTTGCTATGGCATGCAATTCGCCAACGCGCTGTCAGGCGGCCGCATTTACGCCGATGTGCAGCGGCAGACCGGGGCGGCTGTTCACAGCGCCGAGCGCGGCGCCAGCGAGCATCAGATTCAAATTGCGCCGACGAGCCGGCTGCGGTCAATCCTGCGGGCGGAGCGCCTGCCCGCCAACAGCCATCACATTCAAGCCCTCGCCGGCTTGGGCGAGGGGATGCGGGTCTCGGCGCGGGCGGCGGATAATGTGATCGAGGCGATCGAGTCGGAAGACGGCCGCGTCATCGGCGTGCAGTTTCATCCCGAGCGCATGGGGGAGCGCGGCCTTCCCCTCTTTGCGGATCTGGTTCAGCGAGCGGCAAGCCACGCATATCAGAATCTGTAAGGCTTGTCCGCTACTGCGATTCGCCTCGCCAACCCCACCCCCGGCCCCTCCCCGAAGCATCAGGGAGGGGAGCAAATGCAAGCGAATTCGAGCATTTCCCTGCGGATCTCTTTATACCTACAGTTCTCGGCGTTACCTTCCCCCCATTGCTATGGGGGGACCGAGGGGGGTTGGGTGTGATTTGCAAAAGCAGCCACCAGTATCGGACAAGCCTTGTAGGGGCGAGGCGGTGACTCGCCCGTACGCGCTATACCATGCCAATCAGGCGCGTCAGCCAGTCACGCTTGATGGCGCCCTGCGCTTCGTACCAGGCATAGGTATCGCGCAGGCTGGCCTCGATATCGACCGCGGGCCTGAATAAAAGCTCGCGCCGGGCTTTGCCGCCGTCGAAATACACATGAGCGCCGCCCAGCCGCGTCTGATCGGCATCCATCGGCGTAGACATGCCGAGCGCGCGCAGCAATTCGATCAGCCGCGCCGTCGGCCCCAGCAGCCAATCCGGCGTGGTCAATAATGGCGGCCGAACGCCACATGCGGCCGCGATCATCGTGAACCACTCACGATAAGAGATATTCCTGTTATTGAGGATATAACGCTCGCCAGTTCGCCCATGTTCGAGCGCGCTCAGATGCGCCCGCGCCACATCGCGCACGTCAATGACGGCCAGGCCGCCGGTGGACATCGGCACGAGCCATTGGTAACGCGCCGTCTCCAGAATGAAACTGCCGGAAATGGCGTTGAGGTCGCCGGGACCGATGATGACAGTCGGGTTGAGCGTGACGACATCCAGGCCAGCCGCCACAAATTCTGCCGCCACTTCTTCCGCTTGCTGCTTGGTGTAGGCGTACCAGAAGCGTTCCGGCGGCAGATTGAAGGCATCGCTTTCATCGGCCGGCGCCTGGCCCGGGCGGATGCCGATAGAAGAAGCGCTGCTGGTGAAGACGACACGGCGGACGCCGGCTGCCTGCGCCGCGGTCAGTAGGTTGCGCGTCCCGTCAACATTGACGCGCCAGAGGGCGTCGCGGTCGTCATCTTTCCAGTAATCAGCTTTGGCGGCGGCGTGAAAGACGACATCGCAATCGGCGCAGGCTTCTTCAAGGAGCGCGATATCGTCCAGGTCGCCGGCGACGGCTTCAACTGCCAGGCCGGCCAGGACGCCGAGTTTGCGCTCGGTGCGATAGAGGACGCGCGCGCTATGCCCGCTCTCGCAGAGCAGGCGCGTCAAATGCGAGCCGACGAAGCCGGTGGCGCCGGTGACAAGTGCTTTCATGCGCTTATCTTGCCATAATTCCCCCGGCCGCGACACGTCGGCTCGTTAAAGCACGATCATGCCCAGGCGCGTGGCGCGGACGACCGCTTCGGTACGGCTCTGCGCGTCAAGCTTGCTCATAATGGCGTTGACATGAAACTTCGCCGTATGCTGGCTGATGCCCAGCTCATGCGCGATGGCCCGGTTGGTCAGCCCGCGCGCCAACAACTGCAGCACCTCGTTTTCGCGCGCCGTCAGCGGATTGACCGGCGGCCTACTGTCACTTGGCAGCGCCCCTTCAAACAAGTCGATAAGACCTGGACCAAGCACGGTCAAACCCTCATCGAGGGCTGTGACGGCGGCGACAATGCCATCGGGATCGCTCTCACGGAGCAGCATGGCGAAGCGCTGGAATGCCCTTAGAGCGCCCAGCACGGGAGCCAAGGCCGCCTCATCATCCTGCACTAGCGCCAGGACCGGAATATCTTTATCCAGCGGGATCAGTTGGTCGCGCAGCGCCTCCGTCTCCCAGCCAAAATCGACGATGAGCAGATCCGGCTCCAGCCTCTCAATCTCGCGCCGCAGGCCCGCTCCATCGGCCTGGCCCAGCACCTTGCAGCCGCGCTCCTCCAGCAACGCGGCCAGACCGGCGCGGCTCAACAGGCTCTCGGCGACGATGAGCAGGCGGGGTTCTGCATCGGCATTCATAAGCTCTGTCATCAAGCGAGGGCCCCCAACGGATTGCGATTGAGCAATATTGACTGGTTGACGCGCCGCGCCATGCTCAGGCTCGCCTAAAGCGCCCACACTACAGTATACGAGGGCTTGCGCAATCAGTCGCCAGTCTTGTTATAATATGAGCTAATTCCGCGGCATGGTGAAATGAGGAGGTTTGCTGTGGTTGAGGTACATGTCATGACGCGTGATAGCCATGTGGCTAATACGCTGGATCTGCTGACGGCGGTGTTTGAGAGTTATCCCGGTCGCGATTTCGCCATTCGCTTGTGGGATGGCACCATTTGGGAACCGCGAAACGCAAGTAAGGCTCGCTTCACCATCGCGCTCAATGGGCCATCGGCGCTGCGCCGCATGTTCTTCCCGCCGACTGAGCGCAAGCTCGGCGAGGCTTATATGTTCGGCGATTTTGAAATCGAGGGCGAGCTCTACGCCGCCATCGACCTGGCGCGCTTCTTGTGGGAAGGCTGGAGTTGGTCAGACACGTTGCGTTTCGCGCCCAAGCTGCTGCGCCTGCCCTCGCGTGATCCCGGCGACAACAATCAGATCGCCCATCTCTCCGGCGAGAAGCACTCGGTCAAGCGTGATATGCAGGCGATCCAATATCACTACGATGTCTCCAACGAGTTCTATCAACTTTGGCTCGATGAAAAGATGGTCTATTCCTGCGCTTATTTCAAGGACCCCGCCGAGAGCATCGACGCGGCCCAGAGCCGCAAGCTGGATTATATCTGCCGCAAGCTGCGGCTGGAGCCGGGCGACCGGCTGCTGGATATCGGCTGCGGCTGGGGCGCGCTCATTATGCACGCGGCCGAACATTACGGCGTTGACGCCCTGGGCATCACACTAAGCGAGAAGCAATTGGCGCTGGCGAAGGAACGCATCGAGGCGGCCGGCCTGTCAGCCCGCTGCCGGGCGGAGCTGTTGGATTATCGCAATGTCGATGAAAGCCAGCCCTTCGACAAAATCGTCAGCGTCGGCATGGTCGAGCATGTCGGGCGAGAGAACCTGGCGATCTATTTTGAGAAAGCCTACCGACTTTTGCGGCATGGCGGCGTCTTCCTGAACCATGGCATCACCCTGTTCCAGGCGCCGAATATCCCTCAATATCAAGCCAAAGACTCATTCGTGCAGCAATACATCTTCCCCGATGGCGATAGCCAGCATATCGCCTACGTGCTGGATGTGGCGGCCAAAGCCGGCTTTGAAGTGCGCGATGTCGAAAGCCTGCGCGAGCATTACGCGCTGACGCTGAAAAATTGGCTGGCGCGCTTCGAGGCGCGTCGAGAGACGATCCTGGATATGCTGGGGCCGGTCGGTTATCGGCGCTGGCGCATTTACCTGGCGGGTGCGCGCTGGGTCTTTGAATCGGGCTACAACTCGATTCACCAGGCTCTGCTGTACAAAACCGAGGACGGCAAAGGCGCGAGTGGATTCCTGCCGCTCAATCGCGATGATTGGTACGTGGGCAACGAACCCCATCCCCCGGCCCCTTCCCCAGCCAGCTAAGGAAGGGGAGATTGGTCGCCAATTGAAAGGACTCGGCGATGAAAAAAGTCTCCCCCTAATTTATTGGGGACCGGGGGGTGAACCACCGGCAGGCGCCGGAAATCTCGTACCGGACAAGCCTTACAGTTTGCAGTTTTCGCGAGTTTAGTAGAGGCGTCAAGCGAGGCGCCCGCCGCTTAAACCAGGCGCGGCTGCAACTCGGCCAGGACTCCAACCCCACCCCCGGCCCCTCCCCGACGCATCAGGGAGGGGAGCTTGGTCGGCTTCTTGCGGATCAAGAAGGCGAATGGGCCGGTAATGCGACAGTAGCAAGACGTTAAACCAGGCGCGGCTGCAACTCGGCCAAAAACACCTCGCTGATCATCAACTCATAGCGCTCGCGATCGAGAAAATAACTGACGCGCTCATAGCCGGCGTTCTGCAGATTGGCCAGCGCTTTGTCGAAGTCGGCGCCGACGCGATGCGGATCATGCGAATCGGAGCCGATCACAACCGGAATCCCGCGCTGTGCCATCTCCGACAGCATGACATCGCCGGGGTTCATCTCCGGATAAGGCTTGTTGAGGCCGCTGGTATTGAGCTCCATGGCGACGCCGGTCCGGGCGATCCGGTCAAGAATGGGCCGAATCGTATCAAGATGATCGGCGACATCATATTGCTTGGGATGAGCGATCTTGACGATATCGGGATGGCTCAGGCAATCGTATAGACCGGTCTCGGCGGCGTCGGCCAGGCTCTCAAAATAACTCCGCTCGTATTCCAGCCGCGTCCTGCCGTTCTGATACCTGGCTTTGAATTCCTTGGTCAGCGCGTGCACCGAGCCGAGAATGTAGCTGAAGTCAGCTTGGCTATGCACGTCGGCGACCCAACATTCAGTACCGGGGAAGTAATCGCTTTCCAGGCCCAGGCGCAGATCCACCCGCCCGGCGTATTCCGCGCGCGCCGCCCCAATCATGTCGACATATTGCGGCAGTTGCTCGAGCGTCATGCGCACGCCAGCGTCCCAATTTTCCGGCATGGGGCTGTGGCAGGTGAAGGTGATGCCGCGCAGACCAACGCGTTCGGCCTGGGCGGCGTAGGCGGAGGGCTCCCCGCGGGCATGTTTGCAGAGGGGCGTGTGCATGTGCGAATCGTACATGTTGGGCTCGTAGGGCATGGCGGTCTCCTGGCTGGGACAAAACGCCGCCTATTGTGCTGGAGAAGCCGGGGCATGTCTATTGCGGGTTGGAGCTGACGGCGAAACCGACGGCAGACCTTCGCGAAACCTACGCGCGCTACGTTCGTCTTGCGCAAAACATACGAAATCGGAGGAGTGAAAGTTCCGCGCCTAGACTGGGAAGCGTCCATAAAGCGAAGGGAATATCAATATGAAAACGGGGCTGATTGCATTGACCAGTTGTGTTCTGATGCTATTTTCGCTCTCTCCAACCTGGGCGCACACATGCCGCGAGGCGCCCAGGTTCCGCACCGAAGACCTGCATGAGATGGATCTGCTCGTGCGCGCGACCGTGATGGATGTCGACGATCGAGGTTACAGCGCAGTTATTCACGTAGCAGAATATTACAAAGGCGAAGGACCAACTCTGCTTACCGTCTCGCGATACAATGTTGGCTTGGAGACGGGCCACACCGTCCGCGGTTATGACACTGGCTGCCTCTTCAGCGGCCGGGGACACATCTGGCGCGCTGGCGCGACAGGATATTTCGGACTGAGCCACACTCCTTTTGAAACGTATTCAGACTACGACGGCGGCTCCGCGCATTTCTACATATGGGACGAGATGATAACCTACCGAGACGTCGCGACTGAAGATTTTGCCCAAGTATGGGACGCTAAAGAAGACATATCCGAAGAAGATCTCGTCGCTAAAATGCTGAAGGCGGGCGGGCGAGAGGCGCCGATCGCCCCGACAATTGACAAAGTCTTGCGGTATCCCTTAAGGCGATATCTGATGTTTACGACAGAAAACGGCAGGCGCTACCAGGTCAATCCCGATCGCAGCATAAGTGCGGTTGATGCGGAGACCGTACGCTTTATCTCACCCGACGACGCCCATGTGGCGTTGCGCGTGGATAACCAGACCATCGGCTTCTACTATGTCTGGCCATTTGGTTATTCACCACAGCATTATGAGCAAATGACCAAGGTGCCCGGGCGCGATTTGCGCTTTAGTAATGACAGTCACATGGTCGCTGTCTGGGATGAGTCACAACTCGCGGTATACCTGTTTCGCAACAAGGGTCCGGGCGATTTCCTGCAATGGGGAGTCGGCATGCAAATGGACTTGATAGCGAACGCGCCACTTCAAACTGTCGACTGGCGGCCAACGACAATCCAATGGAGCGCGGACAGCAGCGCCATCGCCTGGCAAGATGGTTCTGGCATCTGGCGCTGGGACCTGTATGAAGAAGCCGAAGCATCGCTTGTAGCCAGCGAAAATGATATTAAAGGCTCTAGACTGCTTGACCTTTCGGCCAGCGGACGTTTCCTTCGCTATGGCGCTGCTGGCGGCTGGACGCTGTTTGACAGTCATACAGGGCAAGCCCATGAAAATGCGTTGGCGTCGCCGGGTGATCGCCACCTGATTTTTGTGAACAGCGCGGCGAAACCGATCAACGACTGGCACGAGACTGAACAGTGCAAGCCCCCTCTGCGAGAGAATTGCGCCGTCTATATCGAAACAGATGACGCTAAGACGATCACGGTATTTCCCTATCAGATGGAACTGCTGGGTCTCGTCGCCTGCGACAGGGAATGCCTCGTCTGGGCTACATCATGGCATCCCGCAATTAGGCACGACAAAACCGGCAGACACGACAGGCGATATATTGGCGATACCCTGTCCAACCTGCGCCAGATCGCCTACGATCCGATCTATGACCAGCCGGCGATTCTACGAGGGGACTATCGGATTGAGTTCGGCTTTTTCGACAGCAGCTACTACGAAGATGAGGAGAAGTTGCAAAACCTCGACTACTTGCATCTCGAAGGCATCGTAGACAGCCCTATCGCCTCTATCGAATGGGGGCAGCCAATCTTCTACGACACCTTCATGCTCACGGCGACCGAACATCTGCCGCGCACGGTTACGATTGGTGGCGCGGACCTACAGCCCAACAGCAAGATCCCGCCTACGTTTCGCGGCATGCCAACTTGACCATTGCCATCGTGGCAGCCGGCCCATATTTGGTCGGCTGTCACGCCCAAGTTTTGCCGCCCGCCCTCAACTCACCGCCGCGCGCACAATCTCGGCGATTCGCGCTTCGGTGGCTTCGTCAAGCTCGGTCAAGTACCAGCTGCCGGGAATCAGCTTGTCCGGCGCGTCTTCAGCAACGGTCAAGTTCGCCTTCTCGTTCAGTCCGAAGGTGACGTAATCATCCTTGCGGAAGAAAACAAGCACCGGTTTGCTGCGGCCGCGCGCGTATCCGGGCATGCCGTACCATAGCCGTGGCTTGAGCTTGGGCGCGGCTTCCATAATAACGTCGTGCATGCGCAAGCCAATTTCCGCATCTTCACCGAACATCTGCGGGATCTTCTCGAGGACCGCAGCCAGATTGTCCGCGTCCTTATCTGTTTTCTTGGTCGCCATATCGACTTCCTTTTATTGACCGCAAGCGCGCAAAAGTGATTGCGCCGTCACGTCAAGCCTACTGAAACAGCGCCAGCCCTTCAAGTCACGCGTGACAGCCGCGCCATGTGCCGCCTTGTGTCGCGATAGAGATCGCAGTAAATCGGATAGAGATCGTCGTAAATCGCCTTCGCCTCCGGATCCGGCTGAATGCGGCGCTCGATCTTCAGCCAGCGCTGGCGCAGCGGCTTCCAATCAGCGAAGATGCCGGCCGCCATGCCCGCGATGTAGGCGTCGCCGTAAGCCGCGCCGATTGTCTGCTGCGGCAAGTCTTGCGGCAGGCCGGTGACATCGCTGCAGATTTGCGGCCAGAGCGCGTCTTGCGCCCCGCCGCCTATAGCGATCAGACGCTTGGGCGCGGCGCCCGCCTCCCCCATCGCTTCGATGCTGTGGCGCAGTCCAAAGGCGATGCCTTCGAGGCAGCTGCGGTAGAGATCGGCGCGGCTGTGGCTGAGGGTCAAGCCGAAGAATACGCCCTTGGCCTCCAGATCGTTGATGGGGCTGCGCTCGCCGCTGAAGTAGGGCAGCGTGATCAAGCCGCCGCTCCCGGGCGGGCTCTCCGCCGCCCGCTCCGATAGCAGCGCGAAGGCGTTAGCGCCTGCCGCTTCCGCTTCAATCCCTTCCTCGGCGGCCAGTTCATCGCGAAACCAGGCCAGCAGCGCGCCCGAGGTCGCCATGCCCGCCGCCAGTATCGCCTTGCCCGGCGTCAGATGGACCGACGCCCAGAGGTCGCGGTGCGGCTTATAGCGCGCCGTCGTCTGGATTAGGAATAGGGTGGAGCCGTACATCACCATCAAGTCGCCATTTGAGGTGGCGCCAGCGGCGACCGCTTCAGCCAGGGCGTCAGCCGTGCCGACAGCGACAGGCGTTCCGGCCGGAATGCCAGTGTCACCGGCCGCTTCCGCCGTGACCTGGCCGGCGCATTCGAGGGACCAGCGCGTCTCCGGCAGCCAATCGAGCGGGCAGACCTGCTCAACCCAATCTTTGTGCCAGGCCATTCGCCGCACATCAAAAAAGGGCGTGAAATAGGGCGCGACATAATTATCGACGACGAAAATTCCGCAAAGACGAAAGGCGAGATAGGTCGCCGCCGTGACGATCTTGCGCGTCTTGGCGAAGAGCTCGGGTTGATGTTTGCGATACCAGAGCACTTTGGGCCCGACAGATTGCGCCGAGAGCAGATGACCGCAGCGCTCGAAAATGGCCTCTTCGCCGAGGGCGGCGTTCAGCTCGGCGATTTCTTCGCCCGCGCGCGTGTCGATGCCGTAGAGGATGGCCGGGCGCAGCGGGCGATAATTCTGGTCGAGGGGCAGCATGGTCGGGGCGATGGCGCTGCAGGCGACGCCGGCGATGCGATTGGCGTCGATGTCGGCCCGGGCGATCAAAGCGCGGGAGATAGTGCAGAAATCGCGCCACCAAACGTCATCGGCGTCCTGCTCCGCCCAGCCGGGCTGGGGCATATCGAAACCATGGGGGACGGCATGCTGGGCGATAATGCGCCCGTCGAGATCCGCCAGCAAGCCCTTCGAGCTGGATGTGCCGATGTCGATGCCGAGCAAGAGGCGGTCGTCAACCATCAGTCAAGCTCAACCGGCCGGCCAGTTTGGGCCGACTGTTCAACGGCGGCCAGGACGCGGGTGACGAGCGCCGCCTCTTCACCGGTGGCGAGCAGGGGCGCGTCATCAACGACGGCGTCGACGAAGCGGGCGATCGCCTCCTGCACGAAGCCGCTGAACCGGGCCGAGCTGTCATCGGCGGGCATGCCCAGCATATCGGGCAGGCTCAGCCCAGTGCGCGTGTACTGTTCCACCATGCGATGATCGGAGGTGTTGATGTACATGACGCCGTCGCTGCCCAGCAATTCCATCTTGAAGTTGAAGACGTTGGGCTCCGTCTCCGGCAGGATCCAGCTGTTCTCCAACGTGACGACGGCGCCGCGCGTAAATTCGACGATGGCGACATGGAAGTCCTGCGTGTCGATGCCCATCGCTTTCAAGACGCCGGAGCGGCTGACGGCGTAGACGCGCGTCGGCCGGTCTTGCAGAAGCCAGCAAGTCATATCCAGCGTATGGCTGGCGAGGAACCAGAGCGCCGAGCTCTTGCTCGCCCAGGGCAGCATCTGCGTCGGCACGAAGGTGGTATTGCTGAGGCGGGCGTAGATGTACTTGAGCTCGCCCAATTCACCGGCCCGCACCGCATGCCTCCCCGCCTGGAAGGCCGGGCTGACGCGGTTTTGGAAGTCCACCATGAGCTTGACGCCGGCGTCGGCGGCCGCTTGCACAATGGCGTCGGCGTCTTCAACTGTGGTCGCCAGCGGCTTCTCCACCAGCATGTGCTTGCCCGCTTGAGCGGCGGCGACAGCGATCTCGCGGTGGGCGAAATCGGGCGTGGCGATGGAGACGGCGGCGATATCGTCCCGCGCGAGCATATCGCGACAATCGGTGTAAACATGAGGCGCGCCATAACGCTCGGCGACATCGCGGGCGCGCGCTTCATCCAAATCGCAGACGGCGACCAGTTCCGCCTGCGGCAGCTGATGATAGACGCGGGCGTGCAAGCCGCCGCCAACGATGCCCGCCCCGATGACGCCGAATCCAGTTTTAGTCATGCTGACCTCTCGTCCGTCTATGCTCTCGTGGTACGATTCAGATATACTCAAGTGTAGAGTGAAGATTCAGTTTCAGTTTGAGATTCGCCCGAGTCTATGTTACCCTATCAATGAATTCGGGTCTGACTCTTACACAGGATACTGCATGGACATTGAAGATAAACTGAACCAGCACGAACGCGACATTGGGCGGATTGAAGGCAAGCTGGAATCGCTCGCCACAAAGGAATTCGTGCGCAAGGAAGTCAGCGATGCTGTCAGGGTACTCGACGCCAAAATTGACGCGAAAATTGACAAGCAAACGGAAGACATCGCCGACAAATTTGAAAAACTCAGCGACAAAATCGAAAACGAACGCCGCTGGCGGATGAAGATCACCGGCGGCGCCAGTATTCTCGCATTGCTTTTCGTCGCCATTTCAAGCTTGATAACCACGTTGGTAAGCCTCGGTATTATCACTGTTTAACCTCGCTCAATTCATCTGCTGTCGCAAGTGCCGATCAGTTTGCGTATCGGCACTGCAAGCGATCTATCGCGCAGGCGCTTAGCCTTTCACCGCGCCGAAGGTCAGCCCGCGGACGACATAGCGGCCCAGTAGCAGAAAGATGATCATCGGCGGCAGCATGGCGACAACAGCGGTCGCCGCGATATGCCCCCAATAGACGCCGGTCGAGGCGAAGAAGCTGATCGTGCCGACGGGCAAGGTGGTCGTGCTCTGCTTGCTGAGCGCCAGCGGGAAAATCACATTGTTCCAGCTGAAGACGAATGTGAACATCGAGGTGACGATGATGCCGGGCAGCGCCAGCGGGATGATGATGCGAAAGAAGGCGGCCAGGCGACCGGCGCCATCGACCCAGGCGGCTTCCTCCAGATCGAGCGGCACCTCGTCCATGAAGCTCTTCAGCAGCCAAACCGAGAAGGGAATGGCCAGGGTTTGCAGGGTCACGATCATCGCCTGGTAGCTGCCGGCCCAGCCGATGCGCGACATCAAAATGAAATAGGGGATGACAAAGACGATCGGCGGGGCGATCAGCAGGCTGATATACCAATTCATGATGAATTCTTTGCCGCGCATGGCGAAGCGCGACAGGGCGTAAGCGGCGGATAGCGCGAAGGGCAGGCTCAGCAAAGTGGCGCCAGTGCTGACGATGACGCTGCTGAGCAGCTGCGGCGCGTTCTTGCCCGGGTCGACGAAGGTGTCGCCAAAATTGCCGAGGTAAGGCTCGAATATGAGCCGAGGCGGCAACGTGTAGGCTTCGCTGGGATGGCGGAAGGCGAGCAGGATAAACCAGAAAATAGGACCCAGGAAAAATATCATGACCAGCGCCATGAGCGCGTAGACGATGATTCGGTTCTTTCGTGAGAGTCGTCTGCTCAAGTCTACCCCTCCCCCGGCCCTTTCCCGCCATCTCTATGTCGGGCATCCAAAGAATGGAGAGGGGTGACTCTGTAGACGACTGGTGACCAACCAGGCTTCATCCATGATTGAGACACGACTCTACCACTCTCGCTTGCGATAAATGAAGAACAGGTAGAGATTGATGATGACGCTGACGATGATGACGACCAGCCAGGTCATGGCGGCGGTCAAGCCAATGTTGTAATTGACCAGCCCTTCGCGATACAGGTTGAAGCTCAGCGTGCGCGAGGCGGTGCCCGGTCCGCCGCTGGTGAGCACAAAGACCAGATCGAAGCTATTGAAAAGCTGCATAAAGCGGATCATCACCAAAAATGCGGCGATGGGGCGCAGCAGCGGCAATGTGATCGACCAGAACATGCGCCACCCGCTCGCGCCGTCAACCTGAGCCGCTTCCTTGACTTCTTCATTGATCGAGAGCAAGCCGGCGTAGAGCACTATGGCGAAGAAAGGCGTCCACTGCCAGGTATCGACCAGGCCGATGCTGAAGAGCGCCGTGTTGGCGTTGCCGAGGAAGCCCTGCGGCGGCACCGGGAAGCCGATGCCTTCCAGCAGCCAGGGCAGGATGCCGCCTTTTGGCTCTAACAAATAACGGAACAGAAAACCGGCCACCACCGGCGCCAGCGTCGTGGGCATAATGAGCGCGGCGCGCATCAGCCCCATGCCGCGCAGATGTGTGTGCAGCAGCAGAGCGATGCCCATGCCGAACCAGAATTGGGCGAATGTGCCCAGGAAACCCAGCAGCAGCGTATTCTTCAGCGCCACCGCGAAGGGCGTAACCTGGAAGACCATGCGGTAGTTGTCCAGGCCCGAGTAATAGAGCGGCGCGGCGCCCATCTGCAAATTCCAGAACCAGAAGCTGTTGCGCAGCGCGAAGGCCAGCGGGTACAAAATCAGCGCCAGCAGCACGATGACCGATGGCGCCAACAGGAGGTATGGGAGGCGGAGTCTCATGCAGTTCTGCCAAACACGGTGTAGGGGCGTTTCGGCGAAACGCCCGTGAAGCACAATGGCTACATGGAATTCGTACGGGCGACCCGGTGGGTCGCCCATAATACATGCGCTACAGTATGTGGGCGACTTGATAAGTCGCCCAAAAAAAGCGCCGATTGCGGAATTACATCCCCGACAGGCTGGCTTGCAGCGCCTTCGTGTTCGCCAGCGTATCGTCGAAGCTCTCGACGCCATATGGGATCATCTGGTTGCCGCGCAGGATGTTCTCGAAGAGCGTCTGCGTCGTGCCCAGCGCCTGCTCGGACGAGACCTGCCCCGACATCGCCTGGTTGATCTGCAAGCCATAGACGCCTTCCAGCGAGGTGTAGATCGGCGCCGG
>WTGN01000089.1 GCA_011523545.1 Chloroflexota bacterium | reverse complement strand
GGGGTTGGGGTGGGGGATAGCAAGGAGACCTCTGTTTGTCCGCTCACACATTGACCTCCGCAAACAAACCGCAGCCGTTCTCCCTCGCCGACTGGTGGTCGCGCAACCAGCGCAAGGTCATCCCCTATATCTTCCTGGCGCCCTTTCTGCTGTCATTCGTGATCTTCACCGTCTACCCGGCCGGTGTCGCCCTCTTCTTGAGCTTCCAGCGCACGCGAGGCTTCCAACAGGCGGAAGAAGGCGGCGGAGTCGTCCTCGAATACAAGGGCTGGGCGAATTACGAGCGCCTGCTGACCAAGGACAAGCGCTTCCGCGAATCCATGATCAATGGCGCCGAATTCTGGCTGGGCACCTTGTTCGTGCAAATGCCACTGGCGCTGGCGGTAGCGCTGGCGATGAATTCACCGAATATACGCTTCCGAATATTAGGCCGATTAGCCTTCTTCGCGCCCTATATAACCTCGGCGGTCGTCGTCGGCTGGATATTCAGATTTGTTTACGACCAGAATTTCGGCTGGATGAATTCGGCGCTGGCACAACTGGGCATAGAAGGTCCCGCCTGGATTCGTGACGCCAATTTCGTCATGCCGTCCTTGATCATCCTTGGTTTGTGGACCTGGGTCGGCTTTAACTCGCTCTTCTTCCTGGCGGGCTTGCAGAATGTGCCGGATGATTTGAAAGAAGCGGCGCGCATCGACGGCGCCACAACGATACGCGTCTTCTGGCATATTACCATTCCCTTCCTGCGCCCGGTATTCGTCTTCGTGGTCGTCACCGGCGGCATCGGCTCCTTCAGCTTGTTCAGCCAGCCCTACCTGCTTTTGGACTTCCCCAACACCGGTCCCTTCGATAGCGGCTTGTTCCCGCTGATGTATCTTTACGACATGGGTTTCTTGAATATCCGCATGGGATATGCCTCGGCGATCGGTTATATCTTGACTGTGGTCATTCTCATCATCACCGGCATGCAGCTGCTCTTGTTCCGGCTGTGGAAGGTTTGAGTCGCTGCGATGTTCAACCGAAAACGCCAAAGCACAATGGGCGCGGGCCGGGTCAGCGTCATGACGATGAACACCATCGTTCTTGTTGGCGTTTTGCTCTGCGCGATTCCCTTCGTCTATATGATTTCCGCCAGCTTCCGCCGCGAGGGCGATCTCTACAAGCTGCCGGTGACGGTCTATCCGCGCGAATGGACGATGCATAATTTCCACACGCTCTTCGACAAAACGGAATATGTGCGCTGGTACGGCAATACCATTTTCACAGCCAGCATACGCACCGTCCTCGGCGTTTACTTGGCTGCGCTAGCCGGCGCCGCCTTCGCAAAATACGATTTCCGCTTCAAGCGTTTCTTCTTCTTCCTGGTGCTGGCGACATTGACGCTGCCTTTCCACATGCTACTGATACCGCTATTTCTATTGATGCGCGACTTTGGCTGGGTGGACAACTACCTCGCAATTATCGTGCCCGGCATGGTGAACGTCTTTAACATCTTCCTCATGCGCCAATACATCGAGTCCGTCCCTGATGAATTGATGGACGCCGCCCGTATCGACGGCGCTTCGGAAATCGGCATGTTCCACCGCATCATCCTGCCGCTCGTCCGGCCAGCGCTTGGCGTGGTCGGCATCCTCACTTTCGTCTGGACCTGGAACGATTTCCTATGGCCCTTGGTCGTCCTGCACGATGACGCGAAGTACTTGCTTTCCAACGGCATCGCCACCATGGACGGGCCCTATGAAGTCGAGACCGGCGCGATCATGGCCGGCTCCTTCCTGGCCACCCTGCCCATCATCATCATCTTCCTTTTGATGCAGCGGCAGATCATCGCCGGCCTCACACAAGGGGCGATCCGCGGTTGAGTTCAAAAGCCTACCCCCCTCGATCCCCCCAAAGCATTGGGGGGAAGCGTCGACGATCTCCCCTCCCTGATGCTTCGGGGAGGGGCCGGGGGAGGGGTAGACTCGACACTGCACGCCTGGTCTTTCAGCCGGATGCCTCTCTCAGCATGCAGCGCGGCATCAACCTGATCGTAGACGCCCTGCGCCCTACCCTCGGTCCCATCCCGCGCACGGTCGCCGTCAGTCAAGCGCTGGAGGACAAGCCACCGGAGCTGCTGGACAAGGGCGGTCTCATCGCGCGGCGCATCAGCAGCCTGCCCGACCGCGACGCCGATATGGGCGCCATGCTGCTGCGGCAGATGCTTTGGCAATTGTATGAGGACTGCGGCGATGGCACCGCGACCGCTGCCGTCATGTTCCAGTCGATCTACAACGACGGGCTGAAATATCTTGCCGCCGGCGGGAACGCCATGCGCCTGCGGGGCTGTCTGCAAGCCTATGCTGACCTAGTCTTGAACCGGCTTGACGAAATGACCAAGCCAATCTCGGGCCGGCTGCAAATAGCGCAGCTCGCCGAGTGCATCTGCCATGATCGCGAACTGGCCGAGAAACTGGGCGAGATCTTTGACTTCATCGGTGAGCACGGCCAGCTGGATGTCCGGCGCGGGCACCGGCGCTTCATAGAGCATGATTATATGAAGGGCATGTATTGGAAGCGGGGCGCAGTCTCGCGGGCGATGCTCAAGGGCGGCAAAGAGCAGGACCGCATCGTCATGAACGACGCCGCCATCCTGCTCAGCGACCTCAATATTGAAGACCCGCAAGCGCTCCTGCCGGTAGTAGACATGTTGATGCGCGCCGGCGCCAAATCGCTGCTGCTGGTCGGCGCCAGTTTCTCCGAGAACGTCATCAACCTCATCCTCAACAACAAGCAACCGGAGAAGTTCCGCATCATAGCGGTTAAGACGCCCGGCAGCACCGATGATGAACGCCGCGCGCACTTGAGCGATATGGCCGTGATCACCGGCGCGATTCCTCTGTTCAAAGCGGCCGGCGATACGCTATCCACCCCCCTCGGTATCCCCCCTCGTTCCCCCCGCCTCACGGGGGGCAGAATCCCCAATGCATTGGGGGGAAGCTCTGACATGCCGAAGAAAGACTCAGGTCCGGTCACCTATTTCGGGCAGGCGAAGCAGGTCTGGGTCGAGCGGACGATGTTCGGTCTCGTCAGCAGCCGCGACGATCAGGATGCGCTCACCGAGCATCTGGCTGATTTACTGGAGCTTGCGGAATACGCCAATGACAAAGACGATGAGGCTTTTCTGCGCGAGCGCATCGCCAAAATCCTGGGCGGCGTCGCCATCCTGCGCATCGGCGATGCCGAGCCGACGCGGATGGACAGCCGCATCGCCAGCGCCAAGGAGACCGCAAAATCTTTGCGCCGCGCCATCCGCGACGGCATCCTGCCCGGCGGTGGCGTCGCCCTGCTGGCCTGCCGTGATGCGCTCATGGAGGCGCCTGACTCCGAAAGCGACAGTGACGCGCGCGCCGCTCGCCGCATTCTCCTGCGAGCGCTGGAAGCGCCGACCCGCGGAATTTGCCAGAACGCCGGCTTCGACGCGGCCAAGCTGGCGGAATTGCATGGCGCGCCACCGGGCTACGGCATTGATGTTCGCTGCGGCGCGGTGACGGACATGGTCGAGGTCGGCATCCTTGATGTGGCCTCCGTCATTGAGGCGGCCTTGCGCGGCGCTGTTTCCGGCGCGGGCCTGGCGCTCACCATCGATGTGCTGCTGCATCATGAAACACCCGAGCAGAGCTATACGCCCTGAGCGTCTGCGAACGGCGGCGCCTGCTCATCGGCTTGGACGCCGCCCACTATTCCGTTAAGATTAGCTTAGCGACTTCTAAAACAGGGAACGGCCCCAGCATGCAATCCTGGCGTCTTTGGCGCACGATCGCCGATGCCGACATCAACGATCCAATCTTCCGGCGCGTCAGCCAAATCCAGCAGCCGACCGCCCGCTCAATGCCCCGATGGCGGCCGCCGCGCCTGCTGTCGCCGGCTATGATTGTCGCCGCGATCGCTGTCGTCATCCTGGCGCCCCAGTTGCTGGCGCTTGTGCTGATCCTGCCGATGATCATGATCACCCTGGTGGTGGCGGCGCCGCTCTACTTGCCCCTTGTCGTCTGGCTTGCCGGCGCGGTCTCCACCGGCGAGATCATCAGCGGCATCTATCGCGAGAAACATCAGCACACCTATGATCTAATCTGCGCGTCCACGCAAGGCAAGCTCCAGGCCAGTTGGTCCTTCGCCAGCGGCATCCGGTATCGCGGCGGCGCTTTTGCCGCCCTTCGCTGGGGCACGGTGGCTTCAGCGCGCGTCGGATTGGCGTCGCTCGCCGGGCTGGCGCTCTTTGTCTTCCTCTTCGCCATCTTCAATCATGGCGGATTCGGCATCGAACAGCTGCGCCTGCTGTTGATTCCGCTCTTGCTCATCGCCCTGTACGGCACGAATATGACGCAGACTTTTGTGATGAGCCACATCATCGGGCTGCTGGCGAGCAGCTTCGACTGGGCGAAACGCGATGCACTGCTTATCGGGCTGCTTGCTTACGGCCTGCTCGGCTTGCTGCCATTGGCCGGCGCCGGCCTGACTGTTGTGGCATTCACCGGGCTTGCTTTTGAGCCGCAACCGCTCATGCGCCTGGCGGTCGAGACGGGCGCGCCGCTGCTGATTATCGCCGCGCGCGAGTTGACGACCGTGGCGCTGTGGTCGGCATTGAAGCGGCGGATGAATGCGCGGCCGGGCGAGGTCGATGGCCGGCAGGTTCTGCGGCGGGGCGCGGCTTGGGCTGTGACTTAGGGCATTGGCTTCAACTGTAGTCGTCACGCGCGCCGCAGCCCAGCACCCGCTCATAACGCTCGCGCGTATCGACATCCAGCAGCACGCCTTCATCATCCACATCCACCAACCGCAGCCGCTCAGGCGCCGCCTCAATCAAAGCGCGCGGCTTCGCATCAGCCGGCAAATCCAGCATCGCCCGCCAATAAGCCCGATCCAGCAGCACCGGATGCCCGCGCCGGCCCTCGTACTGCGGCGCCACATTCCAGCCCGTCCCGTGCGCGGCCGCCAGTTGCGCAATCGCCGCCGCCGGCACGCAAGGCATATCGGCCGGCTGGATGAACGCGGCGGCCAATCCAACGGGCAACGCGCCCAAACCGACCTTGACCGACGAGAGCATCTCGCCCGTCGCGTAATCTGGATTATGCACGCAGGTCACGGGCATGTCGGCCAAGGCAGCGCGGATGGCAGCGGCGTCGCGGCCCGTCACCACAATGGCTGGCGCGATCGCCTCCGCGATGTATTTCGCGGTCACATGGCGGACGATCGGCTGGCCATCGCGCCAGGGCAGCAGCAGTTTGTTCTCCACCATTCGGGACGACAAGCCCGCCGCCAGGATGATCGCGCCGAAGCTCACCCCCCTCAATCCCCCCGTAGCAACAGGGGGAAGCTCATCCGCCTGCACAAACCCGGGTTTGACCACGCTCCCCTTCCCTGATGCTTCGGATGCGCGCCATAGAGATGGCGGGAAGGGGCCGGGGGGTGGGGTAGAAATGGGCACCGTGTCAATCCGTCATGCTGCGCGGCATGGGGCGTTCGGCGATGTCTTTCAGCAGGCCGCCATGCCCCATCGAAACCAGATTGGCGCGGGTGAGCCGTTCGCCGCTGAGCAGGCGCGGCAGGATCCAATCGATGACGTTGGTCTTTGGCGATTTGATGCAGCCCGGCGCGCCCACCACCGGCGCATCGCCCAGATAACCCATCATCAGCAAAGTTCCCGGATCGACCGGCACCCCATGCAGGGTGATGCTCCCGCCGGCCATTTCAAGCGCGCTGGGCACGACATCTTCGCGGTCGATAATCGCGGATATGCCCGCTACCAGAATCAGGTCCGCCTTCGCAGCTTGCGCTTTTATGGCAGCCGCTATCGATGCCGCGCTGTGCGCTGTGAAAGTCGGCGCCAGCAACTCGCTGCCCCAGCCTTCGATTCGTTTACGCACCGGTTCCTGAAAGCTTTTCATGAGTCGGCTGCGTGTCGCGTCCGTACCGGAGACGATCAGCGCCACACGCTTCCGTTGCAACGGCCGTACGCGCAGAACCGCCCCGCTCGCTTCGGCGATGCGCTCGACATCGACCACACGCGCCGCCGGTACGCCAAAGGGCACAACCTTCACCAGCGCCACCATGTCACCCGCGTCAACCAGGCTGTATTGGCGCAAGGTCGCGATGGTGATGCCATCGTAGATATTGTTGATCCATTCCAGGCGAGGCACATCGACATGAAAGACGCCGCGCTGGGCAGCGGTCAGATTCGCCCGGCCTACACCGGGCGCGCGCATGCTCACGTGAGCGCCGGCGACGGCCGCTCCGATGCGTTCAGCGGCGGCATCCTCGTGCAGGTCGGCAGCGCTCAATTGCGTCACGGTGACCCGCTCAAGCCCCTGTAGGCGCAGCGATTCCAGGTCAGCCTCGCCGATAAGATGCCCTTTGTTGAAGATCAGCTTACCCGCGTTATCGTAAAGTTTGTGCGCCAGGATCGCGCCGACCGCTTCTTCAACCGGCACTTCACCGAACTTCATTTCTAGCCCCGTTACGCACGGCGATGATCTCCGCCAGGATGCAGACGGCGATCTCCTCCGGTGTGCTCGCGCCGATGTCAATGCCGATCGGCGTACGAATCCGCGCGATCAAGTCATCGCTCAAACCGGCTTCTTTCAATCGCGCGACCCGCTGCCGATGGGTTCGCCCGCTGCTCAGCACGCCGACATACGGGATGTTGGCCGGCAGCGCTGTGACGAGCGCCTTGTCGTCGATTTTCGGGTCATGCGTCAGCACCGCCAGATAGGTGCTGCGGTCCAGGCCCAGCTCGGGCAGCGCCTTATCGGGATAGCTGTGCAAGATATTCGCGACCTCGGGAAAGCGCTCTTCAGACGCGAAGGCCGCCCGCGGGTCCACAATCGAGACACGGAACCCGACCTCCGTCGCCATTCTATAGAGCGGAATCGACACATGAACGCCGCCGATTAGAATCAGATGCGGCCGCTCGGCTTGCCGGTCCACCATGACGCGCGTCTCGCCCACCGTCGTGATGCCACTCGTCCCGCTTTCCGCCACAGCAGTTTTCAGCGCGGAAGCCTGTTTATCATCGAGGCCGGGGCTGCGATACAGGAGGCCGCCATCAGCGTCCAGCAAGACTTTTTCGCCGAGGCGCTCGCCCTCCATGATCGTGACCGTGGCGCCGAATTTGTCCTTGATTGCCAGATCGGCCAGCGCGTCCCACCAGAGCGAATCAAGCGGCTCGACAAAGACTTCGATGCTGCCGCCGCAGGTCAAGCCGACCTCCCAAGCCATGTCGTCGGCCACGCCAAATTTTAGCAGGCGCGGCCTTCCATCCCGCAAGCCCGCCAGCGCCTCTTCGACGACAGCGCCTTCCACACAGCCGCCGCTCACCGAGCCGATCATCTGCATGTCTCCGCTGACGGCCATCTTCGAGCCTTCGCGGCGCGGCGCCGAGCCCCAAGTCTTGACTACGGTCGCCAGCGCCACTCTGCGCTCTTCCGCCAGCCAGCGGTTCATCGTCTCCAGGATGTCCAGCATTGTCCCTCCCACTATGCCAAATAACGCTGGCGATAAGCTTCCGCGCTTGGCCGGCTCGTCAGGTTATTTAAGGCTTTCACAATCACTTCCAGGTTGGCCAGGTTCGTGATCGGCAGGAAGTCATGCACATAAGGCAGCAACGCCTGCGCGCCCCGCGTCAAGGGCTCATACTCCGGCACATCCAGCAGCGGATTCAACCAGATCAAGCGCCGGCAGGACAACTGCAAGCGCGCCATCTCCCGGTGCAGCAGCGGGATATCGCCGCGGTCCCAGCCATCGGTGATCAGTATCACAACCGCGCCGCGACCCAGCACCCGCCGCGACCAGGTCCAGTTGAAACGGCGCAGGCATTCGCCCGTCATCGTGCCGCCGCCCCACTGCAGAACCGCGCCGCCGATATCTTCCAGCGCGTCATCGACATTCTTCTGCCGGATCTGCCGCGTGATTCGCGTGATATCGGTGCTGTAGACGAAGGACTCGACCTGATACAACGAGCCGGCCATCGTGTGCATGAAATGCAGGAGCACGCGCGTATATCGCTCCATGCTGCCGCTGATATCGCAAAGCAGCACGACCGGGCGCGGCTTCTCCTTGCGGCGATGGGTCGGCAGCTGCGTGACATCACCGCGCTTGCGGATCATATCTTTCAGCAGCCGGCGCATGTTTATCTGCCGCCCCTGCCCATTGGCGAATCGGCGCGTCCGGCGCATGCCCAGCGAATCCGGCATCCTGGCGATGACGCGCTTCGCCATCTCCAGTTCCTCGGCGCTCATCTCGGCGAAGTCCTTGTGCCGCAGCCGCTCCTGCCGGCTGTAAGTCGGCACTAGAGCGATCATGCTGGAATCCAGCGCATCGGCCTCGGCGCCATTCTCGCTCGGGCTGGCCTCCAAGGGCGGGAGGAACTGCGTCTGCTTCTTGCGGCGTTCCTCGCCCAGCGATTGCAAATTCAAAGTGGTGAAGCCCTCTGATGGCCGCCGCCAAAAGAGATCAAAAGCTTCGTCGAAATAGGCGAACTCTTTTCGGTGGTTCACCAGATGCGCGCGCAGCGTGTAATAGAAGTCCTGCTTGCGGCCCAGTTGAATATGCGCCAGCGCCCGCCCCACTTCCATCATGCGGTTCGGCGTCACATTCATGCCCAGCGCCCGGCAAACGCGCCCGAACAGAATGAGGTTGTGCGTCAGCTTGCCGCCCTTGTAATCATAAGGCGCATCAGCCGGGCCGAGATAAAGATTCCCAAGTGGCGGATCGTCGGGCATTCAACCCCCCTCTAAATCTCCCCCCATCGCAATGGGGGGAGACTTGCGCTTAAGACTAGTCGGTTGCGAATCAAGTTGGTTGCCTCAAATTCTGTATCACCATCTGCGCCTCTAAGACACATGCTTAGCTCCCCCTCCCTAATGCTTTGGGGAGGGGGCTGGGG
>WTGN01000023.1 GCA_011523545.1 Chloroflexota bacterium | reverse complement strand
TTGGAGACGATGTGGGAGAGTATGCCGCCGCCAACACTTCACTCCACTGCCGCGCCTCTTTTCTTTTGCTTGTTGGCTTTGGGGTCAAACCACTGCTTACGTCATAAATTGTGTGGCAAAACGGTAGCAATACGCGATACCCGAGAGCACATGCAATCCAAAGCAGAGCGACGCGATCGCGACTTTTCGGCTGACTCGAACACCGAAGAAACTGAAGCCGCCAGTTCCCAGTTCACGCTCGCGCGCATATAGATCATTACGGGCAAGGGCAGTATAAACAGCAGAACTGTAAGCAGCCCAAGTTCGTGGTCTGGCAGATCTGGCGCGAGACTGTTTACCAGCATGAAGGCCAGGTGATAGAGCGGATGCGAAACATGGGTCGTTTCGCCTTGCTGCATCTTGTCAACAATCTCCGCGTGATCACCAAAATCAGAATATATTCTTGATGCCACTGACATTATTGGCGAGAATATAAGCAAACTGAGTATGACAATCAGCAGAAATGATCGGATTGTAGACATGCCAATCTCCGACGGACGCAAGGGCGCTGGCAATACTGACGCCGCCCAAATCTTCACCGAATCGTAGTTGTTTGAATGAGTCTACTATACTGGATTGACCATGAGTTTGCAGAGGCCTCCCGGCGAATCTGACGCCGAATTCCCCGACTGGATCGCCATCTACATCACGCATAACCTGCCGGAGGCGCATATCATCGTCGGCAAACTGCGCGCTTACGAAATTCCCGCCATGATCCATAAAGAGGCGGGCGCGGCCGCTATCGGCATCACCCTAGGCAATCTTGGCGAGATCAAAGTGCTCGTCTCGCCACAGCATTATGAGCGCGCCGCTGAAGTCCTATTTCCCGCGAGCGACGATCAGATCGAAGCGAGCAACGAGAAAGTCCAGCTAATTTGGCAAGATGACGATGACGCGCCACGATTCGATAACGACGAAAACCACGATGATGAAGAATGACACCCTGACGCGTGTTCCCGGTATCAAAGTCGGGCATTACACCGACGTGGACGCGATCACCGGCTGCACTGTCGTCAGATGCCCGCCGAAGACAGTCGGCGCTGTTGACGTCCGTGGCGGCGCGCCCGGCACGCGAGAGACTGATATGCTGCAGGCGCATAACCTGGTGGAAGAGGTCACCGCGGTCCTGTTATCGGGCGGGAGCGCTTTCGGCCTGGCAAGCGCCGACGGGGTCATGCGCTGGCATGTTGAACGCGGGCTCGGCTACCGATCACGAAGCGGCGTTGTCGTGCCAATTGTGCCGGCGGCCATCCTGTTTGATTTGACCATCGGAGATTCCGCAGTCCGGCCGGATGCCGCTGCCGGTTATCAAGCGTGTGAAGCGGCCACAAGCGAACCCGTGCCCATGGGCAGTGTTGGCGCCGGCACGGGCGCGCGGGTCGCTGCCATCAGGGGCGATGAGCGGGCCAGCAAGGGCGGCATTGGCTCGGCGGCGATAGAACTGCCAGGCGGCTTGGTTGTAGCGGCCTTGATGGCGGTAAACGCGGTTGGCAACGTGATTGACGAAAATGGCCAGATTATCGCCGGCCTGCGATCGGGGGATGGAAAGGGCTTCGATTCTGTGCTGGAGGCGATGACCGCGATGATGAGTGAGCACTACGCGCCTTCGGCCAATGAAAGCACCGTGATTGGCGTTGTCGCTACGAATGGCAAGCTGAACAAGGCCCAGGCGCATAAAGTCGCCCAGATGGCTCATGATGGTTTGGCGCGCGCTGTGCGCCCCGCGCACACGATGTTTGACGGCGATACCATCTTTGCGCTGGCCACCGGCCAGGTCGCTGCCGATCCGACAATTGTAGGCGCTTATGCCGCTGAGATGGTAGCGCTGGCCATCCGCCGCGCCGTGCGGCATGCGACGACGCTTGGCGGCGTCCGCGCGCTGTCCGACGGCTAGCCACCTGCCTTGCCTGGCGGCGTAGATGTCCTTCACTCGCGCGCCGACTGAGATGGCAGAAATGCGCGTCAGAATCTGTGATGGTTCGCGCCGATTGTCGCGCGGCAAACACTGATGTTAAAAGGACTGGCCAAAAGACTTAACATGGATTTAGCGGGATTTTTGTAGGCTAAACGCGCGCTCGGTCTCATAATGGATTGCGATGGTGGCGAAGAAAATACTCCTGGTCGAAGATGACGAGAAGCTGATTGCCAACCTGGCCGACAAGCTGCGGGCGGAGGGCTATGACGTGTTCACCGCGCTCGATGGCGACAGCGGCTGGGAGACGGCGCGCGGCGGCGCTTTCGACTTGATCGTTCTCGATATCATGCTGCCAAGGTTGGACGGCATCTCGCTCTGCCGGCTGATCCGCAATATGCCCGAATCCGAGTACGTGCCGATCATAATGCTGACGGCGCGCGGCACCGAAAACGACAAGATTCAGGGCTTGGAAACCGGCGCCGATGATTACATCGTCAAGCCATTCAGTTTGGGCGAGTTTCTGTCGCGCGTTCGCGCGCAAATGCGCCGCCCAACGCCCAGCCGCGGCTTGAAGCAGGACGTGCTGACGGCGGGCGACTTGCGTTTGGATTTGACCGGACGCCGCGCCTTTAAGGCTGAAGCGGAGATCAAGCTCAGCAACAAAGAATTCGACTTGCTGACCTTGTTCATGCGCAACAAAAATGCCGTATTATCGCGGGACTTTATCCTGACCAATGTCTGGGGGCAAGATTATTTTCCCCTGGATAAGCGGACCGTCGATGTGCATATCCGTTGGCTGCGCGAAAAAATCGAGGAAAAGCCCTCAAGCCCCGAGCGCATCAGCACGGTTCGCGGCATCGGCTACCGTTTCGAGGGCTGATGATGGATCCGCTTCTTTCAGCCGCGCTCGCGCTTGCCGCCGGCCTCGCATATTGCGCTTATCGTCAGCGCCGTTCATTGAAATCACATCGTTCGGTGATTGCTGATCGCGATGCTGAGATTCGCCGACTCAAATCAAAATTGACAGCGCTCGAACGAGACAATGCGGATAACCGGGCGCGCCACACGACGAATTTCGATGTCGCCTTTGATCTGCTGCTGCTGCTTGATGACAACTTGGCGCTGGTCATGGTCAATCGGCCGGCTTCGCGTCTGTTTGCCGGGCCTAATCCGATCGGCAAAAGGCTTTCCGATGTCACTGATTCTTCAGAGTTGCTCAATCTGGTTCAAGTGGCCTTGCTGGAGGAAGAAAACGTCGAGGAACAATTCGTCATCAATGGCAGCAATTACCGCGCTCGCGCGCAGGTCATCAATTGTAACAAGGGCCGCCGTTATGTCGGCGTCGCTTTGCAAGACATTACCGACCTGGTCAATTTGAACCGCGCCCGCCGGGACTTGGTCGCCAACATCTCGCATGAGCTGCGTACGCCAATTACGCGCATCCGCCTGATCATCGAGGGCTTGTTCCTGGAAGCGGACAAGCCGAAGCGGAAGGCCAGCATACAATCACTCAAAGAAATCGCCATGGAGACTGACGCCCTGCTTTGGCTGGCGCAGGATCTGCTCGATCTGTCCATGATCGAGTCTGGCGAGGCGATCCTGCGCTTGGTCAAAACCCCGCTGGCGCGGGTGGTGGACGAAGCAATGGCACAGCTCGAATCGCAGGCGGCGATGAAAGAGCTCAGCATCGTCAGCTACGTGCCACAGAAATATGACGTGTTATGCGATGCCGATCAATTGAAGCGGGTCTTCGGCAATTTGATACATAACGCGATCAAGTGGTCTCCCAAAGGCGAAGCGATTACAGTCACCGCTATCGAGCAGGCCGATGAAATCACCGTCTCGGTGTTCGACAAAGGGCCCGGTGTCCCGGAAAATCTTCGAAGTCGCGTCTTTGAACGCTTCTACCAAGCTGATGTGTCGCGCTCCGGCGACGAGGGCACTGGCTTGGGCCTGGCCATTTGCAAGCATATCGTCGAAGCTCACGGCGGGCGCATCTGGGCGGAGGGCAACAGCCAGGGCAAAGGCGGTCATTTTCTTTTTACCTTGCTAAGGGCCGACGCCAGTTTCAAGCAAGATGAGGCAATCATTGAAAGCGACCCGCCGCGCGAGGCCGTCTCGGAGTCCCTCTCTCTGAATTAGATTGAATTCGCTCGAATACTTGCTATACTGCACACACAGATAATGCAGACCAACCTTCGGGGCAGGGTGGAAGTCCCTACCGGCGGTGGTGCATGTTCCAGCATGCCAAGCCCGTGACCCTGAGCAACAGCGTGTTGCGCAGGTGGATTCCGGTGAGATTCCGGAGCCGACGGTGAAAGTCCGGATGGGAGAAGGGTGAGCGGGCTGTCGAAGGCAGCCGGCCTGGTTGATATATGAATGCGCTGTGAGTTGCCGCAGTTGCGCTTGGCTGCCCGCGCCATGTATCGTCCTTCCACATCACCTGTCCCGCGGAAGGACTACCGGGTCAAAATGGGCAAGACCGCTATACGAGATCATGAACCGGAGTTGTGGGCCCATATCGGCGCCTGGCTGCGGCGTCTGTCGCCAATCCTGGCGGTAGGCTGCCTGCTGCTGCTTTGGCAGTTCATCAGTGAACGAGAGCTCATTTCGCATATTCTCGTGCCGCCGCCGAGCGCCGTATACCTGGCTTTTGTCGAAGCGCTTGGTGATGGCCGCTTGCCAAAGCATGCCCTGGTCACGCTGGAAGAGATGCTCTACGGCCTGCTAATGGGCGTGGGGATAGGGCTGGCAGTCGGTTATGCAATCGCCAAGCTGCCGCTGCTGGAATACATCCTGGCGCCGATCATTGTCGGCTTTCAATCGACGCCGATCGTGGCTTACGCGCCGCTCCTGGTCATTTGGTTTGGATCAGGCCCCACCAGCAAAGTGGTAACCACCGCGGTGATCGTATTCTTCCCGTCGCTTGTCAATACCATTGTCGGTATCCGCGGCGTTTCACCGAATCTTCGTGACATGATGCGCTCGCTGAAGGCGGGGCGCTGGCAGATGTTCCGCCACCTGGAGGCGCCCTCAGCGCTGCCGGTCATCCTTGCCGGCCTCAAGACCAGCACCACGCTGGCGGTCATCGGCGCGGTCGTCGGTGAATTCGTCAGCCAGGGCAGCGGCTTGGGTTACCTGGTTACATCGGCGCGCAATCTTTATGATACGCCGCTGGTGATTGTCGCCGTGCTGACGATGACGTCTATTTCCTTGTCTCTTTATGGACTTGTTAGCTTAGTCGAGTGGCGTTTTCTGGTTTGGCAGCGCCGCTCCAATCTGTGATCCGCCTTGCTAAAGGAGAGCCCTTTGCCATGCTGAATCTCGCCCGCATTTTTGTTTTGGCCGTTCTGTCGCTGGCGATGCCCGCCTTCGCGCAGCAAGAAGCGCAAGATGAACGCATTCTTCTGACCTTCATCCCCAATGTACAGTTCGCTCCTTTCTACGTCGGCATTGAAGGCGGACATTTCGCCGATGCCGGCTTTAACGTCGCCCTGGATCACCTGCAAGAACCGGAGGTATTGGATCTCGTTGCCGTCGGCCAGGCGAAGTTTGGCATCGTCAGCGGCGAGCAGGTTATCCTCGCCCGAGCGCGCGATCGTGATGTGGTCTATGTATTTGAGTGGTTCCAGCAGTACCCGGTCGGCTTGGTCTATGACAGCTCGCGGGATTTGAGCGAACTCGACAGCCTGCGCGGCATGGCCATCGGCATCCCTGGGCGCTTCGGCGCGAGCTACAGCGGGCTGACGACTTTGCTGGGCAGCGCTGGTCTTTCGGAAGCCGATGTGGATGTGAGGGAAATCGGCTTTAACGCGCCGGAGGTATTTTGCCTGGGCGTCATTGATGCCGCCATCGTCTATGTCAACAATGAACCGCTGCAGATACAGAATCTCGCATCCGCCGGCGAATGCGGAGACCTGTCCGAAGTCGATGTGATCACGGTCTCGTCACAGGTCGACCTGGTTTCGAATGGATTGATTGTCAGCCGGGCGCAATTGGAAGCGCAGCCCGCGGAGGTGGCGCGCCTGGTCGATGGGCTGGCCAAAGCGCTGCGAGTCGTTATTGATAATCCGGCGGCGGCATACCTCGCCAGCCTGAAGCATGTGGATGGCCTGCCGGCGGACGATGCGCTGCTGGATGCCCTGCAAAGGGCTTCTGCGGCGCAGACGGAATTTCTCTCGACAAAGCCTGGCCGGGCTGGGGTCGCGCGGGCGCGGCGGCAATTGGCGGCGGATTTGGCCGAGCAGTTCGACCAGTCCTCCTTGGCGCAGCTCAATGTTTTGCTGGATTCCATCGAATTGTGGGATGCCGAAGTTCTGGGTTACAGTGATCTGGCATCCTGGCAAGCGATGCGCGACACGCTCTCGACGATGGGCTTGCTCGACGCGGGCGATGCAGACCTGCAGGACGCCTTCACCAACCGGTTCATAGCAGGGCATGCCGAGTGAGGCTGCGCCTGCGCGAACTCGCCGTCGACTTTCGGGGGCCCGATGGCAGTCGGCTGCCGGCTTTGGGACCGATCTCGTTCGAAGTGGTCACCGAAGAGTTCGTTTGCGTCGTCGGCCCCTCCGGCTGCGGCAAGAGCACCTTGATACGCGCCTTGGCCGGTTTGCAGCCTCCGTCTTCAGGCCAAGCCCTTTGTGAAGGCGAAGTCATTGACCGGCCGATGCAGCCCTTCGCCATCATGTTCCAGGACGCGAACTTAATGCCTTGGCGAACCGTCCTGGACAATATCGCCTTGCCCTTGGAGATCGCCGGCATATCGCGCGCCGAACGCTACGAGACCGTCCTTAACCTGCTGCCGCAGCTGCACCTGGAGCGCTTTGCCCTGGCTTATCCGGCCGAGCTCTCCGGCGGCATGTCCCAACGCGTTGCCCTCGGGCGCGTCATCGTGCAGAATCCGCGCGTCTGGCTGCTGGATGAACCCTTTGGCGCGCTCGACGCCTTGACGCGGGAAAAACTCAGCCTGGAATTGCTGCGTCTTCGGCAGCGCAATGTGCAAACCGTCATTATGGTTACCCACGACATCAGTGAGGCGGTGCTACTGGCGGATCGCGTGATTGTCATGTCGCGCAGGCCGGGGCGTCTTGTCGCCGACGTTCGGGTGGATTTGCCCCGTCCCCGCTTGCCAGACATGATTTTTGACGATAAGTTCCTGCAGCTTGCGAAGCGCGTGCGGGCCGACATTGAATCGCTCGGGGCGTAACGCGCCGCCCCGCTTAATCGCCCAAAGCTTGCCAAGTGGTCATATCATTGCAGTATTGGCAAACCTCGGGCGGTTCATCGCCGGCATTAACGAAGATATTCTGGCCGCAGTTCAGGCAGCGCAAACGCCTAACGCTCCGGCCGCGCCCCGCTGCGGAATGCTTCGAGCGTATTGGCGGGTTATCGCCCTGTCTTCTGCTGGCCTTAGTCATCATTGCGGCGATTTCTCGCATTCTGGATTGCCGATGACAGGCTGTCCAACCAGTGCAAAGTTCGAATTCATTTTCGGCGGCGCCTGAATTATAGTACCCATCAATACTACTCAAGGCAGCGCCATAGCGCTCAGGATCGCGATATGACTTTTCACGCGGAAGCGATACGCCCGTTGTTCCCGTCCTTGAATCATGACGGGCGCCGACCGATATTCCTGGATAATCCAGCCGGAACGCAAGTGCCGCGCGCCGTGATGGACGCGGTGACGCAGTATTACCTGACGATGAACGCCAATTCGGGCGGCGCCTTCGCCACCAGCCACCACAATGACGAAATGGTTCAAAGGACGCGCGAAGGCATGGCGGACTTTCTCAACGCATTGAGCGCGTCTGAGATCATCATCGGGCCGAATATGACCACTCTCTGCTTTAGCCTGAGCCGCGCGATTGCCCCGCTTCTGTCCGCCGGCGACGAGATCGTCCTGACGCGAATGGATCACGACGCCAATATCGCGCCCTGGCTGCAGATCGCGGCCGAACGCGGCTTGACGGCCAAGTGGGTTGATATCAAGAGCGATGATTGCACGCTGGATATGGACACGCTGGAGGAGGCGCTCAGCGAGCGGACCAAAATAGTCGCGACCGTACACGCTTCAAATGCGGTCGGCACGATCAATCCTGTCAAGCAGATCGCTGGCATGGCGCACGCTGTTGGCGCCTGGCATGTCGTTGACGCGGTGCAAAGCGCGCCTCATCTGCCGCTTGATGTCCTTGAGCTTGGCTGTGATTTCCTGCTCTGCTCGTCCTACAAGTTCTACGGCCCACACCTCGGCATTATGTGGGGCCGGCGAGATCTGTTGGATTCCTTGCCGGTCAGCAAGGTGCGCCCGGCGAAGGACGCGGCGCCGCATCGCTGGGAAACGGGCACGCCGAGCTTTGAGACCTGGAATGGCCTGCTCGCCTGTCTAAATTATTGGGAGTGGCTCGGGGAAGAATTTGGCGACGCAGATATGCCGCGCTACGCGGGCCGGCGGTTGAATATGAAACGCGGGCTTGCTGCCGTCAGCGACTATGAGCGGACCTTGGTCGTCGCGCTCATCGACGGCCTGTCCGCCATACCCGGAGTCGCCATTGCCGGGATCACCGACGGCGATAGACTTGAGCAGCGCGTCCCGACCGTGGCGATGGTCAAGGACGGCCACTCGCCGGAGCACATCGCCCGCTGCCTCGCGCGCGAGAACGTCTATGTTTGGAGCGGTGATTATTATGCGCTGGAGATTATGAAGCGGATCGACCGACCGCAGGGCATGGTCCGCATCGGCATCGGCCAATACAACACGCTAGATGAAATCAACAAGGTGCTGAACCTGCTTGACGATTTATAGCGCCGCGAGCCGCCCGCTTGAGCTGTCGAGCGCTCTTGACTTGAGGACTGCCAGCCACACGCGCGATAAGCTGGAGATAGGTAAGGCAAACGACACAAACGCGGTTAAATCGCCGCCCGCTCAATAAACCTTGTGTCCCGCTGGGCTTTGCTCCCCCTCCCTGACTCGTCGGGGAGGGG
>WTGN01000094.1:63000-136356 GCA_011523545.1 Chloroflexota bacterium | reverse complement strand
GAGGTCGCGGTCTCAGCAACTATTGTCGGCTCTCGTGTATCCGCGACTTCTATCGGACTGGCCGCAGCGCTGACAGTCGCGCGGATAGCGGTCAAGGTAATGTTGGCCGGCGCAATCCGCGTCGCTTCTTGAATCGAAGTCGCGGGCGCACTAACTTCCGTCAGCTCCGGCGTCGCGGCAACATCGGTTGGACTCGCCGCAGCGATAACAGTTGCGCGGACGGCGGTCAGGGTCATGTTGGCCGGCGCAATCGGCGTCGCTTCTGCGAGAACAGTCGCGGTCGTTGCAACATCGGTCGGCTCTCGTGTTTTTGCAACTTCTGTCGGACTTGCCGCCGCAATTGTCGTTTCGCGGATGGCGGTCAATGTCATGTTAGCCGGCGCAATCGGCGTCGCTTCTGCGAGAACAGTCGCGGTCGTTGTAACTCCCGTCGGCTCCGGAGTTGCGGCAACATCCGTCGGACTCACCGCAGCAATCACCGTCTCGCGGATGGCGGTCAAGGTCATGTTGGCGGGCGCAATCCGCGTCGCTTCAGGAATCGAAGTCGCAGATGCGGCAATTTCCGTCGGCGTCAGCGTCGCAGCAAGATCCGTCGGACTGGCCGCAGCAATCACCGTCTCGCGGATGGCGGTCAAGGTCAGATTGGCCGGCGCAGTCGGCGTCGCTTCGCGAATCGAAGTCACTGTCGCCGCAAGTTCAGTTGGCTCCGGCGACGCGCCAACATCGGCTGGACCGGCCGCAGCGAGTACAGTCGCGCGGATCGTGGTCAAGGTCAGATTGTCCGGCGCAATCGGCGTCGCTTCTGCGAGCACAGTCACGGTCGCTGCAACATCCGTCGGCTCTCGTGTTTCTGCAACTTCTGTCGCAATCGCCGCAGCAATCACCGTCTCGCGGATCGCGGTCAAGGTAATGTTGGCGGGCGCAATCGGCGTCGATTCTGGAATCGAAGTCACAGTTTCACTGACTTCGGTCGGCTCCGGTGTCGCGGCAATTTCGGTCGGACTTGCCGCAGCGATAACAGTTTCGCGGACGGCGGTCAAGGTCAGATAGGCCGGCGCAATCGGCGTCGCTTCTGGAATCGAAGTCGCGGGCGCACTAACTTCCGTCAGCTCCGGCGTCGCGGCAACATCGGTTGGACTCGCCGCAGCGATAACAGTTGCGCGGACGGCGGTCAAGGTCATGTTGGCCGGCGCAATCGGCGTCGCTTCTGAAATCGAGGTCGCTGTCGCACTAACTTGCGTGGGCTCCGGCGTCGCGGCAACATCAGTTGGACTCGCCGAAGCGACAACAGTCGCGCGCACGGCGGTCAATGTCAGATTGGCCGGGGCAATCGGCGTCGCGTCTGGAATCGGAGTCGAGGTCGCAATAACCTCCGTCAGCTCAGGCGTCGCAGCAACATCAGTCGGACTTGCCGCAGCCATCACCGTCGCGCGCACCGCGGTCAATGTCATGTTGGCGGGCTCAATCGTAGTCGCTTCTGCGAGCACAGTCGCGGTCCCAACGGCTTCCGTCGGCGTCGGCGTTGGCGTCGCGCTTGCGGTCGTGGAAATCGCGGGAATGTCGGTCGGGCCCGGCGTGGCGCTTATTGCCGGAATTGGCGCCTGTTCTCTCGTCGCCGTCGCGACAGCAGTCGGTCGTGGCGCTGTCGATGTCGAAAGCACGACGGCGAAAACCGCCGCAAACACAAGCGAAACCGCCGCAAGCAGAGCTACGAGGAGCTCGTTGCTTATGCTTCGCCGCATTGACTAGTCCTCGATTGGCGCAGGCAATTGCATGGGTAAGGCGAGATGGAAAACTGAGCCTTCACCCGCTTCGCTGGTAATCCAAAGGTCTCCATCATGAGCCCGGGCAAATGCTCGGGCGACAGTCATAGCGACGCCACCATTACTCAATCCGGCGATTTCCGGGTTATTCGCCCGGTATTGCCGCGCGAAGACTCGCTGCCGATCATCCGGCGCGATGCCGCCGCCCGTATCGCACACGCAGATTTCTATGGCGTCGATCGAATCCGTCGCGCTGGGCAATTGCAGCCGACCCGCTCTGGCGGAAATGCTAATCGTCGATCCCGCAGGGGAGACCGTGCAGGCGTTCACTACAAGTTTGGCGAAGACATGTTTGAGGCTGGCGCCATCGGCCCTGACCGGCGGCAGCTGATCGCCAAGCGCCAATTCGACCATTTGACCTTTCTCCGCAATATCCGGCGACGCTTCCTCAATGACATCTTCGATCAAGGAAATTAGATCTATCCTGCCGTATTCAAGCGTAAATGGCCTGACGTCAAGCCGCGCGACTTTCTGAATCTCGGCGATCATCTCCGCCAAGCGGGCGATGTCCGCAGCGACCATGTTGAGCACCTGCTGCTGCGCCGCGCCCAGAATGCCAATGCTCTCCGCCAACAGGAGATCGGTATAGTCGGAGATTGAAGTCATCGGGCCGCGCAAATCTTCCAACATGCCGCTGAAAACCTCGGGAACATTGACCTGATGTGTTTGCGTTTCATCTGCGGCATGCCCTGTCGCCCCAGGGAGAGATTCGCGCGCTGACGCCAGTTCATTGCGCGCGTCGCTCAACTCCAGCGCCAATTGTTCTCGCTGATCGGTTAAGCGCTTTACCGATGCCTGCAGCTCGGCGATATCGCCCTCCAATTCTTTCCTGGATTCAACGCCTTGCTCGCCATCCAGGCTGTCATTGACTTTCGAAGTGAGCTGATCACGAATGGTGAGCAGGTTGTCTCGCTCTTCCAGCAGCGCTTCTACCTGCCGCCCGATCTCTTTCTGACGCGCTTCCCCGGCGTCAAGTTGCGTTTGCAGCTCCGCATTCTGCGTATGCAGCGCGGCGTTCGCGCCTTGCACATCATCCACGCGCGTCTGCAGCGCCTGCTGCTCCCGCCGCAATTCCTCGCGCGAGTTAAGCAGTTGCTCATGGTCGGCAGTGAGCCGCTGCAGCTGGCGTTCAAGTTTTTCATTGTCGCCACCGCCGGATTCAAGCAACTTGCGGCGTTCCTGCAGCAGTCTTTGACGGTCCTGATTCGCCTTGGATATGGCTTGCCTATGCGTCATTCGCTCCGCATAGAGCTGAATCAGCACTTGGGTTAAATTCGGCACGTCGGCATTGATGCCAAGGGTCTCCAGCTTTCCAACGATAGAATCCAGGCGGCGGCGCTGCTGCTCACGCTCCAGTTCCAACTGAGCCGATTCGTCCGCCAGCGTCTGCAAAATGGCAGCATATCCGTCCGATTCCACCGAGCGGCCCATCACCAGCAGGGCGTTAATTTGCCGGCGCAACCGATCGCGCGTTGTAAGCAGCAGATTGTATTCCTTGTGCATGTACTCGCGAATGACCTGGGCCAGCGCCTCGCCCTTCCCAACGTTGAGCACGCGAAGGACCATCTCCGCATCCAGCAATTGGCGCGCGCTAGCTTCATAGGCTTCGCGCAACTGTGCCTGCTCGGCGAAGGTCGCGTCAAGCCGTTGCGCCGCATCCTGGCCGTTATCACGCTCGGCCAGGGCATCAAGCAGGCGAACATGCTGCTCTTGCTGCTGCCGCGTTAAATCTGTGATCTGGCGCGCAATCCGGCTGCCGCGTTCCTTGACGCGCTCCAGGCTCGCCTCCAGCTCAAGCCGGTTGGCCAGCAGCGCGTCTTGATCAACAGCCGCTTCAACAGGTTCTTCCGCAATGGCTTCAAGCGCCTGTTCGTTTGACAGCGCTTGGGAAGAAGCCGCGTCAAAACTCCAGGCCAGCAGATAGCCGGCGACGAATCCAATGTCTCGCAGCGATTCAAGCTCAACGGGCGATAAATCCGCCTGGCGGTATGGCATGGCCACCAGCATCACCGCGATCAGTTCGCCTTCGATGGTCAGCGGCTGCGCGTATACACTGCTGAGCGATGGGATGTTGAGGCGCCGAAACAGATCCTGCAATTCTTCGGCATGGTACTCGGGAAAGAGTATCGTCTGCTCGCGCCGGACCGCCGCCTCCCGCAGCGTCGGCTGCTCATTGAGATTCAGCGAAACGCCGGACAGGCTCCCTTCCGCTACCTCGTCATAACCGGCGATGACATCGGCATAGCGGTCTTCCTGCATACGCAGCAGGACGCAGACTTCCACCTGAAGCGTATCCAACGCCGCCCTGACAATCTGATCCGGTATGCGCGCTCCTTCACGAGTTTCCAACATCAGCCCGATTGCATTCAGCAGATGCCGCCGATCCGCTGGCGCTTGCGAAGCGCCGAAACTCCAGGACGAGGGCGCCGCCAGCAGCGAATCATCCTCGGCGGCGGGCGCTGCCGGCGGTGAAGGCGCTTGTGATACCGCCGGGCTCGGCTGTGAGGCGGCCAGCACCACCTCAACCAAACTGTGTTCAAGCAAAGCGACTGCCAGGCGGTAGATGATCAGCGGCAGCAAGACCAGCCCCGCCAGATAAGCCAGGCGCGCCGCCCCCAGATAATTGCCTTCAACCGTTCCCCGCGAGAATTGGTACAAGTCCCATCCGTTGCCCAATACAAAGAACATAAAGAAGAGCAGCTTCAGCGGCGCGTCGACTACCTTTCCGAAATTAAGGACTGCGAGCAGCAAACCCATCGCCGCCAATGACACAATAACGGCGGACCACAACGGCGCATAATCTGTTGCATTGAACGCCAGCCCTTCTTCGTATGCCATCAGCCAGCCGCGGGCGCTGTTCAGATATAAAAGCGCCAGCAAAAAAGCGGTGGCGAATACCAACATGTTTGAACGATTCTGCCAACGATAAAAGTCCGCGCTCAGAAAGGCCCAAGCGAGTATCAACAGCGTAATCGCATAGGCGATTCTTTCCAGCGGCGGCATGAAAGCGTCCGCTTCCAAGTCGGAGAATTGCGCCAGGAAAGCGGCCGCCAACATGACCAGCCAAATGATGACCAAGCCCGCCGCCGCGATGACAAAGCGCCGCGTCGCATGTTCAAAGGGAAAACGCGAGCGATGGCCAAATGCGAGGAATAATGACCCCTGGCTTAAGGCGATTACCAGAAGAAAGAAGATCAGATTGCCTGGCGATTCGACGAAGACGTTTAAAATATCCAGCGCCGTACTTGACAACTTGCACCATCCATCTCATCAGCGCCGCTGCGATCCCTTGCCCGCATAACCAGGCCGCGCCGCGCCATTGAGCAATCGATTCCCGCCTATGCGCGCGGTCATTGCCTGCGATTCGTATGCAGATCGACAACGCCAATACTGACGGTTCAGTATAGCATGATGGCAAATTGCGTACTGTCGAAAACGCCGGCTGATTCAGCTGGCAGCGCCCTCGTCGGCGCCGTCCTTGATTGGCGTTGACGTGCGCCTATTGCCAATCTAAACTGAACATGGCTCATACCTTGGGCGAAGAGAATCCTGTGACTCGTAGAATCTCCCTGTTGCTCCGCCGTTTCCCCTTCATTATTCGCCTGCCCTACCTGGCCTTCAGCCGCATTCAGGCGCGATACACGATCGGCGTTGCGGCCGTCATCATTGATGACCGCGGGCGTGTGCTCCTGGTCGAACATGCCTATCACCCGCGCTATCCCTGGGGTTTGCCCGGCGGCTGGCTCGACGATGACGAAGAACCGGCCGAGGCCATTAAACGCGAGTTATGCGAAGAGCTGGAACTCCAGGTTACTGTGCTGGGCGGCGTCCATATAGCCAGGACCGCGCGCAACCATATTGATTTGGCTTTCCATTGTAAAGCTTTGAGCCCAATCGGCAAGCTGAGCCATGAACTGCTGACGTATCAGTGGGTCGCGCTCGATCAGTTGCCGGACATCAAGCGATTTCATCGCCAGTCGATCCAGGCCGCGCGGAATGAAGCGCGTGAGGAAGACACATGGAAGCGAGTCTAAGCTCGCGCCGCCGCCAAACCGGCTTTCCCGTCCTTGTCGCCTTTTCGGCGCTGCTATTGGTCGCGGCCAGCGCGCTCTTCGTCTACGAACTTGTCGCCTTCAGCAGGCGAGAGCAGCAGCTGCCGGAAGGCATCAGCGTGGCCGGCATCAATGTAGGCGGGCTGAGCGAGCGCGATGCAGTCGCGCGCTGGGAACGGGCTTATGCCGAGCCGATCATCATGCTCTACAACGACGGCGACGTCGGCCACCCGATACAGCTGCACCCGGATCAGGTCGGCTGGCGCATCAGCAGCGAACCGATGCTGGCGGCGGCATCGGCATCGGGCGAAGAAGGCGGTGGCTTTTGGCGCCGCTTTCTCGACTTTCTGCTGGGAATTGAACAGACCGTCGCGCGCGACATGCCCCTGATCGCCGATTATCAGGAGAACGCGCTCGAAGCTTTCCTGAGGGATATCGCGCAGCGCTACGATAAACCGCCGGGCAGAGCCAGCTATGACTTGCAAAGTTTAACCGTCCAAGCGGGGTCAAGCGGCTACGCGCTGAATGTGTCGGCAGCCCTGTCCGCGGTGAATTCTGCCTTGCGCTCCGCCGACGCGCGCACGGTCGCCTTGCCGATCGTACGCAGCGGTAGCGAGCGGCCCGACCTCGCGGCGTTGCGGAGTCTAATCATCGACTTTCTCGACAGCCGGGGATTCATCTATGACGGGCTTGGCACGGTCGCATCCGTCTATGTGCAAGACCTCGTGACCGGAGATGAGATTAACATTCTGGGCGATGTGGCGTTCTCCGGCGCCAGCACGGTCAAATTGCCCATTATGCTGGATTATTTCCGTCTGCTTTCGTCAGAGCCGACGACAGACGAAGCCTGGCTCATGGTCAACTCCATGCTTTGCAGCAACAACGCGTCTTCCAACTTGATCATGGAAATCATCGGCCGAGGCGACATCTTCACCGGTTTGCGCAGCGTCAGCAATACGCTTCAAGAGACAGGCGTCGAGAATACCTATATCACCGCCCCGTTTTACCTCGGCGTCGAAGGACAGCAGCTGGGCTCGATTCAGGCGCCGGCCACCGCCCCGAATGAGAACTTTAATACCGAGCCAGATCCGTTCAATCAAACTACCGCGGAAGATATGGGTACGCTTTTCAGCCTGCTTTACGACTGCGCCGAATTCAACTCCGGCTTGACACTGGCGCTGCCGGGCGGCCAGGTCACCCAGCGAGAGTGCCGTCAAATGCTGGAGATCGCCAGCGCAAATGACCTTGAGCGCCTGCTGCAAGGCGGCATCCCGCCTGACGCGCGAATCTCGCACAAGAACGGCTGGATTTTCGACACCGTCGGCGACGCCGGCGTCGTCTATTCGCCCAATGGACGCCATTATGCGATCTCGGTCTTCCTGTGGGAACGAACTGAATTCCAGGATTATGAGAAGCTGTGGCCGCTGGTCGAGGAGATTTCGCGGGCGACCTGGAACTTTTTTAATCCGGAGCGCGCGCTGCTGCAGCCGCGCACGAATTTGCCGCCGACCGCCCTGGAGTGCGAAGGCAATTACTTGCCGCCGGGCCCCGAATTCGTCAATCTGGATGATATCAATTCCTGGAAGGAAAACTGACGACTGGCGCAGATTCTGTCAATAGCTCGCCACCGCATCCGACTGCGACTCATAGATGCGAAATATGTCATCGAGGCCGGTCATTTCCAGCGCGTCACGCACGCGATCCGAGGGCTGGGCGAGGCGCAAATCGCCTTGGGCGCGCCGCAGCCGCTTCAGCGCGCTCATCATCTCCCAAAGGCCATCCTGCCCAATGCTCTCCACCCGCTGCAAATCCAGCACCAGATGACGTCCGCCGGCGTCAATCTCATAAGTCAAGAAGGAGCCCAGCTGCTCCGCGCTCACGCGGTCAACGCGTCCACCGGCCGCAATCACCAGGATATTGCCATAGCTGGAACGTTCTAGCCGCATTATCGTTCTCCGTTTGGGATGGTCATGCTACAATTGGTCAGGTCTTTATTGAATCCGGCGCTGCAACAGGCGCGATTTGGCGGGCGCACGGCAAGCTTTGGATCGTCGGCGAGCATCTCTTGGACGGAAACTTTCTTGCCCTAATCACCATCTTCATGACGCTGCTCTTCATCATGATTCAGCGAAGCGCGCCGGCGCGGCGCCGTCTGCTGTTTGCCTTCGCCGCGCTCTGCCTGCTATTGCTTCGCCACTACACCACGCTCAAGGGCGACTTTCATGCGGAGACCTTGATCGCCATCGTCCTCGCCCTGCTTCTCGCCGGCGTATTCTGGCTGCTTATCGGCCGCTACAACCCGCTCAAAGGCGATGACGAAATTCAGGTCATGGGCATGGACGACTGACGTATCCAGGCGATCAACCAACAACATTTATGGGAATGACATCTGCGCCCTGCAGCATGGCGACGCTGATGCGCGCCGCCACGATTTCCGCCAGCGAGCGAAAGGCGCTGCCCGCTGTTGATTTGGCGGCGTGAATGGCGACCGGGCGTCCAAAATCGCCGCCCTCGCGCACATTCGCCGACATGGGAATGCGCCCCAGGAATGGCAGGCCGCGCCCCTCGGCGAACGTCTCGCCGCCGCCGCTGCCGAAGAATTCGCCCGACATATTCTCCACCACACCGAGCAGCGGGACCTTGAGTTGATCGAACATGGCGGCTGCCCGAATTGCATCGGAGACGGCAACATCTTGCGGCTGTGTAACAATAATGCCGCCGGTCAAGGGGAAGGATTGCGCCAGCGACAGGGGCGCGTCGCCCGTGCCCGGCGGCAAGTCCACAATCATGTAATCCAGGCGACCCCATTCGACATCAGTGAAGAACTGACGAATTGCGCTGTGCAGCATCGGGCCCCGCATGATCATGGGTTTGTCCGGCGTCGTCAAAAAGCCGGTGCTGATGAGTTTGACGCCGTAAACTTCCAGCGGCTGCATCTTGTCGTTTTTCACTTTGGGGCGGCCGCTGCCAAGGCCGAACATCTGCGGGATATTGGGATTAAGAATATCAGCATCAATTAAGCCGACAGCGGCGCCGGCTTCGGCCAGGCTCACCGCCAGATTGGTGGCGACTGTGCTCTTGCCTACACCGCCCTTACCGCTGGCGATCGCCACAATGCAGTTCATCGGCACATCAAGCCGCCCGTGGATGCGCCTGTCAACCGGGACCTGCGCATCCCAATGAATGCGGATGCCGTCTATCCCAGCGACCTTGCCGACCAACGCGTTCTGACAGCGCTCGATGAAAACATCCTTCAAAGGACAAGCCGGCGTCGTCAACACGATAGTGAATTCGGCAAGGCCATCGACAATCTTCAGATCGCGCACCATGTTGAGCGAGACAATATCGCGGTTGAGCTCCGGCTCAATGACCGTGCTCAGCGCCGCCATTACCGCTTCGTTAATCTTCGTCACGCTCAGCCTCGGCTTCCTCTTGTGAAGCACCCCAACTATAACACTGTTCTCGCCAGCGCGAGGGCAAATGGCAGCAAATCATCAGCAAGTCGCCATTCCTCGGCGTCGAAAGCGTTTTACCCGGCTCGATGGGGGGCATCGAGCGCATCCAGACTTATTTCTCTATTTTCACGATCCTCGCTTGGCGGCGCGTCTGGCTTTGCGTTCCAGCGCTTTGCGCCGGCGTTCTTCACGTTTGGCCTCGTCCTCGGTCCATGGCGTTGCGCCTTCGGCGGCGGGCGCCGGAGCGGCGGTTTCACCTGATGCGCTCGCCTCGCTTGCCGCCGCTTGCGCCTGCGGGGCGGCAGGTCTTTCGGCCGCTGGAGGTGGCGCGCTGGCGCGTGAAGCAGCAGCGCCGCGCCGCGCCTCTTTGGCCGCGTCCTTGTGCTCCCAGGTCCCGCGCGCCAGCATTTCTTCGTAGGCGCGCGTCGGGGCTATGCTGCGCCAATAAGAATTCGGCTTGGACAAGCGTTCCTTGTCATGAATGTGATGTGTCGTGCGGTCGTAGCTTGCCAACTCGTAATCGTGATCCATTTTGATGGCGTCAAACGGGCAGTATTCGGCGCAATAACCACAGTTCATGCAGATATCAATATCGATGAAAAAGGCCTCCGGCTCGGGCACGGGGCGGCCCGTGTTCGGGTCGTTTCCGCGGACGATCCAAATGCACTGCGGCGGGCAGACTTTGGCGCAGATACCACAGCTGGTGCACCAGTCTTTGCCGGCCCGCGTCGGATGATCCTCATCTTCCACGATGAGAAAGGGCACAAAGCGAAAACGCTCGGGCACCGCCACCTTTTCATCGGGATACTGAACGGTGATGACGCCCTTGGTCTGTGTTCCCTGTCGGATGCCAAAATTGTCGGTCGAATGGTGATACTTGCGGAAGCCATAGCGAATATCATCCACGTAAGACTCGACAAAATGCCGCAAGGTGAGCATTAGACCTTTCGCCAAACCTGTTCCGTACATTGCAGCTCCTAAGCCTGTAGCCGGCGCGAAAACATTCGCGGCGTCAGCGGTCCGTCTCACCTAATACGATGTCAATGCTGCCGAGAATGCCGACGATGTCCGCCACTTTGTGACCGCGGCTCATAATGCCCATAGGCGTCAGGTTGATGAAGCTGGGGGCGCGCACATGATAACGCCAGGGATTCGACGAGCCGCCCCAGCCACCGGCGGACACGACATAATATCCCAGCTCGCCCTTGCCATTTTCCACGCGACCGTAGGCTTCGCCATGGGGTACGCGCGGGGCGTAGGCGCCCGGTTTGCCGTCAGCCCAGATCGACTCGCCCGCCGTCGCCTCCAACCGCGGCAAGATCTGCTTCAAGATGCGCACGCTCTCACGCATTTCAGCGACGCGCACCCGATAGCGGGCGTACATATCGCCTTCTTCTTCGACGGCAATATCAAAATCAAGCTCGGGATAAATGCTGTAGGGTTCGGCGCGGCGAATATCATAAGCCACCCCGCTGCCCCGCAGGAGCGGTCCGGCAGCGCTGTAATTGATGGCATCGTCTCGCGATAAGACACCGACGCCCACCGAGCGCTCGATCAAAATCTCGTTCTGGGTCAGCAGCCGCTCCAGATCGTCGATCGTGCGCGGGATACGCTCATTGATCATCTCGGTCAGAAACTGAATCGTGTTGTAATCGCGCACACGGTCGTTGGTCAAATTGGAGACGCTCTTGATGCGCGCGGGCAGATCCCCGAACAGTCCGCCGAAGCGCATGTAATTGCACATCATGCGGCTTCCTGCTACCGCCTCAAAAAAGTCGAGGATGCGCTCGCGTTCCTGCACAAAATAGAGCACGGGCGTGAAAAAGGCGCCGATGTCGTTCAGCCAAAAGCCGATCGCCCACAGATGATTCACGATGCGGCTGAGCTCAACCATCATCACGCGCAAAGCCTCGCTGCGATAAGTCGGCGGATTGTATTTGCGTCCGAGGCTCATCAATTGCTCGACAGCCAGCACGTATCCATGGTTGTTGCCCATGCTGGAGATGTAATCAAGGCGGTCAGTGAAGGGGATGTTGTGAAGATAGGTGTTGCGTTCGCCGATCTTCTCATGATTGCGGTGCAGGTAACCCATCACCGGCTCAAGCGACGTCACCGTCTCGCCATCGACCGTCAGCACCATGCGAAAGACGCCATGCGTACTGGGATGATGCGGGCCCATGTTCACGACAAGCTCATTGGTTTCGAAGCCGTCTTTGTCCATGATCCGCTCGACATCGACGCCCAAACCCAGCGACTGATACACCGCCGATTCCGAAGTGTCCATCAAGCGGCCGAGATCAATGTCCGGCGGATAGCTCACATTCTTGCCGAAGATGTTCTTTTCTTCGGCGCGGTGCACGTGGCCGCCGGGCCAGCGGCTGTCAAAGGGCTTCTGCTCTTCTTCGTAGTAGGCTTCGCGCCAATCTTTGCGCAAGGGGTGCCCCTGGAAGCCCTCCCACATCAGGATCCGCTGCAAGTTGTGATGGCCCGGAAACTTGATCCCCATCAGGTCCCAGGCTTCCCGCTCCTGGAAATCAGCGCCGCGCCAAACCGAAACCAGTGACGGGATTTCGGCCTTCTCCCTGTCGGTCTGCGCCTTGAAGACGAGCGCCCCGCCGCCGCTGGTGCGATAGGCATGGTAAACCATCTCCAGGTGATCGCCGGCGCCCAGGTAGTCGACTGCCGTAGCGCTTGACAGATAATCAAATCCCAAATCATCGCGGATGACGCGAGCTACTTCCAGCAGGCGTCCGCTGCCGATTATGATGCCCTGGTAGCCGTCGCGGTCATCCAGCGACACCGCATCGGCATGTTCGGATCGCAAATAGCCGATGGCTTCGTCGACTGTTGTCGTATCGAGCTGTCTCTCAGGCGCCAGCGCCGGGTTGTCCATTAAGTTCTATCCCTCTTCGGTTGCCGCGCGCCGAGACGCGCGCACTGCTTTACGCGCCAGCGCTCGCTGCCGGCGTTTCTCGCGGATGTCTTCCGCTTCCGCCCAAGGCGTTCCACCGGCTGGCAGAACAAAGCTCAACGCGTCAGTCGATACGGGCTCAGCCGCCGCGTCCACCGTCGCTTCAACCGCCGCTGTCGCCGTCACCACTTGCGTCATCGCTGGCAATTCACGCGCGCCGATACCAGCCATGTCGCTCGCGGCCGCCTCGGCCTGTCGGCGAATCATGTCCATCTGGCGCGGGTCAATAATGTCCGGGCCCAGCACGGGCACAGGCGTCGGTTCCGCGCTGCTGACGCCGTACCAGGGCACATCGTCGCCATTGGCGATGCTCTGGCCGTCGATCTTGCGCTGCAGGGCGATCATGCCATAGAGCAAGGCTTGCGGTGTTGGCGGGCAGCCGGGCACGTAGACATCAACCGGCAGAAACTTGTCCATTCCTGAGACGACATTGTAACCCTCTTTGAAGGGCCCGCCGCCGCTGGCGCAGGCGCCCATCGCCAGGACATATTTCGGTTCCGGCATTTGGTTGTACAGTCGTACAATCGGCACCACCATCTTCTTGGTGACGGTGCCCGAGACAATCATCAGATCGGCCTGGCGCGGCGTCGCCCGCATGACTTCAAAGCCGAAGCGCGAAAAATCGAAACGCGAGGCGGCGGTGGCGATCATCTCAATCGCGCAGCAAGCCAAACCGAAGAGCATCGGCCACATGGAATTGCGGCGGCCCCAGTTATAAAGCTGGCTCAAGCTGGTTATGGCGATGTTGTTTTCCAACTCGGCGGGAACCGGGAATTCGGATTGGTTCAACTCTTGCAGATTCATTGTGCGCTAGCCACCAATCTCCTCGTACCAGTCTCGCAGGATATCCTTGAGTATAGCATCGTTGACCAGGGCCGGATCATCGTCAAAACCTGGCAAATCAACTATTCGCTGACTCAATTCGCCCAACGCAAGGTCTTCCAGCTCAACTTCCGGATGCGCGTCCATCAAAGCCAGGACGATTTCGTATGTTGAATCCCAATACAGCTTGCTCTCGCTCATGACACCTGGATACCGCCCGCGGCGGTAAGTCTTTCGCTGCGCTGCGGGCCCCGACCCAAAACCAAGATATTAACCAAGGCGAGGCCGCCATGTGCATCAGGTTAAACCGCAACGCTGTAAGTATAAGTTCGCGCGCGGGGATTGTCAAGAATTTCACAAACGGGTTTGCACGGCACTTACTCGGCGCGCAGCACCATCGCGCCCCGCCTGTCCACCTGCGTATATTGCGCGACGCAGTCCATCTTTGCTTCACTGTATACGCATTCCATTGCAGCCGCCGCCCGCCTCGCAATCTCCGCGCTATTGCATACGGCGCAAAGCGTCGGCCCGGCGCCACCGATGAACACTGCAATCGCGCCCGCCTGCTTGGCTGCGGAACGCACCTCGTCCAGCGAAGGCGTCAAACAGGCGCGCGCCGGCTCAATAACCGCATCGCCTTCCATGGCAGCGCCCAGCGCTTCCAAATCTCCCCGGTGCAGCGCGTCCACCAACTGTGCGACCCGCCCCGTCTGATGAATCATGCTCGCCAGCGGCACTTGACCGGGCAGAATGGCGCGCGCCTCGTTGGTCGGCACCGGGAAATCAGGCGTGACAAGGGCGATGTGCATATTCGCCGGGACCGGCAAAGGTTGAATGGCGTCCAGGGTGATGCCGGCCACCAATACGATCCCCCCGAGCAGGCAGGGCGCTACATTATCCGCGTGATAACCGCTGACCAGCGCTTCCCCCTCCAGGCAGAAGGGCAGCAATTCTTCTCTCGTGAAGGGCTCGCCGACCAGCTTGTTCAAAGCCAACACGGCGACAACGGCGCTGGCGGCGCTGCTGCCCAAACCGCTGGAAAGCGGCAAGCCTTTTATCAGCTCTATTTTGAGCCCGCGTTTTTCGCCGATGTGATCGAGGAATGCGCGCGCCGATACCGAGGCGACATTTTGCTCCGGTTCGCGCGGCAGTTGGCCGCCATCGCCTTGAATGTCAGCGATGACGATTTCCGGCTCGTCCCGGAATTCGACAATGGCGCGATCGCCCAAGCCTTGCAGCGCCAGGCCGAGGATATCGAAGCCGACGCCCAGGTTTGCAACAGTCGCCGGGGCGAAGGCTTCTGCTCTGGAAAATGACATGGATGAACGCTATCCTTGCCGCGATTCCGGCGGCGCGAGGTCACGCGAATGTCCAGCAGTCTACATTGCATCGATTGCGCGCAACAATACCCAATTCAGCGCGTGCTTTACGCCTGCGAAAATTGCGGCGGCCTGCTTGATGTGCGCCATGATTTTGACGCGGCGCGCGCGTCCATAACGCGTAGCGTCTTTGACGGCAGGCTGGGCGCTTTGGCTTTTCCTTATAACAGCGGCGTCTGGCGCTTCAAAGAGCTCATCTATCCCGGCATTGAAGACAGCTCAATTGTCAGCCGCATGGAAGGCAATACCAATCTCTATGAGTTGCCGCCGGTGGCGACCTTTGCCGGCGTGGACCGGCTCTTATTGAAACACGAAGGCGAAAACCCGACCGGCTCATTCAAAGATCGCGGCATGACAACCGGCGTCACCCAGGCGCGCATTCTTGGGATGGGGCGCGTCGCCTGCGCCTCGACGGGCAATACCTCCGCCTCCATGGCATCTTACGCCGCCCACGCCAATATGCAGGGCATCATCTTTCTGCAGAATCAGCAGATCGCCTTGGGCAAGCTGGCCCAGGGCATTGCCTTCGGCGCCACCTGCCTGCAAATCAATGCCGATTTCGACCGAAATATGGAACTCGTGCGCCAGGTCTCGGAAAAGCTGGGCATATACTTGCTCAACTCAATCAATCCATTTCGGCTTGAAGGTCAAAAGTCAATCATGTTTGAAGCCTTGCAGCAGCTGCGCTGGCAGACGCCCGATTGGATCGTCGTGCCCGGCGGCAACCTCGGCAACAGTTCAGCCTTCGGCAAGGGCCTGCTGGAAATGCTCGAAGTCGGTTTGATTGACCGCCTGCCCCGTCTGGCGATTATTCAGGCGGAAGGGGCGAATCCTCTCTATCGGCATTTCAGCGGCGGCTTCCGACATTTCGAACCGGTGAAAGCCGACACAATCGCCACCGCCATCAAGATCGGCAATCCGGTCAATCTTCAGAAGGCGATCCGCGCGCTGGAATGGACCAACGGGATAGTCGAAGAAGTCAGCGATCAACAGATTATGGATGCCAAAGCGGTCATTGACGGCGCCGGAGTCGGTTGCGAGCCGGCGTCGGCCTGCTCGGTCGCGGGCACGAAGAAATTGGTTGAGCGCGGTATCATCAAGCGTGGCGACACCGTGCTGGGCATTCTGACCGGGCACCTGCTCAAAGACCCGGAAGCGACAATCAATTACCACGCGGGCCACTTAGCGGATCTTAATCCGCAGTACGCCAACCAAATGCTGCAAGCCGAGGACAGCTTCGACGACATAGTCAGAATCTTGGGCGGCGCCCAAACTTAGGCCCGGCTGTTCTTACACCCGACTCACACTTTGGCGAGCCGGCGCCTGCTCCAGCGATGCGTCCAGATCGGCGATGATGTCTTCCGGGTCTTCAATGCCCAGGGCAAAACGCACCAGATTGTCCTTGATGCCGATATCGCGGCGTTCTTCGCTGCTCAGGTCATAATAGCTGAAGTAAGCCGGCTGCTCGATCAGGCTTTCAGTCCCGCCCAGGCTGGGCGCGATATATGGCAGGCGCAGGCGGTCAATGAAGTCGCTTGTCGTCTTGATGTCGCCCGCCACTTCAAAGCTCACAACGCCGCCGAATCCGCTCATTTGCGCTTTGGCAATCTGATGATCCGGATGAGATTCCAGGCCCGGGTAATAGACCCGATCAATCTTGGCATGGCCTTCGAGATAACGCGCCACTTTGCTGGCGGATGCGTTCTGGTGGCGCACACGCAGCGCCAATGTCTTCAGCCCGCGCTCCAACAGAAATGCCTGATGCGGGTCTATCACGTTGCCGAATATGCCGCGCGCGTCCTTCAGCGCCTTGATTCGACCGGCCTCGCCGGCAATGACGCCGCCCAAGACATCGTTGTGCCCGCCGAAATACTTTGTCGCGCTATGCATGACAAAGTCGATCCCATATTCCAGCGGACGCAGGTTGACCGGCGTGGCAAATGTCGTATCCAGCAACGTCATGGCGCGATTGGCTCTGCCAAGCTCGGCGACGCGCTTTAAATCCGCCACGCGCAGGTATGGATTGGTCGGCGTCTCGGTGAAGATGAAGCGCGTCTTCCCGCGCCGGATGGCCGCTTCCAGGGCCGCGCAATCGCCCATCGGCACGATGCTCGTCTCGATGCCGAACTTCTTGAGGGTCGTCTCGCAGAACTGGCGCGTGCGGCGATAACAGTCGTCGGTCATAACGATATGACTGCCCGGCCGCAGCACCGTCAGAAACAGCGATGTCACAGCCGACATGCCGGAGGGATATACGACGGCGTCGTCAGCGCGCTCCAGCTCGGCGATGCGCCGTTCAAGCGACCAGACCGACGGGTTGCCGTAACGGGCGTATTCCTCGCGCTCCAGCTCGCCTCCATAGACTTTCTTGTCGAGGAACTCGATCAGTTTGGCGGTATTGTCAAATGTATAGGTCGCGGTCTGAACGATAGGCGTTGTCATCGCATGGAAGCCCTTGTCGCGTGCGGCGCCGCCATGGACTGCGTCCGTACTGGCGCCTTTGTCGCGTCCGTTCGAAATGCTGTCTGATTCGCTCATGATCTCATCCTTACAATAGAAAAGCCCAAACTGGGGAGGGTTTGGGCTTCCGTGACTTCAAATGAAAAGTGACTGAGGCACAGTCAACGGACAACCTGAACATCGGCAAAGCGATATAGCGCGAAACGCTCAGGTGTTTACCCTCATCTTCCAGAATTACCTGCCGAACTTAGCACCTTCCCATTGCCATTTGGGGGTTGCTGTGGCTTCACCGAGTCGGTCTCTCCACCACCTCTGGATAAGCGTAAACTTACTGTTCAATTGTTAATTGATGCACAGTATATCACAGACGCGGGCATATTGCAAATGGCGCCGATTCTGTTATGCCTGCCGCTGCTTATGTGCTATTCTAAGAATCCATTGATCGCCATGCTCTGAGGTAATTTCGCAAAATGCTTGATACAGCACTGCGCGTCATCGGGGGCCAACCCCTAAAAGGCGAGATTCGCGTGCAGCGCGCCAAAAACGCCATCCTCGCGATGATCGCGGCGTCAATCGTGGTTGAACGCGGCGAGACCGTCTTGCATGGCGTGCCCGATATTGAAGATGTCGAACGCGCTTTTGAATTGCTGCGAGCTGTCGGCGCTCGCGTTATGCGCGACAAAGTAAGCAAAACCGTACGCATTGACGCTTCAGCGATCAACAGCGGTCTCTTGCCGGCCGACATCACTTCACAATTTCGCGGCTCCGTCCTGTTCCTGGCGCCGCTGCAAATCCGCCTGGGGTATGTCAAGCTGCCGGACAGCGGCGGCTGCGATATCGGTACGCGCAAGATTGACTTTCACCATCGCGGTTTCGCGCGCCTCGGGGCAAAAGTGCAATACACCGAAGGCGGCCAAACCATCATCGATCTCGAAGGCCGCCGCTTCCGTGGCACATCGCTCTATCTGGATCTGCCCAGCCATACCGGCACAGAGAACCTTATGCTGGCCGCCGCCATGGCGCAAGGGCAAACGATCCTCGAAAACGCCTCCGTTGAACCGGAAGTAGTCGACTTTGGCAATTTCCTCATTCGGATGGGCGCTGATATTCGCGGTTTGGGAACCAATACCTTGTTCATCAATGGCGTAAACCGGCTCAACGCGATTGAATACACGCCAATGCCGGACCGAATCGTGACCGGCACCTTGATGATTGCGGCCGCTATCGCCGGCGGCGAGGTAACCATCCACGATGTCGAGCCCGCGCATTTGCGGATCGTCATTGCAAAATTGGAGCAAATGGGCGTCGATATCGCTGTTGGATGCAAGTCCATTACTGTTCGGCGCGCGAGCCATCAGCGACTGAACCCGATCAATATTCAGACGCATCCCTACCCCGGCTTCCCCACCGATCTTCAGCCCTGCGTCGCGGCACTGTCAACGATGGCCGATGGCACAAGCTACATCCGCGAACGCATCTTCGACAATCGATACGATTATGTCGAGGCGCTCCTGCAGATGGGCGCTGATATTCTCATCAGCCAGAGCGACGTCTGCATCATTCAAGGTGTGGATCAACTGAGGCCAGCGCGCATTAGCGCCGACAATATTCGCTCCGGCGCGACCGTGCTGCTGGCGGCCTTGGCAACCGACGGCGTGAGCATTATCGACAACGCCTATCAGATTGATCGCGGCTACGAACTGATCGAAGATCAACTCAATCAGCTTGGCGCCAACATCGAACGGATTCAGTCGGCGGTGACGCCTCTGCCGGTGATGTAACCTTTCGCGCTGCCGCATGCAATTGCCCCGCGGACGGTCTACACTCTACTTTTCACAGCGGCCGCGAAGTCGCGCGTCGATACGGCCTTTTCACCGGCCCCGGCGATATCAGCCGTGCGCAATCCAGCCGCCAGCGCGTCGTCAACTGCCGCTTCAATGGCCCGCGCTTCACCCTCCAGCCCCAGACTGTAGCGCAGAAGCATGGCGGCGCTGAGAAACATGCCGATCGGATTCGCCAGCCCCTGACCAGCGATATCCGGCGCCGTTCCGTGCACCGGCTCGTAAAGACCAAATGAATCTGCGCGAAGCGATGCCGACGGCAGCATGCCCAGACTGCCCGCCAAGACAGAGGCCTCATCGCTCAAGATGTCGCCGAACATATTGCCCGCCACAATGACATCAAAGCTGCCCGGGCGCGTCAGCAAATGCATCGTCGCCGCATCCACCAGCAGGTGTTCCAACTCGACATCGTCGTATTCCTCATGGACCTCAACTACCGTGCGCCGCCAAAGCCGCATGGACGCCAACACATTGGCTTTGTCCACCGAGCAGAGTTTCTTGCGCCGGCCCTGAGCGGCGCGAAAAGCGACATTGGCGACCTGCTCAACCTCGTCGCGGCTGTAGCGCATCGTGTCGTAAGAATCGTCCCCGTCGCCCTGCTCCTGTCTGGCGCCGAAGTAGATCCCGCTCACCAGCTCGCGCACGAACAGGATGTCCACATCACGCAGCAGATCAGCGCGCAGCGGCGCATGATCGACCAACGCGGGATAGGTCTTCACCGGGCGCAGGTTGGCGAACAAGCCAAAATGCTGCCGCAGCTCCAGCAGTCCGCGTTCCGGCTGCACGCTCGCCGTCGGGTCGGCCCATTTTGGCCCGCCGACAGCGCCCAGCAATATAGCATCCGATGCCTCACACAGCGCCACCGTCGCCGGAGGCAAGGGGGCGCCCGTCTCATCAATCGCAATGCCGCCAATCAAGCCTTCAACAAATTCGAAATCATGCCCGTATTTCGCCGCGATATGAGAGAGCAGATCGGTCGCCTGCCCCACCACTTCCGGTCCAATGCCGTCGCCGGGCAATACCGCAATCGTCGCCTTCATTTGTCACTCTCTCCGTTTCCAATAGAAAAGCATGCCCTGGGCATGCCACGCAAAACCTGGCTATGGGCGGCCTTATTCGCCTACGGCAAGCGTCTGATCCTGCCCTTCCGCAACTGACAAGCCATACTCGACGCTATCGACCAGCGCCAACCAACTGGCGCAGATGATATCGGTGCCGGCGCCAACCGTGCTCCAGCGCTCAGCCCCGTTGTATGAGTCGATCAAGACGCGGGTGACTGCGCCGGTCGCATTTTCACTGTCGAGGATTCGCACCTTGTAATCCACCAGTTGAATATCGCGCAGCGCCGGATAATTGGGCAGCAGCGCCTTGCGCAGCGCCAAATCCAACGCGTTCACCGGCCCGTTGCCTTCCGCCGCCGTATGGACGATATCGCCGTCCACATCCAGTTTGACCATCGCCTCGGCCAATTGTCCGCGGCCCCGCCGGTCTTCCACGATCACCGTAAAGTCGAGCAGTTTGAAGAGGGGCTCGTAATCGGGCGCGGCCCGCCGCAAGCGTACAGCCACCGACGCCTCAGCCCCTTCAAACGAGAAGCCGGCGTTCTCCAGTTCCTTGATATCGTTCAGCACCTGAACCGCCTCGGCTTTGGACACATCCAGCCCCAACTCATCGGCCTTGCTGAGCAAGTTGCCGCGGCCGGACAAATCTGAGACCAAGACACGGGTCTCGTTGCCGACTTCACTCGGCTCAATGTGCTGATAACTATCGACATTGCGCCGTATCGCCGCCACGTGAATGCCGCCCTTGTGCGCGAAAGCGCTCTTGCCGACATAAGGCAGGTGCGTATCCGGCGCCAGGTTGGCGATCTCCGCCACCGCCCGCGACAAATGGGTCAGCGCCGCCAGATTGCCGTCCTGCGCCAGGCAGGGCAAACCCATCTTGATGATGAGATCGGGAATGATGCTGCACAGATTTGCGTTGCCGCAGCGCTCGCCATATCCATTGACGGTGCCTTGCACGTGAACCGCACCCGCCCGAACCGCCGCCAGTGAGTTAGCCACCGCCACTTCACTGTCATTGTGCGTGTGGATGCCGAATTGCGCATCCGGGAAGAGCTCGCGCGCGCGGTAAACGAATTCGGCCACCTCCCAGGGCATTGAGCCGCCATTGGTATCGCAGAGCACAATGACATCGGCGCCCCCGGCAGCGGCGGCCGCCAGCGTGTCGAAGCCATATTCCATATCCAGCTTGGCGCCGTCAAAAAAGTGCTCGGCATCGTAGATAACTTCCTTGCCTTGCGCCTTGAGATAGGCCAGGCTGTCTTCAATCATGCGGAGATTCTCCGCCGCCGTCGTCTGCAGCACATCGGTGACATGAAGCATGGACGTCTTTCCGACGACCGTAACAACCGGCGTTTGCGCGTCGACGAGCGCGCGGATATTGGCGTCTTCGGCCGGCGCGATGCCCTTCCGCCGCGTGGAGCCAAAGGCAGTGATCTTCGAATGATGAAGGTCGATTTCCTGCGCTTGCGCGAAATAGGCCGCGTCTTTCGGGTTCGAGCCGGGCCAGCCGCCTTCGATGTAATCCACACCCAAGTCGTCCAGCAGCTTGGTAATGTGAAGCTTGTCGGCCACGGAAAAAGATATGCCTTCCCGCTGGCTGCCATCACGCAATGTGGTGTCATAGATTGCGACCCTGGGCATACCTGCCGACCTCCTATGCTTCCGATTGATCGCGCTGGCGCTTATCAGGCATTGGTCATGACCCGCTGTGGATTGCGCGCTTCAAAAGCCGCTACTTCACCGTCGAGAGCGAGCAAATAACCCAACTGGTCGACGCCATTCAAGAGGCAGAATTTGGAAAAACCATCCAGCGGAAAACTGACCGCGCGCCCATCCGGCAGCGTCAAGGTCTGCGCTTCCACATCCACGCTCACGGTTGTGCTGGGTTCTTCATCCGCCAGGCTGAAGAGCTGCTGCTGCGTATCCGCGTCCACAACAATGGGCAGCAGGCCGTTCTTCAGGGCATTGTTGCGGAAGATATCGGCGAAGTCGGTGCTGACCACCGCTTTGAATCCGGCGCCCAGCAAAGCCCAGGGCGCATGCTCGCGCGAGCTGCCGCAGCCGAAATTGTCGCCGGCCACCAGCACGCTCGCGCCTTGATAGGCGGGATTATTCAGAATGAACTCCGGGTTGGGCGTCACGCCGTCTTCCAGGTAACGCCAGTCGCAGAATGCCGCCTTGCCCAGGCCGTCTTTGTCGGTCACCTTCAGAAAGCGCGCCGGAATTATCTGATCAGTATCAATATCGTTCACCGGGATGGCGACGATGCTACCCTGCACATGTTCCAACTTCTCCACAGCTACCTCCTGCTTAGTTTGATGACATCATGGCGCGCGGGTCGGTCACGACGCCGGCGATGGCTGAAGCGGCCGCGGTCAGCGGGCTGGCGAGGAAAGTCCGGCCGCCTTTGCCCTGGCGCCCTTCGAAATTGCGATTGCTGGTCGAAACGGCGTACTGCCCCGGCTGCAGCTGATCGCCATTCATGGCGATACACATCGAACAGCCGGCCTCGCGCCATTCCGCGCCCGCCGCTGTGAAGACCGCATCCAGCCCTTCGCTCTCGGCTTGCCGCTTGACCTGCTGCGAGCCGGGCACCACCATCATGCGCACGTTATCCGCCACTTTGCGCCCCTTGACGAATTCGGCCGCCTGCCGCAGATCTGAAATCCGCGAATTTGTGCAGCTGCCGATGAAGACGACATCTATCGCCTTGCCCAGCAGCTTCTGCCCCGGCGCCAAATCCATATAGGTGAGCGCCTTGTCGAGGGCGATCTTTTTGTTGAAATCGGGCTCGTCGGCCGGCGCAGGCACGGCAGCCGTGATCGGCATGCCCATGCCCGGATTCGTCCCGTAGGTGATCATGGGTATCAACTCATCAGCGCGAATCGTGATTTCCTGGTCGTAATCGGCGCCCTCTTCAGTCGGCAGCGCGCGCCAGCTCGCCAGCGCCGCGTCCCAATCCGCCCCGCTCGGCGCATGTTCGCGCCCGCTGATGTATTCGAAAGTTGTATCATCCGGCGCGACCATGCCAGCGCGCGCGCCGCCTTCGATGGACATATTGCAAACGGTCATGCGGCCTTCCATGCTCAAGCCGCGGATCGCCTCGCCACGGTATTCGAAGACATAACCGGTGCCGCCGCCGATGCCGATTTTGGCGATGATTGCAAGGATAATATCTTTCGCCGTCACGCCATCACCAAGCCGGCCCTCGACATTGACCGCCATCGTCTGTGGTTTGTTCTGCAGCAGCGTCTGCGTCGCCAAAACATGCCCGACCTCGCTCGTGCCGATGCCAAAAGCGAGCGCTCCAAAGGCGCCATGCGTGCTGGTATGGCTGTCGCCGCATACGATGGTCATGCCCGGCTGCGTCAAGCCCTTCTCCGGCCCGATCACATGCACGATGCCTTGATGCGCATCGCCCAGGGCGTACATCGGAATGCCGAAGTCGCCGCAGTTCTGAGTGAAGACATCAAGCTGCTTCGCCGCCAGCGCATCGGCCACCGGGATTATGCCCAGTTCATTGCGCGGGGTGGTCGGCGTGCTGTGATCCATCGTGCCGATCGTCTGGTCGGGACGCCGCACGTTCAGCCCCCGTTCGCGCAGCATCGAGAATGCCTGCGGCGACGTCACCTCATGCACCAAATGCAGGTCGATATACAACACCGCCGGCGTATCATCGGTCTGTTCTCGGACCGTATGGGCATCCCATACTTTTTCGAAGAGCGTGCGCGCCTTGCCATTGCTTTTCATTTGGCCATCCTCACCTTATGCCATCCTCAATTTGCCCGACCCGCTCAAGACGAAGCGAGCCCCACTGTCGCCGCGTCCGGGCTGGAGCTTACATCCCCCGTGCCCGTGCTCGAAATCATGCGGTTTAGCGCGGCCACGTAGGCTTTGACGCTGGACACGACGATATCGCCATCTGCGCCATAACCGCCGAAAGTGCGGCTACCGTTCTCAGGCGAAATGCGAACCGTCACTTCGCCCAGCGCGTCTATGCCCTCGGTGACGGCGTGCATATTAAATTCGAGCAATTCATTTGGCGCCTGCACAATTTCGTCGATCGCCCGGTAGGAGGCGTCGACCGGTCCGGTGCCGACCGCCGACACAATCCGCTCCTCGCCGTCCTGATTCACCATTTTGACTGTCGCGGTCGGCATGCCCATCGTGCCGCAAACCACCTGGATATCCACCAGGCGGAAATGGTCTTCCGGCTTCTGCGCCGCTTCATCAGCCACCAGCGCTTCCAGGTCGGCGTCGGTCACCGTCTTCTTCATATCCGCCAAGGCCTTGAAGCGCCGGAAAACATCCATCAGCTCATCGCCATCGACCTCGTAGCCGAGCTCGCGCAAGCGAACGCGCAAGGCATGCCGGCCGCTCAGCTTGCCCAAAACCAGTTTGCTCTGCGTCAGGCCGACATCTTCCGGCATCATGATCTCGAAGGTCTGGGCGTCCTTCAGCACGCCATCCTGGTGAATGCCGGATTCATGGGCGAAGGCGTTGGCGCCGACGATGGCTTTGTTCGGCTGCACCGGCATACCCATGTAATTGCGCACCATGCGGCTGGTCTTCATGATTTGCGTCGTGTCGATATTGGTGCGCAAATTGTAGAAGCTCTTGCGCGTATGGATCGCCATCACCACTTCTTCCATGCTGGTGTTGCCCGCGCGCTCGCCGATGCCATTGATCGTCACCTCGACCTGGCGAACCCCGCGCGTCAAGCCCGCCAGTGTGTTCGCCGTCGCCAAACCCAAATCATTGTGGCAGTGAACCGACCAGATGACGCCGCTGCCGGGGCCGGCGCCGGGCGTCTCGTTGATGAGCATCTCCAGCGTGTCCGCCCATTCGGCGGGCATTACATAACCGACGGTGTCGGGAATATTCAGCGTCGTGGCGCCAGCTTCGACCGCGGCGGCGCAAGCTTGTATCAGATACTCGGTGTCGGTTCTGCCCGCGTCCATCGGGCTGAACTCAACATCATCGCACAAGCTCCTGGCCAAACTGACCGCGCTGCGGATGCGCTCCAATCCCTCTGCCTGGTCAATGCGCAGCATCGCCAGGTGGCTGGGCGATGTGCCCAGAAATGTGTGGATGCGCGGTTTGGCGGCATCTTTGACGCCTTCCCAGGCAGTGCGGATGTCCCCTTCAAGCGCGCGCGACAAGCCGGCGACCGTCGGTCCGTCAGCCGTGCCGACTTCGCGGGCAATGCGTTGAACCGCTTTCAAATCGTCAGGCGACGCCGCCGGGAAACCGGCTTCTATCACATCGACGCCGAGGCGCGAAAGCTGACGCGCGATCTCCAGCTTTTCCGCGCTGGACAGGGTCGCGCCCGGGCTTTGCTCGCCGTCTCTCAGCGTCGTGTCGAATATGATGACAGTGTTATCGTCGTAGGTTCGCTTTACCATTTGGAGGACTTCCTTTCACGAATCGAATCCGGTCGTAACCACGCAACTGACTAAGGCCAGCAAGACCATCTTCCGACATTTGGGCGCCTCCTTTCGTAAGAGTTATCCATGCAGGCGGACGAGCTCGTTCATCCGAGTCAGTCTTGTTGTTTGATGTTCTTGGCATCAAGGAAGGGCATCATCTGACGCAGGTCCGCGCCCACCTTTTCGATCAACAGATCATGCTCGCGCTGTCTGCGCGCGTTGAAATTCGGGCGGCCCTGCTTGTTCTCTTCAATCCATTTCTTGGCAAATTCGCCATTCTGGACATTCTGCAGGACGCCGGCCATCTCTTCTTTGATCGATTCTTCAAATTGATCGCCGATGACATAGCCACCATGCTCCGCCGTATTGCTGACGCTGTACCACATATAGCTCAAGCCGCCCTCATAAAGCAGATCGACGATCAACTTCAGCTCGTGCAGGCATTCGAAATAGGCGACTTCCGGCTGATAGCCCGCCTTTACCAGCGTCTCAAAACTGGCGCGGATCAAAGCGGTGACGCCGCCGCAAAGCACAACTTGCTCGCCAAAGAGATCGGTTTCAGTCTCCTCCTTGAAGGTCGTCTCGATGACGCCTGCGCGCGTACAGCCGATCGCTTTGGCATAAGCCAAGCCGATTTCTTTCGCATTGCCGCTGGCGTCCTGCTCTATCGCGATGAGACCGGGCGTGCCCGCCCCTTCCGTGAACACCTCGCGCACGCGATGCCCGGGCGCTTTTGGCGCCACCATCGCCACATCGACCGACGCCGGCGGCACGATCTCTTTGAAATGGATGTTGAAGCCGTGCGCGAACATCAGCATGGCGCCGTCTTTCAAATTGGGCGCGATATGCTCTTCATAGACGCTTCCCTGCAGCGTGTCCGGTATCAAGACCATGACGATGTCGGCCTGCCGGCTGGCCTCGGCCACGCTGAAGACCTGCAGACCATCGGCTTCGGCCTTGGCTTTGCTTCGGCTGCCTTCGTGCAAGCCGATGATGACATGCCGGCCATTATCGCGCGCGTTCAGCGCATGGGCGTGCCCCTGGCTGCCATAGCCGATCACCGCAATCGTCTTGCCATCCAACAATGAAATGTCCGCGTCGCTGTCATAATAGAGTGTCGCCATCTATGCTTTCTCTCCCTCACTGAATTTGAGCAAAGTCAAATGCGGCCGCCTGTGCCGCTCGGCCATGGCATCAGCTTCAGACGATGCGCCCGTTGCCAATTCGCGCCTTCGCGGCTGCCTCAACCATCGCCCGCCGATTGATGAAATTCGTATCATGGATGCGCGTACCCCGCCCCATCGAGACGACGCCGGTACGAATCATCTCAACGATGCCAGTGGGCCGCACGCGTTCGATAAACTCCTCAATTATCTCTTCGGTGCCGACCACTTCTATGATGGCAACCTTGGGGCCAACATCGACGATGCGCGCCGGATAGCGGTCGCAAATCTCGGTGATCGTATTGCGCGAGTCGGCATCATCGTTGCGTACTTTGATCAGCGCCAGATCGCGCTCGACATGCGGTTCATTGTCGATGATGCTCACATCAATCACATTGATCAGCTTCTGCAAGTTGGCGGCGATTTTCCTGGCGTACTCCGGCCCGGCGTCCACGCGAATAGTCATGCGCGAAACATGAGCCTTGTGCGTGCGCCCGACGGTCAGGCTGTCGATGTTGAACGCCCGCCGGCGGAACATGCTGGCGATGCGATTGAGCACGCCCGGTTCGTTTTCGACCAGCGCCACGACGGTCACTTTTGAATCGATCCTTGTTTCAGCCATCACGCTTCTCCCGGCTTTGGTCTGCGCTTCATATCGTGCAGGTCGGCGCCGGCCGGCACCATCGGATAGACCATCTCTTCTTTTTCCACGACGAACTCGATCAATGTCGGGCCGTCGATGCTGCGCGCAAACTGGACCGCGTCCTCAATTTCGTCGCGCTGCCGTACGCAGCGGTTGGGGATGCCGTAAGCGTCCGCCAGCTTGCAGAAATCCGGATTGACCATCGGCGTCGCTTGATAACGCTTCTCGAAGAAAAGCTCCTGCCATTGACGCACCATACCCAGGAAGTTGTTGTTGATGATCGCAATGTTCACGTTCACATTTTCTTGCACCGCGGTCGCCATTTCGCAGAGCGTCATTTGAAAGCCGCCATCGCCGACGATCGCCCAGATTTCTTCGTCGGGTTTACCAAACTTGGCGCCGATAGCCGCCGGGAAGCCGAAGCCCATCGTGCCCAAGCCGCCGCTGGTCAGCAGCGTCGCCGGGCGCTGATGCGGATAATACTGCGCTTCCAGCATCTGATGCTGGCCCACATCGGTAACCGTGATGGCGTCGCCGCCGGTCAGCTTCCAGATGTCATTGATCACCTGCGCGGTCAAGAGGATGCCGGGGGTCTCGTAATTCAGGATATCGCGCTCGCTTGAGTCTTCCTGCCAGTCACGGATGCGGCCGATCCAGTTCGGGTGCGATTTTTGCGGCAGTTTCGGCAAGAGCTGGTTCAAGACCGTTTTCAAGTCGCCGGCGATGCCGACATCCGCTTTCACATTCTTGTTGATTTCCGAGCGGTCGATATCAATGTGAATCTTGCGCGCGTTTTGCGCATAAGTCTTCAGATTGCCGGTGACGCGGTCGTCGAAGCGCATGCCCAACGCCAGGAGCAAATCCGCCTCCTGGATCGCCAGATTCGAACAGGCTTCCCCGTGCATGCCCATCATGCCGATAACCAGGGGATGCTCTTCCGGCATGGCGCCCTTGCCCAAAAGCGTCAGCGACACCGGAATCTGCGCCCGCTCCGCCAGTTCGCGCACTTCGTTCATCGCGCCGGACATCAGAATGCCGTGGCCCGCCAGTATGATCGGGCGCTCCGCCTCGTGGATCAGGCGCAGCGCCGCCTCGATTTCCTTATCCTCGGCCGACCAGGGCGGATCATAACCCGGCAGTTGAATTTCACCTTCAGGATAGACGAATTCCGTCTCCGCAATTTGAACATCCTTGGGCACGTCAACCAGCACTGGGCCGAGACGACCGGTGCGCGCGATGTGAAAGGCTTCCTTAATGGTATAAGCCAGCTCGCGCACATCGGTCACCAGGTAGTTGTGCTTTGTAACGGGCAGGGTGACGCCGGTGACATCGGTCTCCTGAAAGGCGTCAGAGCCGATTGCCGGTATCGGCACCTGGCCGGTGATCGCAACGATGGACGACGAGTCCATCATGGCGGTGGCCAAGCCAGTCACCAGGTTGGTCGCGCCGGGCCCGCTGGTGGCGATGCAGACGCCGACTTTCCCGGTCGCGCGGGCATAGCCGTCGGCCATGTGCGACGCGCCCTGCTCGTGGCGCACAAGAACATGATGCAAACGGTCTTCATATAGCGACATCGCGTCGTACGTGGGCAGGATTGCGCCGCCTGGATACCCGAACATCACGTCCACGCCCTCGCGCAGCAGGCATTCCATGATGATTTCCGCACCTTTGAGTTTCATCACCGCCTCCCGATTCAGCCTCTCGCCAGCGATCTAAACCCGTCAAGCATTGTTGACCAGGGTCAACCAACCGTATTTGTCAGGCGCTTCGCCCGCGGTGATGGCGAAGAATTCTCGCTGCACCGCTTCCGTGATGGGTCCGCGGCCGCCACAGCCAATCGCGATGCGATCAACTGACTTGACCGGCGTGACCTCGGCCGCAGTTCCAGTGAAGAAAATCTCATCAGCCATGTAGAGCATTTCACGCGCCACCGGCTGAAAGCGCACTTCCACATCCATTCCCGCCAATATCGTCAGCGCGCTGTCCCGCGTGATGCCCATGAGAATCGATGACCAGGCGCCCGGCGTATAGACGACGCCATCCATAATGACAAAGATGTTCTCGCCGGCGCCCTCGCTCACGTAGCCGCTGACATCAAGCGCGATGCCTTCCTGGAAGCCGTTGTCATGCGCTTCCATGCTGACGAACTGGCTATTGACGTAATTGCCGCCCGCCTTGACCAGGGCCATGTGCGTGTCGGGCGCCATGCGCCGGAAAGAACTGATCTGCACATCAACGCCCTGCTCAATCGCCTCGGCCCCCAGGTAACGCCCCCATTCCATCGTGAATATGACCGTCTCGGTCGCCGTGCGCCCCCGCCCCTCCAAGCCCAGGGCGCCCGAGCCGCGGAAGATGATCGGGCGGATGTAGCAGGACGCGTGCCCATTCCGCCGCACAGTTTCCAAAATCGCCCGGTCCAGCGAATCGGCGTCGTTGTCATGCTCAATCCGCATCACGCGCGCGCCGTGCAGCAGCCGTTCACTATGCTCCCGCAGGCGAAATACCGCCGGGCCCGCCGGCGTGTCATAAGCGCGTATTCCCTCGAAAACGCTCGACCCGTAGTGCAAGGCATGAGCGCTGACATGCACCGTCGCCTCGTCCCACTTTACAAACTCGCCGTTGCGCCAAATCCATTCTGCTGTCATTCACATGTCCTCAAGGTCAACCGTACCGGTTATCACTTTCTCAAGCGCCCTCTGCCATGAACTAAAAAGCCCCCCGTGGCTTGGGAGGCTCTCGTTCGCATCTCTTTCGTGCGCAAAACCCGCCCAAGCCGTCACAGCCCGCTAATAATCACGAGGACAAGGACGAGGACGAACTTAAAGATTGGGCTTGAGGTCTGCCTGCCGCGCATTGCCAAGCTCTCCATTGCGCATTTCATGAGCATAGGCTAGCGAATAAGTTGCAGGGTGTCAAGGAATTCCTGCAATTTCTGCAAAACCGAACCCAATCTTCGTACAGCATAAGGCTATAATCTTGTGCATGATACACAATTCAGCTGCTTAAGCGAGCCTTTGCCTCAGCAATTTGCCCCCTAACAGCATCGGGCGCGGCGCCGCCAATTGAATTTCGCTGCCTCGCCGACCGCTCAAAGCTGAATACCGCCGCCACATCTTCTGCGAATACAGTTGAAACGCCTTTGAGCACGCTTAATGGCAGCTGCGACAATGACTCGCCCCGGTCCGCCGCCAGGCGCACGACACTGCCAACGACATGATGCGCTTGCCGGAAGGGCAGCCCGCGCCCGACCAGATAATCCGCCAGATCGGTCGCCAGCAAATCCTCAGTCAGCGCCGCTTCCATCGCATCTTCATTGATCCGCAGATGTCTCACCGTCGCCCCTACCACCGGCAGAAGCCGCCGCATGGTCTCGACGGCGTCGAACAGGGCTTCTTTGTCTTCCTGCAAATCCTTGTTGTAACCGCTGGGAAGGCCCTTCAATGTCGAAAGGAAACCGGTCAGATTGCCGATCAAGCGGCCGGTCTTGCCGCGCATCAACTCCATTGGGTCGGCGTTGCGCTTCTGCGGCATCAAGCTGGATCCCGTGCTGTAGCGGTCGTCCAGCGTGATGAAGCCAAAGGCGGGGTTGGAATAAATCAAGATGTCCTCGGCCATGCGGCTCAGATGCGCCGCGCAGAGGCAAATGGCGTAGAGCATATCGGCGACAAAGTCGCGATCGCTAACCGCATCCAGGCTGTTCGCGCTCGGCCGGTCAAATCCAAGCTCAGCGGCGATCCGCCGGCGATCGACAGCGAAGGGACTGCCGGCCAGGGCGCCCGAACCCAGCGGGCAAACCGCCATCCGCCGCCGGGCGGAGTGGAGTCGGTCCAGGTCGCGTTCCAGCATCCAGAAGAAACTCATCAGCCAGTGCGCGGCGCTGATCGGCTGGGCCGGTTGAAGATGCGTATAACCCGGCATCAGGGTCTCGGTGTGCTGCTCGGCAAGGGTCACTATCGCGGCTTGCAGCCGGCGCAGCTCATCAGCCAGCCCGTCGGCAGCGCGCATAGCCCAGAGCCGGAAGTCAGTGGCGACCTGATCGTTGCGGCTGCGGCCCGTATGCAGCTTGCCGCCGACATCGCCAACGATTTCAGTCAAGCGGCGTTCCACCGCCGTGTGGATATCCTCGTCGCCTTCAGCCAACTGAAAACGATCCGCGTCAAACTCCTCCGTGACCTGCCGCAGACCCTGAATAATGGTCTCCGCCTCGTCAGCGCTTATGACGCCGGCGCCTGCCAGCGCGCGCGCGTAGACCATGCTGCCCTCAATGTCTTCGGCGTAGAGAATGTGATCAAAGGGGATGCTGTCGTTCAGCTGACGCAGCTCTTCGTCGCTCGGCTCGCTGAAGCGCCCGCCCCAGAGACTCATGACCGTACCTTCCCGCTGCCGGGGCCTAGTCGCGCTTGAAGCGGCTGTAATCCGGGCGCAGGTAATCGCTCACCCCGCCGCCTTCCGCTTGCAGCATCGCTTCCACCTTTATTGGCAAGCCGAACAGCTGAATGAAGCCCTGAGCGTCCTGCTGGTTGTAGACATCTTCTTCGCCGAATGAAGCGTAATCTTCCCGATAAAGGCTGTAGGGGCTCTTGCGCCCGGCGACAATGATATTGCCTTTGTAGAGCTTGAGCCGCACCGTGCCGGTCACAGTCTCCTGCGTGACATCGACGAAGCCGTCGAGCGCCTCCCGCAGCTTGCTGTACCACATGCCGTTGTAGACCAGCTCGGCATACTTGGTGGCGACGAGGTCTTTGTATTGCATCGTATGCTTGTCAAGGCAAATGCTCTCAAGAAGCTGGTGCGCCCGGTGCGCGATTGTGCCGGCAGGCGTCTCGTACACGCCGCGGCTCTTCATGCCGACCAGGCGATTCTCGACGATATCGATCCGGCCGATGCCATGTTTCCCGCCCAATTCATTGAGCGCGCTAAAGAGCTCCACCGCGTTCATTTCGGTTCCGTTCAGGCTCGCCGGGTTGCCCTGCCGGAAGCCGATCACCACGTATTCGGCTTCATCCGGCGCGCGTTCCGGTTCATTCGTCAATTGGAACATCGGGCTTTCCGGCTCATTCCAGGGGTCCTCCAGCAGGCCGCCTTCATGCGAAAGGTGGAAGATATTGCCGTCCCGGCTGTAAATGTCTTTTTCGGTATGTGATACCGGGACGCGGAATTCTTCGGCATAAGCAAGCGCGTCTTCACGGCTGCGGATGTCCCATTCGCGCCAGGGAGCGATCGTCTTCAGTTTCGGGTTCAATGCCATCGTCGACACTTCAAAGCGGACCTGGTCATTTCCTTTGCCGGTGCAGCCATGGGCGACGGCGTCCGCCTTTTCCAATTCGGCTATCTCGACCAGATGCTTGGCGATCAAGGGACGGGCGAATGAGGTGCCCAGCAGGTATTCGCGCTCGTAAACCGCGCCCGCGCGCAGCGTGGGGAAGACAAAGTCGGTGAGAAATTCCTCGCGCAGGTCGCGAATGTAGAGCTTGGATGCGCCCGAGGCAAGCGCCTTTTCTTCCAGCCCCTCCAATTCTTCACCCTGCCCCAGGTCAGCGCAAAAGCAAACGACCTCGCAGCCGTAATTGTTCTTGAGCCAAGGCACGATCACAGAGGTGTCCAGTCCGCCGCTGTATGCCAGGACTACCTTCTTCACATCAGATGTCGCCATTCTCTATCTCCTGCAAGGAACGATTGTTTCGCGCCTAGTGTAATCAAAGTTTCATCATTTGGAAGTGGATGCTGCCGCCGATATGCAGCGGTCAATGCCGCCGAAACCCTGGCCGTGATGAGTTCAGAATACATGAAAACCACGCCAGGCAAACAAGAAAACTCTGTGCCCTCTGTGTCCTCTTATTTGATGAATCTATCAAATTCCGTTTGCAATCATTGCGAAATCTGTAGGGGCGAGAGACGGTCGGTGTCTCCGCGACCCGTGTCTCGCCCTACGAGCTCGCGCTGTCTCAAGAACGGGCATTTCAGCGACACGCTCCTACAAACTCCTCTTGTCGCGGGTTCGTTATTATGTGTGAGCCGAGTTGTGATTCGCGAGCGGCTGTGGTTAAAAAACCTGTGCTGTATTCGCTTAGTGGGATATATCCACGTTTTTCACCACTCCCGACGCTTGCTAGTGTATCCTTATCGGCGGAATTCCAAATGAGCCAAATTCAGTTTCACCGCAAAGGAAAGCAGAACACAGAGTAAAGGCTAATTTCCTTGTGATTCTCGGTGTCCTCTCTTTTCTCGGTGTACTCGGTGGTAAAGTTTTTTCAATTCCCACCGAATTAGATACACTCCCGCGACGCTTCGCCGCTTGCTCATGAATCCCGCCGGCGCTACAATGAGCCTGTTGCATTCGTGCCGCAGGCAGGACGGGAAAAGCTATGACGACAATGGACACACTGAAAGAAATGCGCGACGAAAAGGCGCGCCCGCACTTGGCGCAGTACGCGCCCGTTTGGATGCTGCGGGAAGACTTACTGGCCGAAGAAGAGTCGATACAATTTCACGTTCTCTTTCAACATAATCTGCACGGCTGGGTGAACCGTCGATATCGCTACGATGGCTTCAACAACACCTTGTATCACAAGGGGCAAACCGCGTTGTCAGAGGATGATGCGCTGGAGTTGATGCTGGAAGCCCCCTACATTGAAGCACAGGTCGACGATATTCCAAATGCCTACGGCGGTTAGGTCCGCTTGAGTCTGCGGCAGGCGACATCATGGAAGACTTGCAGCAGGCGCTCGGCAATACGGGACCAGGCATATTCTTGAGCGATGCGGGAAGCGGCGATGCCCATGTCTTTGGTCCGGGCCGGTTCGCTCAGCAATCGGATAATGCAATCCGCCAGTGAAATCGGTTCGCGCGCCGGAATATGAAATCCGGTCTCCTCATCCCGCACCAGGAATTGAAGGCCGCCCACCTGCGACGCGATGACCGGCGTGCCTGACGACATGGCTTCCAGCGCCACCATGCCAAAGGACTCATAATCGGAAGGCATGATGACCGCGGTGGCGGCCGCATAATACAGCGGCAGTTCAGTTTGTTCCCGCGCCCCCACAAAGCTCACCAATCGGTCGATGCCCAACTTGCTGCTGAGCGTTTGCAGGCGGCTCATTTCCGGGTTGCTCAAGCTCTGTGGCGCGCCACCGACAATCATAAAGTGTACAGTTCGTAACAAATTCGGCGCCTTGTCCCGCAGCACATGCAGCGCTTCAAGAATTGTATCCACTGCTTTGAGCGGCTCTATCCGCCCGACAAATAGCAGCAGTTCGATATTCGGCGCCAAGCCTAAAGATTGGCGCGCCGCCTTTCGCGACATCTGCTTGTCGAAGTGGTCGATATTCACGCCAGGCGGAATGACGGCGATCTGGCTGCGCCGGGCGCGGTACAGCCAGCGCAGTTGCGCCTGCTCGGCCGGGGTGGCGGCAACCACGCGGTCTGCGGCCTGCAGAATCTGCAATTCTGTCGTGATCCGGCGATCAGGCTGATAGTAGTCATTGAGCTGTATCCGCTTCTTCATGTGGCCGAGCGTGTGAAACATGTGCACAAAACGAATGCCCCACGCCTCTTTGAGCTTGGCCGCCACCCATCCGCTGAGCCAATAGTGGCTGTATACGATATCGTAGTGAAGGTTGCGCAGGGTCGCATAAGCCATCAGGTTCGCCGTAAATTCAGGGAGATGATCATATTGTTGATCGGGCGACAAGGACGCCGCCGGGCCGGCCTCCAGGTAAATCACGCGGACGTTTTCGCCAATCGACCTATCAACGTCCAACTCCGAGCCATACGAGCGCCGGGTAAAGATATCGACCTGCAGGCCCTGCCCTCCCAACTCGCGAGCCAACTCGCGGATATACACATTCATGCCGCCCGTTTTCGCGCCGCCCATCGGCGCCAGGGGGCTGCTGTGCACGCTTAGCAGCGCGATACGCTGGATTCCCATTTCCGCTCCGCAGCGCAATAGGTTGAGACTAACTGGCGCGAATGTTCATCACCGCCGTGTTTCGGCCGCCCATGCGGTATTTGTAGGCTTCATCCCCGCGCAGAAAGTCATAATGGGTAAAGCCCTGCTCGATGGCGTGCCTGATGTTGTAAGCCAACAGCACGATGCCCGGGCTCAAGTCGGCGAAGTCCTGATGGGCGTGCCCGGAATTGTAAACCATCACCCGGTTGTCGTAGACGAAATTGATGTAACTGGCGGCCCGCTCTTCGCCGATGGTCAGGAAGCTCAGCTGCAGCCAACCGCGCTCCTGCAGCAACGGAACGACAGCATGAAAGAAGCGCAGGTTCTTGTCATCCTGCAGGAAACGCTCCTTCTCCGGATCGCTGGCCGCCATGAGACGCACAAACTGGCCAACTTCTTCTTCCAGGTCGTGACCGCCATTGACAATATACCAGTCGATTGATTGGTCGCTGCCTTGCAGCCGGCGCATCTTGCGCCGCACTTCATGACGCTGCTTCTTGTCCAACAAGCTGAGGTAGCCGCTCCAACTCTCCGGCAGCTCAATGACAGGACAGACCTCCTGCTGCTCCACGACCGTTTCAAAGCCGCGATCGCTGAGCATGGCCGGCAGCAGCTTCCGCGTCGGCGAATCAAAGGGGATATTGCAGAAATCGAGCAAGTCGAATACTGCGCGATGCTCCCATAGATAACCGGCAAATGCCTCGTACACCGCGTCCATATACCCTTCATCGACGATGAAATCCAGATAATCCGTCACATCCACGCAGCCGATGATCTGCACCGCGCGGCCTCGTTCGGACTCAGATATGAAAAGCGGCGCAATCCCCCTGACGGCGCCCTCATCGCGGCAGACCAGTATCCAGAGTTCGCCCGGTTTGTAAGCATCCCACCAGGTATTCTGCCACTCCCAAGTATAAAAAATGCGATTCACTGGCGCGCGGCGCAGGAGCTGGTTCCACAGCGCTTGCAGTTCCGTGAATCGGGACGCCTCTCTATATGCCCTTACTTCCACTCGTACCCTTCATTCCCCAACCGGTCGTAATAGCTCGCAACCCATATAAGGAGATACAATCGGCCGCCTGATTCTTACTTCAAAGTTTCTCTTCGCCTTTCCCACGATCCCCGCTTGGCGCCGGTCGCTTTTGGACTGGCGGCGTCGTTGCCCCATTCCTTCCATGAACCGTCGTAGATGCGCAGATTGCGCGCCCCCGCCATCTCCATCGCCAGCATGCCGTAGGTGGCGGAGACGCCGGAATTGCAATAAAGCACGCTGTCATCCGCGTCCAGCGCTACGCCCCGCTCGGTCAATATCTGCCGCAACTCAGCCGCTGGCTTCAGCGTCATGTCCTCAGCCACCAGCGCGCCGCGCGGAAGGTTGATTGCGCTGGGAATATGACCGCCATGCCGCGCGCGCGAGGTCTCGCCGGCATACTCGGCCGGTGAACGCACATCGATCAATTGGCAGGCGCCCAAATCGAGACCGGTCATGATGTCTTCAGATGTCGCCTTCAGCTCGGCATTCACCCGCGGCACAAAAACCGTCCGCGCGAATTGCGGAAGCTCCGCGCTCACCGGGCGCCTTTCCGCCCGCCACTTCTGCCAGCCGCCATCGAGAATGGCGACATCCTCGTGGCCATAGTAGCGCAGCGCCCAGCGCAGACGACAAGCGAACATGCTGGCGGCGTTGTCATAAATCACCACCCGCTTGTCTTCGTCGATGCCCAGCCCGCCCATCAGCGCCGCGAAGCGCCCGGCCAAGGCGACATCGTTTGAGGCCGAGCCCGGCTCCACAATATCAACTTGCCAGTCGACGAAGGCGGCACTGGGTATATGCGCCTCGTCATAACCGGCCCGGTCTGTCAAGTAATGCGGCGGCGGCTCCGACGGCGGCAATACCGCGCCGCGCATATCGATGATGCGGATATCCTTGTCATGCAAATGGCTCTCCAGCCAATCACTGGTGACCAAAGGCGACTTCATAAACACCTCAATTGACGATTTCGAAATTGATACCGCTAATTTTACCCTTGATCATGCTCAGCTGCGAATTGCGGGTAGTGTATCCTTTACGGCGGAAACTCAAATAAGCCAAACTCAGTTTCACCACATAAGGAAAGACGAACACAGAGAAAAGCTGATTTCCTTTTGCATCTCGCTGTCCTCTCTTTTCTCGGTGTACTCGGTGGTAAAGTTGTATCAATTCCCGCCGCTTTCGATTCACTCCCCGAATTGAGCGGCAATTTCCCGCATGGCCTGTTTTCGTTATAATGGTGCGAAATCAACCTGACAGAGCCTGATGAAGAAGCGAATCCGCGGGCTGAAGCGCGCTGTATTTCAGTTGGACTTTGACCTGTATCGTGTCAAAGTTCCCATACGTGCTCATCCCGGCGCAAGTCTCAGCGTCATTGACCTCTTTCCCCAAGACGTAGAGAAGACCGTTTTCTTCCAGCATGGATTCGCCGGCGTCGCCGAATCATGGGAGTGGCAGCTTGCGCATTTCGCCAGCCGGTATCGCGTTGTCGCGCCCGACCTCCGCGGCCACGGCCAAAGCGACGCCCCCCACAGTGATTACTCGATGCCGGAACTGATCGGGGATATGCGCGATATCATTGAATCGCTGGAGTTGCCGGAGCAGTTCGTTCTTGTCGGCCACTCTTTCGGCGGCGCCATCTGCATTGAATTCGCGCACGCTTTTCCAGAGCGCGTGGCCAAACTGGTGCTGGTGGCAAGCGCCGGCGAATATCCCTTGCCCAAGATTGCTTCCCTGCTGTTTCGCATTCCAGTGCATCTGGCGTTGCCATTTTGGCGCTACCGCCGCCGCTGGGATGCCGAATATCACGTGCTCAAGTCCATGTTTCACAATAATCTGCATGGCTGGCAGGCTTGGTCGAAGCTGCGCGACATTAGAAATGAGACGCTCGTCATCACCGGCGAGCGTGACAACTATTTTCCGCGCTATGTTTATGACGATGTCGCCAAAATGATCCCGGGCGCGGAAGTACACGATATTGGCTCGGCCAAGCACAAAGTCCAACTGGAGCGCCACGATGCGGTGAACCGCGCGATCGATCGTTTCATCGAGATGTCCCGGCGGAGCAGTTGGCGCTCGGTATCGGCGGCTGACCAACTGGCCAAAGGCCGGCCCTGGCTCGGTCACTACGACAAGGATATTCCGCATACGATACCGATTCCGCATCAGCCGCTCTATCGATTTCTGGAGAGTGCGGCCGATTGGGCGCCAAGACGCACGGCCACCGTCTTCTATGGGAAGACCTTGAGTTACCGGGAGCTGGAAGCCAAGGTCAATCAATTCGCGAATGGATTGCGTCAGCATGGCGTTCAGAAGGGCGACCGCGTTCAGATCGTTCTGCCGAACACGCCACAATTCATCATTGCTTACTACGCGATCCTGAAGGCCGGCGCCGTTGTCGTCTTGTCCAACCCCGACGCCAATGCCGACTTGATCGTCAGCCACGCACGCGAAACCGAGGCCAAAGCGCTGGTCACACTGAGCGCCTTCAGCGAACTTGCCGAACTATTGCGCGACAAGGCCGGCGTCAGCAGCTTGATATTCACCAGTATCGGCAAACATGTCACCACCAGCAGAGAGTCGGCATTTGGGAGACACAAGCATGCCACCGATGAAGATGAAGTCCGCGCCCGGCGTATCGGTCGCTTTATGTCCGACATTATGGCCGGCCAGGACAATCGCCCGCCGTCCGCCGCCGTCGCTGATACCGATCTCGCCGTCATTTCCTACACCAGCGGCACAACCGGCAAGCCCAGAGGCGTCTGCCTGACGCACCGCAATCTGGTGGCGAACGCCTTGCAGACGCGCCACTGGATGCCTGAAATCGAACACGGCAAAGAAGTCGTCATGGCAGTTGTGCCCTTTGAGCATAGCTATGGCATGACAGCGGCTATGAATCTGCCCATCCTCATCGCGGCAAAGATCGTGATCATTTCGGTGTTCGAACTGCAGCAAGTCCTGGAGCAGATCCGGCGCTACAAACCATCGCTCTTCCCCGGCGTGCCATCGATGTTCACCCTAATCAATTACGCCAGGAATGTAAGGAGCTATGGCCTGTCGTCGATAAAGGCCTGCATCAGCGGCGCCGCGCCCCTGCCCGTCGAAGTGCAGGAAGCCTTCGAAAAGCTCACTCGCGGCCGCCTGGTGGAGGGTTACGGCCTGACCGAAGCCGGACCGGTCACACATTCAAATCCGCTCTACGGCTTGCGCAAGGTTGGCTCAATCGGCGTGCCCCTGCCCAATACCGACGCCAAAATCGTCGACCTTCTAACCGGCGAGGATCTGCCAACCGGGCAAATCGGAGAGATGGCGGTCAAAGGCCCTCAGGTCATGCGCGGCTACTGGCGCCAGGAAAGCGAAGAAGAGTCCGTCTTGCACAAGGGCTGGCTCCATACCGGCGATGTCGCGGTGATGGACGACGATGGCTACTTCAAAATCATCAGCCGCAAGCGCGATACCATCTTCACCGGCGAATACAGCGTCTATCCGCGCGATGTAGAAGAAGTCCTCTACGAACACAACAAAGTCCATGAGGCGGCGGTCGTCGGCGTCGGGCGGGAAGCGGGCAACCAGAAAATCAAAGCCTTCGTCGTGCCCCGCCCCAACAGCGGCCTTGACAAAGACGAGCTGCTGGACCTGTGCAGACGCCGGCTGGAAGAATATGCCGTGCCCTGGGAGATTGAGTTTCGCGAGGCCCTGCCGCGTTCCTTCATCGGCAAAGTGCTGCGCCGCGTCCTAAATGAAGAGCACCTCGACGATCCCTAAACGCGATCTGGCCTGCCCGCCGGTCGCTTGTGCCCGCGTTGCTCCCTGTTTTGCATTACAATAGATCAAAGAAGTGACCTCCAAATACTGGACCGAGACCTGCGCTGATGGCGAGGCTGCCTCTCTTTCCTCTGAACACCGTGCTCTTCCCCGGCATGCAGATCAAACTGCATATTTTTGAAGCGCGCTACAAACTTATGATCAATCAATGCATCGACGCGAACCAGGCATTCGGCGTCGTGCTCATCAAACAGGGTCGTGAAGCCCTCGGCCCCATACCCAGGCCATTCTCGGTCGGCTGTACCGCCGCCATCAGCGAAGTGCAGCGCCTGCCATTGGGCCGGATGAACATAACGGCAGTCGGTCAAAGGCGCTTTTGCATCAATGCGATCGAGAGCAGCAGTCCATTCTTGCTCGGCGATGTCGACTTCTTTTCTCCGTCCGAGGATGAACCTGAGTTGATTCAGCGATATGGCGCCTTCTTGCGGGCGTTGATCCTGCGTTATTTGAAGATTCTGTCTTCGTCCGAGGATGCCAGCTTCAATCCCGAACGCATTCCCCACCGCCCGCGGACGCTGGCGCAGATTGCATCCATCCTCTTGCAGGCCGAAAATGCGCAGAAGCAAGAATTGCTCTCGATGCGAAGCCTGTCGCGTCTGCTCGCCACCCTCGTTGAGATTTACCGCCTCGAGACCGCTCTACTAAGCGTGCGACTGTCGCCCCCTGGCAAAGAATTCAACATCGGGCCCTTCTCCCGCAATTGAAGCACGCGGCCATGCGCTCGCCGAACCGAAGAAACTAAGGCGCGTATACGTGTATACTGGGTACTTGTGCCGATCGCGACGAAATCTCCGGGGGCGACGTCTTGCGAGACATTCTGGCGATAGCTGTTAGGGCTTTTCTGCTCCTTCTCCTTACTGTTTTCAGCTTGGAAGTTGTATTGCAGATAGCCTACCCCAGCCTGCCCCGGGATGTAATTGACGGCATGCCGCAATATCTTGAACGGACCGGTCATCGCCTGGCCACCGAGCACGGCGCACGCGAATTCCCCGCCGGCGAAATTGTTGAGTACGATGTCACACCGCTCAGCGGCGACCTTTTCAAAATCTCCTGTTTATCGCCCGCCGACGCCCAGCCCATGGATTCCTACCGCCTGTCCTTCAAGCGCGACGGGCATGGCTTTCGCAATGAAGAACCCTGGCCGGACAATGTGGACCTGGTCGTGCTCGGCGATTCATTCACAGCCGCCGAGCACATACAGCAGCCCTTCTGGCAGGGGCTGTCGGAATCAAATCTGGTGTTCGCCGCGCCCGGCACCGGTACGCTCGAACAGCAGCGCTACTTCAACGCCTTCGCCTTGCCGCGTCAGCCCAAGTTGACGCTTGTTGCATTCTTCGCCGGCAACGACCTGCGCGACAGCTTGGGATTCGCACAGAGACAGCGCCAAGGCTTAACCCGGCAAGACCTGACGCATCAAGGCAAAAACCCGCTCGATTATGCCGTCACCTTTCACCTCCTGCGCTATCTGGCGAAAGTCACGACGCCTGTTGAGAATGTGACTTGCCATTATCCGCTTTGGGCGCAAACTGATCCGCCGACGCCGGTCGCATTCTACAGTCGATTTCTGCCGCTGCTTGCGATGGACAGAGAATCGCTAATTGCCAGCGAGATGATTCAACTTACGCAAACGAGCATAAGCGAAATGGCGCGCGCCACCCAATCGAAAGGCGGGCAGCTCATTCTCATGTATATACCGCAGAAGGCGGAGCTATACTGGGATTACCTGGACGATGCGAGCAAGGAGACAATCATCGCCGCTGAGTCGCTGGATCACAGCCTGATCGGACGGGAAACTATTGATGCCAACCTGTCCGCCCAGCGAGACGTCATGCAGGAGCTGGCGAACGAGATTGGCGTCTCATTCCTCGATCTCACGGCGCCGCTCGCGGCCGCGATCCGCGCCGGCCAAGCGCCCTATTTCTTCGCCGATACCCATTGGAATCAAGACGGCCACAATATCGCCCGAAACGCCTTGCTTGACTTCTTAAATCAGTCTAACCTTGATATGTAGTGGAGGCGATTTGATCGCTTTCTGATATCTTGCTTGGATATGTTTCGCCAGCGCGCGGGAGTTCACAATTGAAGAAACTGCTGAAAATCGCCTGGGACCGGTTCAGCGTCAACTCGGCGATAGTCGCCGACATAAACGGACGCTTCATCGCCACGGCCTTCTACTTTACGATCATGGTGCCCTTTGGCCTGCTCTCATCGATTTTCATGGACCCGCTGCGCCGGAAGTCCCCCGCCGTTGACTGGTCGGCGCGCGAGCCTGTGCCCACCGATATCGCCTCGGCAAGGGAACAAGGCTAGCGATGTATATTCTCGGCATTTCCGCCTTTTATCATGATTCGGCAGCCGCCCTCATTGTCGATGGCGAGCTGGTCGCCGCCGCTATGGAAGAACGCTTCTCGCGCAAGAAGCACGACAATGGCTTTCCTCAGCTTGCCATAGAATTCTGCCTTGAGCAGGCAGGTATCAGCGCGCAGGACCTGGAATACGTTGTCTTCTACGAAAAGCCTCTGCAGAAGTTCGAGCGCATATTGCAGACCACGCTCAACACCTTTCCGCATTCCTCCAGCCTCTGGCGCGAATCGATGATGACCTGGCTGAGCGACAAGCTGTGGGTGCGCAGCCACATCGCCCGCGGCCTCGGCGTCGCTTACGACAAAGTTCTATTCTGCGACCATCACATGAGCCACGCCGCCAGCGCCTTCTACGCTTGCCCATTCAAAGACGCCGCCATTCTAACGGTTGATGGCGTCGGCGAATGGACCACAACCACATTGGGTCGTGGGCTGAGCTCCCTCGGCGAGGACAAGGACGAACCGCCGACGATCGAGCTCTTCGAAGAGCAGCGTTTTCCCCATTCACTGGGTCTGCTCTATTCCACTTTTACCGCCTGGCTGGGCTTCCGCGTTAACAATGGCGAATACAAAGTCATGGGCATGAGCCCCTATGGCGAGCCCCATTACATGGACAAGATTCAGAAGGTCGTCAGCGCCGATGACAGCAACGGCGCCTTCCAGCTAAACATGGATTATTTCGACTTCCACCGCTCAACTTCGCAGAGCTACAGCCGCCGCTTCCTGGAGTTGTTCGGCGAGAAGCGCAATGACGAATCCGACTTCTTCACCATGCGCACCAATCCCGAGCGTTCGGGCGAGCGCAAAGCGATGGAGACCAATCAGTATTATGCCGATGTGGCCGCCAGCATCCAGCAATTTACCGAAGACACATTGATCAAAATCGCCAGCCATCTGCATGGCAAGACTGGGCTGAGCAAGCTTGTCATGGCCGGCGGAGTCGCCCTGAACACCAAGGCAAACTGGCGCATATTGAATGAGTCGCCATTTGAAGAATTATGGATCCAGCCGGCGGCCGGCGATGATGGCGGCGCGCTCGGGGCCGCTCTCTGGGCCTGGCACACCCTGCTCGGCAAGCCGCGCAAATGGGTGCAGAAGCATGCCTATTACGGCCGCTGCTTTTCTGACGGCGAGTGCCGCGCTTTCCTGGATGAGGCAAATCTCAAGTTCGAGACTTTCTGCGACGAAGGCAAACTCACTGAAACCATCGTGGATGCCTTGACCTGCCAGCAGGTTATTGGCTTCCATCAAGGTCGATTCGAATGGGGCCCGCGCGCGCTGGGCAATCGAAGCATCCTGGCCGACCCGCGCGGCGCCGACATGAAAGAAATCGTCAACACGAAGATAAAATTCAGAGAGCCCTTTCGGCCCTTTGCCCCGGTGGTATTGCGCGAGCGCGCGCCGGAATACTTTGATTACCCGCAGGTCGCCGCGCATGATACGCCGCGCTATATGCTGATGGTCGCGCCCATCAAGGAAGACAAACAGAACGAAATCCACGCCGTCAACCACGAAGGCACCGGCCGGCTGCAATCTATCGATCGCGAGACCAACTCAAGATACTACGACATCGTGCAGCAATTTGGCGAAGCGACCGGCGTGCCGATCGTGCTGAATACATCATTCAATCTCAGGGGCGAGCCCATTGTCAACAGCCCGCGCGAAGCGTACAATACCTTCCGCAACAGCGACATCGACATGCTCGTCTTGGGTTCTCACATCGTACGCAAGACCAGCTAAAAGCATAACCCGTGTCAGGGAGCAACCATGACAACAAAAGCAAAGCATAACGATAATTCACCGAGCGCGATGCAGGACTTTTTTATGCGAATGGGCGTGCTTGGCGAGCTGCTGGCCTTCCTCTGGAAACGCAAGCTCTATTGGATGCTGCCGATGGTCATCACCTTGCTCGTCTTCGCGCTGCTGATCGTGCTCGGCGGTTCAAGCCCTATCAGTCCGTTCATCTATACGCTGTTCTAGTCAGTGCAGAACGCAAATGGATCCGTCTCTCCTTAAGCCAATTACCCAGGTCGCCCTGGTCGCAATCGTATTGCGGCTGGGCTGGCTGGTGCATCAGCGCTCCGGCGCCAGCAAAGCCATCCACGGCGGCGCGCTCTCACGACTTGCCAATTTCCTGTCCGGCCTCTGTTTTGTGGCGATCCTGCCCACAGTATGCCTTAGCGTGCTGGTCTTGCATCCGGACGCCGTCAGCTTTGCCGGCGTCACCTGGCACCCGCTGCTCTTTACCGTCCTTTCTCTCGGCTTGGGCAGTTTTGTCTTCGCTCTGCTTCACGCTGTCTTTGAACGCGCCCCGCTACAACGCGCGCAGCAAGCAGCGGCCGCCGCCGAAGCGCGCGGCTGGACCGAAGAAGACGCCAAGACCTCTGGTTTGTAGCTATCCGACTATTGAATTAAATATCGAGGTTGCGCACTCGCTTCGCGTGCGTCTGGATGAAGCGGCGGCGCGGGGGTACGCTGGCGCCCATCAGCATGTCGAAGATCTTGTCCGCATCTGCCGCGTCTTCAATCGTCACTTGCAAAAGCGTGCGGGATTCGGGATCCATAGTCGTTTCCCATAGCTGGTCCGGATTCATCTCGCCCAGGCCCTTGTAGCGCTGCACCGCTACCTTGTCAGGATTCTTGAAGCGCTTAATCGACTGTTTGAGCAAGTCCTCGTCCGGCACGCCCCCCTTAGGGTAGATGTATTCCATCTGCTTGCCGTTCTTCAGCAGAAAGATGGGCGGCTGCGCGATATAGAGATGCCCGCGCTGGACGATCTGCGGCATGTGTCGGAAAAAGAATGTCAAAAGCAGCGTTCGGATATGACTGCCGTCTACATCGGCGTCGGTCATGATGATCACCTTGCCATAACGCAAACGGTCGACGGCCAATTCGTCATGGATGCCCGTGCCCAGCGCCGATATCAAAGCTTTGATTTCATTGTTGTCCAGGATTTTGTCAATGCGCGCCCGCTCTGTGTTCAGGATTTTGCCGCGCAATGGCAGGATCGCCTGAAAATGGCGATCGCGGCCCTGTTTGGCGCTGCCGCCCGCCGAGTCGCCCTCGACTATATAGATCTCGGCATGCTCGCCCCGTTCTGAACAATCAGCCAACTTGCCGGGCAAGGTGCTGCTTTCCAGCAGGCTGGGCCCGCTGCGCACGAGATCGCGCGCCTTTTTCGCCGCTTCCCGCGCCCGTTTGCTGGTCATGCATTTGTCGACAATGCGCCGCGCTTCCCGCGAGTTCATCTCGAGAAACTCGTTGAAGGCTTCGGTAACCACTGACGATACGGCGCGCTGGACTTCCGGGTTCAGCAGTTTGACCTTGGTTTGGCTCTCAAATTGCGGGTCAGGATGTTTGATGCTGACGATCGCCGTCAAACCCTCAAGCGTATCAGTTCCGGAGAAATTGCTGTCCTTGTCTTTGAGCAGGCCCGCATTTTTTGCATAGCGATTGATGGCCCCGGTGATGGACGAGCGCAGGCCGGTAATGTGCGTGCCGCCATCCGGCGTATTAATCGTATTGGTGAAGGCCAGTTCCGTCGCGGTCGCCACATCAGCGTATTGAAAGGCGACTTCCACGCCAATCATGTAGGGATTATCGTTGCGGTCCTGGAATTCAACATCGCGCTCCACATGAATGATGCTGTGGATCGCCTTGCGATTGCGATTGAGATAACGCACGAAGGATCGCAAACCGCCATCGAAATAGAAGGTCATCTCGCGGGCAAGAGGCTTGACACGTTCATCACGCAGGCGGATGGTCACTTTGCGCGTTACAAAAGCCATCTCGCGCAGCCGCGTCATCAGCGTGCTGAAACTGAACTCATTCTGCTCCAGCACGGTGAAGTCGGGAACGAAGCTAATCTCGGTGCCCGTCTCTTCGCCTTCTTTCAGCTTGCGCAGCTTGCGCACCCGGCCCGTCGGCAGCCCTTCTTTGTAAGACTGTTGCCAAACATGCCCGTTGCGATAGATGGTCGCCGTCAAGCTCGCCGACAGCGCGTTCACAGCGGATACGCCGACGCCATGCAATCCGCCGCTGACTTTGTAAGCCTCGTTGTCAAATTTGCCGCCAGCGCCGACTTCCGTCATCACCACTTCCAGCGCGTTTTTTCCGCTTTCGTGTTTGCCCACCGGAATGCCAACGCCGTTGTCCTTGATTGTGGCGGCGCCGTCCTCGTGAATCGTCACTGAAACTGAGTCACAGCGTCCAGCCAAAGCCTCGTCGATAGAATTATCAACCACTTCATAAATGAGATGGTGCAGGGCGCGCGCGTCGGTGCCGCCCACATACATGCCCGGGCGCCGTCGAATGTGCTCGCGCGGAGGCAGTTTCTGGATGCTGCTGGCGTCATACTCTCGCTCCATTTGAGCGATAAGATCACGATCCTTAACCATCATGTCTCCTGACTCGCCTGTCGGTTTCAGCATGCAATTCGCGCGCTATTGCCTCGGTTTCGCACGACCATTTCGCGGGAAAATGCTGCCTGCCGCGAACCTGGTCAACCTGCCTAAATTATACAGCAGCGTTGGCTTTTGGACAATCCGACGTAGAAACAATATAAGACGCCAAGTCTTGACATGGCGGGGCGCCAATCTTAGAATTTCGCCTGATGCCTCTGTAGCTCAGCGGACAGAGCACCGGTCTTCTAAACCGATGGTCGCAGGTTCGAGTCCTGCCAGGGGCGCCTTCCCCCTGTGTATTCACAAGTCAGCGGTTTCAAGCCGATATATCGGCATACAGTTGGCGCACCGGCGCGCCAAGCTGCGCTTTGGTCCGCTTCGCCCAACGCTCCAGGTCGCGGTAATGCGACACCGCCTCAGCCCGCCTGCCCAAACGCACATAGAGCTTCAACAGCTTGAGATGGCGCTGCTCGGATGAGTAATCGGATCCATTCGCGCGCTTGAGCGTTTGTATCGCCATTTCGTATCTCCCGCGCGCTTCCCAGATGTCGGCGATGTTGTCCAAGGCTTCAATATACGCGATCTGATAAGCTTCCCGCCGCTCCAAAATCCACAAATCGTTATGACCCTGCAAGTACGGACCGCGATACAAATTGGCCATGCGCTGCCACGGCTCAAATGGATCCGCCGGCTCCCCATAGCGTCCTTCCAAGAGCGCTTCGACAAACTCAATAGCGTCAAAGAAATAAGGTATCGCCGGGTCTATGCGGTAACAAGTCCCGGCGTGCGCCAGAACATCCATGCCAACCGCCTTGTGCAGGCGGCGCTTGGTGACATGGAACACATTGACCGCCTGGTCGAGATCCAGCCGTTTCCAGAATATCTCGCAGATCTGGTTGCGCGTCACTTCAGGCCGATCCATTGCGAAAAACAGCAGCAGTCGCGGCAGATGACCCTCCCAGTTGTCAACCAGAAAATCGTCGAGGAAGACATAGCCCGGGCCCAGCGAAAGCACTTTAAACTTGGCGTCTTCCTCATGGCGGCTGTCGTATAGGTCTTTGCGAACTATAGTGCTGTATCGAAATATTACAGCATGACCTTTGGCAATCATGGCGAGCCAGGGCATGCGCGGCAGGCTGCGGCCGTTCAGCACGATATTGCAGCGTTCAGGCGCCAAATGTGACAGGCGCTCCACAAAGCGCAGAACGTCATCCGCCGGGTCCGCTCGATCAAACTCATCCAGTATCAGGCAGAACTCCCCGTCAGAAAGCTCCGTCAACTCCGAGATGAATGCGCTGAGAATCCTGTCCAGGTGCCGGTAGGGATCATCCAGAATGTGCTCTGGCAGTACATTCAATTGCCGTCCAAACGTGGCATGCTGTCGAGACAGAACATCTGCGATCCCGGTCAAGAAATTCCTGAGGTTGATGTCGTCAATATCGAGCGCGTAATAGAAGGTCTTGACGGCCCGATCTGCCAGCAGCCGCGCGACGATCAAGGAACGCAGGCGGCTTTGAGGATGCAGCAGAATTATTTTGGCCTGCCGCGAGATTTTGAGAATAGTCTCGTAAGCCGAACGCGTCTGCTCTTTGATATTCAGCATATTGCTTCTTGTCAGAAGTTTCTAAACGAATATCGCTACATAGTAGCATAAAAGCTAATATCTGTGTAGGCTAATCGTTTAGGTTGAGGGGATTTGCTTACGCCGATGAAGCGGCAACCCAAGCCGTTGACTTCGGGCTGCTATGAAGTTTGAATCGCATGTCGGCGTCACATGCGCCTTGCTCGGGGGCTCAGCTTGCCTCCTGATCCATTCGAACCAGCTCTCGCCTTAGCGTCTTGCCGATAGCGGTCTTGGGCAATTCCTCAATGAATGCGATACGCCGCGGGATCTCGTACGGGGCGAGGCTGCCAGCCAAAAACTCAATGAGCTCGTCGGCTTCCAGCACGCCGCCCGGCTTCAAGACGATCCATGCTTTCAGGGCTTCCTGGCCCTCGCGTTCCGGGTGGGGGATCGCCGCCACGCCCACCTCCAGGACAGCGCTGTGCGCCGCGATCGCGTTTTCCACCGTCGTCGGGTAGACGTTGTATCCGCCGATCAACGCCATATCTTTCTTGCGATCCACAATATAGAAATAGCCGTCTTCATCCATGCGCGCGATGTCGCCGGTGTACAGCCAGCGTTTGCCGTCCTTCTCCCGCAGCACCGTCCGCGTTTCGTCCAGCATGCCATGATAACCGACCATGAGGTTCGGCCCCGCCATCACCAATTCCCCGACCTCGCCAACCGGCACATCGATTTCGTCGTCCTCCAAGCTGACAATCCGCATGTCCATCCCGGGCAGCGGCAATCCGATCGACCCGGGCCGGTTTTCCTTATAAACCGGATTCACGTGCGTCGCGGTCGGCGCTTCGCTCATGCCGAATCCTTCGCGCACGGAGCCGCCCGAAATGCGTTCAAACTCAGCCTTGGTCGCTTCCGGCAAGGGCGCCGAGCCGCTCAAACAAAGCTGCAATGAGCTCAGGTCAATCTCGCCTCTCTGCACCCGGGGATGATTGTTGATGGCGTTGTACAAGGCCGGCACGCCCGGGAAAAGCGTTGTGCGGAAGGTCTCGATATTTCCCAGCACGTCATCAATGTCGCGCGGATTGGGGACCAGCACGATCTTGCATCCGCGGTAGACGCTCGTGCTGACGACCACAACCAAACCGTATACATGAAAGAAGGGAACCGCCCCCAGGAACACATGATCTTCCGCCGGCGTCTCAAGCAAATCAAGAAAGCCCTCGGTCTGCAGCATATTCGCCACTAAAGCCCGGTGTTTGGACATGGCCGCCTTCGAAACGCCTGTCGTCCCGCCAGTGTATTGGAAGATCGCCAAATCATCCGGCTGAACCTGGACCGCCGGCTGCCTCCCGTCGTATTCTCTCAGCAAATCTTGAAACCAATAATCACCGGCCTGTACATCTTCCAGGAAGTGGCCTTCCTTCTTTTCTTTCGCGATCGTGAACAGAAACTTGGCCAATGACGGCAAATATTCTTTGATATTGGCCACTATCACCGTCTTGACTTTCGTGCGCGCTTGTATCCCCTTCACCACATCGTAGAACAGCGTCAGCGTCAATACGAATTCGGCATCGCAGTCGTCGAACTGATGCGCCATTCTAGCCGCCGGATAAGTTGGATTGGTCGCCGCCACCACACCGCCGGCCTTCAAAATGGCGTAAAAGCTGATGACAAAAGCGACTGAATTGGGCATCACTATGGCGACGCGATCGCTCTTCTTGAGCCCCAAATCAACCAGCGCAGCCGCTAGCGCGTCCGATGCGCGGTCCAGCTCTTCGTATGTCATCGACTGGCTGATTCGCCCAATGAGAGGCAGGTCGGCCGGTGTGATCAGCGCCGTATGATGCGGAATGCGAACGCGCGTGTCCTTCAAGAATTGGTGCAGCGGCACCTCCGGATACTCGACCGATGACGGCATCCCCACATCATAGCTGCCAATCCATGGCCTTTCGGCATAAGTCACCATACACCCGCGCTCCCGCATTCAAACTGGCCTGACAATACAATGGAGTATAACTCATTTGCCTAAGGGATTAAAACTTGCTGTCGATTTCAAACTTGCCTGTTTCAGATTTCGCAAGTATCTATCACATCAAAGCGCAGAGCCCTCAACTCAGGGACCGAGCCAGGCCCGCCAGGACTTGGGAATCCGCCTGACCTGGCCGGCAGCGTTCAGGCAGATCAGCTTCAGTGACGCCTCAAACAACAATTCATTGGAGCGCGCATCGACAATTTCACAACCGAAGGTCAGTGTGCGGCTTCGGTAACTCTCTATCCAGGTCTTAACCGTGACCCTCTGGTCATAACGCGCCGCTCTGATGTATTTCGCTTTCAGGTCCCCAGCGGCGAGATAACTGCCGAACTTCTCGATATCGGCGTAACTCCAGCCCTGCTCGCGGATATAAACGCTGCGCCCCTCTTCAAACCAGACGAGATAGACAGCATGGTGCACCACGCCCATGCTATCGGTCTCGGCATAACGCACATGGAAACTTGTCTCGCAGACCTTACGTTCTTCTGGCACTTTTCTACCTGCCTCTGACTGACCCGTCGGGAACAGTCTAATGCGCCCGCCGTGTTTCACACAAGCATTGAATCCTGACGCAATTGTGCAAGACTAGCTTTCAACTTGCGTCTAATGCCGGATAAATCGGTTGGCCAATCGCGCGCCTGACCACGCCTTGGCTTGCGGGTGTGGCCGCGCGGCTGGGACATCAGACCACGAGGGGATATCATGCAGCAAGTATTAAGATTGATGTCAATAGCGCTGATCGCTTGCTTTTGCGCCGTGCTGGCCCATGGCCAAGATGGCTCGGATCAATATGAGGCGACGGCCAAGTCTCGTCTGGCGGATGGTGGATTTGTGCTCGGCAACCCGGATGCCGGCGTCAAGATCATCGAATTCTCCGATTTTCTCTGCACAAGCTGCCAGAATTACCAACCCATCATCAAGCGCTTCATCACCGATTATGTCTTAACAGGGCACGCCCAATTCGAATACCGCATCTTTCCGGTGATTGATCCAGTCCTCTCAGTGCGCAGCGCCAACTTGGTCGAGTGCGCCGATACGCTGCGGCCGGGGCAGTTCTGGCGGGCGCATGATCTCATGTTCGAGCTTGTTTCCACTCGCGGCTTCACCGATGAGATTGAGGCGGAATTCGCCCGAGAATTACAACTGGAGCGCGCCGCTCTGTCAGAATGCGCGGCCAGCGCCGGCCAACATTCGATTGACGCGGCTTACGGCCTTTCCCTTGGCGCCGACGCGACGCCTTCTCTTTTCATCCAATACGGCGATGATCTGCCGATCGCAATCGCCCTGGCGCTGCCGGAGCACCACGACGCTATCGTGAACGCCATTCGCCCCCAATCTACTGAGCCGGCCCTAATCGAGGCGGGGCGATACGCCGGCCTCAAAACCTTCAGGCGTCAGGATGGCGGCTTCGTGCTCGGGGAGCCGGACGCGCCGGTCACGATCGTCGCCTTTGAAGACTTCCTCTGTCCCCATTGCCAGAATTACCAGCCCAATCTGGACAGCTTCATCGAGGACTACGTTCGCAGCGGCGGCGCGCAGCTCGAGTTTCGCTTCTACCCGCTGGTGAATCCGCAGTATTCAACCGCGATGGCAAAAACGGCCGAATGCGTCGCCGCGCAGGATTTAACGCGCTTCTGGGACGCGCACGATCTTCTATTTGAATTCGCCCACCGCGGCAGCCTGGATGACCTGGCCGAGAACACCGCCAAACTGCTGAATTTGGACGCGGACGCGCTCAGCGACTGCCTCGATAGATCCGTTCAGTTTCTTGTTGATACGCGGCTGGGGCAGAGCGCTCTCGTCTCCGGCACGCCGGCCGTCCGCGCCCGTCAGGATGGCGGCGACCTTGAGCTGATCTACCTGGACGAGCGGCCGCTGGACCGCGGCGCGCCGACCATATTCCAATTGCGCTCGCTCATGGCCGGCGACGGCAGCGTCACGATTGGGCCACCTGAACGGTCACTGCTGAACGACCGCTTCCTGGCCGATATGAGCCTCATCACCGGCGAACCCTGCGCCGCGCCCTGTTGGCAGAATATCGTCCCGGGAAGAACGACCCTGGACGAAGCGCTGGCTATCGTAAGCAGCCTGGAGGGTATCGAGCTGCAACGGCAGACAGAGCGGGAATTCCAGTTTGGACATAGCGATGGCCCGGCCTGCTGCCAAATCTCGGCTGACGACTCTCAAATCGTAAGCGCCATAATTCTTCAATTTGCGCCGGAAATGACACTCGGCGACGCCATCAGCAATTACGGCGAGCCTCTGTTCTTTCGCGGCCAGCCTTTCGCCGATAACGAAGCGATCTTGTGGTTCTTTTATCCGGATCTTCAGACGATGATTCAAGTCCTGGTTCCTGGCACGGCCGGCGTTTTGCATACTGACGCCCCGCTCGTCGCCGCCTATTATCTCGCCGGCATCAATCTATCGGGCGAAAGCAGCGCCGGCGTGCTAACACCCTGGAAGGGCTATGTTTCGTTCCGCGACTATGTGGAGGGATAAATCGGTCAGCGCCGGGAGAAACTCAACGCGCTTGATGCCGGTCGCGCAGCTTTGCCCGCAGGTCGTCCAGCGTCAAATCCAGGTCCACCATGAGGACAAGAGTGTGGTAAATGAGGTCGGCCAATTCGTCGATCTGTTCGCTCTTGCCTTGCGACAGCGCCGCGACCACGACTTCGACCGCTTCTTCGCCGACCTTCTGCGCGATCGCCCCCCGCCCCTCATCGAAGAGACGATTGGTATAACTTCCCGCATTGGGATTGCGCTGCCTGTCGCGGATTATCGCTTCCAATTGATCCAGCATGTCGTCCACAAATGACTCCATATCAATATCGCTTGGGCGCTGCGCTGAATGTCTCCAGGTCGCGGAAGAAACAACTGACCGCGCCTGTATGGCAGGTGGGCCCGGCCGGCTCCACCAACAGCAGCAGCGTGTCGGCGTCGCAGTCAATCCTCGCCTCCACCAGGCGAAGCGTGTTGCCGGAGGTTTCGCCTTTGCGCCAAAGCTGACGCCGGCGGCGGCTCCAAAAGACCGCCTGCCCAAGCGCGAGGCTGCGCTTAAGCGAATCAGCATTCATATAGGCCATCATCAGCACATCGCGGGTCCGCGCGTCTTGCACGATCGCCGGGACAAGTCCCTGCTCGTTCCATTTGATGGCCGCCAGGGCCGCGTCCTCAAGCGTCATCCAGGCGCTCCCATCCAGTCAAACGCATCGCAACCCCGCGCTCATGCAAATAGCGCTTGAGATCGCCCAGGCGCAATTCGTTGAAGTGAAACAGGCTCGCGGCCAACGCGGCATCCGCGCCGCCTTCCTGCAGCGCCTCGCGAAAATGCTCCTTCTCGCCCGCGCCGCCGGAAGCGATCACAGGGATCGATACCGCATCAGCGACCGCCTGCGTCATTTCGATATCATAACCCGACTTCGTCCCGTCCTTGTCCATGCTCGTCAGCAAGATCTCGCCAGCGCCGCGCGCTTCCACTTCCTTCGCCCAGGGCACCGCCTCTTTCTCGGTCGGGATCCGGCCGCCATTGATATGCACCACCCACCTGCCGTCTACCCGGCGCGGGTCGATGGCCACGACAATGCACTGGCTGCCGAAACCCCAGGCGCCGGCCGAAATAAGCTCAGGATCGCGAACCGCCGCGCTGTTGATCGACACCTTGTCCGCCCCGGCCAGCAAGGTGTCGCGAATATCATCAATCGTGCGGATGCCGCCGCCAACGCAGTAGGGAATGAAAATGCTGTCCGCGACACGGCGAACCATTTCCAGCATCGTCGCCCGCGCCTCATGCGATGCGGTGATGTCGAGGAAGACGAGTTCATCCGCGCCTTCCCGGTCATAGATCATCGCTTGCTCGACCGGGTCGCCGGCATCGCGCAAGTCGACGAAATTCACGCCCTTTACCACCCGGCCGTCTTTGACATCCAAACAAGGTATGATTCGCTTTGCCAACATACTCAGTCTCTCCTCGCCGCGTTCAACGCTTCCGCCAGTGTGAATCGCTTCTGATACAGTGCCATGCCGATGATAGCGCCGGCGACCATGCCAGTCTGCGCCAACTCTTCGATTTCGCTGAGTTGGCTGACGCCGCCCGATGCGATAACCTGCAGGCCGGTCTCACGCGCAAGCTTGACAGTATCCTTCACATTGACGCCGCGCATCCCGCCATCGCGACGGACATCGGTGTGCAACGCCTGCCTCGCCCCCTGTTCGTAGAGCAGCGCGCCCATTTCCAGCGGACTGCGGCCGGAAGATTCCGTCCAGCCATGAGTGACGACATTGCCATCTCTGGCATCCAGGGCGACGCAAATGGCGTCGGCCCCAAATCGCGCGACCGCTTCAGCCACAGCGGCCGGCTCCCGCACCGCTAGCGTACCAATTACGATGCGACTGGCGCCGCTGTCCCAAGCGCGGCCCAGCGCGGCCATATCGCGCAAACCCCCGGTGTATTGCACGCGGACATCAAGCTTCGCCGCTTCTTCCAAAATGCGCAGGTTTCCGCTGTCGCTAAAAATGGCGCCGTCGAGATTCACCATGTGTATCCAAGTTGCGCCCTGGTCAATCCATGATTGAGCCGTCACAATCGGGTCATCGCTGAACACAATCTGCCGTTCAGGGTCGCCCTCGCGCAACCGGACGACTTTACCGCCCCGCAAGTCAATCGCCGGATAAATGATCATCATCGACTCCTAAATGCGCAAGAAATTCGCCAGAATTCGCAGGCCGACCTGCTGGCTCTTCTCCGGATGGAATTGCACACCGTAGATATTATCCTGCTGGACAAAGGCGGCGAATTCAACACCATAGTTCACAGTGGCGACGACTGCAGTGTCATCAGTCGGCGCGCAGTAGTAGCTATGCACAAAATAGACATAACTTTCCCCGCCCAGGCCGGCCAGCAATTCCGACTCGCGCCGGATCTTCAGTTGATTCCAGCCCATGTGCGGCACCTTGAGATCATCGCTCTGCGGGAAGCGGACCACACGCCCGCCGAGTATGCCCAGCCCTTCGTGCTCTCCCATCTCCTCGCCGATGTCGAAGAGCATCTGCATGCCCACGCATATTCCCAGATACGGGATGCCGGCCGCCAAGGCCTCTTTGAGCGGCGCGACCAGTTCCTGCTTGCGCATCTGCGCCATGCATGCGCCGAAAGCGCCGACGCCGGGCAGGATGATTTTCTCGGCGCCCTCCAGCTGCTCCGGCGCCTGCACGACGCGCAGGTCACGGACATGCAGGTGTTTCAAAGCGTGCAAGACGCTGCGCAGGTTTCCCGCGCCATAGTCGATGACAGCCAGCATAGACTCTCCTTCATACAAAAAAGCCTCGCAACTGAGCGAGGCAACAAGGGCAAAAATGATGAGGCAAAGGATTATCTGCCGCGCATCGCTCTGGCAAGGCCGAAATAATGATGATGATGCAACTTCACGAAGCGCATGACGCGCATCCTTTCCACGCCAGACTGCAGTATAGGCTGGCGCCCGGCCCCTGTCAATAGAGCGCTAAAATATGGCGTGTAACGAAATCGATGGACAAGAAAACTGCGCCAGGCAAACAAAAATACGCTGCGCTCTCAGCAGTACCAATTTAGCAAATGCGAACAATCCCAATCTGAATGAACTCGCCAAATCTACGAATCCTTGTACGGACGAGCCGGTGGTTCGCCCATGGCAGCCATAAATCGCAAAACAGTCTTCGCATGATTCACTTCGAACTATTACTGCGAGCTCTGTAGTTGTCTACTGCCTCCGAACGTGCCACGGCTTCCTTCCGCGTTCTCAGCGCGCATAAAACCGGCGAGGCCACCGCTCAGGCAAATCCTTCCCCCATGTTTGCCATACGCCTGGGCTGCGATTCGCGCGCGAAAATTGAAGCGGGCCGCGCAAACTGATATAATCTGTCCAATCCGTAATCCTTGCCACGCTTCTGTGGTGATCGGAGATGAGGCGATGCAGATCAATCAAATAGCCAGCATGATCGAGTGGCTGGACGAGGAACGCCGCCGTGACAAGGCGCTGATCGCCACGCTGGAAGAACGCCTCGCGCAGCAGTCCAATTCGGTCGACACCATGCAGCGCCGTGTCAATACCGTGGAGTCTGATCAAGCTCTGATGAAGCTGGAATCGCTGCCGGCGAAGAAGGAACATGACATCATCGAGCAAGTGCGCCAAGACATGGAACTCATGCTGGAGAATGCCGAAGCCCGCCGCCTCACTGCCGAGCGCGAAGCCGAGCGGCGCCTCCAGCTACAGCGCGAGAACATCCAGCGCGCGGTCGCCGAATTGAGCGAAAAGGCCGACCGGCTCGAAAGGCAACTTGCAAACATCAGCGACTTGCAAACCGAAGGCGACCGTTTGACCAACGCCATGCGCCTGCTGAACCAGGAGGTCGACGACCTGACCAAAAAGCTGGAAGGGCCAGATCGGCGCCTGAGTTTTCTGGAAGAGCAGCGGCGGACCGACACCAGACGGCTGGCGGAAATCGAAACCGAATTGCCCGAATACAAAAAATCGGTGGACGGCATCCAACCCAAGCTGGCCCTGCTTGAAGAGCTTGCGGTCCGCAATGAACGTCGCATTCAGGATTTCAACAACCTGGACCGCGAACGGCGTGACCAAATTCAGCAGTTCATCGATCAGCAGCAGCTCCTGGTCCAACAGCGGGACCAGCAACTGTCAGAACTCACAAAGCGCTTTGGCGTGCACGACGAAGAACTGCAGAAAAACATCGAGCGCTTCGAAGTCTGGGCGCAGGCCTACCGCGAAATGAAACGGATCGTCGACGACTTCAATCGCATCGGCGATCGTCTCGAACGGCGCATCAACGAGACCTCCGAGATGCAGCGCCTGAGCGAAGAGCGCTTCCGCGAAGAATGGAATGACTGGCGCGATGAAGACCAGAAACGCTGGAAACAGTTGACCCTCTCGAGCGACGAAGTCTGGCGCAATCATGACCGCGAGTTCGCCAATTTCATCAAACGCGTCGACAATGTCGAGGGCTCCATTCCCAGCTTGCGCAGCAATATCGAGCGGCTCTGGCTCCTGGAGCGCGCCCGCGCCGAGCTCTACCGCGAGCGCTATCAGGCCATGATGCTTGAATTTGATGTCAGCGAAAGCGCAGGCGGGGCGAATATCAACAATCGCATCAATGCAGATGGCATTGGCGGCCTCTAGTTCATGCGCGTTATTGGGACGGCCGGGCACGTTGACCACGGGAAATCCACACTGGTCGAAAAGCTCAGCGGCATCAATCCCGATCGGCTCATCGAAGAGCAGAGCCGCAAGATGACCATCGATCTCGGTTTTGCCTGGTTGGATTTGCCGAGCGGCGAAACTGTCGGCATCGTGGATGTGCCGGGGCATCGCGACTTTATCGAAAACATGCTGGCCGGCGTCGGCGGGATCGACGCCGCCCTGCTTGTCATCGCCGCCGACGAAGGCATCATGCCCCAAACGCGCGAACACCTGGCCATCCTCCAGCTGCTCGATATTCAAGACATCATTGTCGTCATTAGCAAGATCGATCTGATTGACGACCCGGAATGGCTCGATCTGGTAAAGCTGGAGATCGCGGAGCTGCTTGCAGAAACGCAATTGGGCGAGCTGCCGCTGGTCGCGCTTTCCGCTCACACCGGCGCCGGCATCGGCGAGCTCCTGGCCGCGCTGCAAAACGCCCTGGCCCGGCTGCCGCTGCGCGTCAATTATTATCAGCCGCGCCTGCCGATCGACCGGGTCTTCACAGTCAGCGGCTTCGGCGCCGTGGTTACCGGCACGCTTTCCGGCGGCACGCTGTCCCTCGGCGACAATGTCGAGCTGCAGCCAACCGGCCGCGCCGGCCGCGTCCGAGGGCTGCAAAGTTACCGGCGTGACGTAGAAACCGCGGCGCCCGGCAGCCGGGTCGCGGTCAATGTCGCCGGTATCAACAGCGGCGATATACAGCGCGGCGACATGTTAACCTACCCCGGTCAGTTGCAGCCCACCCTGCTGGCGGATGCTCACTTCAGGCAGCTCGGCGACATCGACCGTCCGCTGAAGCATAATGCCGAGGTCAAGTTTTTCTGCGGCGCCTCCGAGTCCATCGCCAATGTCCGCCTGCTGGACGCCGACGCCCTGGCGCCCGGCAAGCATGGCTGGCTGCAAATCCGCCTGCGCAACCCCCAGCCCGTCTCCCGCGGCGATCGTTTTATCCTGCGCTATCCGTCGCCGGCCGAGACGATTGGCGGCGGCCTCATCGTCAACGCGCATCCCGGCCGCCGCTTGAAGCGCTTTCAGCCCGGCATAATTGACGAACTTGAGCTGCAATTGCGCGGGTCGCCGGCTGAAAGGCTGGCCCTGGCGGCCAAGGGCGACGCGCCTCAGAAACTGACAGACCTGCAGAAGAAGCTGGGCTACAGCGACAGCGACTTGCGCAGCGCCCTTGACGAAGCCTTGAGCGCGGGCTTGATTCAAGAGATTGACAAGCGCTACTGGGCGACCGATTCCTGGGCCGCGCTCTGCCAGAATGTAATCACCGAGTTGAGCATCTACCATCAGGCCAACCCATTGCGGCTCGGCATGCTGCGCCCTGAACTGCAAAGCCGCGTCAATGTCAAATTGAGCCTGCTCGACAGCGTGATCGCCGCCGACGCCAGGCTGGTCCTCGAATCGAAATTTGTACGGCTGCGCGACCATGCGATCAGATTCTCCAACGATCAAGAAGCCAAGGCCGCGCAAGTTATGCGGGCCCTTGACGCCCAACCTTATTCGCCGCCGAGCATCGCCGAGCTCAACGACCAAGCGGGCGAAGACGTCTTGCGCGCCCTGCGAGACCTGCGGAAGATCGTGCATGTCAATGAGCGCATCGCCTTCGCCGCCGACAGTTACGACCAGCTTGTTTCCGCCATCCGCGCCCACATAAGGGACTTCGGTGAAATCGACGCCAAAACGCTGCGCGACAAATTCGGCACATCGCGCAAATACGCCATTCCGGTGCTTGAGCATTTGGACTCGCTGGGCATCACCCAGCGCGTGGGCGATAGCCGCAAGCGCGGGCGCAACTTCTGAGCCGCGATCCGCTCAGGAGGAGGTGTATCCGATTCGGTGTAAATACAAATGAGCCACGTTCAGTTTCACCAGCAAGAAAGGAAGAACACGGAAGCAGCAACAATTAAGTAATGCGAAAAATCCTATTCTGAAAGAACTCGCCATATTTACGAATCGTTGTACGGGCGAGTCGGCGGCTCGCCCATTGCAGCCATAAATCGCAATACAGTTTTCGCAAGATTTATGTGGAACTACGGAGAAAAGGCTAATTCTCTTATGATTCTCGGTGTCCTCCCTTTTCTCGGTGTACTCGGTGGTAAAGTTTTTCGATTCCCACCAAATTCGATACACTCCCGCTCAGGATAAAAGCGCCGGAAGGAAGCCGCCGACGAAGGCATCGCCCAGCCCGATGGTCGTCGCCTTGCTCTGCTCCACCTCCGCCACCACTACGCAGTAGACAGTGTCCTCCGTCTCCATGTTGATGGCCGCGGCAAACTTCGCATATTCGGCCGGCGCCGCCCGCTTCTCGATTTCGCGGTAATTCGCAACGGTAAAGTCATCCCCATAACGAAAGCGCGTCGTCGCCATGGTGACGCCCGCCTTCAGCGCAGCCGCATAATGGACAGCGCGCTCGCCATAAGCCGTCGCCCAATATCGCGTGTGCAAGACGATCGTCCTGGCGGGGATGAGCCGGTGCAAATCCTGCAGCGCCCGCCGCGTTTGGCCGGGATCATGCAGCGCTACCTGGCGCTGGAGATGCGTCTGAAGCTCGTCTTCATTCAAACTGAAAACATCCAGTCTCGGCCCGAGCGCGCGAAAAATCAGCCGTCGAAACGAGGGATCAAAATAGTCGCCGTCTTCAAGAAATACCGCCGCGTCTGCTGGCAGCCGCTCCAGCATGCCCGTGACCGTCGCCAATCGCTCGGTAAGCAGCCCTCCACTCTGCATCGCATTGAAACCTGATATCAAAAGCACGCGCGCGCTTGACAGGAAATCGGCGAAATCGGGATTCAGCTTCATGGCCATTCTATCGGCATTGCAATGGAAGATCAGTCGATTGGACTGGCGCGCGCGGATATCGATATCGCCCGCACACACCCGGTCGCCCTCGTCAAACTGCACGATGAGATGCGGATAGAAGCTATCGCCCGCATTGCTGCAAACATAAGGGCAGTCCGGCGGCAGCAGGCGCCTAACATCGTCGTTCTGCGTAATCAAATGCAGCGCCGCGCGGTAGCCCAGTTTCCGCATCGCGATCGCGGCCCGCACGGAGGTCCCGCCCAAGGTCACATTCTTCTTAAAACGCGCCGCGAAGCGCTCAATGAGTTCCGACCCGCCAACGTAACGCTCGCCCCCTTGTCCCGCCTCCATGAATCCCAGAATGGAAACGATGAGGTCGCGCTCTGAATGAATTGCAATGCGCGCATCAGGCTCGCCAGCGCCGATCCGGTATCGCAGCGCCAAATCTGCAAGGATGTCGGCGTCCCAGATGATCTCATAGTCGACATTATTACAGAAGCCGAGCGCGATTTGCTCGCTCATGGCAGCTGGGTACTTGTAGAAGCGAGACTTGCCTCGCCCGTCTTGGCGATGCGATCCATCTTTGGGCGAGTCACCGCAACGCCCCTACGATCGTCGTTAATACAGATCAGCCTTGCCGGTAGTGCTGAACAGGTCAAACTTCTGGCGGCAGACGACTTTCATGGCGTCAATGCAAGCCGGATAGATGCTGCTCGGTTCCCGCAAAATCGGGTTAGTCAGAACTTCGCGCGCCTTCTGATAAAAGGCATTCTTCATATCAGCGGAGATGTTGATCTTGCAAATGCCCAAGGCCACCGCCTGCGCGATTTCCGCGTCCGGATTGCCGGAACCGCCATGCAGCACAAACGGAATATCCACCTTCGCGCTGATATCCTTGAGCAAATCCAGGCGTATTTCCGGCTTCATATCTTTAGGATACAAGCCGTGCGAGGTGCCAATCGCGACCGCCAGCGTGTCAACTTCGGTGGCGTCCACAAATTGTTTCACTTCTTCCGGCTTGACGAATATCACTTCTTCCGCGCCCGCTTCCGCCTCCTCGTCAAGCTCGCCGATGGTGCCCAGCTCGCCTTCGACCGACACATTCACCGCATGGGCCAGCGCCGTCACTTCCCGGCAGGCGGCGATATTCTCGTCCAGAGGCAGCTCGGAAGCGTCGATCATGACGGAAGTGAAGCCCGCGCGGATGGCGCCCATCACTTGCTTCACAGAAGAACCATGATCAAGATGTACGACGACAGGCACGGTCGCTTGTACAGCTTCTTCCAGCGCCATAGTCACAAAAGCCGTCCCGACAAAGGCCAGTTCATCGGGATGAATGGCGATGATGACGGGCGCTCGCGCTTCTTCCGCCGCTTCAAGCGCGCCCTTTAGCAGCATGCTGCTGCTGATGTTGTAAGCCGGCACCGCAAAACGGTTCGCCCGGGCGACCGCCAGCAAATCTCTCATGTTCAATAGCATAGTGGCATCTTCATCTCATTTTGGTCGGATAAATCTCGCCGGCGAAGTTTACCCCTTAACCGAGCCTGCCGACATACCGGCGATGAAATAGCGTTGGAACAAGAGGAATAAAATCAGCACCGGCAGCGAGCCCAGCACGCTCAGCGCCAGCATCTGGTTCCATTCAAACGAATGCTGCCCCATCAGCAGGTGGATGCCGATCGGCACCGTGCGCATGTCATTGGTGCGCGTCAAGGTAAGCGCGAACAAGAATTCGTTCCAGGCCAGCATGAAAGTATAAACACCGACCGCAACAATCCCAGGCAGCGATATCGGCACCAGAATCCGCCACAGCGTCACAAAACTGCCGCCGCCGTCGATCATGACCGCTTCGTCCAAATCGCGCGGTAGTGTATTGAAATAGCCGGTCATCATGATGATGGCGTAGGACAGGGTAAACACCATATAGGTCAGGACGAGCGCGGTATATGAGTTGTAGATGCCCAGCCAGACGATGAGGCCAAAATAGGGAATCATCAGCGTAATGGGCGGCACCGACTGCACGCCGATGATGATGAGGTTCAAGACTCGCTTGAAGCGAAAGTCGTAGCGGCTGAAACTGTATCCCGCCAGGATGCTGGTGACAACGGTGCAAATCGTCACCATAATGGCGACGAGATAACTGTTGAAGAAAAAGCGCAATTGCCCCGGATCGCTCAAAACCGCCAAGTAGGCGTCAAAAGAAAAAGAGTGGTCGATTAAGGCCGGCGGATAAGCGAAAATCTCCAAATTGGATTTGAATGACGATGCCACCATCCACAGCACCGGCAAACCGGAAAAACAAGCGCCCAGGATCAGCGCAATCCACACCAGCATCTTTCGAACAAGAATCTGCCTGCGACTGCCGATCATCTCACTCATCCGCCATTCTTTGGCTGCGTACGTAAAAGATCGCGACGAATGTGCAAATCGCCAGGATCACCATCGCGATGGTGGACGCGATTGAATACTCATGAGAACTGAAGGCCGCTTTATAAGTATAAGTGCTTAAGACCTCGGTCGAGCGCAAGGGACCGCCGCCGGTGGTCATCCAGATCAAGGTGAATTGATGGATCGTCCAAATGAAATCCAGCAGGGCCAAGCTGATAATGATTGGCCTTAGCTGCGGCAGCGTAATATGACGGAAGAGCTGCCAGGCATTGCCGCCGTCAACCCGCCCCGACTCGTAGAGGTCGTCCGGGATGCCCTGCAAGCCAGCCAGGAAACTGACCATATAAAAGGGATAACCCGACCAGATATTGATGAAAGTCACCGCGTTCAAGGCCAATTTGCGGTCGGAAAGCCACTCGTTTAGCTCCGGAATGATCCCCAACTCAAGCAGCACAAAATTGACAACGCCATGCGGGTTCAGCAGCAGACGCCACAATATAGCGATGATTGACGCCGTGAAGACCCAGGGCAGAATGTAGATGACGCGGAAGACCGCCTTGACATTGGCGCTGAGCAGGCGCGAATTTAGCAGCAGCGCGAATGACAAGCCAATGACGAAATGCACCACCACGCTGACGAGCGAGAAGTACATCGTATTGCTGAGCGCGCCGCGGAATTTGCGGTTCGTCAGCACCTCTTCATAATTCTCCAGGCCAACAAACACCGGCTGGTTCGGGTTGACGATGACGTTGTCGACCAGGGAATAGAGGAAAACCGTGGTGATCGGGATGACTGTCAACGCCGCGAGCAGCAGCAGCGTCGGCGAAAGATAGCCGTAGGGGAGGAGTTTGCGCTTCCTCTGCTCCCATAGGATATTCGCGGGTTCAGAGACGTCGCGCTGTACCGCTGCGCTCATGCATGCTCCCTTTAGACTGAGGCGGCCAATTCAGAACCGACCGCCCCAGCGTTGCAACTATTGGAATACGCTGAAAGGGAACGCTACTCGAAGATCGCTTCCCATTCTTCTTGCGCGATTTCCAGGAACTCTTCCAGTTCAATTTCGCCTTCCAGATAGAATTGGAAAGGCTCATCGAACTGACGCATCAACTCTTCCGCCGCCGGCAGCCCGGTGAACTCGTTCGCCAGGTAGCCCTCTTGGAAGATCTCAAAGGCGGTCATAAAGAGCTGATCGGTCTGGATGAAGTCCGGCGTCGCATTGACATTGCCCGGGAAGGCATTCGCAATCGACGTCAGCTTCGTATTACCTTCGACGCTGGTCAAATAGTCGATCAGCTTCCAGGCTTCGGCTTTGTGCTCGGTATTGGAGCTGATGCCAATGCCCCAAGAGGCGTACGGCAAGCCGCGCGGACCATCGTAACCTTCAGCCGCCGGCAAAGCCGTGATATCGAAATTCAAATCCGGATTGCGCTCGCGGATCAGCGTGAAGTGCGCCAGCGTGTTGATGATCATGGCGACGCGCTCGTTGACGAATTCCTCGACCTTCTCATTTTCCTTCATTGCGAAGGCGCCCGGCGCGACCACGCCCGCGTCGTGCAGGCTCTTGATGTACGCCATCGTCTCCGCCAGCTGCTCATTACCGGCCAGGTTCGGCTGACCCATGTCATCGAGCATGCTGCCGCCGGTGGCCCAGAGCCAGGACATGGTGTCATTCTGGATGCCATTGGGCTGCTCCAGCGAAAGCGGCTGCGCCCAGCCATACACGTTGTTGTCGGGGTCGGTCAATGCCACGGCCGCCGCGGCGAATTCAGCGCGTGTCGACGGAGGGTCAATGCCGGCCGCTTCCAGCATGTCAAGATTGACAAAGACCGGGTAAATGAAGTTGGCGATGGGGATCATGTAGGTCTCGCCAGCCAGTCGAATTTGCGCCGCCAACTCGCCGTCATCGTACATGGCGTCGGCCATGGCTTGCGTCAGACTATGCAGCGCGCCTTGCTTCCAAAGCACGTTGACCCAGGCGCCGTCCAGGCCGACGACATCGGCCATCGTGCCGGTCGCCGCGCTCGCGATGATCTGGTCCTTCGTCGTCAGGTAGGGACCGCTGATCGTCTCAACGCGAATGCCCGGGTTGGCCGCTTCAAAATCATCCAAAATCGCGCGGAAAGAACCGGCCGGCAATTCCGGCTCCCACCACTGCTGGAATTCCAGCACCACATCCTGCGCCATGCTGACACCCGTCAGCATCATCAGCAGCACCATCACGCCAAGGACAGTTTTCTTCATTTTCAATTTCTCCTCACTTCATTAATTGATTGCAATCGAATTCACACGAGGCGACTAATCAAGGTCAAACGACCTTTCGCCACGCTTTGCGCTTAATTCATCCGCTCATATTGCCCCTTTCTCTACTTCCTACAAATTGCTGCGGCTCTCGTCTGCCAGCAATCTTCAAACTCAGCCGCCACAAGCGTTACCTATGCCTACCACGCCCTAGAGTTTTCGTATTAGGCCCTCTGCTTTTGACTTGAAGATACCGCCGGATACAAGATCCTCACAAACAGAATATTCCATACTAACAGGAATAGATACTGAATTTGAACACATGCGCGTCGACTTGTCAAATACTGCTGTCGCTCGGGCGTTCTGAATCCTGCGAATGCCGAGACTTCAACGATAATGGCAACAAAATCTCTGTGCCAACCGTCTCCGCCTGCGCGGCCCGCCGCTACTTACGCGTCCTTTTGGTCGCCTTTACTCCGTGATAGTTAATACGCTTGGCTCTATGAACGTGACGATACTTTCTCTCAGTACCAGCCCAAGGCGGCGTTCATTCATATGGTCTGCGCCGCCGCCTTTCAAATGGATTGAGCTACCCCCTACCCCCCCCTCCCGTGTGGATACTCTATCTATACATTGTGCCGAAATGCGAAGTTTTTCTGGGGGACTTGCGCGGATATGCGCTACCCGACCAATGGTCGGTATCAACGCGACCGACCGCGTCGCATCCTCGCCGCATTTCGCTATATTCAAACTGCATTTATGGCCGAAATGGACTCTATTGGCCGAAACACTTGTCTCATTGGCCGAAGCGGTCAAATGACGGCCAAAACCGATCAATGATCAAACTATGTTCCAACCGGAGTTGTGAATGGACGAGACTTATTTCCAGGCGGTTCACCACTTCCGTCGCTCGCGCCGGCTTGCGCCCCCGCCTTCAAAGGCGCAGCATAACTTTGTCGCCCAATTGCACATCCAGCCGGTCGGCGGCATCATCCTGGTTGGCGCCGATTTCGAGGAAGCCGTTGCTGTCAATCTGCGCCAGGATTTCCCCCGGCGCCACTTCATAATAGGCGTGTGAAATCCCGTGCACGGTGTGGCTGTGGATGGTGATATTGGCCGTCCGCGCGGACAGGTCCAACGCTGGTATCGCCTTACTCCATACCGGAGACAAGCGCAGCGCCTCGTCGCCCGTCCAGTGAAAGGCGCCGATGCTGGTGATGATATTGCCGAAGTGATCGATGTGCATCACTTCGCCAATCAATCTTTGCCGCGCGAAACTCAGCTCCGGCGGCGGGAAGCTGACAGTCGTCTCCAATGCGCCGCCCAGCGCGGCAAACAGCTCCGGCTGCTGCGCCAAATGAGCGGCGGCGGGCGCAAAGATATCGCGCCCGTGAAAACTGTGGCTGATCGATTCGGCCTGATATTGCGGATTCTCCAACTTCACCGCCTCAATATCGGTAGCCAAATGCGCGAGGGCATAACTCAAGACGCCATTATCCGGCCCGACAAAGTGATAGCCCCCGCTGTTCACCGCGATTGCATGGCGCTCGCTCCCCACCCCGGGGTCAACCACGACGCAGAAGACGGCCCCCGGCGGGCAGTGCTGATAACTGTTCAACAAGGCGAATGCCGCCTCCCGCACATTTTGCGGCTGAATGGCGTGCGTGATGTCCACGATTTGGGCAGTCGGGCAGATATTCAAAATCATGGCTTTCATCGTTCCCACATAAATGTCTTCTTGCCCAAAGTCCGTCAATAAGGCGATGACCCGCGTCATAACCGCTCCACCCTTGCGCTCTTAATAATCTCAGGAATGTAACGCAGTATACTGCAAATCAGAGGCGCAGCGCTTGCGGGATGCGCGATTCATCCGCTGAGACTAAAATAGTGGCGAGGATTGCTATGGGCCTACTGCGGCAGAAGTTGGAAGACAATGAACTGAATTCGCTGGCCGGCTTTGCGCTGTTCAGCCGGCTTTCGCGCGGGCGCCTTCATCATGAGGCCGAGCCGCGTTATCGCACCGCTTTTCAGCGCGACCGCGACCGCATCGTGCATGCGGCCGCATTCCGTCGCCTGGAGTACAAGACCCAGGTCTTTGTCAATGACGCCGGCGATTATTATCGAACGCGCCTGACCCATACGCTGGAAGTCGCGCAGATCGGCCGGACGCTGGCGCGCGCGCTGGGCGCCAACGAAGATCTGGTCGAAGCGATTTGCCTGGCCCATGATTTGGGACACCCGCCTTTTGGGCACGCCGGCGAAGACGTGCTCAATGAACTCATGAGCGATCGAGGCGGTTTCAATCACAACCATCAGAGTTATCGGGTGGTGACCAAGCTGGAGCAGCGCTATCCCAAGTGGAGCGGCCTGAACCTCACCTTTGAGACCCTGGAAGGCATCGCCAAGCATGAAACCGCCTACGACCGCAGCGCCTTTCGCGAGATCTCCCAGGAAACCGGGCCGGGGCTCGAAGCGCAAATCGCAAATGTAGCCGACGAGCTCGCTTATAATGCCCATGATCTTGATGATGGCTTGCAATCGGGCTTGATTCGCGTCGAGCAACTGGCAGATCTTGAGCTGTGGCGGCGCGTCATTGAGCGAATCAATTGGGCCGGCAGCGCGCTTGACGAGGTCTCGCGCCACAACATCATCCGCGAACTGGTCGGCCAGTTGGTTGATGACGTCTTGTATGAGAGCGAGCGCCGGCTTGCGGCGCTTGATCCGCAAGATTCCCTGGACGTTCAGCGGCACGCGCAGCCGCTCGTCCGCCACAGCGCCGAGCAAGACGCGCTCAACACAGAATTGAAAGACTTTCTCTTCCACAACATGTATCGCCATTTTAGAATTGTCCGCATGCAGACCCGCGCTGAACACTTTATCCAGGCGCTGTTCGCCAGTTATGTCGGCGAGCCGCGCCAACTGCCTGATGAATACCGCGCCAAACTGGCCGACGAAGCGACCCACCGCGTCGTCGCCGATTACATCGCCAGCTTGACCGACCGCAGCGCGCTGCGTGAGTTTCAGCAATTGTTCAATGCCGTTTCCAGACCGTGAGCGAGCGCAGAGCATGGCCGGCGAAACCTTACTGAATCAGCGTTATGAGCTCGTCGCGCAGCAGGGCTCGGGCGGCATGTCCGTCATCTATCGCGCGCTTGACCGCATGTTGGGCCGCATTGTGGCGGTCAAGATCTTGCGACCCAATCTGACCAAGGGCTCTGAAGGCCCGGCCTTCGTCGAGAGATTTCAGCAAGAAGCTCGCACCTTCGCCATGATGTCTCATCCAAATATTGTCACCATTCATGATGTTGGCAATGACGGGGCTACGTATTACATCGTCATGGAAATGATCGACGGCGATGACCTGAAGAAGCTCATCAAAACACGCGGCGCCCTGCCTCTCGACCAAGCGCTGGACATGGGAATTCAGATTTGCGCCGCGCTCGGCTTCGCCCATCGTTCTCAAATGGTCCACGCTGATGTCAAGCCGCAGAATGTGCTGATCAATCGCGATGGCGTCGTGAAAGTTACCGATTTTGGCATCGCCCAGGCCCTCACCGACACGCTGCCGCAGACACGCAGTGAAGTCGTCTGGGGCAGCCCGCATTATTTCTCGCCCGAGCAGGCCAAGGGAGAAAAACCGACGCCGGCTTCCGATGTCTATTCGATCGGCATCGTCTTGTTCGAGATGTTCACCGGCCGCCTTCCCTATGTTGGCCGGGCGCCGAAGGAGCTGGCAATCGCGCATTTGCGGGGCAAAATCCCGCTGGCCAAAGACTTCAACCCGGAGCTGCCGGACGCCCTCAGCAATGTCATCGCCAAGGTTATGAGCAAGCGGCCCAATGACCGCTACAAACATGCCGATCAGCTGGGGCATATTCTGCAGGAGCTGCGCGAGCGCAGCCGCCATGCCGCGCGGGGGACGGACGCCGGGCGCCCGCCGCCGCCGACCGTAGTCGCCCAGCAGCCCGCCAGAAGCCAGCCCCGCCCGCCTGCCGCGCAACCACGCGCCCAGACCGGCGCCAGAGCGACTGGGCCGATCCCGATGCCCCGCCGACCAGCGGCCGAAGCGAATTCCACAAGCCCGCCGCTGCCGGGCCCCGCCCCCATTCCGCGCCGCCCCCTGCGCAATCCGGATGGCACGATAAATGTCGAAGCGACCGGCGGCTACACCGGGCCCTTCCTGCCCAGACGGCAAGCCAAGGGCGAAGGCGCTGATATCGTGACGATTATCCTGGTGATATTGGCCTTTCTGGCGGTGGCCGGTCTGGCGCCGCTCTACCTGCTGGGCGTTTTTCCGCTTCTGTAAAATCATCTGCAGCATCAGCGCCGGCGAAACTCTTCCGCCAGATCCTCGCGGCTCAGATGGATGAAGGTCTTGCGCCCGCCCGGCGATACAAAAGGCTCCGGGCAGCGCTCCAGTTGCGCGATCAGCGATTGCATTGCCTCTTGCTCCAGTATCTGGCCGCGGCGCAAAGCGGCCACCGCTGCCAAAGCGGCCGCCGCGTCCGCCGGCGTTCTCGCTGACCGGCGCAAGATCTCAAGCAGGCGCGGCATAAACTCGGCTGCTTGCAGGCCGGCCAGCAGCGTGGGCCGGCGGCGGATGACATAGCTGTTGGGGCCGAAGCGCTCAATTTCGAAACTCAGGTGAGTCAGCAAGTTTTCAACTTGGGCGAGCAAGTCGCTGTCCTCGGGCGAGAGCAAAACGGTCTGGCTCTCGGCCAGTTGCGCGCCTTCAATGCCGCCATTTGCCGATTCATCGCAGAGCTTCTGAAACAGCACCCGCTCATGGGCGGCGTTTTGATCAACCAGGTATAGGCCGGCGGGCCCTTCGGCGATGATATAGGCGGCGCCGACCTGCCCCAGCACGCGCAGGACCGGCAGCGTGCGCGGCCGTGAAGGCGGGCCGCCCGCTTCCGGTGTCTCATCAAGCCCGGCGTCGTCGAACAAGTCATCCGCCGGCCGGCGCGGCCATTGCGGCGGCGCTTTCTGATAATCGACATAGACGTCGCTGAAAGCGCCCCCGGTCCAGGGATCGGGCGCGGGCGCCGCATCAGCCGCCGCCAGCAAGACCTCCCGCACGGCGCGCTGAAGGGCGACGAAAACAAGCTGGGCATCGCGGAAACGGACCTCGGCTTTTGTCGGGTGCACATTGACATCGACAAAGTCGGGCGGCATCGTCAGCAGCAGGACAGCGAAGGGAAAGGCGCCCGCCGGCAGCAAGCCCTCATAAGCCTGGGTCAGCGCATGGCTAAGCGCGGGGTCTTGAATCGCCCGGCCGTTAACGAAGAGAATGATCCGGTCGCGGCTGGCGCGGCTCAGTGACGGCAGCGAGACAAAACCGGCGACAGCGATCCGCGGCCGTCCCGGGCGGCGCGCCTCGACCGCCTCTACCGCGACCATGCATTTGGCTTCCTTGAGACCAAAGACTTTGGCCAGGACATCGGCCAGCTGGCCGCCGCCTGAGGAACGGAAGCGCTCCCGCCCGTCTTGTTTGAGGGCGAAGGCGATCTGCGGATAAGCCATCGCATAACGCGCCGCCGTCCAATGGATGTGGCGTTTTTCGGTCGCCTCGCTCTTGAGAAACTTGAGGCGGGCCGGCGTGTTGAAGAACAGGTTCTCTATGGTGACCACTGTGCCGGCCGGGGCGCCTGCCGGTCGCTCATGCTCAACGGCGCCGCCCTGCAAGCGCAGGGTGACGCCCATGGGTTCGTCGCGATGGCGCGTTAGGATGGTCGCCCGGCTCACCGCCGCGATGCTGGCCAGGGCCTCGCCGCGGAAACCCAAGGTCGTCAAGCCCTGCAGGTCGTCGGCGCTGCGCAGCTTGCTGGTGGCATGGCGCTTGAAAGCGAGCTGAATCTCCTGGCGCCGAATGCCGGCCCCGTTGTCGCTCACCCGCAGCAGGCGCGCCCCGCCCGCCTCGACTTCCACCTGGACGGCGCTGGCGCCGGCGTCGATGGCGTTCTCGATCAATTCCTTGACCACCGATGCCGGCCGTTCGATCGCTTCGCCGGCCGCGATCCGCCCGATCACCGTTTCCGGCAGCACTTCTATCGTCATTTTCTCAGTAGACATCATCCGCGTCCGGGGTTTCTTGAAGTATAGCAGAGATGGACGCGGGCGGGGCGCAGGGAAGACGGCGCCTGTATTTTTCGCGCCGAGGGCAGCGATTTCCTTGGTAAGTGTATAGATAGGGTATGGATAGGCGGGGGGGGGGAGAATCACCACGGAGGCACAGAGGGTTTTTTACCACCGAGGTCACCGAGGATATTGAGATCACCGAGAGGGCGACCCGATAGGTCGCCCCTACCGAATTGGGATTTGGCGGGCGATTCACAGGGGCGCACCGGCAGTTGGGATTAGGCGGACGCGGGGGATGTCGCCGGGGATTTGGATATGCGGGTCATTAGGCGAAGGCGAATGGGGGGCCGACGAATTGGGCGCCGTACCAGGCGAGGGCGGTGGCGATGACGGTATCGTCGTGGGCGGCGGGCGGCGCGCCGTAGCGGTAGCTGCCGTTGGGCAGGCGTTCGAGGCTGTAGTTTGCCAATTCGCTGAGGAGAACGGGGTCGTCGAGGAGGGTGATATTGTTTTGTTCGATGGCGAGGGCGAGGGCTTCGATGAGGGGCGCTTTAGATTTGGCGGTGGTATAGAAGGGGCGGACGGGCAGGCCTTGGCGGACGAGGGCGTCGATGTTGGGTTCGCCGATGGAGTTGGCTTCGGCCCAGATGACTTGGGGGCGCCAGGACTTGACGATTTGGGCGAGTCGAGCGCGCTGGAGGTCCCAGCCGACATGATTAAAGCGTTCGAGGGCGACCATTTTCCCGTTGGCGGCGTCGAGGACGGCGATGGCGGTGTAATCCTGGCTGCGTCCCCAATCGACGCCGGCGACGTAGGCATGGCCGGGTTGCGGCTTGTGATAGGGGGCGGGGGCGGCGGCGTTGTTGATGTGGCGGAAGACTTGGCCGCGGTCGTCGTTGAAATTGGCTTCGTATTCAGTACCCCAGACGAATTCGGGCGTATTTATTTTGAGGCTGGCCAATTCGGCTGGATCGACGAGTTGTGATTGGGCGGTGCTTTGGCGGAAGGCGGCCCATTCGTTTTGGAGGGGATCGAGGCCGGCTTGGTGGCGTTGCCAGAACCAGTTTCGTCCGTTGGGTGTACTGAGGAAGCTGGCGCCGCCGCGGGTGGTGGAGAGCATGGGGCGGATGACGTCGTGCCAGATATGGGCGGGCATGCGGGCGGCTTCGTCGAGGATGGCGAAATCGAGGCCGTCGCCGCGGAGTTTATCGGGGTTATGGGCGCTGCGGATGGCGATCATGCCGCCTTTGGGCAGGTCAATGCGGCGTTCTGTGGCGTTGATTTTGACGCCGGCCAGGTGCTTGACGCTGTTGACGAGGTCGCGCCAGGTTTGGCTGGCCATTTGGTAGGTTGGCGCGAGCCACCAGCAGCGTTTATGTTCGAGGTGGGCGGCGATGAGGATGTCTATTTTCCCCAATTCCGATTTGCCCCAGCGCCTGCCGCAGGCCAGGACTTTGAAGCGGGCGGGGCGGGCCAGGATTTTCTGCTGGCCGGGGTGTGGCATTTTGCAGGTTATCGTCGAGGACAAAGTTGATGCGGTTGGGTTGTTGGTCGGGGATTGACGGGTTCGGCGCCAGTTCTTCAAAGCGTTCCTCCAGTTGATTTGCGTGGTTGAGCAGGGTGGTGAGGGTGTAGGCGAGTTGGCTGACGGCGATGCCTTCATGGTCGCCGGTTTTGATTTTTTTCATGATGGCGCGGCAGGTTTCGAACATGTCGTTAAGGAGTTCGAGTTTTATATTGGCGAAGTGGCGGTATTGCCGGTCGTCGAATTGTTGGCGCAGGGCGTCTTGGTTGGCGCGCCAGCCGCGCAGCGTTTTGAGGGGGATATTGAGTTGGGATTTGACGAGGTGGAAGTCGTCATCGTGTTGATCAAGCAGGTTGAGGGCCTGGATTTTGTCGTCGAGGGTGTAAATGGTTGGCATGGGATATCCTTGCTGTGTGGCGGAATGGATTGAAAAGATAGCACAGGTGTTCTGGCAGGTGGTGATTATATGGTCGCGTGAGTTTGTATTCACCACAGAGGCACAGAAGTAGTTCCAAGTCGGTCATAGGAGAATTGATTTGTAATTTGTGGCAAGGGTGGGCGAGCCACCGGCTCGCCCGTACAACGATTCCTAGATTTTTGCCGTTTATCTCTTAAGGCAGCCCTTCTCATTACTTACCTGGAATCACTGAGAGGGCGAGACAAGGTGCGCCGCGACGGTTGTGGTTTGGCGGGCGTTTCGACGTCGGTGCGAGGGCGAGACAAGGGTAGCGTAGACACAGCCTGTCAATCGTCCCTACAGATTTCGATTTGTAATTTGTGGCAAGGGTGGGCGAGCCACCGGCTCGCCCGTACAACGATT
>WTGN01000094.1:38640-62900 GCA_011523545.1 Chloroflexota bacterium | reverse complement strand
CCTAGATTTTTGCCGTAAAGAGGCGCAGAGCGGGCGACATGATATGTCGCCCCTACAGGTTGGGATTTGAGGGCGTTTCAGCGAAACGCCCCAACGGGTTGGGATTTAGCGGGCGGGCGGGGGACCGGGCTGAACCTTGAAGGGCCGGCGGGCGTCTGTTATACTGCGGATCAGATATCGGCCACCCTAGCTCAATTGGCAGAGCGATCGCTTCGTAAGCGATAGGTTATGGGTTCAAGTCCCATGGGTGGCTCAGCCCGGCGCGGATGGTCGGCGCCGAGGCAGGTTCACAACTGAATAGAGAAAGAACGTTGATCGGGAAGAGTAGACAATCCCGTTCACAGCAGAAAGCGCGGGTCATAGGCTGAGAGCCCGCGAGTGAGCGCTTGTCGAAGGTCGCCCGGGAGTTGCCCGAAAGAAAGCAAACGTTAGTAGACTCGGGCCGGTTTACGCCCGTCATCGCGTCTCGAGCGCAGTGGGCGCCTGCCCGCTGAAGCAAGGTGGTACCGCGGAAGACAGCCTTTCGTCCTTGTGTGGGATGGAAGGCTTTTTTGTTGGATAGCGCAGAGGAGAGGACCATGCAAGCAGCCGCCGAAAAGAACATGCCGCGCAATTTCGATTTCGCCGCGGTTGAGCCGCGCCTATATGACTGGTGGCAGGCGCAGGGTTGGTTCAAGCCGGAATGCGCCGCCGCCGACGCGGAGCCTTATGTCATCAGCATGCCGCCGCCCAATGTCACGGGCAGCCTGCATATTGGCCACGCCCTCTTCACGGCGCTGGAGGATCTGATGATCCGCTATGAACGCATGCGGGGCAAAGCGGCGTTGTGGCTGCCGGGGACCGATCACGCCGGCATCGCCACCCAACTTCAGGTCGAGAAGATGCTGCGCGACGAGGGTACGAGCCGCGAAGCCGTCGGATACGAAGAATTCTTGCATCGCACCTGGCAATGGAAGGAAGAGCAAGGCGGCACGATCACCCGGCAATTGCGCCGGCTCGGCGCCAGCTGTGATTGGGATCGCGAGCGCTTCACGCTGGACGACGGCTTGTCCAACGCCGTCATTGAGGCTTTCATCACACTCTGGGAACAGGGCCTGGTTTATCGCGGGCCGCGCCTGGTCAACTGGAGCCCGGGCTTGCAGACCGCGGTTTCCGACCTGGAAGTCGAATCGACCGAAGAAGAGGTCACGCTGTATTATTTCCGCTACCCGGTCGCAGGCGGTGGATACCTGCCGGTCGCGACCACGCGCCCGGAGACGATATTGGGCGACGCCGCCGTCGCCGTCCACCCGGACGATGAGCGTTACCGCCACCTGATCGGCGCGCGCGCGACTGTGCCGATACTGGGGCGTGAGATTCCGGTCATCGGCGATGACTATGTCGACATGGAATTTGGCGCCGGGGCTTTGAAGGTGACGCCGGGGCATGATTTCAACGATTATGAGCTGGGGCGGAAACACGGCCTGGAGCGCTTGAACATCCTCAACAAAGACGCCAGCATGAATAGCAATGCCGGGCCCTATGAAGGCCTGGATCGCTATGACTGCCGCCAGCGGCTCTGGACTGACATGGGAGCGGCCGGCCTGACGATTAAGACCGAGCCCTACGTCACGCGCATACCGCGCAGTCAACGCGGCGGCGAAGTGGTCGAGCCGATGATGAGCACGCAATGGTACGTGCGCATCCAGCCGCTGGCCGACAAGGCGATCGCGGCCGTGCGCGAGGGACAGGTCAAAATCGTGCCGGATCGTTTTGAGAAGGTCTACTTTCATTGGCTGGAGAATATCCAGGACTGGTGCATCAGCCGCCAGCTCTGGTGGGGGCATCGCATCCCGGCCTGGTATCGCGAGAAAGACGGCGACCCCCAAGGTGAAATCTACGTCGGGCGCGAGGCACCGGCCGGCGATGGCTGGGCGATGGAGCAGGATGTGCTCGACACCTGGTTCAGCAGCGGCCTGTGGCCCTTCAGCACGCTGGGCTGGCCGGAAGACAGGGACGATCTCGCCCGCTATTATCCGACGCAGATGATGGAAACGGGGCACGATATTCTATTCTTCTGGGTGGCGCGCATGATCATGATGGGCTTGTGGTTCACCGACAAGCCACCATTTCACACCGTTTATTTGCACGGGCTGGTGCGGGCGGAAGGCGGGGCGAAGTTCAGCAAGACCCTGGGCAACGCCATCGACCCGCTGACTGTCGTTGACGAACTTGGCGCCGATCCCCTGCGCTTCACGCTGATCACAAGCGGCACGCCCGGCAATGATTGCCATCTCGATGAGACGCGGCTGGACCACAGCTTTCGCTTCGTCAACAAGATCTGGCAAATGACGGCCTTTATCAACATGAACGTGGACGGCGCTTTGGCCCTGGGCCTGCCGCCAAGCGGCGAGCTTGACTTGCCATCGCGCTGGATTTTGAGCCGCTTGAATCGCCTGATCGGAAATGTTCAGTACCTCTTCGACATCCACCAATACGGCGAGGCGGGCAACCAAATCCTCGCCTTCATGTGGGACGAATTTGCGCCCTTTTATCTGGAGATCAGCAAGGGGGCTTTGTACGAGGGCGACGAGGCGCAGCAGACCGCGACTCGCCGTGCGCTGGTTCATCTTCAGGATTGCTGTCTGCGGCTGCTGCATCCCTTCATGCCATTCTTGACCGAGGAGGCCTGGCGCTATATCCCGCATGAGGGCGAGGCGCTGATCATCGCCGATTGGCCGACAGCCGATGTCGATGCTATAGATGACGATGTCGAAGGGCGCATGGCGGCCTATCTAGAGCTCGTGCGCGAGATCCGAAACACGCGCGCGGAGTTCAAGGTGGATCCCGGTCGCCGCATTCGCGCCATCGCCCGCGCCGGCGCCGCCACCGAGGGCTTGGCGGAGAACGAGCAGATACTCAAGAGATTGTGCAATGTAGAGGCTTTGGAGCTGCTGCCGCTTGAAGCGGAGGACCCGCCGAACGCGGCAAATGTCGTGGTCGGGGATATGTCCATTTACTTGCCGCTTGAAGGCATGATTGACATCGCTGCCGAGCGCCAGCGCCTGACCGATGATTTGGCCAAGATTGGCGCTCAGCTGGCGCGTACGGAGAAGATGCTGGGCAACAAGAAATTTGTCGAGCGCGCCCGCGCCGATGTTGTTCAGCGCGAGCGGGTCCGGCTGGCTGATCTTCAGGCGGCGCGCGCGCAGATCGAAGAGCGCATCGCCGGGTTGAGTGGGTGACGATGGAGCGTGGAGGTTTGCTCGGCACAGCTATTTTTCACCACCGAGGACACCGAGGGCACCGAGGGCACCGAGTGGGCGAGACCAGGGTCGCGTAGACACTGACCGTCTCGGCGGGCGACATGATATGTCGCCCCTACAGGTTTCGTTATGGCGGGCAGGCGGGCGAGTCGCCGCCTCGCCCCTACGGTCTGTGGAATGGCGGGCGGGCATTCGGTTATAATTGGCATGAATCGAGGTCGATGTTTGAGGTCGATGTTTGACAGAAACCGTCAAAGTCTGTCCGATCTGTCAGGCGCGCAACCAGCAGCATGCCGCGGTCTGCGTGACCTGCGGGGCGTCCATCGTCGAGGTGAGGGCCCAGCGGCCCGCCAGAACGGATGATTCGGCGGCGGCGCGCTATGACTTTCGCCTGGGCGAAGCCGATCTGGCGGAGGCATCCCTAAGCCGGAGGGGACGACTCTTGAGCGCGGTCCTGGTCCTGACCATTCTTGCCGCTGCCGCTGCGATTGCGCTGTTGATGCTTTCGTCTCGCTCGGGCGGCGCAGCAGCCGTCCCGCAAGCCGCGACGGCAACATATACCCGAATCGCCGGGCCGTCGGTCACGCCTGGGCCGCCAAGCGCGACATTTACGTCCAGTCCAATGCCGACAGCGCCGCCAACCGACACGCTGACGCCAGCGCCCTGCATGCGACAGGTTGCCGCCGGCGATTCCTTGATCGGCATCATTACCGGCTGCGGGCATCAGAACCTCGACATTCTGCCGACGGTCATGCAGCTTAATGGCATCACCGACGAAGCCCTGATACAGATCGGCCAGGAGATCATCGTGCCTCTGCCCCGCCCAAGGCGCGACTCCGCCGCGACGGCCGCGCCGGCCAGCGAGCCTGAAAACGAATCCGCAGCGGCGGATAGCTCATCGGCAGGGCTCGCGCTGCTGGCCTTCGACCCGCTGGCGCCCACCGAAACGCCTACGCTCCTGCCCGGCCTTATGTGGCATGACGTGCGTCCGGATGAAAATATGATCGCCATCGCCGTGCAATACAAAACGAACGCCAAGGCCCTTTCCGACTTGAACCCCGAGATCGAGTTTCTGCTCTGCGAGTTCGGCCTGGATTATGGTGGCCCGGAGTGCACGGTAAACCTCTGGCAAGGCCAGAGAATTCGCGTGCCGGCGCCGACGCCGACCAGGACGCCGGTTCCTACCGCCTCCGGCAGCGAGACGCCGACCCCGCTTCCTACGGCAACCTTCAACGCCCCCATCGCGCAGAGCCCGCCGGATGAAGCCTTCATCGCGCCATTGCAGCAGGTCACCTTGCGCTGGGTGGGGACGGGGCGCCTGGCCGCCGATGAAGTCTACCGCGTCGTGCTGGTCGATAGGGACAGCGGCGCGAACTTTACGGCCGACACCCGCGAGCTCTTCTTCATCCTTCCGGAAGCCTGGGCGCCGCGGGATAGCAACAGCCATCAATACGCCTGGCAGGTCGATGTGCTCAACACCAGCACTGGTCGCGTTTCCAATTCATCGGCGGAGCGCGGCTTCGTATGGCAGGGCGCCGAACGATGACGCCGCGCCTGGCCCTGGGCTTGGGCATTCTCCTGACCTTGTTGGCGGCCGGCTGCAACATTGACGCGCCGGAAGCGCGGCCGTCGCCCACCCTGCTGGTCGAGACGCTTCCGCCGCTGACGGCGACCCCAAGCGCGACAGCGGCGCCGGCATCGGCTTCACCGGTTCCGAGCGAGCCCGCGCTCGAGATTGTCAGGCCGGAGGCGAGCGCGACGCAGACGCCGGCCATGCCAACGGCGCCGCCGACAGCCACATCGCCCTACTTCGAATACCTGGTGCAAGAGGGCGAAACCCTTTTCTACATTTTGCAATTGCCGCAGCATGGCTATGGCTATGAGCCGGATGTCGCGGCGACTGTCGTCGCCTTGAACGCCAATATCCGCGATGCCGATTCGGTGATCCCCGGCATTCAGATCTTGATCCCGCGGCCGACGGCGACAGCGACAGCGGCCGGGGCGCAAGCGACGCAGGCGCTGCTGGCAACCATCGGCCTGGATGATTCCTCAGGCGCCGTGCTGGGGTCTGGCGCGACGGTCGGCTGCCACGATGTCGTCGCCGGCGACTCCATGGTGTCGATCGCTCACCGATACAATACGACGCTGGAAATCCTGAGCGATTTGAATCAGGGCGACGTTTATTGGTATGGCTGCAACTTCAAGGAACCGGGCGGCGGTCCGGATTGCCGGCCCACCCTGAACATCGGTCAATGCGTGCGCGTGCCAAAGCCGACGCCCTTGCCCACCAAAGCGCCAAGCCCAACCGGCCAGGAAACGGCAACGCCAACCGCAACCAAGCTGGCGCCGCGGCTTCTGTATCCGGCAGACGGCGCGGTTGTGGCGGCCGGCGCGCTGACGGTTCACTGGGTGGGCGTTGCCGGCTTGAACCCGGCAGAAGAATACCTGCTCGAAATCATCGATCAGACGAAGAGCCAGGCCTTTCGCCAGGTCACGCGAGGCAACTCGTACCGCGTGCCGGAGGCCTTTGCGCCCGCCGACGGTCAAACGCATGTCGTGCAATGGCAGGTGACGGTGGCGCGGCGGAATGCGCAGGGGCAGTATTATTATGCTGGCGCGCCGGGGGAAACGCACACGTTCGAATGGCGGAGCGCGTAGGTGGATTGGCGGATAAAACAGGGCTTGATTGGTATTAGGGTCTATGCGCATTAATCTCACCCCATCCCCCGGCCCCTTCCCGCCATCTCTATGGCGGGCATCCAGCGAGCTAGGGAAGGGGAGCGTCGCCTAGTGCGAAACAGTATGCATATTGCGAAAGTGGCGCATTTATACCAAGCGTAGCGAAGGATGATGCCGCATTTTCGCGTCGGTTTCGCAATACCGCTCAAGCCTTACAGGCTGCGTGGTTTGGCGGATAACACAGGGGCGACCAACCTAGTCGCCCGTCGATTGCATAAGGCGCTGGGCGCGGGCGACATGATATGTCGCCCCTACAGTTTGTGGTTTGGCGGATAAAACAGGGCGTCTCAGCGAGACGCCCCTACGGTTTCAGGTTTGGCGGATAAAACAGGACGTCCCAGCGAGACGCCCCTACAGATTTCGATGTGATTGAAGACGGGATTTAGGCGGGGTCGGGGGATTTGGGGACGGCGGCGTAAGCGGCGTATACCGGGCGTTTTCGGCCGGCGGCATCTTCAAGGCTGAAGAAGCAAGCCTCTTCATCGCCGACAGCGCATCCATTGAGATTGTAGAGAAAGACCGCCGAGACAGTTTCGATGTTCTGCGCCATCGCATAAGCCTGCTTCACGTAGAGCGCCTGCTCGTCCTCGTTTGTATAGCTGAGCCATTCGAAGCCGGTGGACGCCAGCGCGAGATTGGCGCCTTCGGTCGTGCCCCAGCCCAATTGCGTCACGATGATTGGCAGGTCAACTTCGCGCCGCGACAGGATCTCCTCGTAGTAGGCCAACAATTCGACGTAGTACTGCAAGAAGGACTCGTAGTGCGTATCCACGCCTGGTGGTTTATCACAGCAGGACAGGGCCGGCGGCACCGCTGAAGCGCTGAAAATCGCCCCGATGCCGTCGCTGAAATCGGCGGCGCCCGCGAGCAGCATATCATCCAGAAAGCGGCCGGTGTCGATGGAGTTGTAATTGTCGCTGAAGCCCACCGGCGCCAAACCGGCCGCAATCACCAGAGCCTCCGCATCGTGGGCTTTGATGGTCTCGTAGGCGAGCTTGAGCAGCGCCGCGTAATGGGCGCCGCCCATCGCTATCGCGTCGGGAATGCCAAAATCGCCGTCCGCCGTCATTTCCCGCTCACGGGTATAGATCGGCACGGTCCAGAATTTGACCAGATTGGGCGACTTCCAGATTTCATAGGCATGCACCAGCCCGGCATAACGGGTGACCAGGGCCGCGAGGAAGCGGGCGAAGTCTTCGTAATTCTCCGGCGGGCCGGTGTAATCTCTGAACTGGCTGTTCAAGGTCTCGGTGTAATTCGCGCGGCTCCAGCCCGGCGCGCCGTAAACATTGAGCATGATCTTCATGTCGGCGGAAGCCAGGGCCGCTATCATCGCGTCGAGGGCGCTGAAGGAATAGACCATGGCTGCTGATTCGATCTCGGCCCAATTCACATCGATTTTGACCCAGTTGACGCCGAGCTCCTTCGCCTGAAGGGCAAGCTCGCCGGCTCGCGCGCGGTCGATGAAGAGCTGAATGCCGAAGCCGAAACCGGGCCGCGCCCTGATCTCCTTTGGTATGGGCGCCAGCAAAGCGCTATCCACGACGATCAGACTTGGGTCGGCAATACCGTTCAAGCGTTGCAGCAGTTCGACGCTGGTGTCGTATTTTTCCGCGATTTTCTCGAGCGTGTCGCCTTGCTGAATCAGATGGATGGCCAGCGTCGCGCCTTCAAGCGTCGGCGCCAGAATGGCCTGGCCAGCCTCGATGTCGCGCGCATCGGCCAGGCGATTGAGCGCCTGCAATACCGAGATATCAACCTGGTAACGCCGGGCGATGCTGTAGAGCGAGTCACCGGCCTGGACGATATAACGCTTGAAGAATGCGTCGTCAACTTTGGGAACCACAAGTCGGCGCCCGATGGCCAAGTCGTCGCCCTTCAGATCATTGAGACGGCGCAGCTGCGCGACCGTGGTGTTGTAGAGGCGAGACAGGTCGAAAAGCGTGTCGCCATTCTGGGTGATATGGACCAGGTATTCCGAATCCTGGGCGCGGGGCAGGCTCAAGATTTGCCCGACTTTCAGCGCGCTCTCTTCGGCGATGCCGTTCAGGGCCATCAGCTCGTCGACGCTCGTTGCGAAGCGGCGGGCGATGTCAGCCAAGGTATCGGCCGCTTTGACCTGGTAGAATTCGACCTCGCGCTCGTCGATCCTGGGCGCCAGGATCGTCTGCCCGGCGACAATCGCGCTGGCGTCGTCAATTGCGTTAAGTCCCTGCAGTATCCCAACGCTCGTGTTGAAGCGTTTGGATATGGCGAAGAGCGTATCGCCCGGTTGCACCTCGTAGACCGTGAGCGCGGTCGCCCCCGGCGCCGGTATCAGCAGAACATGGCCGGCCTTGATCAGGGCTTCATCCGCGATTGTGTTCGCCTCGATTAATGCATCGACCGTCGTATTGAAGCGCCGGGCAATGTCGATGAGGGAATCGCCGCGCTGGATGACGTAGGGGTTGAGCGCAGCGGCTGGTTGTGCTGCCGCTTCGTTGCTGTCGCCGCCATCTTCCTGCGCTTGCGCAGGCGCCGCCAGCGCGCAGATCATCATCGCTAGCAGAATACGGCAAAGGCGCGACATGACCAATTCCTTCGTATTACGGAGACTCGCCTCAATCAGTAGTCTACTAGCGGCTCTAATTTCGCGCCAAGTTAAAGCTGGCTTTACGCCGAAGTTTCGCCCGGCGCCCGGTATTGGATCTCTTCCAGCGTGGCTGAGTCCGCCTCATCTTGCAGCGAGAGGCGCTGCCCGCTGCCTGGGTCATACCAGCCGACGCTGACTTGATAATCGCCATCTGCCAGCGATGCTGTCGGCAGATAATAGACATCGCGAAAGACTTTTCCGATTTCCCAGCTTCTTGCATCCAGACGGCCGCGCTGGGGGAATTGATCGTCCTGGGCCCAGAGGATGCTGCCGGTTGCCGGATTCATCGCTCCGTATATATGCGCAAAGGACTTCAATGCGGTCTCAGTTTTTGCCAGCGGCTTCCAGTACAGCCAGAGCAGGAGCTCGCCCGTCGGCAGCGGGTCGCGAAAGAGCTGATGGCCGAGCAGCGCCACGCTGTCCCCGAAGGCGGCGCTCCGGGCATCAGCGGGAATTTCAACCGACCATTCCATAAACTGCAGCACCGGCAAGCCGGCGTCCGTCCGCATCACCTCCTGCAAGTTGTCCCGCATCCAGCCTTCGACTACGCCGGTGTTTGCCCAGCCCGCCTGCTCGCGCGCTGCCAGGTAGACGCTATCGTAACTGCCGCGAAGTTCCTCCAGGGTCGCCACAATTTCGGCGGGCGGCTGCGTCGAATGCGCTGGCAAAGCCATTTCCGGCGCCGACGCCCGGTAGTAATAGCCAAAAGCCGGGTCGACCGACAACTGAATGACCAGGTCCTCTTCTTGCACGCGGGCGTTGAGAAAAGCGCCCACTTCGTTCCAGGCCGGCGCGCGGCGATAAGCGGGATCATTGAAATGGGCGTTCAGTGTTAGCAGGGCGATGAAAACCCAGGGCGCCAGCAGAAGCAATGCGACCCAGCCGATGGGCAAGCGAAGCAAGCGCCGTGAGCGGCGGGCGGCCTCCCAGCTGCCCAATGCGAGGAGAAGCATCAGCGCGGGCGCGGCCGACAGCACATAGCGAGGATGAAAGAGATTGTAACGGGACGAGACGAGCCCAAGAAGCAGCAGCGGCAGCAGCGCGGTCAATGCAAGGAAGCGGAATTGGCGTGGCGACAGGCGCCATACAGCCGCCCCCGCCAGCGCGGCAATGAGCGAAAGCGCGATGCCGACCGGCGCAGGATCCAGCGGCAGGGTAAGGCCAAAGACGAGGGCCGGCAGGAATCTTGTGACGTAATCGCTCCAGGCGAAAGCTTGCAACAGGCCGGGATAGGCGCTGGCGAAACCGGGCAGCACTTGCAGCAGCACAAATCCGGCGACCAGCAACAGCCCAATAGCGGCTTGCAGCAGCAGAAGGCGGCGCAGCGACCGACGGTCATGGCGCCACTCAACCAGGGCGAAGCAGGCCAGGGCCAGGGTGGTGAAGGGCTCGGTGTAAATTGTCAGCGTCGTGAATGCAGCGGCGGCCGCGTACAGCAGCCAATCCAAGCGGCGCCGGCGATCGATCAGCCGCAGGCCGAGCCAAAGCGTGGCGACGCTCATGCCGGCCCAGTAGCCGTAATTGCGGAACTCCTGGCTATGCCAGATTTCGAATGGGTGCAGCGCCCACATCAGAGCGGCCAGCAGGCCCAGGCGCCGCTGTCGCGACAGGCGCCACCCGAGAGCGAATATCGCTGGCAGGCCAATCAAGTTGCCGAATACGGACAGGCAGCGCAAGGCGAAGACCGAGTCTATGCCGCCGATGAGATGGCGCCAGGCCCGCCCCACGGCGTAAACCAGCGGCGTATGCGGCTCCCCATGCGCAATCTGCGTGAGTGAGACGCTGACAGGCAGATCGGCCCAATAGAGCACGCTGAAGGCTTCGTCGCCGCGCAGGGGGACGGCCGCCAGGTCCTTCAGGCGCAGGCCGAAGCCAAGCAAGACGATGAGAATGAGTGGAGCGTATACGCGCAGCGAAGTCATCCGCGGCTAAACGGTGGCTTCTTCAAAGGCTTCGATCTGCTCATCGGACAGCGGCATGAGGCTGGCGTTTTTTGTCTTGCCGTCAGCCGCCCCGTCGGACATCTGCCGTTTGGCGTCGCGCATGAATTCCTTGAGATTGGGGCTGGTTTTGGGATCGGCATAGAGCACAGGCGTCTCCGGTTCGGTATCGAAATGCACGCGGGCTGATGGATCGACGAAGACAATTAGCGATTGCACATTCACTTCTGGCGCGACTTCGTTGATGGCGCGCTGGACATGGTCGCGCGCGAATTCAGCATCGCGAATGGGCTTGCCGACGCCGTCAAAGCGGATGAGGGAAAAGAATTTGCTGATGATGTTGCGGCGGCTGCGGAACTTGCCGTCGCGAAAGGTGAATTCCTGGTCGTGCCAGCGCGTGACGATGGCGAAGACGCCTTGCGGACAAATCAGGACATGACGGGCCGGGAAATGGTAGTAGTTGTACAGGATGCTCTTGTTGCTGAGGCCTTTCAGACCGGCCTCGATGGCGTTTTCCGGCCTGGGGACGCGGGCCCACATATTGGTCATGCGCACCGAAACAACGGTCAAAATCAGCAAGACCGGCAGCACCGCCGATTGCGCAATCAAGGTCAGGTTGTCAGGCACGTCGCCGGTGAAGAGCGACGCGTTAATCAGGACAAAACCCAGGATTAGCGCGCCAAAGGTGCCGAAGAAGAGATAATTCGTTATCTTCTTGTTACGGCGAGCCAGTTTTTTGTTCGTGACTACACGCATGCTTAAGCCTCGCGCCAGCTAGTGGCGATATGTTTTCTTAGATTTGGCGCTTTTTCTACCCCTCACCCCGGCCCCCTCTCCCACAAGGGGCTGAGGACAGGACAGTTTTTCAGCGAGCAGAACATCGTTGCGAATGCTATATTTTATTGTGCTTTTTCGGGCGACCCGGTGGGTCGCCCCTACAATTTTCGCCGCGAGAGACAGTTATGTTTTGGTTTAGCCACGGTTATTTCTGCGCATGAATTACGGTACGGGACAAGCCGCTAAACCTGGGGCTCACTACTGGCGCCATGATTCTACAAAGATCCTGACGAGCTTGTCATCCCGGTTGACTTCGTCGGTCAGCGGTCGGCCGTCCCTGCCGCCGCCGCAATCGTCGGATCGTTGTGTATAGTAGTCGATTTGCAGTTCGTCATCGTCAAGGACTATGTCGATGCCGAAAGTGCAAGTTCTGTTCTTATCCTTAATTCTAAACAGATTTGCCCCGCGTATTGTGTTGACCGTGTCGCCATTGACATCGACTGTGCAATCGCCGCTGTAGGAAATGTGTATTTCGTTGGGCAGCACACCGCCGCCGGGCGTAATGCCTTTAATCTCAACCGGGCATGCCGCCGAAAACGCTTGACCAGCGAAGGGGTGAGCGCAGCCGAGCTGCCCCGGCGACCCAACCAAGACGTACTCAGTAAACCAGACATTGTCCGATTCGTTGGTCTCGGTCACAGCATTGTCTATATCGACCTGCACCCGCATTTGGTGGAGCTCGTGCAGAAAATCATAGATGTTGATCGGACCCAGGGCAATGATGCGCCGCACGCCTGGACCAAACTGATCGGTCGGCACCAGTATCTCGTATTTGACTGTTGGTATCCCGGTCGCCACGTGGAAATCCTCGACCGTTACTTTCACATGTCCGGAGGCGGTATCGAACCAGCTCCTGCCGGTGTTGACGATGGGGGCGTAAACCATTGTGCTCTCGCCACAGCGCAGTGGATGGGGGTCCACATTCGTCCAGCCCAGCACGAGGTTCACCTCGGGCTGCGCCTCAGCGGCGCGCGGCAAGAAGTAGGAAATGTAATGAGCGACGGAAACTTCGGCGCAGACGACGTCGTTGAAGCGGACGCTTGGCAGGATGAACCAGGTCTCGCCCACCGTTTCATGTTCACGCACTTCGCCGATGACCGCGCGATCCAGGTCTTCCGGCGGTACGCGCAGGCAGTGGGTCACGCGGACGGGCAATTGGCTGACGCGCCCTTCCACCAACTGCTCCTGCCGCAGCCAGGTTTCTATCTTGTATAGCTGGCTCCCGCGCTGCACGTCGAGCATCTGCCCGGTCGGATCGGTGATCCTGTGCGGCGCCTCGTAGCCATGCGCGACGCGGCAGCTCAACGGGAATGACAAGTCGTGCGAGATTGAATTGTCTTGCGGGTCGTACAGTACCTGATTGCAATCCTGGTAAGTCTGCAAGATCGAGGTGTCCTGGGCGACATTGGCGACGATCTGCTGCCCGAGCGGGAATGCGGAACCCAACTCTTCAAGCTGGGGCACGCGCGCCTCGGCAGTGATCCGGGCGACGCCATCCATCTCAATGGCGATCGGTTCGCTGCCGTCGCCGGGGCCGAGCATGGCGGCGCTGCTCAACGCGGCCAGATCGAAGGTGCTGGCCGGGCTCCAAGCCCAATAGGTCAGCACCGATGGACCGGACTCGTCGGCATGAAAGCGGAAATCGACCGGCAGATAAAAGCCCACCCAGACAACCGGCTCGGTTACGATGGCCGGCTGATCGAGAGCGATTCGGTTAAGGCCGGTCTGATCCAGCCTCACCTGCTGCCGGTAGACGAGTTCGGCATCCACCGGTGATCCGCCGTTGGCGTCCTGATAAATCACCAGATCAATATTGCTGCCGGGCACTGGCGAGCTGACGGATATGCTAACCGCGTCAAGCGCGGTCGGCAGCTCAAGCCCAAGCGGCGTCAAGTCGAAGCCATTGATGACCAACGAGGGCTCGTCCTTGATAAAGAAGACTGCGTTTTCATCCCCGCTGTTGTTGCTCAAGAGCGTGTCGCCAGCCGCAACCGGAAATGACAACAAGCAAAGAACTGCCAATAGTAAGACCGGCCCAAGCAATTGTCCGTTTATTAAGCTGCGCATGGTTTCACTCACCTCGTTCAGCGGGCGACGACTGCAAATGGTATTTTAGGTTCGTTTCTTCGATAGGTCAAGCAGAGCGGGGCGCGTCAATTTGTTTTTTTGCTACGGCGTATTCAGGGCTTGTGATAGTGCGTACTTTAGGGCGAGACAAGTCTCGCCCCTACAGTTAGTGGTTTGGCGGGCGACTCACCGAGTCGCCCGCCTACAGAATTCGCTTTGATTGAAGATGGAATTTAGAAGGTTTAACAGAAATGAGGCTCAGAGGCGGGCGTGCCTGTGATCGCAAGCGCTTTAGGACGAGACCCTACAGATTTCCTTATGATTGAAGGTGGGATTCGGGACTGGCTAAGGGATTGCTTCGCTTATACAATGCGCTGAGTTTTCGCCAGCTGGATCGGAAGCCATGCCGGAGTTCGTGCTCGTTTTTGCCATTCTCGCCTTGATTCTTGGCGTCTATTGGGCGCTGATAATCTTCCCCCGGCAGCGCGCCTTCCAGCACAAGCAGAAAATTGTGCGCTCGCTGCATGTCGGCGACGAGATCGTGACTTATGGCGGCATCGTCGGCAAGATCATTGAAATCGACGTTGATCAAGGCATATCTCGGGTGGAGATCGCCGACGGCGTCCAGATTAAGCTGCTGACAGCGGCATTGCAGCAGGCTTTCGACCCTGAGGAACTCGCCTATAATGCCCGGCTCGGCATCAAGAACGGGCGAGCGGAGCGGACCTCATCCTGAATGAGATTGGTTGAAACGGAAGGCAGCCAGGTATGAGCAGCCATGCTCGTTGGCTCATCTTCATAGTGTTGCTTGGCTTATTTTGCATTTGGGTGGCGACGCCGCCGGAATTCAAAGGCGTGCAAAGCGAAGCCTGCGCCGCCGCCGATGCAAGCGCCGATCTGAAATGCAGCGAGAATCTGGAAATCGACGCGAATGGCGATGGCGTACCCGAGTTCGTGCTGAACATCAGTCAGAGTCTGGGCTTGGATCTGGTTGGCGGCCTGCGCGTCTTGCTGCAAGCGGATACGGCGGCGAGCAACTTCACGCTGGACGACTTGGGCGAAACGGCCAACAACGTCGCCCGCCGCGTAAATGCGCTTGGCTTGACCGAAGCCACCGTGCAAGTCCAAGGGCGCGATCGCATCCTGGTTGAGCTGCCGGGCGTGCGCGACCCGGCCCAGGCGGTGGCGACGATCCAGCGCACCGCTCTGCTGGAGTTCGTCGATTTCGGCGGCTTGCGCAATCAAGCTATGGATCTGGTCGGCGAGGAGATTGTAACCAGCGAGCAAGTCGCCCTGCGTCAAGACGCCGACGTGGCCGCGGATGAAGACGATCCGCTGATGGCCCGGCGGGCGCACCCGGTCAGCGGCCTGCCCTTCCGCACTGTGATGACGGGCGCCGGTTTGCAAGCGGCCAGCGCCGTGCTGTCGCCGCCGCAGGGTACGGGCAGCCCGGAGTGGATGATTAATTTCGAGGTCAAAGAAGACTTTCAAGATATCTTCGGCAATTTCACCCGCGAGCGCATCGGCGAACCGATGGCGATCGTCCTTGACGCTGAAGTCTTGTCGGCGCCCATCATTCAGGCTCAGCTGTCCTCAGGCGGCGTCATAACGGGCCAATTCACCGAAGAAGAAGCCAACACGCTGGCGCTGCAATTGCGTTCGGGCGCGCTGCCCATCCCGCTGCGCATCGAGAGCACGCAAGAAGTTGGCGCGACCCTGGGCCAGGAATCGGTGCGCCTGAGTGTGCAGGCCGGGGTCATCGGCGTCATTGTCGTGCTGGCCTTCATGCTGATCTATTACCGGCTGCCCGGCTTCGCCGCCGATCTTGCGCTGATAATCTTCATTTTCCTGAACATTGCCGTGTTCAAATTGCTGCCGGTTACGCTGACCCTGCCGGCGATCACCGGTTTTCTCATCTCCATCGGCACGGCTGTTGATGGCAATATTCTGATATTTGAACGCATCAAAGAGGAGCTGCGCGCCGGCTTGCCACTGGACGCGGCGCTCAAAGCCGGCTTCGACCGGGCCTGGACGTCGATACGCGATTCGAACTTGTCCACCATTATCATCTGCGGCATTCTCTTCATGTTTGGGCAGACGCCGGGCGCCAGCATCGTCGCCGGCTTCGCGGTTACGCTGGCGATTGGCCTGGTTCTCAATTTGTTCACCGCGGTTATTGTCACGCGCAGTTTTCTTTACATTCTCGTCAGCGTTTTTCGCGGCGCCATCGACGACAACCGGTCGATTCTGGGCGCATGAGGATGACGAGCCGTGTTTAATATCGTACAGAAACGCCGCTGGTTCTTCAGCTTGTCCGCCCTGGTCATCCTGCCTGGGCTGGCGGTCATGATCTATTCGACGCTCAGCACCGGCGCGCCCTTCCGCCTGAGCATCGATTTTCTGGGCGGCAGCATTTACGAACTGAAGTTTGAAGAAGGCGGCGCCACTGAAGACGGCATCCGCCGCGTCTTCAACGATGTTGGCGATGATAACGTGATCATTCAGCAGATCGGCGCGCCGGCCGAATTCCGCTGGTCGGTCCGCGGGGCATTCCACGATGTCAGGGTCACTGAAGACATCCTGGCGCGCTTGAGCGGGATGGCGCCGGTCAACCGCGACAGCTTCCGCGTCGAGACTGTGTCCGCCACTATCGGCCAGGAGGTCACCCGATCGGCGCTGGCGGCGGTGGCGGTTGGCGCGCTGGTGATCACCGGATTCATCGTGATCGCCTTTCGCCAGGTGCCAAACGCGGCCCGCTACGGCGTCTGCGCCATCGCCGCCATGATTCATGACATCCTCGTCGTCATGGGCGTGATGTCCCTGTTCGGTCTGCTGCTTGGCTGGGAGATTGACGCGCTCTTCCTGACCGCAGTCTTGACGGTGGTCGGCTTCTCGGTGCAGGATTCCATCGTCGTCTTCGACCGCATCCGCGAAAATATCCCAAAACACCTGGGCGAGCCTTATGAAACGATCGTCAACCGCAGCATCTGGGAGACGATTCATCGGTCGCTGGCGACGCAGCTGAACGCGTTTTTCATCATGATCGCGATTCTGCTCTTCGGCGGCGAAACGGTGAAACAGTTCATCGCCATTCTTTTCATCGGGCTGCTTTCGGGCACCTATTCCTCTATCTTTACCGCTGTGCCGCTATTGGTGGCTTGGGAGAAAGGGCAACTGCCCTTGATTGGTCGGGGCGCCCGGGCGCATCTTGGAGAGGCGGATGACGTAGACCCAAGTTAGTCATAGCCGTCGCGTCAAGCCACCGCAGATGCGCAGAAGTAGTTCCGAGTTAGTCATGTGAAAATTCATTGCAAATCTCTGGCTGGAGTGGGCGAGCCACCGGCTCGCCCGTACAAACTTTCGATTGTTTTGGAGATTTCTTCAGTGCCGCAATGATTCTCACTACTATCCTGGAATCACTAAGGGCGCTGAGGTCACCGAGAACGCAAAGAGCGCGAAACATGGCGCGCCCGTACGCAGAATGTATGGGGCGCCTGGCTAGTGTCGAAAATGGCGGCTGCCGGTGAGTATCATCGCCATATCGAATTGGTCGGCCGCCTCGATCACCTGGGCGTCGCGGATGGAGCCGCCGGGCTGAATCACGCATGTTACACCGGCGCGCGCTGCGAATTCGATGCTGTCGGGGAAGGGGATAAAGGCGTCGGAAGCCATGGCCGCGTTGATCGTCTCGCCGGACGCTTTTTTGATCGCCAGTTCGGCCGCGTCAACCCGGCTGGGCAAGCCGCCGCCGATGCCCACGGTGCGCCGGCCCTGCGCCAGCACGATGGCGTTCGACTTCACATGCTGCACCGCTCTCCAGGCGAATAAGAGGGATTCCATTTCAGCATCGGTTGGCAGGCGCCGCGTCACCGTCTTCATCCTGGTTGCCGTCGGGTCGCCGGTGTCGGAGCGCTGCAAAAGCAGCCCGCCCATGACGCTGCGAAACTCGAAACCGCGGCCGGTGAAGGGCCGGGCCATCTGCAGGACGCGGCAATTCTTGCGCCCGGCCTGCAGGGTCTGGACCACCTCATGAGCGTAACTGGGCGCGATAATCGCCTCGACGAATAATGAGCCCAAGGCGGCCACAAAGTCCGCGTCCACGGTGCGGTTGGCCGCGATTATGCCGCCAAATGCGGACTTCGAGTCCGATGCCAGCGCATGTGGAAAAGCCTCGGCAAGCGAATCCGCGCTGGCGATGCCGGTCGGGTTCAAATGCTTGACGATGACGACAGTCGGCTCGTCGAAGCTGCTCGCCGCCCGCCAGGCCGCGTCCACGTCCAGAATGTTGTTGTAAGAAAGCTGCTTGCCCGCGAGCTGGTCGGCGCCGAGCGGACTGCGTTCTTTTGTGCGCGAATAATAGGCGGCCGCCTGGTGCGGATTCTCGCCATAGCGCAGGTCGTGGCTGCGCTGCACGCCGATAGCAATGCCCTCCGGGACCTCGCTGTCGACCGGCTCGGCAATATCCGATTCGCAGAGATAAGCGTGGATTGCCGCATCATAATCACGACTGTGCCCGAAGGCTTTAACCGCCAGCTCACGGCGCTGCGCCAGGCCGGTGCCGCCTTCGGTTTTCAAAGCCACCAGCACATCCGAGTAATCACCCGGATCGCAAAGCACGGTCACGCGGGCGTAATTCTTGGCGGCGGCGCGCAGCAAGGTCAGTCCGCCAATGTCAATCTGCTCGATGGCCGCTTCAACAGTCACATCGGGGTCGCGAATCGTCTCGCTGAAGGGATAGAGGTTGCAGACAACCAGGCTGACAGGCGCGATGCCGTTGGCCGCCAGCTCGGCAAAGTCTTCTGTCGTGTCGCGCGCCAGGATGCCGCTGTGGATGGACGGGTGCAAGGTCTTGACGCGCCCGCCGAGCATCTCGCCGTGGCCGGTCACGCGTTCCAGGGGAGTGAAGGCGATGCCGGCGTCGGCCAGTGTCTGCCCGGTGCCGCCGCTGGCGACGATCTCCCAGCCCAGCCGCACCAACTCGCGGGCGAAACCCGCGATGCCTTGCTTGCTTGATACGCTGAATATTGCCCTTGGCATGAAGGCTTCCTTCGTTGGCATTCCGCGGATTCGCGCTGATTATACTTTGCGGACGGGCGTGGGTATAGGGACGGCAGTATGCAGGGGCACAATCGCGACAGCTATTTTTCGCCGCGGAGGCACAGCGGCACAGAGGCAGGACCAATTAAGCAATGCGAAAACTGGTTGCGAGTCATGTGTAAGAGTGGGCGAGCCACCGGCTCGCCCGTACACACACTTGGCTATTACGAATACTGTGCGCAGACGGCAATTATTCTCATTACTTTGTTTGAACGACTGAGGCGCGGTGGCCGCTCATGCACAAATTCGAACTCGTACAATGCGAATCTGTAGGGCTTGTCCGGTACTCTAGTGAAATGGCCGCTTTTTCTACCCCATCCCCCGGCCCCTTCCCGCCATCTCTATGGCGGGCATCCGAATCATCAGGGAAGGGGAGCTTTTCTTGGCGAATTAAGTAGAAATGTGTCGCCCTTAGCAAGTTACGCCCGCAATTTAGTTTCGTTTTAGTGTAATTTCAGTTGTCGCTGCGTAAGAAGTGCTGTACCGGACAAGCCTTATAGGGGCGACCGGCGGTCAGCGTCGACGCGACCTAATGGCTCGCCCCTACAATCTTCATGCTGCCCGGCGGCTAGTCTGCGAGGGGGATGATGGCGTCGGGCGCGACCGTAATCAGAAAACTTGCGCCGGCTGCAACGGGCAAATCCTTCAACGCAAAGGACAAGCGCAAGCCCGAATCTGCCGCTACGGTTGCGTCATAGTAGCCGCCGCGATAGATGGCATCGAGCAGAGTCACTTCGATCTGCCGCGTGCTCCCTTCATTCGAAGGGCTGATGCCGGCCGGATGAATCAGCAGCGATGGGGCGCTGCGCCAGGAATGATCGGCAGCTCCCTCCAAGAGCGCGTCGAGTCTCTTGTCGTTCGTCGAGAAGACATTGCGCAGGCCCAGGAAGCGCGCCACAAACTTGCTGGCCGGCCGCTGATAAATCTGACGCGGACTGTCATGCTGCTGCACGCTGCCCATATTCATCACGGCGATGCGATCGGCGACGGCGTAGGCCTCGCGCTGATCATGGGTGACGTAAATGGCGCTGACAGCGCTGGTTTTGATAATCCGCCGCAATTCGAGCGCCAGTTGATCGCGAAGCTGCGCGTCCAGGGCGCCGAGCGGTTCATCCAGCATCAAGAGCCGCGGATTCGGCGCCAGGCTGCGCGCCAGGGCGACGCGCTGTTTCTGCCCGCCGGAAAGCGATGCCACGTCGCGCGCGCCCAGCTCGTTCAAGCCCACGCGCTCCATCAGCGAGCGCACTTTGGCGGCGATCAGTTTGCGCTCGAGCCGGCGCCGTTTCAAGCCGTAGGCGATATTGTCCGCGACCGACAGATGCGGGAAGAGCGCGAAATCCTGAAACATCAGGCCGAATTCGCGTCGGTGCGCCGGGACCGGCCGGATGTCAGCGCCGGCAAAGCGAATGACGCCGCTGTACTCGGTCTCCAGGCCGGCGATGATCCGCAGCAGGGTTGTCTTGCCGCAGCCGCTGGGGCCGAGCAGGCAGAGAATCTCGCCCTCGTCAACTTCCAGGGACACCGCCCGCAGCGAGACAATGTCGCCGTAAGCATGTGACAGGCGGTCGATTTGCAGCATCAGAATTCGCCGACGCCGGCTGCACGCAGCCGCTCAATGATGACGAAGCCGCCGGCGCAGACCAGCATCAGCACGACGCTCATCGCCAAAGACTGTCGATAAGACGCCAGGCCTGGATCGCCAATCAGCCGGTAAATCACCACCGGAATCGTCACCGACTCCCGCTGGGCGACGAAGAGCGAGGCGCCGAACTCACCCATGCTGACGGTGAAAGCGAAGCTGGCGCCGACTGCGAGCCCCCGGCCGAGCAGCGGCAGATCAATCGTCATGACGGTCTCGAATGGTTTGGCGCCAAGCGTCTGAGCCGCCTCGCGCAAAGATGGCGGTATCGCCCGCAGGCTTGGCAGCAGGCTGCGGATGACGAAGGGAAGCGCGACCAGCGTGTGCGAGATCGGAATGATCAGCCAGGAGGCGCGCAGGTTCAACGGCGGCTCATCAAGGGCGATGATGAAGCCAAAGCCGAGCGTGACTGCGCTGGTCGCCAGCGGCAGCATGAAGAGCGCGTCTGAGAACCGAGCCAGGCGCCCGCGGCCGTCGATCATATAAGACGCAATCAAGCCCAGAATCAAGGCGGCAAGCATTGCCATGCCGGCGAAACGGAGCGAATTGAACACTGAATCCAGCGGCGCGATGAACAGCAGCGATCCGCGCGATTTCTCCGCCAGGCTGGCGTAATTGCCCAAGTCCAGCCGCCCGGCGACAAAGGCCGACCGTACAATGAGCGCCAGCAGCGGCGCGAACAAGAGAACCGACATGAGGCTGACGCAGCTGCCAAGGGCGAGACGCTCGCGCCAGGAACGCGCGGCTCTGGCAATGGCGCCAGCGCTGGCCAGCGCCAGATGAATCTTTTTCTGCGTCGAGGTGTAGACGATCATCATCGCCAGCATGCTGAGGATCTGCACCAGCGACAGGGCGGCGGCGAGCGGCAGATTAAACATGTTGACGGCCTGGTAATAGATTTGCACTTCCAGCGTGGCGAAGCGAATCCCGCCCAGAATCAAAATCACGCCGAAGCTGGTGAAAGAAAAGATGAAGACCAGGACGCCGGCCGAAAGCAGCGCTGGCCGAATCAGCGGCAGCCGGATATCCCGCCAGAGCGACCATTCGTCGGCGCCGAGGCAGCGAGCGGCCTCCTCCACCGTGAAGCCGACCGCCGACCAGTAACCGGTCATGATGCGCAGGGCGACGGCAAAATTGTAGAAGACGTGAACGATGATGATCATCGCCAGCGTGCGCTCCAGCTGTATCGGTTCGTAGTCAAGCGAAAACAGGGCGGCGGCAAGGTCATTCAGCAGTCCGTTCTCCCCCAGCAATGAAGCGAAGGCCAGCGCCACCACCACCGTTGGCAAGACGAAGGGCAGCGTCGCCAGCGACAATAACAGGGACTTGCCGCGAAACTGAAAACGCGCGAAGACGAAAGCGCATGGCAGCGCCAGCAGCAGCGTGACCGCCGTTGACAGCGCCGCCTGATAAACGGTGAATAGCAGCGTCCGCAGGTAAAAGTCGGTCGATAGCAGCCTTACAAAGCCGGATAGATCAAGCTGGCCCGCTGGACGCAGGCTGATATCAAAAAGCGAAAGCAGCGGATAGAGGTAGAAGATGGCGAGAAAGGCCACCGGCGCCAGATACACTGTCCGCCAGAGATTGCGGGCGCGCCGGTTCAACGCAGCATGACCTCCATCCAGGCTTGAATCCAGGCTTCGCGCTTCGCCTCAATCTCGGCGGGGTCGACGAAGGCGGGCTTCTCGGGAATCAGCGCGTGTTCGGCGAAGACGGCCGGCAGCGTGACATCTTCCCGCGCCGGGAAGACGAACATGTTCAGCGGCATCGCTTCCTGGAAGGTCGGGCTCAGCATAAAATCGACGAATTGCCGCGCCGCTGCTTCGTTGGCGGCCCCCGCCAGTACGCCGACATATTCGACCTGCCGGAAGCACATATTGTCAGCGACGATCGCTCCGGTGATGGCGCCGGCGGCCGGATCTTCGCTGAACAAAACTTCGGCCGGCGGGCTGCTGGCATAGCTGACCACCATGGGGCGCGTGCCGGTGTCGCGGCCGGTCACCTTGAATTCGCCGTAATAGGCATCGCTCCAGCCATCGACGACCAGCACGTCGTTGGCGCTCAGCTCAGCCCAGAAGTCCAGATAGGTATAATCGCCGGCGTCGCCGAACTCGGCGATGGTCGCCAGGAGAAAGGCGAGACCGGGGGACGATGTCGCCGGATTCTGCGCCACCAGCAGGCCGCGATAAGCTTCCTCGGTCAGGTCGCTCAGGCTGGCGGGCAGCGCCAGGCCGCTCGCTTCAAAGGTCGCGAGGTCATAGTTGAGGCAGACATCGCCATAATCGACGGGCGTGACGCGGAAGCTGTCATCGGGAATCAGGTCCGCCCTGACATGTTCCAGCGCTGGCGATTCATAAGGCGCGAAGATTTCGGCATTCAGCGCCCGGCTCAGAAAGGTGTTGTCGACGCCGTAGAGCAGGTCGCCCAGCGGGTTGTTCTTGCTTAGTATCGCCTGATTCACCATTTGCCCGGCGTCGCCGGAGCGAAGGATTTCCACCGCTATGCCGGTGGATTCCTCGAAGGCGTCCAGCAGATCTTCGGGGATGGAGAAGCTGTCATGCGTCAGCAGGACCAGCCTGTCCGCCTCCTGGGCGAAAGCGCCGACTGCCAACTGAATCAATAGAATTACAGTAAAAATGCGCAAAGCCATGATCTGCTCCCTTCTTCGTCAATCAGACAAAGTTCTGCGCCGGGCCTGGCCGGCAATGCGGCCGCTCGCCGCCTGGCGCTTTCAGAGACTTTGGGAGCCATCCACTGCAAAAACAAAAGCCACCGCTGCCGGCGTGTTTACCGGGGTGGCTTAAGCAAGGGCGCTGCAGACATCCCTACGCCAGCATTACCTGGATCAGGTGTATGGGTCGGCATGCCGCCCTCTCAGCCCGCTCGCGCGAGCTCCCCAAGTCTCGACTTATGTTCTTCAAGTTTTATTATACTGCGCAAATGGCTTTGTCGCAAGATTTCATAGCAAATCGAAATTCGCCATGCGGTAAGGCATTGGAAATTTATAGCAGGCATGGGCGAGCCGCCGGCTCGCCCGTACAGATTGCGATTGGTATCAGCGTGGGCGAGACAAGAGTCGCTGCCGGGCGCAAGGGCCCGCCTCTACCGCATGTCGGTGATGAAACTTTGCAAATAGGCTTCAAAGCGGCCGGCATTGCAAGCTTCGGTATAGGCGAGGATCTCCCCGCCCGCCAAGGGGTACATGGGATAGCAGCTGCTGGGGGCGGCGCCTTGCGGCACATGCGCTATCAGGTCGCAGCCCGGATGCGGGATGATGACGCCGTCCGTGGTCCGTTCCAATTCATCCACCACGCGCTCGACGGTGGCGATCACAGTGTCGGCGACATAAACCAACTCCAGGTCGATGCCAAGGTTGTTATTGATCAGCACATTGCCCTGACGGTCGCCCGCCAGACCATGAATCACCGCCACATCGCAGGGAATCGCCGGGAATGCCAGCAACTCGCCGCCGCCGTAAGGATCGGTCACCGTTTTCACATCGGGCCGCAGGGATGGCAAATCAGTGCCGAGCCAGGCTTTCGAAGGCAGAAAACCGACGCCCGCGATTTGGGCGCGCAGGCCCATGACGATGCTGGCTTCCGTTTCTTCAATGACCTGAAGGCGCTGAGACTGAACGAATTGTGTGAACATCGGCGCCAGACCAAAAACTTCAAGGCCAAAATAAGCCGAGCGCACGCGCTTGACGCAGCCGGCGCCGACCAGCAGATCGGATTCCAGCCCGCCGGTGAAGCTCAGCAGGGTCAAATCTCGCGGCGGGACTGGCCGAGCGAGCAGGGCCTTGACGAAGCCGATTGGCCGGCGGTACAGCGTCATGCCGCCCAGGGCGAGTGTGTCGCCGTCTTTTACGATGGCGGCTGCCTGGTCGAGTGGTAGGTAGATTTCCGGCATGTTGATTGTGTCCGTTCTGTGGGCGACCCGATGGCTCGCCCCTACAGTTTGTGATTTGGCGGGCGACCCGATGGCTCGCCCCTACAGATTTCGTTATGGCGGGCGACCCGATGGCTCGCCCCTACAGTTTGTGATTTGGCGGGCGACCCGATGGC
>WTGN01000094.1:38409-38540 GCA_011523545.1 Chloroflexota bacterium | reverse complement strand
TCGCCCCTACAGATTTCGTTATGGCGGGTGACCCGATGGCTCGCCCCTACAGTTTGTGATTTGGCGGGCGGAGGGCGACCCGATGGCTCGCCCCTACAGTTTGTGATTTGGCGGGCGGAGGGCGACCCGAT
>WTGN01000094.1:29015-38309 GCA_011523545.1 Chloroflexota bacterium | reverse complement strand
GGCTCGCCCCTACAGTTTGTGATTTGGCGGGCGACCCAATGGCTCGCCCCTACCGCATTTTGATTATACGATAATGGCTTATACTATATCGGGAATTGAAGTTTCGCATCATTTGGAGACGATTGATGAAATGGACGCGCGCAGTTGGACGCCGCTCCCGCATTGGCGCGTGCCTGCTGCTTGTCCTGGCGATATTCGCCTTTGGCTTTGCCGCCGGCAGCTTGACGCGATTGGCTTTCAACGCGCATGACGCTTCGGCGCGCAGCGAAACCGACCGGGCCTTTGATCCGCTCCGGGAGACTTTTGCCCTGATAGAATCAAGCTACATTGAGGCGTTTGCGGTTGAACAGCTGGTCGACGGCGCCATCGAAGGCATGGCGGCTGCCCTTGGCGACGCGCACAGCGGCTATATCCGCCCGGGCCTTTGCCCCCTCACCAGAGATTTCTCCGGCGAATTCTCCGGCATCGGCGTCACCATAAGGTCCAACGACGCAACGCGGCAGATTGAAGTCTTGACCGTTATTCCAGATACACCGGCCGAGAAGGTTGGCGTGCGGCCGGGCGATGTGTTCTACGAAGTGGATGGGCAGCCGGTGACCGCCATATCACAGGCAGAGCTATCAGCCCTGGTGCCGGGACCGCGGGGCAGCACCGTGAGCATCAAATTCAAGCGCGGGGCTGAGTTCATCACCTTTGACATCGTCCGCGATACCTTTGAGAAGCCGAACGTCTCCTACAAAATTGTCGGCGACAACCTGGCCTATATTTCCATGCTCGACTTCCACGATCTCTCGCGCGCTCAACTGGCCGAAGCCTTCGACGCCATCGACATCAAGGCAAGCAATGGCCTGATCTTTGACATCCGCGAAAACCCGGGCGGGACGCTGGCCAGCGCCATCGAAGTCGGCAGCGCCTTCATCGAAGACGGCGTACTGCTGCGGCAGGTCTCCCGCGATGACAGTGAGGAAGTTACGCGCGCCAGTGGCGACTATGCTGCGATAGATGTGCCGATAGTCGTCTTGGTAGACGAATCCAGCGCCAGCGCCTCGGAAGTGATCGCCGGCGCCATGCAAGATCATGGCCGGGCCATAATCCTGGGCGAGAGGACCTTCGGCAAAGGCACGGTGCAGAACCTGCCGGAGCTCCCCAATGGCGGCTGCCTGCGCCTGACAGTGCGGCGCTGGCTGCGGCCCAATGGCCAATCGATCCACAAACTGGGCGTCTCGCCCGATATCGTCGTGGAGTGGGACGGGCCCGATGACGATGCCGGCGCCGTCTATGATCCGCAGTTAGCGGCCGCCATCGACTATCTCGAATCGCTGCGCAACTGATGGGCCGGGAGCGCGTATAGATCACTGATATTGGCGCCCATGCAATACAGGAGTGGTGAACATTGCGGAGATTTTCGCTTTGACGAATACGGTAAAGTTTTTTACCACCGAGGACACCGAGGATAAAGAGGTCACCGAGGCTGGTTTATAAGATTGCGCTAAATCCGTATGTCATCATTTTCACCACTCTCTCTCCAATACTTCGCGCTAGTCAAAATCATGGCCAGATGATATAGTGCCATGAAAGTTTCGTAAAAGTTCCGCCGGGGGCTTAGGCATGGCAGTCGCCTTACAAATTACCTCAATTGTCTTGTCAATTGTGCTCATCGTATTGATTCTGCTGCAGGTCAAGGGCGGCGCGCTGGGCAGCCTCCTGGGCGGCGACGCCGGCGGCGGGATCGCGCGGACCCGGCGCGGCCTCGAGAAGACGCTCTTTCGCATCACCATCTTTCTCTCGATCGCCTTTCTGGGCATCGCGCTTTTCGCCGTGGCGACGCCGGGCTGAATCGGCGCAATTGCAAGCGGAAAATAACTACAGAGAACACAGAGAACACAGAGATTCATTTGCTCGCCTGTCATATAGGGAGAAAACGCTGACGCGATGCGGTAATTCGCTCGCAATTTGCAGGCCATGTTTCGGGGCTTTCGCTGGCAATTCATCGTTCTGACGCTCGCTTTCATTCTCGTCTTTGCCGCGGCGATGTTTCGCCTCAGCCGCCGCGCGGTCCCGCCGCCGACCCCATTCATAGATGCCGCGACGACATCGGCGCCGCCGCGGCAAAACCAGGCCGCCGCGACCGCAGTCGCTGTTGCTTCGCCCATAGCGGGCAGCCGGCGCGAAGCGGACCCCGTCTACCGAGAAGCGCTGATCGGCGCCGTCCGCCGCTTGAACCCGCTCTTCGCTCATTTGAACCCGGTCGATAATGACATTTCGAGCCTGATCTTTGAAGGGCTCTTCGCCAGCAACGAATATGGCGAGGTGGTGGCGCGGCTGGCCGAAGAGCTGGTGATTTCGGCGGACGGGCTCGAATACGTCATTCGGCTGCGCGATGATATCCGCTGGCAAGACGGCCTGCCCTTCAGCGCCGACGATGTTGTTTACACCTTCTCGCTGCTAAGCGACCCGGCCTACGCCCGCATATCGCAGGCGGCCCAAGTCTGGGGGACGGTGGAGCTGCAAAAGCTGGGCGACCATCTGCTGCGCTTTCGGCTGGCCCAGCCCTTGAGCAGCTTTACGCATTTGCTGACCATTGGCATTTTGCCCGAACACGCATTGCGCGGCACGGCGCTGCCAGAGTTGATGCAGCACCCATTCAACCTCAGCCCGATTGGAACCGGCCCATACCAGTTGGCTGCCCTGCGCCTGCGCGGGCAAAACGAGATCCGCGGCGTCGAGCTGGCGCGGTCGCCCATTTTCATGGAGCGTGTAGAGGCGCAAGGACGATATCAGATCCCGTCGCTGCATTTTCATCTGTATCACGATGTCGACGCGGCGCTGGCGGCCTTCGCGGCGCGAGAAGTCCTGGCGCTCGGAGCTGGCGGCGCGCGAGAAAGTCTGCTGGCTTTGCCAAGCAGCCAGGTCTACACTCAGGCGGACTCGGCAGTCGGCATGCTCATCTTCAATTGGCAGGCGCCGCCCTTCGCCGAGAGACGAGCGCGTCAGGCCCTTGCGCTCAGCCTCGACTTGACCAATTTGGCGCGCGAAAATCTGGGCGCGGATCTGACCTTCGCCGACAGCCCTTACCCGCCCAGCGCGTCCATCTATCTGGGCGACGCGTTTTGGCGAAGCTATGACATGGCGCAAGCCGCCCGGCTCTTGGACGCGGCCGATATCGTCCCGTCCAGCGCCGATGAAGCGCCGACCGCGGACAGCGCTGCAGCCGAAGATGAGTTAGACAGCGCCGGATTCAGTTTGCTGGTCGAAGACAGCGCCCCGTTGCGCAACCTGGCAAACGCGATCGCCACTCAGTGGGAAGCGCTTGGCTTCCATGTGCAAGTTGAAGCGGTCAGCGCGGGCGATCTGAGCCATCGGCTTGAGACCGGGCGCTTCGAGGCGGCCATCGTCACTCAGCGCATCGGCGGCGATCTGGACTTATATCGTTACTGGCACCCGGCACAATTCGGCAAGGGACGAAATTACGGCGCCGCCTCCGATCATGACCTCGCCGACCTGCTCGAGAAAGCGCGCCGCGAGATTTACGGCGACCGCCGCGCCGCCCTCCGCCGGCAATTCCAGCTTGCCTTCGCGGAACAAGCCATCGCCATTCCGCTCTATTATCCGCTCTATACCTTTCTCGTGAACGAGGAGATTACCGGCTTGCAACTTGGCTATTTGGCGTCGCCAGCGGACCGCTTTCGCGGCATCGGTGATTGGCGATTGGAGGCGCAGCTGGCAGCGTAAGCACACAGTGGCGGGCGACCCGATGGCTCGCCCCTACAGATTTCGTTATGATTGGGAGTCTTCGCGGCGGAGGATGTTCCGCAGATGCGCCTTACGCGCCGCGCCGCCCAGGGTCTCCAGCTTGCGCGTGTCCAAGGGGTCAATCTCGTCGCGCAGCAGGCGCAAGTCCTCCTCATCCGGTGGCGCCGTCGCCTGAAGATCCGGAGCAAGCTCCAGCTCGAAGCCGGTTTTACGTTGAATCCGCCTCAGGTCGACGCCCGGATGAATGCTGGTCAGGCGCATCCTGCCATTCTGCCAATCGAACTGACCCAGATCGCTAATCAAGTAACGCGGACCGCCGCCTGCGCGCCGCTGCGGCACATGGCCCATGCCGCTGTTGAAATCGATCTTCTCGGCGAAACTCAATCTCGAATGCCGCGGCACGTACAAATAAGTGTGGTCGTAGCAGGGGGTGACATCCGGGATTCCGCCGCTGCCGGGCAGGCGCATGCGCGGCTTATGATAATCTTTGCCGATGGCGATGTTGTTCAGGTTGCCGGCGGCGTCAAGCTGCGCCGGCCGGAAGAACTCTTTGGGTTGAAACTTGGGCAGGATTTCAGCGGCGCCGGCGGCGAAACCCAGGTGGATCAGCCCCTTGCCCACCCAGAGCGCTTCAATATCGCAGATGGCAAGCGGGCCCCAATCTTGCACCAGGGCCTGACCGATGGCGGAGGTGAAGCGGGCGCCTGGCGCATGGCGGATTTTGCCTAAGATCAGACCGGCCGAAACCAGCGGCGTGTTGATGCCCTGCGCCCAGACATCGCCGTCGCGCACCTGCCGCGAGATGCATACGCAGATGAGCTCATCAATCGAATAGTCGGCTGTTTTCGGCAAGGCTCTACTCGCCGCCGCCATGCGCGCGCACCAAGCGCACAAACTTGCGTTTGCCCACTTGGAGCACCGCCGGCAGCATCTCCAGCGTGATCGCCGCTTGCAGGCTGTCCACCTTGGCATCGTTCAAGCGGACGCCCTGCTGCTGGATCAGCCGCCGCGCCTCGCCTCGACTGCTGACCATGTTCAGCCGCAGCAGAATATCGCGGATTTCTTCCGTGGCGCCGAGCTCGGCCTCGGCCATGTCGTCAGGAACGCCAGCCCCGCCGCGAAAGACCTCGTCCCAACGCGCCTGCGCCGCAGCGGCCGCGCCCGGGCTATGGAAGATGCCGACGATCTCGCGCGCCAGGCGCATCTTGGTCTCGTTAGGATGGGCGGCGCCCGCCTGCAAATCCGCCTCCAGCGCTTGGACCCGCGCTTGCGTCCAGCCAAGGATGAGCTTGTGGTAGACGCCCATGGCCTTGTCGGGCAGGCTCATGACCTTGCCGAACATATCCCAGGGCTCGGACAGCAAGGGGATATGATTGCCCAGGCTCTTGGACATTTTGATTTCGCCATCGGTGCCGGGCAAGCTTTCGCCCATGATGATGGCGATCTGCGGCTTCTGGCCGAGGCCGGTTTGCAATTTGCGCCCGGCCACCAAAATGTTGAATAGCTGATCCTGCCCGCCGACCTGGACATCGGCCTCCTGGGCGACGGCGTCGTAGGCTTGCATCAGGGCATAAAAGAACTCGTGCAGGTAGATCGCCTTTTCTTCTTCAATGCGCTTGGTGAAATTCTCCCGGACCAGGAATTGCTGGACGGTAAAATGGCTGGCCAGGCGGATGATATCGGCGAAGTCGAGCGGCGCCAGCCATTCGTCATTGCGGCGCACGCGCGTTTTGTCGCGGTCGAGTATCTTGAAGGCCTGCTCGGCGTAGGTGCGGGCGTTGTCTTCCACATTGCGCATTGTCAATTGGTCGCGCGCCGAGTCTTTGTCGGATGGATCGCCGATCAAGCTGGTGAAGGTCCCGACCAGAAATGTCACGTCATGGCCAAACTCTTGAAACTGGCGCAATTTGCGCATGGTTATCGTGTGGCCCAGGTGCAGATCGGAGGTGCGCGGATCGTAGCCGCAGTAGACACGCAGCGGCCGTCCCTCGCGCTGGCATTCTCCCAAACGTTCGCGCAGATCTGCCGCCATGTTTTGGCGCGTGGCCGGGTCGCCGTAGGCCGTGCCCGACATCAAGACTTCGACTTGTTCTTCAATTGGCGTCATGTTTCATCCTTTGTTTGCGTATGCAAGCCGCGCAAGAAAATCGAACCACAGAGGACGCAGAGAGCACAGAGATAGCGCAGTCTGATGATTCTATTTTTCGGGCGTTTCAGCGAAACACCCGTCCTAACGATCAAATGCGTTTTCGGGCGAGCCACCGGCTCGCCCGTACAGACAATATAATGTGATTTCGGGCGACTCACAGAGTCGCCCCTACGGATTTCGCTTTGATTGAAGCTGGAAATAGCAAGCGCATCTAAAATGTGCATTATCAGGTTACTCAGGGCCAGTATACCATAGGGACGCGCCCTTGTTCAGTAGCGGCGGGGCTCGCTATAATTCTGCCGGATTGGCGGCGGATGGCGTGCTATGCTGTTGCCGCATGGTGATTTTGTGTCGAAGGATGCGCGAATGAAAAAGATGAGCAGCGCCGAAGTACGACAAGCCTTTCTCGATTTCTTCGAGGAAAGGGGGCACCGGGCGCTGGCATCGTCGTCGCTTGTGCCGGCGAATGACCCGACCTTGCTCTTCGCAAACTCCGGCATGGTGCAATTCAAGGATGTCTTTCTCGGGCTCGACAAGCGCGAATACAAGCGCGCCACGACATCGCAGAAGTGCATGCGCGTCAGCGGCAAGCACAACGATCTGGAAAATGTCGGGCCGTCGCCGCGCCATCACACCTTTTTTGAGATGCTCGGCAACTTCAGCTTCGGCGATTATTTCAAGCGCGATGCCATCCGCTATGCCTTTGACCTGTTGACCGAAGTTTACGGGCTGCCGGCCGAGCGGTTCGCCGTCACCGTCTATGAGAATGATGATGAATCCTACGATTGCTGGGTCAATGAAATCGGCATCAATCCCATGCGGGTCGCGCGGATGGGGCCGTCAACCAATTTTTGGCAGATGGCGGACACCGGCCCCTGCGGCCCCAATTCTGAAATTCACTGGGACAAATATCCTGACCAGGGAGACGACGATGTCATCGCCCGGCTGCAAGCGGAGGATGACCGCTTCCTGGAGATCTGGAATCTCGTCTTCATGCAATTCAATCGGCAGCAGGCCGACCCGCAGCATACCGGCCGGTGGGACAGCCCGCTGCCGGCGCCGGGCGTGGATACCGGCATGGGCTTCGAGCGCATCCTGACGATATTAAATGGCGTTGACTCCACTTATGAGACTGACCTGTTCACGCCGATCATCCGCCGCAGTCAAGAACTGACCGGCCACAGCGACGCCGAGCGCGACGCGAACATCGTGCCCTATCGCGTGATTGCCGATCATATTCGGGCGGCCGTATTTCTCATCAGCGACGGCGTCATGCCCGGCGCCAAGGGTCGAGCGGCCATCCCGCGCATCGTCATCCGGCGGGCGGCGCGCTTCGGGCGGGAGATCGGCTTCGAGCGCCCCTTCCTGGCCGACATCGCCGATACCGTCATCGACATCATGGGCGGCCATTACAGCGAGCTGGTCGCCGACGCCGAGAGCATCAAGCGGGTCATCACCCTGGAAGAAGAACGCTTCCTGCGCACGATGGATCGGGGCCTGACCGAACTGGATGACATGCTGGCGCGGCTTGACGAAGGCAAGGAGCTTTCGGGTCAGCAGGCTTTCTTTCTCAAAGCGACGCTTGGCCTGCCCTATCAAGTGACCAAGGATGTGGCCGAGGAGGGCGGTTTCACTGTCGATGAGGCCGGCTTCGCGCAGGCTGAGGCGGAGCATGCGCTCATCAGCGGCGGCGGAACCGCTATGGGCGAGATCGCGTCGGCTGATGCCTATCGCCAGCTCCTGGCCGACCTGCAAGCGGCGGGCGCGCTCCCGGCCGCTGGCGTCAGCTATGATCCATACAGCGATTCACCGGCCGAAACGAAGGTTTTGGCATTGATGCGCGAGGGCCAGCCGGTGGATTCAGCCCTTGTCGGCGAAGCGATCGAGGTTGTGCTGGGCGAGACGCAATTCTATGTCGAATCGGGCGGCCAGGTGAGCGACACCGGAACGATCAGCGGCCCTGGCTGGGTCATTGAAGTGGAAGCGATGAAGCAGCCGGTGACCGGTTTGATCGTGCATGTTGGCGAAGTGGTCGAAGGGCGGCCGGCCCGCGGCGATTCCGCCGGTGCGCAGGTGGATCGCTCGCGCCGGCTGGATATAACGCGCAACCACAGCGCCACGCATCTGCTGCATGCGGCGCTGCGCAACCAGCTGGGCAGCCATGTGCAGCAGCGAGGCTCGCTGGTGGCGCCGGATCGGCTGCGTTTCGATTTTTCGCATCCGGAGAAAGTGACGGAGCCGGAACTGTCCGCCGTTGCCGCCGAAATCAGCGGCGCGATCCTGAACAATTATCCGGTCAGCGCGGCGCAGAAGTCGCTTGAGCAGGCGCGGCGCGAAGGGGCGATGGCCCTCTTTGGCGAGAAGTACGGCGATACCGTGCGCACGGTTGTCATAGAAGATGGCGACCAGCGTTACAGCTATGAATTGTGCGGCGGCCTGCATGTCCGCCGAACAAGCGAAATCGGGAGCTTTGTCTTCACCAGCGAAGGCAGCGTCAGCGCCGGCGTCCGCCGCGTCGAAGCGCTCACCGGCCGGGCGGCGAACGAATACCTGCGAGAGCAGCTGGGCGTCTTGACGGCGATTGCGAGCCAGCTCGGCGCCGCCCCCGAATTTGCCGCCGGGCGCATCGGCGCGCTGCAAAGCGAACTAGACGAAGCGCGGCGCGAGATCAAAGACCTGCAGCGCAAGCTGGCCCGCGACAGCTTCAACCGCATGATTGAAGGGCAGCTTGAAAGCCTCAACGGGCTGCAAGCGCTGGTGGCGGAGCTTGAAGACACGCCGGCGGAGACCCTGCGCGAAATGACGGACTGGTTTCGCAACCGCGTCGACCGCGGCGTGATGGTGCTCGCCAGTGCGGTAAACGGGCGGCCGCAAATCGTGGTCGCCGTGTCTGATTCCCTGGTCAAAGACGGCCTGCGCGCCGGTGACTTGATCAAGCCGATCGCCCGCGTTGTTGGCGGCGGCGGTGGCGGCCGGCCGCAGATGGCGCAGGCGGGCGGGGTGGACAGCAGCAAAATCCCCGCGGCTCTTGAGGCAGCGCGCGAACTGATCGCGGGCGCTTAGCACTGTATTTGCACGGTGGCAGTCTGCCGGGGATTGGTGAATTCAGACGACAAGAAAGCCACGCCAGGCAAACAAGAAGACTCTGTGCCCTGAGTAGTTCCGAGTGAGTCATGCGAAAGCTAGTTGCGAGTGTTGGGCAAGAGTGGGCGAGCCACCGGCTCGCCCGTACAACGATTCGTAAATATGCCTAGCCGCCGGCTCGCCCGTACAACGATTCGTAAATATGCCTAGCCGCCGGCTCGCCCGTACAACGATTCGTAAATATGCCTAGCCACCGGCTCGCCCGTACAACGATTCGTAAATATGCCTAGCCACCGGCTCGCCCGTAC
>WTGN01000094.1:28738-28915 GCA_011523545.1 Chloroflexota bacterium | reverse complement strand
AACGATTCGTAAATATGGCTAGCCACCGGCTCGCCCGTACAACGGTTCGTTAATATTGCGAGCCACCGGCTCGCCCGTACAACGATTCGTTAATATGGCTAGCCGCCGCCTCGCCCGTACAACGATTCGTAAATATGCCTAGCCGCCGGCTCGCCCGTACAACGATTCGTAAATATG
>WTGN01000094.1:24292-28638 GCA_011523545.1 Chloroflexota bacterium | reverse complement strand
CGATTCGTAAATATGCCTAGCCGCCGGCTCGCCCGTACAACGATTCGTAAATATGGCTAGCCGCCGGCTCGCCCGAGCATTGATTCGTTAATATGGCTAGCCGCCGAAACGCCCGAGCATTTGATAGCGTGTGCTTTAGGGCGACTCAGCGAGTCGCCCCTACAAGGCTTGTCCGCTACTGCGATTCGCCTTGCCAACCCCACCCCCTGCCCCTCCCGCCATCTCTATGGCGGGCATCCGAAGCATCAGGGAGGGGAGCAAATGCAAACGAGTGCGAGCATTTCCCTGTAGATCTCTTTATACCTACAGTTCTCGGCGTTATCTTCCCCCTATTGCTATGGGGGGACTGAGGGGGGTTGGGTGTGATTTGCAAAAGCAGCCATCAGTATCGGACAAGCCTTACAGATTTCGCTATAATTGAAGCTGGAAATTAGTTGGTTCATCAGAAGGCGGCGCAGGCGGGCGACTCAGCGAGTCGCCCCTACAATTCTTGGTTTGAGCAACGGTGTCAAGCGAAACTGAACACATTCATCTCGAGGCGGCGGACAGCGTCGTCGCTGTACGCGAGCGGCTCGCTCGCCTGCGCGGACGGCGCGTCCTACTCGTTTGGCCGGCAAACGGGGCGCTATTCAGGCGCAAGCTGGATCTGGTTCTGATCCAGCGCGAGGCTTACCGTCGCGCCATTCAGCTGGCCCTGGTCTCCCAAGACAATGCCGTCATCGCCCAGGCCGCCGAACTCAACATCAGCTGCTTCCCGTCGATCGCCGCGAGCGAGAATGAACGCTGGAAGCGCGGCAGGCAGAAGGTTTTTCTCCCGCGCTATCACAGGCCGGGCGCCGACCTCCAGCCGGAAGACCTGGCCCTGATCGCCGCCCGCCTCGAAGGACGCAAGCGGCATTCGCCCTGGCGCGCCGCCGTCGAACGACTCGTCGTCCTGGCCCTGCTCATTGCCGTGGTCGGCGGCGCCTGTTACGTCGTCTTGCCCAGCGCGCAGGTCGAGCTTAGCCTGAAACGGCAGGACGTATCGGCCGTGGTCGACATCGTCGCCGACAGCAAGACCGAGGCCGTAAACCTTGAACTTGGCGTCATCCCGGCGCATATTTTGCGCGAAACTGTCGAGACGACCGCGTCAATTCCAACCAGTGGAAATTTCTGGCTGGACAGCGTCTCCTCCGCCGGCGTGGTAACCTTTACCAATCTGGGCGAGACGCGCGTCAGCATAGCGGCCGGGACCATCCTGGCGACCAGCGCCGGAGAACCGATTCTCTTTGAGACAGTCGCCGCCGCCGTCGTGCCGGCCGGCAGCGGGCGAAGCGTCGAGGCCACCGTTGAAGCGCGAGAGGGCTTTCGCGGCAGCATCGGCAATGTCAAGGCCGGCATGATCAATACCATCTTTGGCGCGCTGGCGGAGCGCGTATCCGTCATCAATCTGGCGCCGGTGGCGGGCGGCGGCGCCAGGAGCGTCAAGGTGGTCGACGCGGCCGACGCGGACCGCTTGCGCGCCAGTGTGCGCCTGCAGCTGCAATCGCTGGCCTTCGAGAGCATGCGCGCCAAATTGTCGGAAAATCAGGTCATCATCATCGAGTCGATTCAAGTTGAAGAAGAACGTAAGGAATGGACCCGCTTCTCGGCCGATATCGGCACGATGACCAGCGAGCTGACGCTCACGATGCGCGCCGTCGTCAGCGCCCTGGCGGTCGATGAACGTTATGGCCGGCAAGTGGCGCTGGAGCGGCTGCGGGCGAATCTGGCGCCGGGCCAGGAATTGCTTGCGAATTCGCTTCAATACAAGCGCGGGCCCTTCGCGCCGGGGCGGCGGGCGGGGCAAATCCGATTCACCGCTGAAAGCAGCGCCACTGTCGCCGCCGCGCTGGACATTGACTCGCTGCGCAATCGCCTGGCGGGCTTGAGCCTCGACGAAGCGAAGGACTTGTTGGCGAAGTCGCCGGAGTTGTCGGCATCCGAGCCCACCAGACTGAAACTGTATCCGCAGGGTCTGGACCGGATGCCCAGCCTGCCCGTCCGCATTGACCTGCGGGTCAAATCCAGCGCATGATTGGCCGTCTCATCGGTGTTGATCATGGGCAAAAGCGCATCGGTCTCGCAATCAGCGACGCCCTGGGCCTGAGCGCGCGCGAGCTCGCCATCTTGCAGAGTCGTGGCGAAAGGGAAGATTTCGCCGCCATCCTCGCCATCGCCGCACGGGAAAACGCGGCTGGCATCGTGGTTGGCCTGCCGCAAAATCCCAATGCGCCGCCCGGCATTATGACGCAAGCCGACATCGTTCGTGATTGGATCGCCCGCATGCGCCGCGTCAGCCACTTGCCGATTGTCGAAGTGAGCGAATACCTGACCAGCGACGAGGCGCGCGGCCTGGCCCGGCAGCTCAAGCGCAGCCCGCGCCAGCCCATAGACGATTTGGCGGCCCGCGTCATTCTGCAAGCCTATCTCGACGCCTTAAGCTACGGTTCAGCAACGTTTCCCCCATCCGAATCCAGCGATTGACCCACGACGGGCTATACTATGGGAGAAGGTCCAGCGCCCTGCCGGCGGAATGACTGTTTTCGCAGCGCGCTACTGATCTTCGAGCGAATCGCGAGGTTGGAACCTTGCCCAAGTTACACGATACCCAGCCGAGCCGCGCCTATTATCTGAAGAGCCGAAACGACGGCTTGCGCGCGCCGCCCCGGCTCTTGTTCTGGGGACTGATACTCTTCTTTGCGCTCGTCGTCTTGGGCATTGCGGGCGTTATATTTGGTTTCCGCGAAATCCTTCAGCCGGCCCAGCAGCAGCGCGTCATCGATCAATTGCCCTTCATGAGCATCTTGCGCAATCCCACCCCGATTGGCGGCGTCTTCCCAACGATTGTGTCGCCGGCTAATGAAGAGGCCGCCTTGTCGCTATTGGATATGCCGCTCAACATCCCCTCGCCCACGGCAGTTTCAGGCAGCCCGCCGATGGAGCTGGCGACGGCCGCCAGCGCGCCAACGGCGACCGCCAGGCCAACAGCGACCAAGACCATGATCCCGCTTCCGGCAGCAACAGCGACCAGCCCGCCAAGGTCCGCGCCGGCTGCCCAGCCAACAGCGGCAGTCGAAGCGGATGCCGGCTCGTTAAGCGCAATCCCCCCATCGGCGCGGATTTACGGCGTCCTGCATCATCAGCAGACCTGGAACAACTGCGGCCCGGCGACGATCACCATGGCTTTGAGCTATTATGGCTGGACCCGTGACCAGGCTTTCGCCGCAAGCCGCCTCAAACCAAATCGCGAAGACAAAAATGTCAGCCCGGAGGAATTGGCCGGCTTCGTCGAAGCAGAAAGCAATGTCAAAGCGATCGCGCGCATGGGCGGCACGCTGGATCTGCTCAAGCGCCTGGTGGCGAACGAGTTTCCCGTTGTGATCGAGACGGCGGCCATGTTTGAAGCTTACGATTGGATCGGGCATTATCGCGCTCTCGTCGCCTATGACGATGCCTACGACTTGTTCTATTTCTTCGACAGCTTCCTCGGCGTGGGCGACGCGGCCCAGGGCGTCAGCATCAGCTACGCCGATGTCGACGCCAACTGGCAAGCCTTCAACCGCAGCTTCATCGTCGTCTATGAACCGCAGCGGGAAGGGCTGCTGCGCGAATTGCTGGGGGCTTACTGGGAGGAAACGGAGGCGGCGCAGATCGCATTCGAGACCGCGCGGCAAGAAGCCCGCCGCCAGCCACAGAGCGCCTTCGCCTGGTTCAACATGGGCAGCTCGCTGGTCGCGCTGGGGCGATATGAAGAAGCGGCGGCCGCTTTCGATCAAGCCAATCGCACCGGGCAATTGCCCTGGCGCATGCATTGGTATCAGTTTGGCCCTTTTGAAGCTTATTTCCAGGTCGGCCGTTTTGAAGATGTCCTGAGCCTGGTGCGGATCAACCAGAACAACGCGCGTGAACTCGAAGAAACTTACTATTGGCAGGGTCGGGTTCAAGAGGCGCAGGGCAATCCGCAGGCGGCGGCCGCGTCATTCCGGCGCGCGCTGGGCTACAACCCGCAATTTGACGCGGCGCGGGAAGCGCTTGAGCGGCTGAATTGAGCATATTGGCAGAGCATCTTTTGCCACAGAGACACAGAGGCACGGAGGTTAGCTTGCTAGCGAGGCGCCGAGATGGACGAGGCAAGGGTCGTGTAGTTTGCGTAAGTCGCGTAGGCACTGACCGCCGACACTGACCGCCTGCCGCCCGTCGATTGCATATGGAGTTGGGCGCGGGCGACATGATATGTCGCCCCTACAGATTTCGCTTTTAGGGATGAATTGAAGTGAGGAATCGAGGACAGAGAGAGGGCGACATGATATGTCGCCCCTACAGAT
>WTGN01000094.1:16168-24192 GCA_011523545.1 Chloroflexota bacterium | reverse complement strand
GAAGTGAGGAATCGAGGACAGAGAGAGGGCGACATGATATGTCGCCCCTACAGATTTCGTTTTGGCGGGCGAGACGAGTCGCGCGCCTACAGACTGGGAAGCTGAATGGCAGCGGAGAGCAAGGAACAGCTGTCGCTCAGGCAGCGCAACCGCCGCATCGCCCGCTCCACCCTTACGGTCATGGTCGCCTTCGCCGCCGCCAAATTGATCAGCCTGGTACAGACCCTGATCATCGCGCAAGTCTTCGGCGTCGGCAGCGACCTGGACGCCTATGTGGCCGCCAATCGCATCCCGGAGCTCATCGTCATTCTGATATCCGGCGGCGCTTTGACGCATGCCTTCATCCCCATCTTCAGCGGCTTGCTGGCGAAAGGCGATCTGGACGCCGCCTGGAAGCTCTCGAGCAATTTGATCAACGCCATCTTCTCGCTGGCGCTTCTGCTCAGCCTGGCTGTGTTTGTTTTGGCGCCCTGGCTGGTTAGCCATGTGGTGGCGCCCGGCTTTGACGCCGCCACCGCGCTTACTACGGTTGACATGATGCGCATCCTGCTGCTGAGCACCGTTATCTTCGCCGTCAGCGGCATATTCAGCGGCATACTCAACTCGCATCAGCATTTTCTGCTGCCGGCGCTGGCGCCTATCATGTTCGACATTGGCATCCTGGCGGGCGTGCTCTTCCTGCTGCCGCGCTTTGGCGTTCACGGCATCGCCTGGGGCGCGGTGTTGGGCGCCGCCCTGCACTTCTCCATACAGCTGCCCGGGCTGGTCCGTTACCGGATGCGCTGGCGTTTCGAGCTGGGCTTGAGCAACCCGCTGCTCTGGCGCGTCATCCGCTTGATGCTGCCGCGGATTGGCGGCCTGGGCGTATTCAGCCTCAACTTTCTGGTCATGAACAACATCGCCTCACGCCTCGGGGTCGGCTCGGTCAGCGCCCTGGATTGGGGCTGGCGGCTGATGCAGATACCGCAGACCCTGCTCGGCACGGCGATGGGCATCGTCATCTTCCCCACGCTGGCGGCCTTGAGCGAAATGGATGACCTGGCCGGCAAGCGAAACGCGATGTCGGGCGCCCTGCGCTTCATCTTGATCAGCAGCATTCCCTCGGCCATCGGCCTGATCGTGCTGGGACGGCCGCTCATCAGCCTGCTGGAACGCGGCGCCTTTGACAGCTCGGCCTCGGCGCTGGTTTACAGTACGCTCAGCATGTTCACCCTAGGGCTGATCGTGCATTCGGCTTTGGAAGTCATCGCGCGCAGCTTCTACGCCGACAAGGACACGCTGACGCCGCTCTTCGCCGCGCTTGGCGGCGCGCTAATCAATTTTGTCGCCGCCTTTTTGCTGAGCGATGTGCGGGCGATAGATGCAAACGCGCTCTTGAACTCGGCGGCCGATGCATTCCCCGCCCTCGGCTTGCGGCGCGAAATCGGTAATGTGAGCGGGCTGGCCCTGGCCAATTCGCTCGGCGTCATGTTTGAGGTTCTTGCTCTGCTGGTCATCCTGCGACGCCGCTGGCAGGGCATCGGGGAGAGGCAGCTGTCGCGAACGCTGGCCAAGACGCTGGCGGCATCGCTGGTCATGGCCGCGGTCATCGCGCTCATCGACATGATCTGGCTGGCTCTGGCGCCCGGCCGCGGCCTGAGCTTCACAATCATGCGGCTTGCCCTGGAAGGCGTCGTCGGCCTGCTCGTATTCTTGCTTGTCGCCATTTTGCTCAAGATGAAGGAAATTTCGGAATTGTGGGCTATTATCAAGCCGGTCTAGCACAAGTACGACGTTTATCATGTGAAATTGGACAAGTTGTTTGAAGCGGAAGCGGGCGAGTCACCGCCTCGCCCCTACAGTTTCGTCGATGGGGGTTGGGATGAGAAGGCGGGCGAGCCACCGGCTCGCCCCTACAACGATTCGTAAATAGAGAAGGGGCGCGCATGTCTATCAAAATCAAGTCATTGACCCTCGGGCCCTTCGCCACGAACGCCTACCTGGTCGCCGATGGGCGGACGAAGAACGCCATCCTGATTGACCCGGTTGATGACGCGCCGGCGATACTTCGGGCGGCTGAAGAAGAAGGCTGGACGCTCAAACTGATGCTGGCGACGCATGCCCATCTCGATCATGTGCTGGCCAGCGCCGAGATCAAGCGGCAGCTTCAAATCCCCTTTCTGATTCACCGAGATTGTGAAAGGCTGCTGGACGAGATTCCGCTCCAGGGGCTTTATTTCGGTCTGGGTCAGCTGCCGCCGGCGGCCAAACCCGATCGCCTGCTCAGCAGCGAGTCCGAAGTCATCGAGCTCGATTCGATTCGACTGCGGAGCTTGTATACGCCGGGGCATGCGCCCGGGCATCTCAGCTTTTACCTGGCTGAGCAGAAGATACTCTTCAGCGGCGACACGCTTTTCGCTGGCAGCATCGGCCGCACTGACCTGCCCGGCGGCGATCAGGACTTGCTGATGCGGTCGATTTTCGAACAACTGATGATTCTCGATGACGATGTGCAGGTCCTGCCGGGTCACATGGGCGCCACAACCATCGGGCGCGAGCGGCTGAGTAATCCGTTCATTTTGTCGTATAACGCCGATCGGTTTTGAGGGGTCGAGCCGTTTGAGATATAGCGCATGGATGGGCGAGTCACCGCCTCGCCCCTACGGATTTCGATGTGATTGCAGATGGAATTTAGCAGACAAATTGAAACGCGAGCGCAGAGAAAGACCGAGCAGTTTTTCCAGATCGACCGGTAACCAAGAATGCGCATATTGACACTGTTTCTGGACGGAATCGGTCTCGGTGAAGACGATCCGGCGGTCAACCCCTTCGCCGCCGCCTGTACCCCCGTCATGCGCGAGCTGGCGAATGGCCATCGCTGGCTGGCGACGACGGGCCGGCAGCAAAGCGCCTCCGCCCAGTTCATCCCGACAGATGCGCGGCTTGGCGTCGCCGGGCGGCCACAGAGCGGCACCGGGCAAGCCAGCCTGCTCACCGGCTTGAATGCGGCCAAGCTCATTGGGCGGCACTATGGGCCCAAGCCCGACGCCAAAACCCGCGCCATCATCGCCGAGCACAGCGCCTTCAAGCGCCTGACGCAACGCGGCAAATCGGCTCGATTGCTGACCGCTTATCCGCCGGGGCTGCTGGCCGATTTCGCCCGCGGCAAGACCCTGCGCTCTAGCGTGCAGCAGGCCGCCTTCGAGAGCGGCGTCCCGCATTTCACGATTGACGATGTCGTCAAGCGCCGCGCCCTCACTGCCGAATGGACGCCCGACAGTTGGCGCCGACACTTGGCCATCGCCGGCTTGCCCGACTATGGCCCGCGGGAGGCCGGGCGCCTGCTGGTCAAGCTCGCCCGAGACTATGACTTCGCCTTTCATTCGCACTGGCTGACCGATCGCATTGGGCACCGCGGCACGCTCGAACGCGGCATCCGCGTTCTGGAGCGCTTTGATGAATTGCTGGCCGGCCTGCTGGAAGACTGGCAGCAGGACGAAGGCCTTGTCGTCATTATCAGCGACCATGGCAACATGGAAGACTTGAGCACGCGCCGGCATACCTTCAACGATGTGCCCACCGTCGTCATCGGGGCGCGCGCCGCCGAGTTTGCCGCCGGCTTCCGCAGCCTGACTGATTATGCGCCCGCCTGTGATAGAATGCTCTTCGGCTGAAGCCACAGGAGTGGTGAACTTTGCGGAGATTTTCGCTTTGACGAATACGGTAAAGTTTTATTACCACCGAGGGTCGCGTAGACACAGACCTACGACACAGAGGATAAAGAGGTCACCGAGGTTGTTTTATAAGATTGCGCTAAATCCGTATGTCATCCATTTACACCACTCTCGAAGCCACAGCGAAGAATTGAGACCTTTGTGAGCGACAAAACCTACCGGTCGATCTTCGCCATTGTATTCGCGAGATTGGCTATCAATGTCACCAAGCGCTTTCCTTATCCCTTCGTCTCCCCCATCGGCGCCTCTTTCGGCGTCTCAGCCGACAGCATCCAGAGCGTCATCGCGCTCAACAACGCGGCCGGCCTGCTAAGCCCCGTGCTCGGCACGGTGTCCGAACATTATGGCAAGAAAGCGGTGATGGTTGGCTCGCTGCTGCTGATGACAATCTTGAGCCTGGTGGGCGCGCTTTTCTCCGACTATGGCGTATTCGTGCTTGTCATGTTCGGCTTCGGCCTCTGCAAGATCATCTACGACCCGACCTTTCAAGCCTACCTGGGCGACATCATCCATTTCAGCCGGCGCGCGCGGGTGATGGGCATCGCTGAGCTCAGTTGGGCGCTGTCCCTGGTGATCGCGGCGCCCGTCGCCGGTTTCCTCCTCGATGTCAGCACACTGCGCGCCATCTTTGTTTTTCTGGCGATTCTGCTGGCTTTGAGCGCATTGGCGCTCTGGCTTTTTGTCGAGGAGCCGGGCAATCGAAAGCGCTCCGAGGGAATGCGCCTGATGGGGCCGCTCTCCGCAATGCGCGTCGTCAGCGCCCATCCGCCGGCCGTTTTCGCGCTGGTTTTTACGCTCTGCCTCAACGCCGCCCATGAGATTTTCTATATCAATTACGGCCTCTGGATGGAAGACAGCTTCGGCCTTGTGCTGACCGCGCTGGGCGCTGTCACCATCGTGATCGCGGTGGCGGAGGTCATCGGCGAGTTCATCGTTATCACCCTGGCCGATCGCCTCGGCGCCAAGCGAACATCGATGTGGGGCATACTGCTTGCCGCCATCTGCTTCCTGCTCATTCCGCACCTAACCTTCAGCCTGCCCGTCGCCATGTTCGGCATCTTTGTCATGTTCATCAGCATCGAAACCTCCATCGTCGCCGCCTTGCCGCTGTTCAGCGAAATCTTGCCCGACACGCGCGCAATAATGATGAGCGCGAATGTGGGCGCGCATTCGCTCGGGCGCGTGATCGGGGCGGCGGCCGGCGCCCTCGTCTTCAAGCTCAGCGGCGGCAATTTCCTGCTGATCGGCTTGATCGCCGGCTCGCTGGGCTTGCTGGCTTTCCTGGTCATGCTGCGCTGCGTGCCGGCCATGGGCAGCCAGGCGCATTGAGGGGTAGCCTACAGATTCGCTTTTGGTGGGCGTGGGTTGAGGCGGCGGGCGACTCACCGAGTCGCCCCTACAGATTCGATTTTGGTGGGCGCGGGTTGAGGCGGCGGGCGACTCACCGAGTCGCCCCTACAGATTCGACGTTGACGGGATTGCGACGAGATGGCGCAAGCCTTGTCTTGACTATGGGGCGAGCCTGACCTAGAATCCTTTGTCGTTGCGCGCAACAGGAGTTTTCATGTTCGAATCGCTCAGTCAAAGACTCGACACCGCCTTTGAAGGCTTGCGCAAGGGCGGGCGCGTCAAAGAAGCGGATGTCAAGGCGGTCATGCGCGAAGTGCGGATGGCGCTGCTGGAAGCCGACGTCGCCCTGCCCATCGTCAAAGACTTCATCAAAGATGTGCGCTCGCGCGCCCTCGGCGAAGAAGTGCACAAAGCGCTCAAGCCGAGCGAGCAGGTCGTCAAGATCATCCATGAAGAGATGGTCGATATGCTGGGCGAGCCGGGCCGCTTGAGCTTCAGCGGCAGCAGGCGGCCGCATGTCATCATGATGGTCGGTTTGCAAGGCTCGGGCAAGACGACCAACACCGCCAAACTGGCGCTCCACCTGCGGGCTGAAGGGCGCAAGCCCCTGATGATCGCCGCCGACACCTATCGCCCGGCAGCCGTTGACCAACTGGTCACGCTGGCGAAGCAGATCAACGTCCCCTATTACGAAGAGGGCAGGACTGCGGAACCGCCGGCCATCGTCAAGCGCGGGCTCAAGAAGGCCGCCGACGAGGGCATTGATGTTGTGCTTGTCGATACCGCTGGACGCCTGCAAATTGATGAAACCAAGATGGACGAGCTGGAAGCGATCAAGCGCATCGCGGCGCCGGCGGAGATTCTGCTGGTCGCCGATGCCATGACCGGCCAGGAAGCGGTCAGCATCGCGCGCGGCTTCAATGAGCATCTCGGCATCAGCGGCTTGATCCTGACGCGCGTGGACGGCGATGCCCGCGGTGGGGCCGCCTTGTCCATGCGGGCGGTGACGGGTGTGCCGATCAAGTACATGGGCACGGGCGAAAAGGTCAGCGCCGATACGCTCGAGCTCTTCCACCCGGACCGCATCGCCCAGCGCATACTCGGCATGGGCGATATCATGTCCCTGATCGAGAAGACCGAGACGATCTACGAAGAGGAAGAAGCGCTGCGCCTGCAAAGCAAGATCATGAAAAATGAATTCTCTTTGCAGGACTTTCTTGAGCAGCTGCAGAAGATCCGCCGCATGGGTCCCCTGGGCAAAGTCCTCGGCATGATTCCAGGCATGTCAAAATTGCAGACGCAAGCCGATTTCAACGATGAAGACATCGAGAAGCGCATCGCAAAGGTGGAGGCGATCATCAATTCGATGACGCCGCAGGAACGCCGCCATCCGCGCATTTTGAAAGCCAGCCGCAAGAAGCGAATTGCCGCCGGCAGCGGCGTCGAAGTCCGCGATGTCAATGATCTATTGAAGCAATTCAAGCAGATGAGCCGGCTCATGAATCAACTGAGCCGCGGAAAAATGCCCAATATTCCCGGCCTGACCGCCTGAGCCGGGGCACAGGAGAAAAGATATGGTACGCATTCGTCTACGCCGTCAAGGTTTGAAACGCCAGCCGAGTTACCGCGTCGTGGTCACTGACCAGCGCAAGGCGCGCAACGGCAGCTACCTGGAAAATATCGGCCATTACAACCCGCGCACGCGCCCGGCGACAGAGATCATCGCCGAAGACCGCGCCTTGTACTGGCTCAGCGTTGGCGCCCAGCCCAGCGATGCGGTGCGGCGCCTGCTGGAGCACACTGGCACCTGGGAGCGATTCCAGCGGCTGCGCGCGGGCGAAAACCTTGAAGACCTCGTCCAGGAAGCGGAAGCAAACCGCCCCGAATTGCCCAGCCCGAAGACCAATTATCCGGCGCCGGGCGACGGCGAAAGCAAGATCAAAGCTCGCGAAGCCAAGCGCATAGCTGCGGGCAGCGACAGTTGAACGAGCAGCCTGACATGCCAACGAAGGAAGAAGATCTGGTGCAATACATCGCCGAAAACCTGGTCAACGCGCCGGATGAGGTCAGCATCAAGCGCAAGGAGACCAGCCGCAGCGTCGTGCTTGAATTGTCGGTAGCGTCTGGCGATATGGGCCGCGTCATTGGGCGCAACGGCCGCGTGGCCAATTCAATACGCGCCCTGCTGCGCGCCATGGAGCCTGAACGCGGGCCCGACCGGCGGCGGCGCGTCATTCTCGAAATCGAATAGCGCCTTGCCCACAATCGATCGCCAAGATCCGAAGTTCCTGCTAATCGGCGAGATTCTGCGCCCGCACGGTGTGCGCGGCGAGTTGCGCATGCGCGTGCTCAGCGACCAACCGGATCGCCTCAGCGAGCTTGATGCCGTCTACCTGGGCAAGACGCCCAATGATGAGAGCCTTGAGCGGCGCGCCTTGGACGGCCTGCGCTTCAACAAGGAATATGCCCTCTTGCGGTTGGAGGGCTGCCGCAGCCGCAACGATGCGGAATTGCTGCGCGACGCCAAAGTCATGATCAGCATGGACCAGGCCGCCCCGCTGGATGACGGCGAATATTATTTGTTTCAGCTGTTGGGCATGAAAGTCCTCACTGAGGATTTTGAAGTCGGGACAGTAAAGGATGTCTTGCAGACGGGCGCCAACGATGTTTACATTGTCGACAGCGACGATCACGGCGAAGTTTTGATACCCGCCCATGCGGAGACGATTCTAAGCATCGACTTTGAAGCAGGAGTCATCACGATGGCGTTGCCGGAAGGTCTGCTGCCGACCGAGTGAAGCGCTTGATCAATCCGCCTGTCCTAGCGATAGCGCGCATTAGGGCGACTCACCGAGTCGCCCCTACAGATTCGTGGTGTGGCGGCGGGCGAGACAAGGGTCGCCCCGAAAGCGCGTCCTATGGCTACGACGGGCGTTTCAGCGAAACGCCCCTACAGATTCG
>WTGN01000094.1:0-16068 GCA_011523545.1 Chloroflexota bacterium | reverse complement strand
TATGGCTACGACGGGCGTTTCAGCGAAACGCCCCTACAGATTCGTGGTGTGGCGGGCGAGACAAGGGTCGCCCCTACCGATTCGTATTGCGGCGGCGGGCGTTTCAGCGAAACGCCCCTACAGATTCGGAGTGTGGCGGGCGACCCGATGGGCAGCCCCCACGGTTTCGTTTGCGGTGGCGGCGGGCGAGACAACAGCTCGCCCCGACTTGACAAAGAAAAGCACAGCGGTATATGCTTTTCATGTTAACGCTTCCTTGACAGGCCTTTATGCAAGCACAGCCGCATCAACAATATTGGCTGGGACTCCATCTCGTCCCGAATTTCGGCGTCGTCAAGGCGTCGCAGCTCCTCGCGCGCTTTGACTCGGTCGAGGCTTTGTGGCACGAGCCGGACGCGAGCATGATGCGCCTCGATCTGCCCAAGCCTTTGCTGCGCCAATTCTGCGAGGCGCGTCGATCGCTTAAGCTGGACGACGAGATGGAAGCGGTCGAGCGGGCCGGCGCCTCGCTGGTCACGCTGGACGATGCCGCCTATCCGCCCTTGCTGCGTCAACTCTCGGACAAACCCGTGCTGCTTTATGTCCGCGGCCGGTTAGGCGCAAGCGAAGACAAATGCCTGGCGGTGGTCGGCACGCGCAAATCCAGCAAATATGGCTGGGACAGCGCCAGCCAATTGTCCTTTGAACTGGCCGAGCAAGGTTTCACCATCGTATCCGGTCTGGCGCAGGGCATTGACGGGGCGGCGCATCGAGGCGCGCTGCGTGCCGGCGGCCGCACGATCGCGGTGGTGGGCACCGGCATTGATGTCGTTTATCCACGAGCAAACGCCGACCTGGCGGAGGAAATCCTGGACAAGGGCGCCATCATCAGCGAGTTGCCGCTGCGCAGCAAGCCGCTGCCTCAAAATTTCCCGCAGCGCAATCGGCTCATCAGCGGGATGTCGCTCGGCGTCCTGGTCGCCGAGGCGCCTGAAAGGAGCGGCGCGCTCAACACCGTGTCGCATGCGCTGGAGCAGGGCCGCGATGTCTTCGCCTTGCCGCACAATATATTCAGCAATGCCGGCCGCGGCTGCAACCGCTTGATCCAGGACGGCGCCAAGCTGGTTGCATCTCTCGACGATATCCTCGACGAACTGGAGTTCACCCACGTGGAGGCGCAAACGCAGATGCAAACGCGAGCGCTCCATCCATCGAATGATTCGGAAGAGGCGATACTGGGGCAGCTAAGCGCCGACCCCATTCATGTCGATATCATCGTGCGGCAGACGCAATTGCCGACCGCGACCGTCACCAGCACCTTGACCATGCTCGAATTAAAGGGACTTGCGGAGAGCGCCGGACCTATGCAATACTCCCGTGCGCGCTTTTTTGGCGAGTGAATTGTGAAGTGAATTGTGAGACGATGAACCACTATTATGCCTTGATCGCCGCTGGCGGGCATGGAACCAGGCTTTGGCCGATGAGCCGGGCGCGGCTGCCCAAACAGATGCTGCCGCTCGTCGATGACCACTCGATGTTCCGCACCAGCGTCGAGCGAATTCAGCCGCTGTTTGCGCCCGAAGATATTTTCGTCGTCACCGGCCGCGAGTTGGTCGATGACCTGCAGAAGGAAGCGCCGGCGATTCCGCGCCAGAATTTCATCATCGAGCCTTACGCCAAGAACACCGCGCCCGCCCTCGCGCTGGCGCTCAGCCACATCCAGCGGCGGGACGAGGCGGCCACCGTCGCCATCCTGCCGGCCGATCATCATATCGTGCAGCGAGAGCGCTTCTGTCGCCTGCTGGAAGCCGCCTGGCAGGTGGCGCAAGAAGGCAAAATCGTCACGCTGGGCATCTCGCCCTCTTATCCCGCCACCGGCTTCGGCTACATTCAGCAGGGCGACGCCCTCTCCCAAGTCAATGGTTTCCAGGTCTATCAGTCCCGGCGCTTCACCGAGAAACCGGATATCGTGCGGGCGACCCAGTTCCTCGCCTCGGGGCAATACAGTTGGAATTCCGGCATGTTCATTTGGCGGGTCGACCGCGCCATGCGCGACTTCGAACGATATCAACCGGCGATCTACGCCATGTGTTCCTACCTGCAATCCGCCTTTGAAGCGCCGGATTACGACGCAAAATTAAACGACATCTGGGAGACCATGCCCAAGCTGTCCATCGATTTCGCCATCATGGAAAAGGCCGACAATATCGCCGTCATACCGGACGATATCGGCTGGAGCGATGTCGGCAATTGGACTTCGCTCTATGATATTCTGCCGCAGGACAACTTCGGCAATTGCATCAAAGGCGACGCCAGCGATATCCGTGTCATCCTCGACACGCGCGACACCCTCGTCTTCAGCGACCGCCTGACCGTGGCCATCGGCGTGGAAGATATCGTCCTGGTCGATACGGAGGATGTGCTGCTGATCTGCCACAAAGAGCGCACCCAAGATGTCAAGCAGGTCGTCGACTACTTGCGCGAAAACGGAAACGAAGAGTATCTCTGATAGCAGCCGCGCATCCACGAGGAAGGGATATGACCGAAAGCAACAACAATGCCTTAAAAGCCTACTGCGTGAAATGCAGGACGAAGCGGGACATGCGCTTGGTGGAGCCCGTTTTCACCAAGACGGGCACACCCGGCACTCGCGGACAATGCGGCGAATGCGGAACCAAGCTATTCCGCATGGGCGCGACGGCCGCGCATGATGGTATGCCCAAACCGGAGAAGATCGAACGTCCCAAGCGGAAGAAGGCCAAGGCGAAGCCACGCAAGAAAACCCGATCAAGGGCTAAAGGCAAGACGGCGGCCAACCCGAACGGCAAGCGGCAAAATGTGGGCAAGCTGGTCATCGTTGAATCACCAGCGAAGGCGCGCAGCATCGGCGGTTATCTGGGGGCTGGCTACACGGTCATGTCCTCGCTGGGTCATGTGCGGGATTTGCTGAGGAGTCGTCTGTCCGTCGATGTCGAGGCTGATTTCGAGCCTGAGTACCGCGTGCCAAATGACAAGCGCGCGATCGTCAAGGAGCTCAAAGCGGCGGCCGAGGGCGCTGACGAGATCTACCTGGCCACAGACCCCGATCGCGAGGGCGAGGCCATCGCCTGGCATCTGGTGGCGGCGGCCGAAATGCCGCAGCCGAATATCAAGCGCGTGGTCTTCCATGAGATCACAGACAGCGCCGTTACTGACGCCTTCTCTCATCCGCGCCAGATCAATATGGATTTGGTCAATGCCCAACAGGCCAGGCGCATACTCGACCGCCTGGTGGGTTACCAGGTATCGCAATTGCTATGGTCCAAGGTGCGTGGCGGCCTCTCCGCCGGGCGCGTGCAAAGCATCGCCTTGCGCCTGGTAGTCGAACGTGAAAAAGAAATCGAAGCGCATGTAGCGGTGGAATACTGGACGGTGGACGCTGAGTTGGCGAAGCAAGGCGCCGCCGATGCAAGCGGGCGTTTCACCGCGAGTCTGGTGAAAATCGCCGATGCCAATGTGACTTACAACAGCAAGGGCGACAAAGCGCCGGTCTTGGACAGTGAAGCCACGGTGCGCCCCCATGTGAAGGCCCTGCAGCAGAGCCAGTTTGTGGTGGACGCGGTCAAACGCGGGACGCGCCGCAGCCGGCCTGCCCCGCCCTTCACCACCAGCACATTGCAGCAGGCCGCATCCAACCGCCGCCGTCTGTCCGCCCGCCGCACCATGCAGCTCGCGCAGCAGCTTTACGAAGGCATCAATATCGGAGGCGGCAACCCGGTCGGGCTGATCACCTACATGCGCACGGACAGCGTCCAGGTCTCCAAGCAGGCGGTCGCCAATGCCCGGGCATACATCGGCAAAAATCACGGCAAAGACTTCATGCCCGCGAAGCCGCCAACCTACAAAACCAGAACACGCGGGGCCCAGGAAGCGCACGAAGCCATCCGCCCCACCAGCGTGCAGCGGACACCCGAGGCGATGCAGCCCTTTCTGGATCGGGCGCAGTTGCAGCTTTATACGCTGATCTGGCAGCGATTCGTCGCCAGCCAAATGGCGCCCGCCATCTACGACACGCTCAGCATCGATGTGCGAGCCGGGCAATCGGGGGGCGAAATGCCTTATCTGTTGCGCGCTTCCGGCAGCAAGCTGAAGTTCGCCGGGCACCTGGCCGTCTCGGGCGATGAGACGCGGCGCAGCCCCGACGCCGGGGCCGGCGCTAACCAGGACTTTCCCGATCTGAAAGCGGGAGAGAGCCTCGATCGCAAGCGGATACTGCCGAAGCAGCATTTCACCCAGCCCCCGCCGCGTTACACCGAGGCCAGCCTCATCAAACAGTTGGAAGAGAAAGGCATCGGCCGTCCCAGCACTTATGCCCCGACGGTGAGCGTCATCCAAACGCGTGATTATGTTACGCTGCAGGAACGCAGACTGATGCCGACCAAAACCGGGCGCGTCGTCAGCGATCTGCTGGCCGAGTATTTCGATGTGGAAATGGACTATGCCTTCACCGCCAACATGGAAGACCAGCTTGACGAGGTATCCAAGGGCAAGCTGGAATGGCGGCCGATGCTTGACGACTTCTACCATCCCTTTGAAGAGCGCCTCAAGAACGCGCAAGAGACGATGCCCCGTCAGAACATCGTGGAAAAAGTAGGCCGCATTTGCCCCCGATGCGAAGAAGGCGACCTGGTCATTAAGCACTCGCGATATGGCAAATTCATCGGCTGTTCCAATTATCCGGATTGCAAGCACACCGAGCGCTATTTGGAGCGCATGGGATTGCTCTGCCCCCAGTGCGGCGCGGCCGATCATGGCGAAATCGTGCGGCAGCGCAGCCGCAAAGGCAGAACTTTCTATGGATGCAGCCGTTATCCCGATTGCGATTATACTGTCTGGCGGCTGCCCAAGGGCCTCGTTCGGGTTGATGAGCAAGGCGATGAATCGCCCGCGAAAGAAAAGGCGGTCGTTTGAGCGTAGTAGGGGGTTACGCTGAAACGCCCACAGGACTAATTCGGAGGCCTGCAACGAGGGCGTGTCAGCGGGTCGCGTAGACACTGACCGTCAGACGCCCCTACAAGCGGGTCGCCCTTACAGACCAACGAGGGCGTCTCAGCAAGACGCCCTTACAGACCAACGAGGGCGTCTCAGCGAGATGCCCCTACAAGCGAGACGCCCCTACAGCCCCCTGCTTTGCGGGCTCGCTGTTCTGCGCGAGTTGCGCTGTGACACAGGATTGGCCTGAGGCTGCTCGCTTCTCGCTTTGCGCCGATTTATAACTCTGTCTATACTGAATGTTGTTGGCGCGCGACGCCGCTGTCGCGCATCACTTTCGGACGTCTTGTCTCAGCAATAGCGAGAATCCTGGACTCGAAAGGTAATAGCGTATGAGTCTTCAAGGTCAGGAAACGGATCGCCCGCAATCGGTCCAACAATCAGCCGCCGCCCCGCTCGGGGGAGGATCCGCCGGCGGGATCATGGCTTCCAATCCACGCATCCAGCAATTGATCGACGCCGGCCCCAAACGCAGCACCGTCTTGCTGGTCATCCTTGGCATGGTGATCGGAATGGTGGCCGCCTACGTCGTGATCCCAACCGAGTTCACCGGCGCCTCGCCGCGCCACATGAGCCGGCAGGCAATTGAACAGTGGGTGCGCATGGTCGCTGTCGGTCATTCGGCCGATGTGCGTTATGACGACAGCAACGCCCTGCTTGTCCTGCAGCAAATCCCGAATCCGCAGCTGGTGGTGGAAGGCTTGGCGGCGAACGCGAGCATCCCGGCCGCCGAGCGCAGTGCTTTGGAAGCGCTGACCGAGATTGACGGCTTCGCCACGCTGGTCGGACCCCTCGCGCCTCAAGATCCGGGGGTCTTCTTCAGCGCCTTGCAGGTCGTCCTGGCATTGGCCGCCGTCGCGCTTGCGATTCCAATTCTCACAATCGCCGGGCGCACCATCACCCCGAGCCGGAACCGGACCGGCGCGCCGCCAGCGCCGGAGCAGACCGCCAATTCACAAGTCTCCCCGGCGAAAGCGGCCGCGCCCGCGCCGTATCAAGCTCAAAGCGAGGCCCAGCCCAGCACATCCTGGCGAGAGGAGGAGACGGAAAAGAGCGCTACGCTGCATCCGCAATACGGCGTACCGGTGCTTCACACCGTCTCAACCTACATCAAGGGACAGAATTACGATGACTCCTTCGCGATCGAGATGGGGCCGGATCAAGGGGGGCAATTCCTCGGCGAGACTGGCATTTCAGTCGCGACGCGGGTTGGCAATGAATTGCAATCGGTCGAGTTCTGGGGCTTCGACATGGCGTCTCAGGAGACGATTACCAAGGTCTACGCCGCGCCCGCCGCCCTGAGCGACCCCAGCCTGCTGGCGGCGGTTGCCAACCGGGTGAAAGATCCAACGACTGACATCATCGCCGCGGAGCCGGGCGCCAGACTAATCGTCGACGGCAGCGCTGTTCAGATCCAGGCGGAAGTCAAATCGGTCGCTTGCAATTATGGCGGCGGCGCCCCCAACAGCGGCATCGAGACCATGCAGATCGAACTGCTCGCCTGGTATAAGCAGAATCAGGCGGCATCGCTGCCCGCGGCCGGCTACCCGGCGCCAGCGAGCTCGCCTTTCAATGAATACGCGGATTTGCAGATGACTCCGCCATCGCGGACGGCGTCGCCCGCGCCACCGCCGCCAGCCGGTGGCCTGGGCACAGCCCCTCGCCAATCCAGCGAGCCCAAACGGCCGGAAGACGAAGAGGAAGATCCCTTTGGCGGGACCGGCAACTTCATGCCCTACTCTTAAACGCGACAAGCCCCATCTCACAAGACGGGGCCTTTCATTTCGCAGGTCGCGGAAGACTACTTCCTCCGTGCTCTCAAGCATTCAACGTATATCGACAATTTTGAATTTAATCGTGCCGTCGGGCGTCGCCACGGAAACCTTTTCCCCAAGTTTTTTGCCCATCAGCGCCGAACCGATTGGGCTTTTCTCCGAAATCTTGCGCTCGCGCGGGTTGGCTTCGGCGCTGCCTACAATACGGTATTCTTCGTCAAAGTCTTCGCCAACTTCTTGAATCACGACTGTCGAGCCGATGCGCACTTCATCGCTGTGCCCGCTGTTGTCGACGACGATCGCGTTGCGCAGAACTGACTCAATCTGCTGGACGCGCCCTTCGATAAAGCCAAGTTGCTCCTTGGCGTCGTGGTAGTCGGCGTTCTCCTTTAAATCGCCTTGGGCGGCCGCCTCTCGCAGCTTCCGCGCCAAATCCGGGCGCCGCGTTTCGATGAGCTGCTTGAGCTCTTGGCGCAGGGCGTCTTCACCTTCTTTGGTCAAATAAGTTTCTTCTGATGCCATGTGTAGCTTCTCTCAACTTCATCGCTTGCTTGGCCGGCCGGCGAGCCCGGCGTTTCATCCCGGTACTGCTTGACCAGCGCGCGGATATTGTGCTGATGCAACTGCTCAACGACCCCGTTCAACAGCACGTGGCTCTTGCCGCAAGCTGCCAGCGAGATCTGATTGTCCAAGTCTTCCAGACCTTTTTCCAGTGCGCTTTTCACCGCTTCGTTGACCTTGCGCAGGTATTCGAGGTCGCTCTTAATCTTCTCCGGCGCCTCGCCGCGCAATATGATATCGCCATGCCCCTGCACAATGTTTTCGTACTCGACTTCAAGCAGGCGCGTCAAGGAGCCGACGAAATCGGAAAAACTGCCGTCAACAAAATAGGGTATCGGCATCACCGTATCGGCGGCGAACAAGACCTCTTCTTCTTCCAGCAGGCAGGTAATGGAGTCGGGGCTGTGGCCCGGGCTTTCGCGCAGGTGAAATTTCGTCGCGCCGATCTCAAGCGTCATCTCCCGCTCAAAGGTGATATTGGGTAAAACCAACTCAACCGGCTCGAATTCGGCGGCGGCTTCCTTCAATTGCCGCAGGCTTTCCCGTCCCCGCTGATCGAGTATTTCCCGGCAGCGCTTGTGGGCGATGACCTGGGCGCCCGGGAAGAAGCAGGCGCCGGTGCTGTGATCGGCATGAAAATGGGTAATGATGACATAATTGACCCTGGAGCTTAATCCTTCTTCCACATAACGGCGGATCCTCATCGTCTCCTCGGGATAAAGCAAGGTGTCAATTAGAACCGCGCCATCATCGGTCAACACAAGGCCCGCTGTCACCTGGGCATATTGGTGACTTCGGAAAACGAAAATGTGATCCGTGATTCGTTCGCGCTGTATCAAGAGAAAAGGCGGTTCCGTATTTCAAGCTGGTGACCTGCGCCAAGAGTATAGAATGCGCGCGCATGAAAATCAAGCCACAGCGCCGTCGCTGCCGATCAATCGCAGCATATTCAAGCATCTAAACTATGGAAAATTGTAGGGGCGAGTCTATGAGTCGCCCGACAAGCTCAACTACTTGCAAACCACGCCAGGCAATCAAGAAAACTCTGCGCCCTCTGTACTCAAAAAAACCTGTTCGGCCTAGGGTCATGCATCCAACACGATGTCGACAAAGGTCGTTCGATAAGCCTTGACTTGTACGCGCTCCCGAAAAACCGGCAGACCGCGCTCGTTCAAGACCAAAATCTCATACTCATCCGGGCGCAGATCGGCCAGGACGAAATTCTCGCGCCAGACCGGATCACCGTTGACGACCTCGCCTCCGTAGGTGAAGACATCCCAGCTGGCAGCATCCGAGCGAATAGTCAGACGCCGTCCATAGAGTGGCTCGCCGTCCCGATTGCGCAGCGAACCCGCGATCAACCCGCGATCGAGGTAGTGCTGCAGCCAGAGCTCAGGATTGCGCGTCTGCCGATAGTCGAAGGGATCGCGGACGCGCACTTCAAAATGCAAGTGGGGGCCAATCGCGATGCCGCTCGACCCCACGCTTCCGAGACGGGCCAAATCTTGCACGACCTGCCCCAATTTCACATCGATCGTTTCAAGATGCCCGTAGAGCGTATAAATCCTTCGGCCGCGCAAAGACCAGATATCGTGCGCCAGCACCACAAGTTTGCCATAGTAGTCAAGCCGCGGTCCCAGCTGCCTTGCCGAATCGTCGCCGGCGAAGACGACTCGGCCGGCTTTGGCGGCAAACACGGGCGTTGCGCGCTCATTGACAAACTCGACGCCCAGATGCACGGGGCGCGTATTCAGTTGCGTGTCGCCATAAGCGTAACTGCGGTCAATCCAGTGCGCCTTGCCCTCCGACAGCTGAATTGGACGATGCAGCACATTGTGCTCGACAGGTTTAATGTCGGCGAAGGTCGGCGCGGTCAAGCGCATTTGATCGCCCGCGACGGTCACATCTTGCGCCGCGACCAACGGGCATGCCATCAGCATGGCCAGCAAAAGGAAGAGCTTGCGACAGTGTATAACCGGTTTCGGCATGTTGGATCCGCTGTCAGCCGCTGGCAATCGTAAAAACGGCGCTGCCTACCGCCTCGCCGTCGGCATAAAGCGTCGCCGAATAATTGCCGGCCAGGAAAGGAAAATCCACCGGCGTGGCGAAAAACCAGATGCACACAAATGACCGCGAAAAATCAGACAGCCAGTCGACGCGATATATCGAGCGCCCGTTGAATTGCCAGTCCGCTTCGAAGAGCGTTCCGGATTGTAGCGATGCAACGCGCGCTGTGATATAGATGCGCTCGCTGTCGGGGCTGAATGCTGTGACCGTCCCGGTCGAGCAGCCGCTGTCGGGATCGGTGCTTAGCGCCGTCGAGAGGTTGGACAGCCGCATTGCGGACTCGGCGACGGTTTGCGCCGGCTCATCATCCATCATGTCATTTTCGAGCGAGCCGCCCATATCTTCAGCGCTGACGACAACGGCGCGCACCTCCGGCGTGCCGGTATGATTGGCGCGCAGGGTTGCGCCCAGGGCGGCGTTGACCGCCGACAGCTCCGAGACGCGTGTGCCGGCCGCGGCCAAAGTCTCGACCACCATGATCCGCTCCGCCGTCGCCGCAGCGCCTATCGACCGGCTCTCCGCCGCAAACATGGTCAGGTCAGCGTCAATTGTGGCAATGCTCTCGCCGCCCATCGCTTGACAGCCCGCCAGGAGCGAGAAAGCAACAAGGCCGACCAGCTTGAAACCGATGCGGAACAAAAACACCTGCCCACCTTGATACGAAGCATTGAAGTACGCAAATGACACAGCAGATTATATCAGGTTGATGAAGCGCCAGGCCAATGCACTCGATGGTACGAAAAATATGTCGCGCTGCGTCGTCAATGTGCCAAGCAGGCTTGATGAACACCCGTCTTTCTGCTATGATTTGGCCAGAATGCCCCCGTAGCTCAGGGGATAGAGCGCTGGTTTCCGGAACCAGGCGCACAGGTTCGAATCCTGTCGGGGGTGCATTCCAGTCCGCGTTCGGCATCGCGCAGCTTGTAGCCGGCACTCTCCGCGCTTGCACAGCCATCATGCGCCATGCCGCGCCCGAAAGACCTCCATATCAATGACGGTCTTCTTGCGGCGTGATTCCTCAGCGGCAAAAGCCAGCAAGTGGCTCTCCAGGGACTCGCGCGCTGTTGTCACGCTGTCGTCAGCTTTGCCATTCAGCGTGTTGACAAAGCTGCGCACGATGCCGTAATCGCCACCGCCGTGGCCACTGCTGTCGCGGGCAACCACCGGGACGTCCTCGACTTTTCCGCTCAAATGATGATGCAGGCGAATCTCATGGCCGCGCGCTGAGAACTTGCCGTAGAGCGTCGCCTTGGTGCCGTCCCAGCGCATCGTGCGGCATTCTTCATCACTCTGCCCGTTCATCACCAGCGTCACCGTGCTGCCGTCTTCCAGCTCCATGTTCACCGTCTGATGATCAACCACATCGTTGTCACAGTGATACACGCAGCGGCCATACCAATCCGTCTTCAACTGTTCAAGCCGGGCCTCGGCTGTCGGCGTTGTTGACACGGCATTCAGCGGCCAGCCATCGCCATCGCGGGCGTAGCGCTTGGTCGCCTCGTACTTGCAGCTTTCGGCAACGGCGCAGCCATCGGTGCAGCGCTCGGTGGCGCCGGCCGGCGCATTCTCCGGGCGGAAGTGAATCAAGCTGCCGAAGGACTGCAGATAAGCGACTCGCTTCTGCAATATCCAGAGCAGAATGTCGAAATCGTGGCAGCACTTGCTCAAGATCATGGGGCCGGAGCTCGCTTCATTGCGCCAGTTGCCGCGCACAAAGCTGTGCGCCATGTGGTAGTAGGCGAGGTTCTCGCGATGGCTGACGCTGATGATGCGGCCCAGGGCGCCGGACTGAAGGACCTGACGCAAAGCCTGCCAGAATGGCGTATAGCGCAGTACATGGCATATTTGCAGGAGGCGGCCGGTCTCTTCCGCCTTGCGGACCAGGCGCAAGTTCTCCGCCAGAAGGGGCGCCATCGGCTTCTCCAGCAGCACATCATAGCCCATATCCAGCATCTTCATCGTCGACTCGTAGTGCATGCGGTCCATCGTGCAATTGATTATCGCGCTGGCTTTTTTCTGTCCGCTGGCAAGCAGGGACTGCCAGTCGTGATAGATCATCGGCTGAGCCAAATTGTGCTCGCTCACGAAGCGTTTGCGGCGCGTAATATCCGGCTCGGCCACGCCGACAACGCGCATTTCGCGCGGGTAGGCCGTCGCAAATCTGCCATAGACCAGCCCGCGGCCGCCCGCGCCTACGACAATGGTATCGATCGCCGTCATGGGCCCTGCTCCTCCATAAGTCTCCCCGTTTAGATTGTACTGCAATTCCGGGTTACAACTAGCGAAATCCGTAGGGGCGACTCTGTGAGTCTCCCTACGAGCAGGCCAGGCAAACAAGTAAACTCTGTGGCCGCTGTGTCTACGCGCGGCGCTGAAACGCCCGCCGACTGGAAGCGGGACGAATAGCGGGCGACTCACCGAGTCGCCCCTACCAGATCGTTGATACTCGGGGTTAAGAATCTCATGTCAATGACTGAACAAATGTATTTCCACCGACTTCGATTCACTGCCGCCGCCACTTCATTTGGCAATAGTGACCAAAAGACTGGTATACTATGTTGGGCCTCCTCTTAGAGGCAGACCACAATAACTCAAAAGGAGCATACCATGAAGAAACTCGCCTCAGTCATCCTGCTTCTCGCCTTCCTCGCAGTCCTTGGGGCCGGGGCAAGCGCGCAAGAAGGGGGCATTCTTATCGGCACGAACTTCGGCGGCGACCCGACCACCATCAACCCCTTGCTTACCAACAATACAGTCGATCTCTCGCTGACCGAATTCCTCTTCCCGAGCATCTACAACATCGATCCGGAAACGCGCGCGCCGATGAAAGCTGGCCGCAACGACCAGGACAATGGCCTGGCGCTGGATTGGACGCTCTCCGAAGATGGCCTGACCTACACCTTCAATTTGCGCGACGATGTCACCTGGAACGACGGCAGTCCCGTCACCGCCCATGACTACCAGTTCACCTTTGACGCCTTGGCCAGCGGCGAAACCTCCTCGCCACGCGGCAGCGTCCTGCAAAGCGTGGACAGCGTCGAAGCGATTGATGACAGCACCCTGGTGGTCAACTTGAAGCTGGCATCTTGCCGCGCCCTCGACGAGCTGGACGACTTCGGCATCCTGCCCAAGCACCACATTGAAGCGCTGATCGCGGGCGAATTCGCCGAGATTGACAATCTCGAATACAACAAAAACCCGGATGTCACCTCCGGCGTTTTCAACTTCGGCGCCCTCGTCGCCGATGAACAGACCAGCATGGTCCGCAATGAAAACCACTGGATGTCAGTTTCGCCCGATGGCTATATCATTCGCAATGTGCCGGATCAGCTGGTCGGGATTGAACAATTCCTGGCTGGCGAAGTCAATTCGGTTGGCACGGCCGGCTCCGCTTCCGTGCCCGCCGTGCGCATGCAAGAATTCCGCGACCGCGCCGAAGCCGGCGAGTTCCAGGTTTACGAATATGTCGATGACGGCTTGACCTTTGTCGGCTTCAACCTGGCCGACCGCGGCAACCCGGTCAATGGCCTGGATGAAGACGGCAACCCGGCCGACCAGGGCAAGCACCATTTCTTCGGCGATATTCGCGTGCGCCAGGCCCTGGCCCAGGCGGTCAACTATGCCGACATCATTGAAGGCGCGGCCGAGGGCGAAGGCGTCCAGGTCAACAGCTTCGGCACGCCCGCGCTCTGGGGCTATGATGACAGCATCGAACCCTGGCAATACAACCCCGAGGCGGCGGTGGCCCTGCTGGCCGAAGCCGGTTTCGTCGACCATGATGATGACCCCGGCACGCCGCTGGTGGCGACGGAAGACGCGCTCTACGCCGAAGCCGGCACCGAATTCGCCTTTGAATTGCTGACGAACTCGGGCAACCTGGTGCGTGAAGCGGCCGGCACCGTCATCCAGGATCAACTGGGGCAGATCGGCATCGCTGTCGATTTCCAGACGATCGAATTCGGTCCGCTGGTCACCTTCTTGCTGGGTCAAGATTTTGACGCCATCATGATCGGCTTCACCAATCTCGCCCAGGACACCGATGCGCGCAACGTTTTCACGCCGGTTGGCGATACGGTCGGCGGCGGCTTCAACTTCGTCTCCTATCGCAATGACCGCGTCACCGAGCTCTACGATGAGGCGCTGTCTCTGCCGGGCTGCGACTTGTCCGAGCGGCAGGCGCTGTATCACGAAATCAGCCAGATCTTGCACGATGAGCTGCCCTGGTGGTGGCTGTTCGCCCCCTTCTCGATGTATGCGGAGTCGAATGACGTGCAGAACTGGATGCCATACGCCGAGATTCGCTACGCCAACATGGCCAATCTCGCCATCAGCAACTAGCATCCTGAGACAAGCAGCATGGGAACGCGCTGGACAGCGCTGGCGCGTTCCCTCTTGCTTCCATAGCGCGCATTGGGACACAGAGATCAATTATGATCAAATACATCATCCGCCGTCTCGTTCAATCCATCCCGACATTTTTTGGCATCACGCTGCTTTCATACCTGCTGCTATGGCTGGCGCCGGGCAGCGTCGTCGAACGCCTGTATCTAGCGCCGAATATCAAAGCGGAAACCCGCGCGCGCCTGGCCGCCCAATTGGGCATAGACGACCCCTTCCACATCCAGTACCTGCGCTGGCTGGCCGGCGATGACTGGTTGCGCTGGGACAGTGATGGCGATGGCATCGCCGATGGCTCGTTCACGCTGCTCGCGCCCCTGGATGAGGACGGCGATGGCGTACCGGAGCCCCCGGGCGACAACTACGGCATCCTGCGCGGCGATTTCGGCCGCTCATTCGTGAAGAAACAGCCAGTGATGGAGGTCATATTAACGAACTTGCCGGCAACCTTAGAGTTGGGCATCGCCGCAATTCTGACATCGCTGGCGATCGGCATCCCGGTGGGTGTGATTTCGGCGGTGACAAGGGGGCGGCCCTTCGATAATGTGTCGCGCGTTATGGCGGTGATCTTTGACGCCATGCCCAGTTTTTGGCTGTGCTATATTCTCCTTTATATATTTGGCATCCGGTTGGATATTATCCCGATAGGCGGGCGCTGCGTGCCCAATCTGTACGGCGTTTGCCCGCCGCTCTTTGAACGCTTGATATATTTGCCGGTGCCGGCAATAGCCTTGGCTGCGGGTTTCGTGGCGCTCTTTTCGCGTTATTTGCGCACGTCTACTTTGGAGGTGCTCAGCCAGGATTACATCCGAACGGCGCGGGCAAAAGGCTTGTCGCCTCAGGTGGTCAATTTCAGGCACGCGATGCGCAACGCCATGATTCCAGTCGCCACCTTGCTCGGTCCCATCATCACCAATTTATGGGCGGGGGCGATCGTCATCGAGAGCGTTGTCGCCTGGCCCGGCGTCGGGCGCGTCGCCTTCAACTCGGCGATACAACAAGATTACCCGGTTGTGATGGGCATCGTCATCTTCGCCTCGCTGGGCACAATCCTGGGTTTCCTGCTATCGGACATACTCTATGTCATGATTGATCCACGCATTCGCATTCACTAGGAGCCGCCGATGCAGGTAGACAAGCTCAAGCTCAGACTCGACGCCGAAGCAAGCCTGCGCAGCCGTTCACTCACCGATCTGGCCCTGGCGCGGCTCTGGCGGGACCGGCTGTCGATGACAGCGATTGCCGTGCTGCTCTTCTTAACGGCCGCGTCTATCGGCGCCCCCCTCATCACCGGCGCCCTGGGCGTCGACCCCAATACCACCGACGCCTCCGGCTCAAAATACCTGCCGCTCTTCAGCGAGGGCCACCTGCTGGGGACGGACAACCTGGGGCGGGATCACCTGGCGCGCTTGCTTTACGCCGGCCAGGTTTCCCTTTTCATCGGTTTCATGTCTGCCTTTCTCGCCCTGGTGATCGGCGTGACCCTGGGCATCATCACCGGTTATTACGGCGGCGTCATCGACGATTTCGTCAACTGGATCATCACCACGCTCAACGCCATCCCCGGGCTGGTGCTGCTGATTGTGATCTCCGCCGTCTTCAGGCCGGACGCCAATTCGCTCATCCTGGTCATCGTGTTCCTGACCTGGACGGTGACAACCCGCCTCGTCCGCGGCGAGACGCTCGCCATTCGCGCCCGCGAATACATCGTGAGCGCCAAAGCCATCGGCGCGTCTGATTTCCGCGTCATGCAGGTCCACATTTTGCCCAATGTCATCTCGCTGACCATCGTCACCCTCGCGCGCAATATCGGCATCGTCATGCTCATTGAAGCGGCCCTGAGTTTTCTCGGGCTGGGCGTACAGCCGCCGACCGCCACCTGGGGCAATATGCTCAGCAAATCGCGCGAGTTCATCACCAAAGCGCCCCACCTGATGATCTTCCCCGGCCTGCTGATTTCTATCGTCGTGCTTTGCTGCTATGTGCTGGGCGACGGCTTGCGCGACGCCTTTGACCCCACCGCGCAAGATTAAAACCGCCCGCCCCGCCCGCCACGAACTTTAGGGCTTGTCCTATACTGGTGGCTACTTTCCCGCGTCGCGCCCAAGCCCCCTCGGTCCCCCCATAGCAATGGGGGGAAGGAATCGCCGAGATCTGATTGTATGAAGAGATCCGCAAGGTAATATTCGAATTTGCTTGCGTTTGCTCCCCTCCGACCATCTCTATGGTCGGCATCTGATGCTTTGGGGAGGGGCTG
>WTGN01000078.1 GCA_011523545.1 Chloroflexota bacterium | reverse complement strand
GTGACTATTGTCGCCAGGAAGCCGCAGAACCGCGCCATGCGCCTGGGCTTGTACTCGGAAGTTTTGGTCCACTGCAAGGACTCCTACGAAGCGATGTCCTTTGAAGAAGCGGCGCGCAATGTAGTCGGCAGTGGTCCCTATTCCTTGGCTGAATGGGTGCCCGGCGAATACATGAGCTTGAAAGCGGTCGAAGGTTTTGGTTTGCGTCCGCAGGGCTTTGAAAATCTGGTTTGGCGCTTCATCCCCGAGCCCTCAACGGCCGTGGCGGAAGTCATCACCGGCAATGTCGATATCTACAAAGAATTCCCGGCGAACCAAGCCGAAGCCATCCGCAATTCCGGCATGGCGGAAGCGCGTTTCTTCCCCGGCACCACCCGCACCTACATCGGCTTCAACCTGAACCCGGACGCGCCTTTCCGCGTCGAAAACCCCGACGATGTTGGCGCCCAAGCCATCATGCGGACCGATGTGCGCGTGGCGCTGCAATACGCCATTGACACCGACGCCATCTGCGAGAATCTGCTGCTCACAACTTGCGTACGCGCTACCAGCCTGGTCAACCCCAGCAATGCCGATCACCCGACGCTGGAGCCCTATCCCTATGACCCGGCCAAGGCCGAGGAATTGCTGGATGCGGCCGGCTATCCGCGTGGCGATGATGGCGTGCGCTTCTCGCTCGAGATGCCAGCGCGGCGCCTCACTGGCGCGATGGCGCCCGAAGTGGTCTTGGCGACCGCACAGATGCTCACCGATGTCGGGGTGCAGACCGAAGCCATCTTCCAGGAATCGGGCGACTGGGTGGCAGCGCTGATCACCCATGACTTGGGTCCCCTCTACTTCGGCCGCACCGGCGGCAGCGAATGGAGCGCCCAGTACGACATGGCCGATATCCCGGGCCACGAAGCCGGCTGCGGTGAAGCCGAGACCAATTACACCAATTGGGACAACGATTTCTGGTGCACCGGTTGGGACACGCTGCCCTCGCTCACGGGCGACCCCGAAGCCGAGCGCGAGCTGGAAATCGCCATGCTCGAAGAGTTCTACAACGACCCGCCCTGGATCATGCTCTTCGCTGGGCCACGTACCGAAGCGGTCAGCAACCGCATCGAATATCAGTCGCGCGCCGACTACTTCATCACCGGCTATTCCGCGACGCTGAAGGACGATATGTAGGTCGATCCTACCGCGATACTTTGTATGGGTCAGTCCGCGTAGACACTGTACTTCGCCATTGGCTGACCCACATTCCGATTGTTACCAGCGGGCGACCCACCGGGTCGCCCCTACAAGTATGGAAGTTAGGCGGGATAAGGGTGGGGCTGGCTTGATATGCACAAATACATCATCCGCCGGCTGCTGCTAACTGTTGTCGTGGTGCTCGGCGTCACGCTTTTGACCTTCTTGTCTATCCACCTGGCTGGCGACCCCACCTTCTTCTACGTCAGCGAACGCGCCAGTGCCGAAGAGCGCCAGGCTGCGCGCGAGCGCCTTGGGTTCGACCGCCCGCTGCACATCCAATACTTTGACTTTCTATTCAATTTGGCGCGCGGCGATACCGGCAATTCACTTGCGCATCGGGTGCCGGCTTTTGACGTCGTCATGGAGCGTATGCCGGCTACCCTGGAATTGACCATTGCCGGCTTTCTCCTGTCGACGATTGTGGCATTTCCCATTGGCGTGCTTGCGGCGACGCGCCGCGGCACCATGACCGATGGCACCTTGATGCTGGGCGCGATGCTGGGGCAATCCATGCCCAGCTTCTGGCTCGGTCTTATGTTTATCTTATTTTTCGGCGTCACCCTGCGCTGGATGCCGGTGTCGGGGCATGTGGCGTTTCTCAAGCCGCTCTTCGAGGGCAGGATCGACGAGGCGCTGACTAACCTGCCCCATGCCATCCGCTACTTGCTCATGCCGACGGTGGCAGTTTCGGTCTATTCCATTTCCCGCAATTCGCGCCTGATTCGTTCCGCCGTGCTCGAGGTGCTGCGGCAAGATTATGTCGTCACCGCTCGAGCCAAAGGCTTAAACGAGCGCAACGTCATGATCCGCCACGCCATCCGCAATGCGCTCATTCCGATCGTGACGGTGCTGGCGCTGCAGTTCGCCTTCCTCTTGAATGGCGTGATCGTGGTTGAGACCGTCTTTTCCTGGCCCGGCGTCGGGCGCCTGGTGTTTGATGCGGTCAATCAGCGCGATGTGCCGCTGGTTTTGACAGCCGTTGTCTTGCTTTCGTTCTTATTTGTCAGCGCCAACCTTATTGCCGATCTCATGTATGGCTTCCTCGATCCGCGTATCCGGCTGGAATAATCGATAATCGATGAGCGCCCCTACCGAACTCACGTCCGCGACCAGAAAACGCCGAGTCTCCCAACTCGAATATCAGGTCGATGAGTTGTATACGCCGCAGTCCTTTGCACGGCGCGCTGTTTCCAGCATGGCGCAAGCGCGCTATCCGGTGGTCGCCGTTTTCGTCCTGGCGCTAATTGCGCTGTGCGCCCTGTTCGCGCCGCAACTGGCGCCCAAAGATCCCAACCGCGTCGAAATCTTCGAAACGCTGAAGCCGCCGTTTACCTACGACCGGAAAGGCGAGTTTGAGTTCATTCTGGGCACGGATTCTACCGGGCGCGATGTGCTCTCGCGCGTAGTTTATGGCGCGCGGATTTCCTTCTTTGTCGGCTTGGCGGCCGTCGGGCTAGGCGGCGGCGCCGGCACGATTCTCGGATTGACGGCCGGTTACCTTGGCGGCCGCGTCGATGACATCATCATGCGCCTCGCCGATATTCAACTGGCTTATCCATTCATTCTCTTCGCCATCATGATGCTCACCATTCTCGGGGAAGGCGTCTTGAACCTCGTCCTGGTGCTGGGCATCGGACAATGGGTGACTTACGCGCGCATCGCCCGCGCCGAGACCCTGGTGCAGCGCGAACGCGAATTCGTCGAAGCGGTGCGCGCCTTGGGCGCCACCGAAAGGCGCATCATGTTCCGCACCATCCTGCCCAACATCCTGACGCCGCTGATCGTCATCGCCTCCTTCAACGTCGCTGGCGTCATCCTGTCCGAAGCGTCACTCTCTTTCCTCGGCTTGGGCGTGCCCGAAAGCGTGCCCACCTGGGGCGCTATGCTCGCCAATAGCCGCAATCAATTGTTGAGTGGCTCCTGGTGGCTGGCGGTCTTCCCCGGCTTGGCCATCATGTTCACCGTCGTTTCGCTGAACATCCTGGGCGACTGGATGCGCGATTTTCTAGATCCAAGACTGCGCGGCTCTGGGCAGGGGCTATGACGGGCTCGCCGGCGCGTCGCCATGAATTGCGTGGGCAGGTCGCTGTTGTCACCGGCGCGGCGCAGGGCCTGGGCTACGCCGTCTCGAAGGCATACGCAGCTGAAGGCATGCGCGTAGCCATGATGGATATCCGCGGCGATCTTCTGCAGCGAGTCGCCAGTGAATGTCGATCAATCGGCGGCGATGCCCTGCCGTTAAGCGTTGATCTGTCTGATGCCGCCGCCAGCCAAGCCGCGATCGATTCTGTGCTTGAACAATATGGAACGCCGCGCGTCTTGATTCATAACGCCGCCCTGCTGATTACGCGCTCAATGCTCCAGATTACGCTGGCGCAATGGCGGCATGAAATCAACATCATCTTGCAAGCCGCCTTCATCCTGAGCAAGGCAGTCTGGAAGCCGATGATCGACGCTGGCGGCGGCAGCATCGTTTATCTCTCGTCCGGCTCAGGTTACAGAGGCTTCATTGAAGAAGTCGCATATAACCCGGGCAAACACGGTGTTGAGGGCTTGATGAAGTGCCTGGCGCTGGAGGGGAAGGCCTTCAATATCGCCGTGAACGCCGCCACGCCGGGCGCGCCAATCAACACGCCGATGTCGGATTCCAACTACACGGAAGAGCAGAAGAAGACCTGGGTTGATCCCGCGCTGCTGGCGCCCGCATTCGTCATGCTGGCGCGGCAAGACGCTTCCGGTCTCACAGGTCACCGCGTCGCCGCCCGCGCCGATGGCAGCTGGGATGCGGTTGATCTGTTGTAGGTGTGCAGCGACGGCTGTAGGGGCGTTTCGCTGAAACGCCCGCGCGAATTCGGGATAACAATTTACGGGCGTCTCGGCGAGACGCCCCTACAGTATTCATTGCGAGTACGTTCAATACAAGTGAGGCACAGAGGAACGATACATGACCGAACACTACCTAGACGACAGCGTCACCCAACCCTTCTGGGATAACTCCGTAATCCCGCGCTTGCGCATAGATCCGGGCGATACGGTCGTGATCGAATGCGCCGAGCCGGTCGGCCAGGTTACGCCGGATTCCAGCGCCGATGATTTGGCCAAGCTCGATTTCAGCAAAATCCACGCCTTGACCGGATCCATCTATATCAATGGCGCGGCGGCCGGCGATGCGCTTGAAGTCGAGATTCTCGACATGCGCCACAAGGGCTGGGGCTGGACCGGGCATATCCCCCACTTCGGCTTGCTCCAAGATGACTTTGACTACGCCTTTATTCATCACTGGGAATTGGACGGCGAGAGCTGTCGTTTCGGCGTGAACGGCATCAGCTTGCCGTTCGAGCCTTTCCCCGGCTGCGTCGGCGTCGCGCCTGCTGAACCCGGACGACTTGACACGATCCCGCCGCGAATCAATGGCGGCAATGTTGACACGCGCGATCTGGTTGTCGGCTCAACATTATGGCTGCCGGTCCTGGCGGAGGGCGCGCTATTCTCGACCGGCGACTGCCACAGCGCCCAAGGCCAGGGCGAGGTCAGCGGCACCGGCATCGAATCGCCTATGACAGTGACTATGCGTTTCAATGTGCGTAAGGACTTGAACATCCGCGAGCTGCAGATTCAGCGTCCGAGCCCGATGACGAAAGTGGACAGCGCCGGTTATCACATCACCACCGCTCATGGCCCTGACTTGATGGAGAACGCCAAGAACGCCGTCCGCTATATGATTGAGTGGCTGGCGGCCAATCATGGCTTGAGCGAAAGCCAGGCTTACTGCATTTGCAGCACAGCCGGGGACCTGAAGATCGCTGAAATAGTCGACGCGCCCAACTGGATCGTCGCTTTTCACATGCCGCTCAGCATCTTTAGTTAAAGCATTCGCTGCGGCTCATTGAGGCGGTCCCTCAACCAGGGTTTGCGCAGCGCGCGCCGCCTGTTCCAATTCCTGAATCCGAGCATGCGCTCTGGCGAGTTTCTTTTGCGCTTTCTTGCGCGCGATTTTCTTGGCTTTTTTCAAGGCGAGCTTACGTACTTTTTTCGGTACAGCTTTTGACGCTTTCTTCGCCGCTTTCAGCGCCTTCTGCAGCAGCGCCAGTTCCGCCTCGGCCGTTTCCAGCTTGGCTTCCGCATCGTCAACACGCGCCTGCAGGCGGGCGATGTCGAATTCACGTGAACGCATCTCTTTCTCGATCGCCTCCACCTGTTGGCGCGCAATCGCCAGTTCCGCCGCCCGCCGCTCCACCTCAGCCGCCTGCTCCTGCAAATCCTCGCGTTCGCGCGCCAGCTTGTTGCGCTCCCGCGTCAGCAGACCACGCGCCGTCGCCAGCCGCTTCCGCTCCGCCTTCATGTCGGCTATACTCATCTCGGATTGCGCAGTCATCATATCACCCGATTCAGATTCATTAACGTGCATTTAATATTCTTAAACTTAGCATAATGGCAGCGCCGGGTCAAGCGGTCGCGCTGCCGGAAGCCAATCGACTAATGCTTGCGACATAATACTAAACAGTCGAGTTCTCGCTGTTAATGACCATGACGGCAACGCGATTATAGCGAAAGACGGCGACCCATGTCCAAGCGCGAACTGAGTATCGCCTTTCAGACGGACAAGCGCGCGCGTGATTATATTGTTTTGGCGAAACTGGTGAACCAGTACGCCTTCGACGCGGTAACTGTGTATTGCGACGCGCCCTACCAGCCCAGTTATGGCCCGCTCTTGCTGATGGCGCCATATATCGAGCGAGCGCGCGTCGGCCCGGCCGGCGTCCCGCCAGCGCGCATGCATCCCATCGACATCGCCGCTCAGACGGCGCTTCTGGCTGATTTGGCGGCCGGCGGCGTTTACATCGGGCTGGTGCGCGGCGGCTGGCTGGCCGAGCATGGCATCCGCGCGCTTGACCCGCCTATCGCGGCGATACGAGAAGCAGTCGATATCATCCGAAAGCTGCTTGCCGGCGAGTCCGCAGGATATGATGGGCGCGTCTACAAAATCGCCGAGCATGTCCGAGCCCCTTGGCCCCTGCCATCAAGACGGGTTCCGCTGCAAATTGGCACCTGGGGGAAGAAGCTGGCGGCTTTGGCCGGTGAAGTTGCGGACGAGGTCAAAATTGGCGGCTCGGCCAATCCGGATGTTATCCCCGTGATCGCCGAGTTCATCGCGGCGGGCGAGGCGCGCATTGGTCGCAAACGCGGCGCCGTAGACCTGGTGATCGGCGCCGTCTCCGTAGTTGATGAAGATCGCGAGGCGGCCCGTTGGATGGCGCGGAAGGCAGTTTCGCTGTACATGCCGATTGTGTCGAAGCTGGATCCCACACTGGCGATCGACCCCGAGTTGATGGGCCGGGTGCAAGGGCACGTCAGCGCGGGCGAAGACGAGCAAGCCGCGCGACTCATTCCCGATAGCGTTCTCGATCGCTTCATCTTTGCCGGCGAACCGGCAGACATCATCGGGCAGTGCGAGCGCCTCTATGACGCCGGCGCGCAACGCATTGAGTTGGGCACGCCGCATGGAGTGAGGGAAGCGGCGACCGGCATCCATCTCATCGGTCGAAAGGTGATCCCGGCGCTGAAGCACTATCTCGCCCCTACTTAAATCAGACGCGAGGGCGCGCCTGGTTGCCCATGGTTGTTGTGATGGCGTCTGGTCTCTGCTAGAATCTCCCGTGGTACAGCAAGGTATGGAAACGAACTGAAAGGCGGCAACGATGTCTAGCAAGGTCTTGGCGGTACTTCTTGTCTGCATCATGGCAGCAGCCTTAGGCGCAAGCGCGCAAGGCGACGATGGCAATTGTGTGGCCGGCATCCCGCTGCCGCCGCCCAGCGATCAAGACAGCGCGAATCCGGACTTTATGCGCGGCGTCGAATTCGCCATCGCCGAGGTAAATGCCGTACTCGGGGCGGCTGGTACGCTAATCTGCTTTGAGACAGGCGCCATGAATGGCGAAAGTATGCCGGGCGACACAGTCCGAGATGCGCCGCAAGCAGGCAGCGACCGTACAGTGCTTGATTCGCTCACAGAAGGCAGCGGCGAGTTGATGCGATTCCTGGTCACCGCCAGTTACGGATTGAACAAGGGCGCTGACTGGCCCAGCCCTTGGGGACACTACTGGCTGTATTCGGCCACCGGGGATGCACACACGACCGCTCAGCCGCCCTTTGGGGAGATAGAAGGCGACTATGATATGCCGCCTTATATTACACGCCTGGCCGTCCTGCGGGAGGGGAATAGCCCGCGAGTCCACCAAGTGGAGTTTGCTCATCACGACAGCCCAAGTGACTGGCAGAAAGCGAGAAGCAAATCTCTTTTCATCGCTGGCATAGACAGCAATGGCGACTTGAAATTGCTTGAACTGCCCGCAGACCGAATCACACAATTGGATTTCGTAACCGTAGCCTGGTCGGTGCCCGTCAACCATCGGGCGACGCTTTGGGAATTCTTCGCAGATATAGTGCCCAGCGACAGTGACGCGGTGATTTCAATCGCCTTTGCGCTCGCCGATGCGGGCACGGTCGCGCTCAAAGATTCCGCCTGAGCGCTATCCCATTAGACGAGCAGCAAAGCAATTTCGGCCCGCGGCATTTATGAGTGAAGCTGCGGGCCCTGCAAGCAATCCGCCCCTTCGATTACAAAAAAGAGGGGGATTTGTCGCTGTTGGCGCCACGGCAAATTGAAGCGATCGCCCCGTCCTCGGCGCGCCGCGTTTTGCTCTGGCACAGTTCGCTGGTTATACTAAGATTTGAGGAAATGCAAAGAACGGAATTGAACAAAAGGAAGCGAGTCATGAACAGACGGATTGTATATGTACTACTCATTGTGGCAATGGCGACCATGCTCGGCGCGACAGCGACCACGCAGGACGACATGGAGACTTACGTGCTCGGCGTCGCCTTGCCGTTCACCGGCTCATTTGGCACTTTCGGCCAAGATTTTGAACGCGGCATTGATCTTGCAGTGGCGCAGATGAACGCTGAGTTGGAGGCGGCTGGTTCTTCGATTCGCTTTGAGACGGCCAGCGCCGACACTGAGCAGACGCCCGAAGGCGCCGCCCGCGCCTTGCAGACCATTGTTCAGACGACGGGCGCTCAAGTTGTCGTTGGTCCCTTGACGACGGCCGAAGTCCTCGGCGCCAAGCAATACGCCGATGAAAACGGGGTTGTCATAGTGGCGATGGCCTCGAGCGGTCCAGCGGCATCGATTCCAGGTGACAATATTTTCCGCGTGATCTATCCACCCGATACTTTTTCGTCGAAGGCATTTGCCACTATCGCGCTGGAACGGGGTCATGAGAATATGGTTGTGCTCCATGTCGACGATCCCTTTGGCAATGGCATGAATGAACAGTTCATCAAGAATTTCAAAGCCAACGGAGGTGGCGAGGTGGCATCATTTGGCTATGCGCCGCAATCGACAGAGCTCTCGACGGAAGCGGCTGCTGTCAGCGCGGCCCTGGCCGGCTTCAGCGATACGGCCGGTTTCTTCTGCGTCTGCTTCCCGGGCGCGGCCGAGGCCTTTGTGCAAGTGGCGCAGATCGACCCAATCCTGACCTCGGTTCAGTGGCTGGGCAACGAAGCGATGACATCGGACGAGATGCTTGAAGATCCAGGACATGCGCAAACCTTGGCCAACGCCAATTTTGTGACCGTGTCCCAGTCGGCTGATGTCACGCCGCTTACGCCGATCTTCAATGCCGATTTTGTCGCCATGTTCGATAAGGAACCGGGCATCTTCACCAATTACGCCTTTGACGCCGCCAATATCGCCATGCTGACGATGCTCGCCGCCGGCAATGATGGCGCCGCCGTCAAGTCGATGCTGCCTTTCATAAGCAACCACTACATCGGCACTGCGGTACAAGCCTTTCTCGACGAAAATGGCGACCAGGCGATCGCCAGCTACGGCATCCGCCAGGTGCTGGAAGATGGCTCCGGCTTTAATGTGATCGGCACCTACGACGGCAACAACGACACGATCACGTACAAGTAGACGCCTGGAAGGATTCCGCTAACCGCCCTCCATCCCCGGCCCCTTCCCCGGCGGGTCAGTGTCTACGCGCC